>NZ_JBILJM010000020.1:0-43779 GCF_044377215.1 Aquirufa sp.
TTGTGACGTTGACATGGGCGCTCCCCAAACACTAAAAGTGTTAGAGAAATTTCCAAATGTTCCGCGCTTTCAAGACTTTCGCAAGATGTTTGATCAAATGGGAAATCAAATCGAGGCGGTAGCTATTGGTGTACCAGATCATTCCCATTTCCCTATTACGATGATGGCGCTTGGATTAGGGAAACACGTTTTCGTTGAAAAACCGATGGCACGTACCTTTCAAGAGATTGAACTCATGATGGCGGCGGCCAAAAAGCATTCTAAATTAGTTACCCAAATGGGAAACCAAGGTCACTCGGAGGCTAATTTCTTCCAATTTAAAGCATGGAAAGAAGCAGGTATAATCAAAGATGTTACCTCAATGACAGCCCACATGAACTCCCCACGCAGGTGGCATGGTTGGGATCCAAAGATCAAAAGCTTCCCAGCGGCAGAACCTATTCCATCTACATTGGACTGGGATATTTGGCAAGGAGTAGCGCAAACGCATGATTATCAGAAGGATTTTGTTAATGGCCAATGGCGCTGCTGGTTCGATTATGGTCTGGGCGCATTGGGAGATTGGGGTGCACATATTATGGACACTGCACATGAATTTTTGGAATTGGGATTACCGACCGAGATAAATATGCTTCGCGCGGACGGCCATAATGCATTTTTCTATCCGATGTCGTCAACCATCCAATTCAAATTCCCGAAACGCAAGGATATGCCCGCTATGGACATTACCTGGTATGATGGTTTAAATAACCTTCCATCTGTTCCTCAAAACTATGGGACAACTGAATTAGATCCGAATATTCCGCCGGCTAGTAATGGTAAAATCCAACCCGCTAAATTGAATCCGGGTAAGATTATTTATGGTAAAGATTTAACGTTCAAAGGAGGGTCACACGGCTCATCATTATCCATTTTAGGTGATGCAGCCAAAGATTTGAAATTACCTGAAGTACAAAAAAGCCCATCCAACCATTATGCTAATTTCCTTAAAGGGTGTATGGGACAAGAACAAACGCGTTCTCGTTTTGAAATCGCGGGACCATTGAGTCAAGTGTTTGCCTTAGGGGTGTTGGCCCAACGGTTAAATGCGAAGTTGACATTCGATCGCAACACAAAACAAATCACAAATAACGCCTTGGCAAACAAGTTACTTGCGGGCCCTGAACCTAGAAAAGGCTGGGAACAATATTATAAAATCTAATTTCTACCGTAAATATTCGGGTAAAATTTGATTTGGCCGTCGGCATCAAAATCAACCAAACTATACCAAATCACCAGTGGAATAGATCGGTTGATTTTGATGTATCTCGGCGTCAAATCTGAATATGCCGCGTTAACATCTAACGTATCCACCGCCTTGGAATCGGGCTTGAGTAAAAACCGTCCCAAATCAATTGGGCGCTCAACACGGATGCAACTATGACTATAAAAGCGCTTCTCATTTTTAAATAATTTTTTCTCCGACGTATCATGTAGGTACATCCGAAACGGATTGTCAAACTGAAACTTCATGATGCCCAATGTATTCCATTTGCCCGAACGCTGACGCATTTCATAAGGGAAATAATTAGCGTTTAAGCGTGACCAAGGCACTTTTTCAGGCGCAACCTTTCTCCCCTTTGTATCAAATATTTCTAAATGACTAGCATAAAAATACCGTATATTTTTACGAATCTCCGGAACTAATTCCTCTACACTTATACTCCGGGGTACATGCCAATACGGCGTAATGATGACATTTTTTATCGGACTTACTAACGTTTTAGATGGCCTTGAAGCTTTACCTACCACCACGCGCATGGAGGCCTTTTCCACCTGACCATCATATGCCCGTAAAATTGTCGATGGAATATTGACCAAAACAACGGATCGATTTTGGCGCAAGGTGCTAAGCCAACGGTATTCATTGACGGCTTTGATGAGTAAATCCTTTTTTTCGTCTGAGATATTCACTGAATCACGAAGCATGGCCAACAACCGAACCACTTCAGGTGATCGATTAATTAGATGATTAGCTAATGATTTAAAATTTGATGTCAGTTGTATATTTTTACGATCAATTTTCAAACCTTGATAGCGTAAATTAGGTGTTCGATTTCCATCGCGTAGATCTTTAAAAAAAGTTTGCGCAAAGGTATTTACAACTAATGAGTCAATGGGTTTTTGGCCTGTTATCATTGAATCCAATGCGCCACGATTGTAATCTGCTATACGCAAGGCTAGCGATGGAGCAGAACGAATCAAGCTATCTAGGGTGAGCAACTCAGCCAGGGGCATCGTCTTTTTTTGACCTAAACTCGAAAAACCTATGAATAGGCATAAAACGAAAAACATTAAAAAATTCCTCATATGGGCGAATTTAGCCATTATTTAAGGAAATTTAGTTTCCACTCGTCTGTTTCTTGAAAGTTGACGGAGACACCCCAACCCGCTTCTTAAACAATCGGGTAAAGTAGGGCAAATTCTCAAATCCAGCCTCATAACATGTCTCACCAACATGACGTCCTTGGATAAGTAATTTTTTGGCATAATTGACCCTATATTGATTTACAAAGTCAGTATAGGTCAAATGCGTTGCCTGTTTAAAATATCTGCAAAAGGCAGGAACCGACAAACTTACATGCTCTGCAATGAGATGCGTATTGATTGGCTCTAAAAAATGAGCCTCTACATATTGGTACACCTGATGTATGCGTGCTTGCTTTTTCAAAACCAATGCATTCGCAACGGGTCGCGCACCCAATTCCATGTATTCTGCACTCGCGGCTAAATCTTGAAAGATGCCCATCAACTCTATAAATTGACTAAATCGGTCTAAATGATGTAGCTTTTTTAACCTATCTCCAGCTATCCGCTTCGTCTCACCCGTAAATGCCAAACCCTGTTTTGCCCGAGCAACAAGTTCTACAACCTGAGTTAATTCTGGAATTCGTGCCAAACCTTGTTCAAAATAATCCGCCGGAAACTGAATCACCACGGTCTCCACCGTCGCTTTTACTCCATAATCAAAATTCAAATGTGGAATGTACGAACCAATCAGAGCCAGATCACATCCTTCATAGGTAGCTAAATGATCCCCAATATGGCGAATACCCTTTTCTGCTTCTACGTAAACCAACTCAATCTCCGGATGAAAATGCCAATAAAACACCTCATTTAAATTAGGTGTCTGCAAAAATCGAAACGAACTATCCGCATCAGGACGGATGGACTCCAAAGCTATTTTCATACCTAAATTTACCAATTTAATGTATATGTCAAATTAAATTATCAATGCAGGTCAAAAATTGGCGAATACAAAGAAATTCACCTATCGATAAATAGTCGAAATTTGATTCAAGAAAAACAAACTGCATGGAAACGAAAATCCCCAATAATGCTCATTATGAAATTCCTGGCAACCCATCTACTGCAAAAAGTAGCGCACTCAAACTGAATGATCGAAAAAACGGTCGTGCACTTCGTGTGTTAAGCGATGAAGATTGGACGTTTTGGATAACGAATGGCTACGTGGTTATCAAACAGGCAGTTCCGCGCGAGCAAGCGTTAAAAACAGCCGATTTTTTATGGGAATTTGAGGAAAAAGATCCCCATGATTCAGCTACCTGGTACACCGCCCCACGTGCAGAAATGAAAATGAAAGAGTTAGCCGGCACGGGCATGGTAGAATGCTACAATAACCAATTATTATGGGATAATCGATCGCAAAAACGCGTCTATGACGCCTTTGTTGATGTATGGGGAACAGAAAAACTTTGGGTCACCATTGACCGAGCCAATCTGAACTTTCCTATTCGACCTGGCCACGAATACAAAGCCTTTATTCATTGGGATTATGACCCAGAAACAAAACCGGTCAATGTACAAGGGGTACTCGCTTTAGCGGACCAACTCGACGAAAACATGGGAGGATTTCAGTGCATCCCTGAATTATTTCGTTCCTACGATACCTGGAAATTAACCCAACCCGATGACCGCGACCGCTTCAAACCAGATATCACCGGTTTTACCCCCACCAAAGTTAAGTTGGCAGCCGGTGATTTATTAATCTTCAACAGCACTCAGCCACATGGAATTCGTGCAAACAATAGCGACAAGGTACGCTGTGCCCAATATATATCCATGATGCCAGCTGAAGAGGACAATGCTTCATTGAAAGATTGGCGCATCAACTCCTGGAAAGACCGCATAGCACCCGAGGGATATGCATTTCCAGGCGACCCAAGGAAATGGGAACAAACAAAATACACTACTGCTAAACTAAATGATCTAGGCAGAAAAATTCTAGGCCTCGATGCTTGGTAAAGCATTTTTGACCTCAAATCAAGTTCTTGATTTTAAGTTTAGGAGAGGATCAAAATCCCCCATTTCCCCCTACCTTTGGCAAACCTTGGAGGATTGCCAAAGGTAAGTTAAAAACCATTTTTGTAAAGCTGCAAAATTTCCGCTTCCGTCAGAGTTCGTGACCATATCCCAAGCTCATCGATTTGCCCTTCGGCGTTAAGTCCCTTCGGAAAACCACCTCCCATTCGATTCACACCTGAAGATTCCAGCGCATTCAAAAAGACAGCCCCCACCGTTTGTTGCATAAATCGAACCCCGTTTTTATACACCGTCACTTCACCCG
This sequence comes from Aquirufa sp., assembly GCF_044377215.1. Classification (GTDB taxonomy): domain Bacteria; phylum Bacteroidota; class Bacteroidia; order Cytophagales; family Spirosomataceae; genus Aquirufa. The sequence continues at coordinate 4,628 of NZ_JBILJM010000020.1, forward strand.
AAGTCGTAATCCCCTTCACCTCCGAAAATTGAATCACATAAAATTCCCATAAATTTGGCGTAAACGGAATATTCATTCGAAAAATAGACAAAACGCCTAGCTTTAGCTCCAACGAATAATTTTGACTACTCCCCTCAGCCCCCAAACTAAAACCATAGCGTGAACTAGCTGTAATTCCTGCAACCTTTTCTTGACGTTCAAATTGATTGTCCCAAATAAATAATGGCAACTTGGCATCTGATTTTTTGGCCCAAAAACAGATGGTACTCGTTTGTTTCAACAAACCTGAAGGCACCTCAGCAGCGGTAGGTTGAACGGACGAGAAAACTAAAGAAGCCTTGGATTTCCCCAAATGATCCACTGAGAAAACAGCCTTATCCAACTTAGCATGTCGCAGGTTTCCCGATACATCCAATAGATTCCCATTCAGGGGATAATATGCGACCAATCCGTCTTGAAGCGATTTGGCAACGGGGGAAATTGATTCCTGTTTGGAACATGAAGCCAAACCAAGTGCCAATGAAAAGAAAAAAATCAGTTTCATTAAATACAAATTAGTTCGTTAAAAGGTGTGTGCAAGATATCTTTTTTCTACATAAATCAGCCTGGCACATCAACGAATTGTGCAAGAACTAGTCTTGATTGTATAATCCCCCAACTCATTTTGGTCGGCATACTATTCCCCCTAACCTTTGGCAATCCTTAAAGGTTTGCCAAAGGTAAAGGTTAGGAATTTGAAAAATTAAAAATTGGAACGAAATCCAAGAAGCTGGACAAAAAAATCAGTTTTTACCTTATCGCCACATTCCCAAAACACTACCTTTGGCAATCCTCCAAGGTTTGCCAAAGGTAAGGGGAGGCTTTTCTTTTAGCCGCTTTTCAAGTACTTTTGACATCCATGAGCACAAAAAATCCGAAAGTATTTTTTATAACCCCACCATTTACACAATTAAATACGCCCTACCCAGCAACGGCTTATTTAAAGGGATTTATGAATACGAAAGGATTGGCGTCTTGTCAGGCCGACTTAGGTTTGGAGGTTATCCTACAACTATTTTCAAATACAGGACTCCAACAATTATTTGAATACATTGAAGGATCTGGAGAAAAACTGAATGAGAATGGTCAGCGGATGCTCCGACTCAAAAAGTCTTACCTGCGAACCATCGACCCGGTTATATCCTTTCTGCACGACAAAAATCCAACAATGGCGCACGTCATTGCCGAACAGAATTACCTACCTGAGGCATCCCGTTTTCAGCAAATAACGGATTTAGAATGGGCTTTTGGCAGTATGGGTACACGTGATAAAGCGAGGCATTTGGCAACACTTTACCTAGAAGATATTTCAGATTTAATCATAGAGGCCGTTGATCCACATTTTGGTTTCAGCCGCTATGCTGAAAGGCTTGGTAGATCAGCATCAACATTTCATGAATTACACCAAGCACTTGATGCACCTCTTACGTACATCGATGAATTACTGGTCGCACTTTTAGACTCCAAAATCCAACAAGAAAAACCCGATCTAGTCGCCATAACGGCACCATTTCCAGGTAATTTATACAGTGCATTGCGCTGTGGACAATGGATTAAAAAACACCATCCACATATTAAAGTAGCTTTTGGTGGTGGATATGCAAATACTGAATTGCGCTCCTTAAAAGAACCTCGTGTTTTTGAATTTGTCGACTTCATCACGTTGGATGATGGGGAAACGCCTTTGATGAATCTTTTGGAACATCTACAAGGCAATCGAGAGTTGAAAGATTTGAAACGAACCTTTTGCTGCATTGATGGATCTGTTACCTACCTGAATGGATCGAAGGATTCTGACGTGAAACAAAAAGATGTGGGCACCCCAGATTACACCGGTTTACCATTAGAAAACTATTTGTCGGTGATCGAAATTGCCAATCCGATGCACCGCTTGTGGAGTGATGGCCGATGGAATAAATTGACCTTAGCACATGGCTGTTATTGGGGTAAATGTACCTTTTGTGACATCTCATTATCTTATATCAAAGACTACGAATTCACCTCGGCACCCATGTTAGTTGACAGGATTGAAGCCATGATTACCCAAACCGGCAACAACGGTTTTCATTTTGTAGATGAAGCTGCACCGCCGGCATTGATGCGTGATGTGGCATTGGAAATTATCCGCAGGGATTTGACGGTTGTTTGGTGGACAAATATTCGATTTGAGAAGAGTTTTACAAAGGATTTATGCCAACTCCTGGTGAGGTCAGGCTGTATTGCCGTTTCGGGTGGATTGGAAGTTGCCTCCGACCGATTATTGACATTAATCGACAAAGGCGTTACGGTCGAACAAGTTGCCCAGGTAGCTGACCATTTTACACAAGCAGGCATATTAGTGCATGCTTATTTGATGTATGGCTTTCCAACACAAACTGCACAAGAAACGGTTGATTCGCTGGAAGTGGTTCGTCAATTCATTGAAAATGGGGTGATACACTCTGGTTTTTGGCATCAATTTGCCTTGACGGCGCATAGTCCAGTGGGCCTAAATCCGGACGCATATCACATCAAAATACTAAACCCTGAACCCGGTAGCTTTGCTAATAATGATTTAGAACATGCGGATCCGACGGGAACGGATCATGCCCAATTTAGTGAGGGGCTAAAAAAATCGTTGTTTAATTACATGCATGGCATTGGATTAGACATGCCGCTACAGGAATGGTTCGATTTTAAGATTCCTCGTACACAAATTCCTAAAAACTACGTTGCACGTATTTTAGCCCCAAAACCAGAAGAATTCCCCAAACCCAATGCTAAAATTTGTTGGCTCGGACCCATTCCTTCCATGGAAAAACGCTCTCGAGGTAAGTACATATTGCAAATGAGTTTGGGACGGGACGAGGAGGAATTAATAGTTTCTGAGCAATTGGGTATGTGGCTTGTTAACATATTAGCGCGCATCTCACTTGGACCTACCAAAACATGGACATTTGAGGAATTCCAAAAGGAGTTTAATCAATCAGGTTTGAGAGATTTTAGAAATTTTTGGGAGGGAGAAATCGTAGATGAATTGCGGGAAATGGGATTGCTGGTGATATAGCAATAAATAAAAAAGCCTCAGATTTCTCTGAAGCTTTAACCAAGTTGGCGGTCCGGACGGGACTCGAACCCGCGACCCCATGCGTGACAGGCATGTATTCTAACCAACTGAACTACCGGACCGTTTGGTATTTGGTGGCACAAAATTAGGAAAATTCTACTTGGATGCAATAGGTCTACTAAAAAAATAGTAAAAATATAGGCTTAAATTGAGCTAATTGCTTTATCCAATTGAAAATCACGGCTTTGCAAGTTTGCCAAATGAATGGTTCCAAATCTAAAAAAAATCAGTTACTCGATATTCTTTATCATTTAATCAAATCAAAAATTCCCTTTTCCCCCCTACCTTTGGCAAACCTTGGAGGATTGCCAAAGGTAAGTGAAAAAAATAACTCTAGAAATGCATTTTCCTGCCAACTACGAATACCCGAATGCTCCATACTTTGCGGAATACTTGAATTTTCCTGTTGAGGCAAATCTCTTCGAAGTATACGAAACGCAAACGGCTGAAATTCTACATATTTACAACAAACTCAGCGAGCAAGAGGGCAATTATGCCTATGCCGAAGGAAAATGGAGTCTGAAAGAACTTCTCGGCCACATGGTCGACTCGGAGCGTATTTTTGCTTACCGCGCCTTGGTTATTTCCCGTGGAGAAATGCAATCCCTACCCGGCTTTGACGAGAATGAATACATGCAACATGCCGGTTATGAAAACCAGTCCTTGGCAGCAGTTATAATACAATACCAAACCACACGAGCCGCAACCATAGCACTAGTTCAATCCTTCACGCTAACGCAAGGAAATGCAATTGGGCTTGCCAATGGTCACAAAATCAGTGTACGCGCATTAGCCTGGATGATCGCCGGACACGAAAAACATCATCTTAACATAATTCAAGCTCGATACTTAGCACATTTTTCTTAATTTCGTCCATGCAATTTTATAAATACCAAGGAACCGGGAACGACTTTATCATCATTGATGACCGAAGCCTAACGTTTCAACTCGACACTGCAGGGATTGCCCAACTCTGCCACCGCCGTTTTGGCATAGGCGCTGACGGACTAATGTTATTGCAAAATGAAACTGGCTACGATTTCCGCATGGTTTATTTCAATGCAGATGGTACCGAAGGAACCATGTGTGGAAATGGTGGTAGATGTTTAGTTCAATTCGCAGCAGAACAAGGTATCGTACAAGAAAAAGCACATTTTATTGCGATGGATGGACCGCATTTGGCTCACATCACTCCTGAAACCATATCATTACAAATGCAAGATGTAGCGAACATCGCCCAGCATGACGATGACTATTTTACCAATACCGGTTCCCCGCATGTGGTGCGTTACGTCCAACAAGTACAATTCACGGATGTGAAGAACATTGGTGCAGCAATTCGTTATTCGGAAGCTTATCTAGGCCAAAACGGAACGAATGTGAATTTCGCTGAGAAATTAGATCCCCAAACCCTCTTCGTTCGGACTTACGAGCGTGGCGTGGAAGATGAAACCTACTCGTGCGGAACGGGCGTTACAGCAGCTGCTTTAGTTTCAAACGCCACCAAAGGCATGAGCAGCCCCATTCAAATCAAGACTTTAGGCGGCGAATTAGCCGTGCAATTCGAAGGCAATAGCACCGACGGATACACCCAAATATTTTTAATTGGCCCAGCCAAACACGTTTTTACCGGAGAAATTTAGGATATGACATTTGACGCAACGACCCAAGCAAACATCGACCAATGGTTAAACGGCCCGTACGACGCCGAAACCAAAGGACAAATCCAAGCGTTGATCGTAGCCGGCGAACAGACCGCTTTGACGGATTCCTTCTACAAATCCCTGGAATTTGGGACGGGCGGGATGCGCGGCGAAATGGGCGTAGGTTGCAACCGCATGAATCAATACACCGTGGGCGCAGCGACGCAAGGTTTTGCGAATTACCTAAACAAATGTCTTCCGGGTCAAAAAATCAAAGTGGCTATCGCCCACGATTCCCGAAACAATTCCCCGGAATTTACACGCATCGCCGCAAATATCTTCACGGCCAATGGCATTGAGGTTTACCTCTTCCCTGCCTTACGCCCTACCCCACAATTATCGTTCACGGTACGCGAGTTGGGCTGCCAAGCCGGCCTAGTCATCACCGCATCCCATAACCCCAAGGAATACAATGGCTACAAGGCATATTGGGCCGATGGCTCGCAGGTCGTAGCGCCGCATGATAAGAACATCGTGGCGGAAGTGAACGCCATATCAACGGTTGCTGATATCAAATTTGAAGGAAATGATTCCTTATTACACTTATTGGACGAGTCGATTGACACGGCTTATTTGAAAACCATCCAAGCGAATTGTCGGAAACCGGAGGTCATTCAGCGTCAAAAAGACTTAAAAATTGTCTTCTCTCCGATCCACGGAACGGGCATTACCCTAGTACCAAAAGCATTGGAACTTTTAGGTTTTGAGGCGGTAACGGTCGTGGAAGAGCAAGCGATTCCAGATGGTAATTTCCCAACCGTCGTATATCCGAATCCAGAGGAAAAGGAAGCGATGACGTTGGCCTTAAACAAAGCCAAAGCAATCGATGCGGATTTGGTAATTGCAACGGATCCAGATGCGGATCGCGTGGGAGCGGCAGTGAAGAACCAGCACGGCGAATGGGTACTGTTGAACGGCAACCAAATGGCGAGTTTGATTCTATATTATTTATTGAAAGTGACGGATTTGAAAGGGAATGAATTTGTTGCCAAAACGATCGTTACCACGGATTTGATTGATAAAATGTGTGCGTCCAAAGGCGTCACATGCTACAATACCTTAACTGGCTTTAAATATATCGCGCAGGTTATCCGCGAGTTAGAGGGCAAAGAAAAGTTCATTGGCGGTGGCGAAGAGTCATACGGCTATTTAATTGGCGATGCAGTCCGCGACAAAGACGCTGTGGCCTCTTGTGCGATGATTGCAGAATTAACCGCTTATGCCAAAGATCAGGGCAAATCCCTGTTCGACTTCCTAGCAGAAATGTACATCGAGAACAATTTCTATTATGAAGGTCTTATTTCGCTTACCAAAAAGGGTAAAGTGGGTGCCGAGGAAATTAAGCAAATGATGATCAATTTACGTTCGAACGTCCCTGCATCGGTAGCTGGATCTAAACCGGTAACTGTTTTGGACTACGAAGGCCTGGTTTCCACAGACCTATTGACGGGAAAACAAACGCCTATTGCAGTTGGCCTAGGCATCGAAGCCTCCAACGTTATTCAATTAATCCTCGCCGACGGCTCAAAAGTCTCCGCCCGACCTTCCGGCACGGAACCGAAGATCAAATTCTATGTATCTGTGAATGCGCCTTTAGCGTCTGCAGCTGATTTCGATAAGACTTTCGCCAACTTGCAAGAGAAGGTTGGGGTGATTCAGAAGGATTTAGGATTAGTGTAGCTCTTTGGCAAACCTTTCAGGATTGCCAAAGTTTGAGATGCGTAGCATCGATTCTCATGAATAAATTAAACAAAGTAATCGGCGCGAAAAGCGCCTCAAACTTTGGCAAAGCTTGAAGCTTTTCCAAAGAGACTAGGCCAACTTAAACTCACTTGTAAAGTGGAATTCAATCTCGGGATTGTTCGTTTGGTTCATGCGAAGAATCCAATCGGAATCCGCCAAGAACACGTAATTCCCATCTTTATCTTGGGCAATGTTTTGGCCTTTTAAACGCACAAATTCTTGTAGTTTTTTCGGGTCTTCGGAGGTAATCCAACAAGCCTTAGTCACCGACATTCCATCAAAGCGACATTTAGCGCCGTATTCATGCTCCAAACGGTACTGAATAACTTCATATTGTAAATCTCCCACCGTTCCCACAATCTTGCGATTGCCTAATTGGGGCTGCGTAAATAATTGAGCAACACCCTCGTCGGTAAGCTGATCAATCCCCTTTTCCAATTGCTTGGACTTCATCGGGTCTAAGTTGATGAGTTCCTTGAAAATCTCCGGCGAAAAGCTCGGAATTCCTTGGTAATTCATAACCTCCCCTTCCGTCAAAGTATCGCCAATTTTAAACGTACCTGTATCATATAAACCAATTACGTCGCCCGGGAAACCTTCGTCAACGACCTCTTTATCTTGGGCCATGAAATTATAGGGATTCGCGAAACGGACATTCTTCTTCAAGCGAATATGTTGGTAAAACGTATTGCGGTGAAACACGCCTGAGCATATACGTAAAAACGCAATTCGGTCGCGGTGTTTCGGATCCAAATTCGCGTGAATCTTAAATACGAATCCAGTAAATTTCTTCTCATTAGGTTCCACCATACGCACGTCGGTTCCACGCGCTTGGGTAGATGGAGCGATTTTGGTGAAAGTGTCCAACAATTCTTGTATGCCAAAGTTGTTGACCGCCGAGCCGAAAAACACAGGTGCTAACTCACCGCGTAGATATTCTTCTCGATCAAAAGTTTCGTACACGCCTTCAATCAAATCCACATCTTCACGTAGCTGATTCGCGTCACGTTCTCCCACGCGCGTATCCAATTCAGGCGTGGCAATATCGACCGATACTACATTCTTCTCAATCTTCGTTTTGTTGGCTGAGAACAAGTTCAACGAGCGATCCAATAAATGATAAACGCCTTTGAAGTTTTGACCCATATTAATTGGCCAAGTCAGAGGACGTACTGAAATTTTCAATTTTTGCTCTAATTCATCGAGTAGGTCAAAGGGATTCTGACCCTCACGATCCATCTTGTTGATGAATATAATCACCGGCGTCTTCCGCATGCGACAAACTTCCATCAAACGCTCGGTTTGTTCCTCGACACCCTTCACGCAATCGATGACCAAAATCACTGAATCCACAGCCGTCAAAGTCCGATATGTATCCTCCGCAAAGTCCTTGTGACCGGGGGTATCCAAGATGTTGATTTTTACATCATTATACTCAAATGTCATGACGGAAGTCGCGACCGAGATACCTCTTTGGCGTTCAATTTCCATAAAGTCGGAGGTCGCCCCCTTCTTAATCTTATTCGATTTCACCGCCCCAGCCGTTTGAATAGCCCCTCCAAAAAGTAGCAATTTTTCCGTTAGCGTCGTTTTTCCCGCATCGGGGTGAGAGATGATACCAAAGGTCCGTCGTTTGGCAATTTCCGCGTCAATCTTTTGCATAATGATAAATCAAGGTGCAAAAATACGCCAAAAATATCGCTTAGGCAAAGGCCCTTGTCTCTTTGGCGAAGCTTGGCGCTTTGGCAAAGTTTGAGATGCGTAGCATCGATTCCCCCTAGGCTAAAGCCTAGGGTTAGCAATAACCCCAAATTTAAACCTGAGACACTTCGGTACTTGATCAACAAGTTGATATTGTGATTACCGGCACCCGTAACCTAGCTATTTCCTATTAGCTTCCATTATGAAATACTATCTATTCATTGATGAATGCGGGGACCATGGTCTGACTAAAATTGACTTTCATTTCCCTATGTTTCTCATCTGCGGCATACTTATAACCGACAATGAAAACGAAAAATTAAAATCAAAAATGTCTAAAATGAAAACGTTTTTTTGGCAAGACCATACCCCCATTTTTCACTCTCGTGAAATAAGAAAATGTGCTAATGAATATAAAATATTGCTTGATAAAAAAACTAAATTAAAATTTTACCGAGAACTAAATAAAATTCTTGAGAGACAAACATATTCGATTATTCCTGTTGGCCTTAATAAATTCAACTACGTGAAAAAATATGGGAATTTGGGAAATGACCCCTATGAATTGTGCCTTTCTAATGTCTTTGATTTATGTATTTCATATTTAAAGAAACAATCACATGCAAATGAATTAATAATCGTTTTAGAAAAAAGAGGTGAAAAAGAAGACAATAAATTAGCCTCTCACATCACTAAAATTATTTCGAAAGGAACCTTTAAAAACTCGATTGAATCTTTTAAATCATTTCGTATTACCTTCAAATTCAATCATAAAAAAGAAGATTTAATCGGCTTACAAATTGCAGATTTAACAGCATATCCAATTGCCAAATATCTATTGAATGAACAAGCTTTAAATCCTGCTTTTGATATTATAGCGATAAAAATCCTTCAACCTTTGAAAAAGATATTAATTAGATAAAATAAAAGAGCCAATGCGATGAACATTGACTCTTATACCGACCAGGCTACACCCAATCCAATGCAAATGTATAAAATAAATTAGCAATGCGTTCCAATCCTACTGATAATCTCAAATATTAATAACAACAGACTTTATTCTAAAGACAGATACAGCGCCACACAGCCTGCGGCTGGAAACCCCTAGGCTAAAGCCTAGGGGTATTAATAACCTAGACTAAAGTCTGGGGAATCGGCGCGAAAAGCGCCTCAAACTTTGGCAATCCTGAAAGGTTTGCCAAAGAAAAAACCCATAAAAAAAGCCCCTTATTCAGGGGCTTCTAATTACTCTCTCGTATTCAGATGCGAACGCGGTCGGCCATACACGAAGTAAACCACCAACCCAAACACCAACCACGCTATAGCGAAAATCTGTGCCGTCCGACCTAAATTAAAAATCAAAAAGGTATTCACAATGATTCCCAAAGGAGCCACAATGTTTAACCCAGAAACCTTAAATGGACGATCACGACCTGGATCACGGAAACGTAAAATCCATACCGCTAAACAAACCATCGTAAAGGCAAATAAAGTACCAAAGCTCGTCATATCTCCCAATAAAGAAATAGGGGTCAATCCAGCCACAATCGATACCGCAGCACCTACCAATATCGTCGATTTCCAAGGCGTCTTGAACGTTGGGTGAATCTCAGCAAAAAACTTTGGCAATAAACCATCTTTCGCCATGCCCAAGAAGACACGCGTTTGGCCTAACATCATCACCAACATCACCGAAAGTAATCCTGCTGTCGCCGCTGCCGTAATCACAAACACCGCCCAAGGCTGACCCGCAACATCAAATGCATACGCTACTGGCGCTTTCAAAGCATCCCCCGTGATATCCTTGTAATTCAACATACCCGTTAAAACCAATGATACGGCAATGTACAAAACAGTGCAAATCAACAACGAAGCAATAATCGCGAAAGGCATATCCTTCTTTGGATTAATTGCCTCACCTGCCTGTGTTGAAACCGCATCAAATCCGATGTAAGCAAAGAAAATCGCCGATGCACCAGAAATAATACCACCCCAACCATACGCAGGCAACATTTCACCACTCTCATGCTCAACCAACGTTTCCTCCGGTATGAAGGGAGTCCAGTTAGCCACATCAATGTAAAATGCCCCCATGATAATCACAAAAAGAATGACAGCTACCTTCAAAACAACAATCATGTTGTTCGCACTCGCCGCCTCTTTGATCCCTTTCACTAAAATCCAAGTCACAAACCACACTATAATCAATGCAGGTAAATTCACAGAAGGCCCCCCAAATGAAACGGGATCATTCGTTAAATTTTCCGGTAAATGTATCCCAAAGAGGTGTAAGAGCTTATTGAAATAGCCAGACCACGACACCGCAACGGTCATCGCACCCATGGCGTATTCGAGGATTAATCCCCAACCAATAATCCAGGCAAATAACTCACCAACGGTTCCATAGGCATACGCATACGCACTACCTTCCACCGGCAACATCGCCGCAAATTCAGCATAGCATAGCGCGGCAAAAATACAGCCAATACCCGCTATAACGAATGAAAGTGCCAAGGCTGGTCCCGCATGATAATGCGCAGCCGTCCCCGTTAACACGAAAACACCACCACCAATAATCGCACCGATACCGATGGCCGTTAAACTCCATTTACCCAATACCCGCTTGAGCTCACTTTTTTGCATGTCTTGCTCAAACATATGCATGGGTTTCTTTCTCCAGATACTGTTATTCATAGTTGATAAAATTTAAAAAATACATTAATGCCGGCCACCCTCTCGAACAACCGGCATCAAAACTTATTTCTTTGGTTTAGATGATGTTGCTAAGTCAATCACAATAGGCGCCGCCACAAAAATAGACGAATATGCACCAAATACAACCCCTATAAACATCGCAAACGAGAATCCACGTAATACGTCACCCCCGAAAATCAACAACACCGTAACTACTAAGAATACGGTTGTTGCCGTCATTACCGTACGTGACATGGTATGGTTAATCGACTCATTGATCGTTTTGATCATCAATTGTTTATTACCCAAATCTGGATTAATACCAATTTCCTCACGGATACGGTCAAACACAACCACCGTATCATTAATTGAATAACCAATAACGGTCAAGACCGCTGCAATGAATACTTGGTCAACCTCCAATTCAAATCCGAACAAACGAACGATTCCAACCATACCCAATACAACAAAAGTATCATGTAATAAAGCTACAATACCACCTAATGAATATTGCCACTTACGGAAACGAATCAAGATGTAAATAAAGATCGCAATCAAAGCATAGAAAATTGATACAAATGATTGCATCAAAATATCATCCGCAACAGTCGCTCCTACTTTCGACTCAGATACTACTTTGGGAGCAGCTGAAGCAAAATCCTTCAAACCTGTTTCCAATGCCGTACGAACCGTATTGTTTGCAGTAATTGATTCATCTTCAACCAAATATGACGTAGTTACTTTCAATTTTGTATCGCTGTTAAATGTTTTCACCTCAACACCTTTTCCACCAAAATCATCAACCAACGCCGCTTTCACTTTTTCAGTTGAAACCGCTTGATTAAACTCAATCACATACGAACGACCTCCTTTGAAATCAACACCTAAGTTGAAGCCACCTTGCATAAACACCACAATCGCTCCAATGGCAATTAATGACCATGAGAACCAGTATGAATATTTACGCTTTCCAATAAAGTCAAAGTTCATGCCTTTGAACAAATCACGTGAAATGAATGTCTCAAACGTCATTTCCTTCTCCTTACCTGCCTTGATCGCACGTTTTGCCATCCAGTTCACCAACAAGTGGGAAATGTACACCGCAGAAAATACCGACGTAACCAAGCCAATACAAAGCGTCACACCAAATCCTTTCACAGATCCTGAACCGAAAATGATTAAGATAATACCAATCAAAATCGTTGTAATGTTTCCATCCAAAATCGCACTTAATGCTTTTTCATAACCCATATTAATGGCGTCCAACAAACCTTTACCTGACCGCAATTCCTCACGAATACGCTCATTAATAAGTACGTTGGCATCTACCGCCATACCCAATGTCAACACGATACCCGCGATACCTGGCAAGGTTAATGCTGCTTGGATTTGAACCAAAACACCTGCGATAAAGAACACGTTGAAGAATAAGGCCAAATTAGCCATCCAGCCTGGAGTTCCATAGTAACCTACCATGAACACAATAACCAAAACTAATCCCAATAACATGGACATATAACCTTGATTGATTGCCTCCGCTCCTAATGAAGGACCTACAAATGCATCTTCCACAATACGCGTTGGCGCTGGTAATTTACCCGCCTTCAATACGTTCGCTAAGTCTTTTGCCTCCTCAACAGTGAAGCTACCCGAGATCGAAGAACGACCACCTGGAATTTCTCCGTTGATAACCGGAGCTGAGTATATGTATCCATCTAATACGATGGCAATGCGCCGACCGATGTTCGCGCCTGTCAAGTTTTTCCAAATACGAGCACCCGTTCCATTCATCGACATCGTTACTTCTGCACGACCTGTTTGGTCAAAATCTTGAGCTGCATCCGTGATGACGTCACCTTCCAAAGGAGCCTTTTGGCCTTCTGCTTGTTTCAAAGCCTCCAATGACAAAATCTCATCGCCATTCGTTGCTGGAATACCTTTCGCTGCCCACGCAAACTTTAAATTTGCTGGGAAAAAACCACGCACATCCGCACGACGAAACAAAGCATTAACACGAGCCGTATCTTTGACATACACCCCTATTCCATTTCCTGTTTGAATAAATAATTTCGTTAAAGCAGAACCAGCGGATGTATCCGCCTTTGCTTTGCCTGCAGAATCTTTAGCTGGAGCCGCTAATTGAGACGCCAACGCATTACTTGTTGTGTCTTTCGCTGGAGATGCTGCTGGAGCCGCCGCTACTTTCGGAGCTTTCGCCTCACGATCTAAAATAGCACCTAATGCATTTAAGCCAGCACCATATTCGTTCAATTCATAACATTCCACAAACTCCAATTTCGCTGCACCTGATAATAACTTGCGTGCACGCTCTGGATTTTCTACACCAGGTAATTCAACCTGAATACGGTTTGAACCTGGTAAACGTTGGATGTTTGGATTCGCAACACCAAACTTATCAATACGTGCTTGAATAATCTTGTACACACGATCAACAGCTCCGTCAATCTCCGCATCAATCACACGCTTAACTTGTGTGTCCGTAGATGTAGATGAAATTTTACCCCGGTTAACTGAATTAGAAAATACAGATGCCAATGTTTGCTTCGGAGCAATACGAGCGAATGCATCGTAAAACAATTCATTAAACGATGACGTCGACGTTGCTTGTGCAGCACTTGCTTCTGCTAAGGCTTTCTCGAAGTTTGGGTCATTCGACTGTCCAGAAAGTGCCCGTAAGATTTCAACTGGTGAAACCTCTAATACGGCGTGTAAACCACCTTCCAAATCAAGACCTTTTTGCAACGCATATTGCGTTACCTCTTGTAAGGTATATCCAATATATACAGGTTGCTTCCAAAGGGAATCAATGAAATGTAAACGCTTAGCCGCATCCACTTTGCCATCGGCAGCCGTAGCATACTTAATTGCTTGTTCTTTTAATTGGTTTGACTTCCATGTAAACGAAAGGAAGAAAATACATAGGGCTGAAATGATTGTTGACAGCCAAATAATGGCACTTTTGTAACGCATAACTTTATTTTTAAAATGTAAAAGGTGTTTTGTAAATGAACGTTTCCTTCGGACTAATTCCCTCCGGACTGACAACTGACAACTGACTACTGGTCACTGACAACTGACTACTAGTCACTGACGACTAGCGACTGTACCTCAGGGCGCCAGTGTGGCTATAAATTGAGTTAATAAGATTCGCATAAATTGAGTCCGGTGTATTATGGACGGCAATTTACACGCTAATTGAGGGGCTTGCACCGAGAAAATTTGCACACTCGGGAAGACAAAATCCTGCGGAAAATCGACATTCGTACTTGAGCTAACTTGATACACATGTTGCTCAGCAACTTGTATCGTCTTCTGCTGTTTCTCCGTTTTTACTTTTGCTTGGTCGGCCTTTACCAAAGATATCGGCTTCGCCACCAGCCAAAAAAGCACGGGCATAAACAACAATAAATGGAAAATATTAACCTTCTTTTGCATGATAGTGAGCAAAAATAGGATAAATTTCTTAGAAATCAATTCGGAAAGGAATTTTCGTAAATTTGCGTTTCGAAAAAGCCGCCATGTTTAATTATTTAGAACCTTCTTACCTACAATCGTTCATTCAATCTGCCTTGGCAGAGGACATTGGAGATGGTGATCACACCTCCCTTTCGACCGTTCCTGCTGAAGCAAAAGGCTCGGCCCAATTACTTGTCAAAGACCTTGGAGTTTTGGCGGGTGTGGAATTAGCTTTGGCGATTTTTAAGGAAGTTGACCCCATTTTAGCTGTGCAGGTTTTCATCCACGATGGCACCTGGATCGAACCAGGCCAAGTGGTTTTGGAAGTCAGTGGTTCTTCACAATCTATCTTAAAAGCAGAACGTTTGGTATTGAATTGCATGCAACGCATGTCGGGCATCGCCACATACACGCGTTCTTTAGTGAATATCTTAGAAGGGACCCGTGCCAAATTATTGGATACACGCAAGACGACGCCCAACTTCCGTTTAGCGGAAAAATGGGCCTGCAAAATTGGAGGTGCCGTGAATCACCGATACGGTTTGTTTGACATGATCCTCATCAAAGACAACCACATTGACTTTGCGGGTGGAGTAAAAGCGGCTTTAGAAAAAGCATTTACCTATAACGCATCCATGCCTACTCCCTTGTCGATTGAAATCGAGGTGCGCAACGAGGATGAATTAGATCAAGTAATGGCCATCGGTGGCGTCCAACGAATCATGTTGGACAATTTCAGCCCCGAACGCCTCCGCACAGCGATCCGGAAAATTGACGGCAGGTTCGTCACCGAAGCATCTGGCGGAATCAATGAACAAACGCTCCGCGCCTATGGCGAAACGGGAGTTGATTATATCTCTGTAGGTGCCCTAACGCACCAAGTGAAAAGTTTAGACCTTAGCCTGAAAGCGAAATGAATTTAGTAGACGAAGCCAAAGCCGTCGGGTATATTGCCCGCTCTACCCCAAAAGGAGTCGAGTTAATAACAGAAATCCAGCGCCTAAAAAAGGAAAAAAACGCCGTGATTTTGGCGCATTATTATGTAGATGGGGAGATTCAAGAATTGGCTGATTTTGTTGGCGATTCACTCGGATTATCCCAAGCGGCTGAAAAAACGGAAGCGGATTTAATTGTTTTTTGTGGCGTTCATTTCATGGGCGAAACAGCTAAAATCTTGAACCCATCTAAAAAAGTGGTGGTTCCTGATTTCAACGCGGGATGCTCGTTGGCCGATTCAGTTCCCGTAGCTGAATTTGCCGCTTTGAAAGCCAAACATCCAAATGCGATTGTAGTTTCGTACATCAACTGCTCTGCCGATATAAAAGCGATGACTGATATCATTTGTACCTCTTCCAATGCGGTTCAAATCGTCGAGTCTATTCCAGCAGATCGTGAAATCATCTTTGCGCCAGATGCAAATTTAGGTCGGTACGTAGCCCACAAAACAGGCCGCGATTTAATTCTTTGGGAAGGGGCCTGCATGGTGCATATTGATATTTCTTTAGAGAAATTAGCTGTTTTAAAGCAGGAATACCCAGATGCTTTGTTGATCGCCCACCCGGAATGCAAGGAGGTTATCCTGAAAGAAGCGGACTATGTGGGATCGACAACTGCTTTATTGAAATTCGTAGAAACTTCCCCGAACGCTACCTTCATTGTAGCAACCGAAGCGGGAATCCTACACAAAATGAAGCAAGCGGTACCGCATAAGCATTTGATTCCGGCACCGGCCAATGAGCAAAATACGTGTGCTTGCTCCGAATGTCCCTACATGAAAATGAATACGCTCGAGAAGTTGTACAATGCCTTATACTACGAACTACCTGAAATTCATTTAGAAGAATCCATCCGAATCCCGGCCTATAAGGCAATGAAAAAGATGCTGGAAATTTCCGCCTAGTAGAGACGCGAGGTGCGAAGTCGCTTTGGCAAACCTTTTAGGATTGCCAAAGTTTGAGATGCGCAGCATCGATTCCTACACCTAGGATTAAACATCAGACTGAAGTCTGGGGAAATCGGCGCAGAAAAGCGCCTCAAACTTTGGCAGTGCTGTAAGCTTTGCCAAAGAAAAAAAGACGCGAAGTATCTCGTCTCTACATGTCTAGCTCAAACATTGCCTCTATCTCCACCGGAATGTTATCCGGCAAAGTGCCCATACCTACCGCGGAACGAACTCCAATACCGTTTTCCTCCCCCCACACTTGGGCAAATAATTCCGAACAACCATTAATCACATAGGGATGACGCAAAAAGTCTTCCGTCGCATTGACCATGCCTAACACTTTGATGACACGTTTTATGCGATTCAATGAACCTAATTGTGCCTTTAGCGTCGCTAATATCGTCAATCCCACTTGTTGGGCCGCTAACTTCCCCGCCTCAATGTCCATATCGGCACCAATCCGACCAATAATCAAGGAAGCATCCGGCAACACAGGTCCGTGACCTGAAACGTAGTAGAATTCGCCCACTTGTAAACCGGGTTTGTAAACGCCTAAGGGTTTGGGTGCAGGTGGCAAAACAAGGCCTAAGGCCGCAAATCTTTCTTCTGGAGTACTCATGATTTAGTATGTAATTGTCTAATAATTTCAGCGATTAGTCCGGTCCAACCGGTTTGATGATTCGCTCCTAAGCCTTTCCCGGTATCCCCATCAAAGTACTCAAAGAACAAATGGGAATCATCATGCAATTTCTCATGCCCATCGTACATTGGAATGACTCCTTTTTCATTGGGAATGAACATGGCCAATAAACGCCTAGATACCCCTTCAGCAGCATCTTTGATGTTCATCATTTCGCCTGAATTAGTCGGAAATTCTACCTCATAATCTGTTCCGTAATATTCCGAAAACTTACTGAGTGAATCTAAAATCAAATAATTCATTGGGAACCAAATAGGTCCGCGCCAATTGGAATTTCCACCAAACATACTTCCCGTAGACTCCGCTGGCGTATAATCTACTTGCAAAGTTCCCCCATCAAAAGCAAATTTATATGGATGCTCCTTATGGTGTTTGGAAAGCGACCGAATCCCAAAATCAGATAAAAATTCCGTCTCATCAAACATCCGTTTCATGATCATTTTCATCCGATGTCCACGTAAAATAGATAACAAACGCGTCTCCCCTTTACCTGGTTCGTACCAGCGCGAAATCAATCCAGCTAAATCAGGGCGGTTGTTTAAAACCCATTCAACACGGCGTTTAAAGGCAGGTAGTTTTTCGAGCATTTCCGAGGTCAAAACTTCCACAGCAAAAAGTGGAATCAATCCCACCATCGATCGCACTTTGAGCAACTCCGCACTTCCATCCTGCTTATGCAACATGTCGTAATAAAACTGATCATCCTCATCCCACAAATTCAATTTATCCCCACCGATTGTCTGCATAGCGCCAGCAATATGTAAAAAGTGCTCGAAGAATTTGGATGCCATATCCTGATAAACCGGATTTTCAATCGCAATCTCACACGCAATACGCAACATATTTAGACTATACATGGCCATCCAACCCGTCCCATCCGCTTGTTCTAGGTGACCGCCGGTAGGTAATTGCGCCGACCGGTCAAATACCCCAATATTATCCATCCCCAAGAAACCACCACCAAAAATATTATCCCCTCCTTCATCTTTTAAATTCACCCACCAAGTAAAATTGAGTAATAGTTTATGAAAAATCCGCTCTAAAAAGACTACATCCCCTTTGCCCCCATTCATTTCCTTATCAATCTCATATACCTTCCAAGTCGCCCACGCATGCACGGGTGGATTTACATCGGAAAATGACCATTCATAGGCAGGAATTTGTCCGTTCGGGTGCATGTAATATTCGCGGAGAATAACGGCTAGTTGGCGCTTCGCAAAATCTGGATCCAACCGTGCCAAAGGCAAGGTATGAAATGCCAAATCCCAAGCCGCAAACCATGGGTATTCCCATTTATCCGGCATGGAGAGAATATTCGCCGCATACATATGGCGCCACGTGTTATTGCGACCAATTTTACGTGAAGCATCCGGTTTAGGCATAGCAGGATCACCTTTTATCCATTCGAACACATTGTAATAATACCACTGTTTGGTCCACAACATACCTGCATAGGCTTGTCGCTGTAGATTCTTTAAGTTTTCATCCTGAATTCCAGGCTGTAATTCCGTGTAAAATTCATCGGCTTCGCGCTTTCTTTGATCAAAAATTTGATCAAAATCAACAAATGGCTCACGCAAGGTTAGATTTGTCAAACGCAGGCGATACACTTTTGTGCCACCAGCTGGAATCTTATCCGCATATTTAACTGATGCCTTCGTTCCAATGTGATTCGGATTTACGGCATGCTTGTGTTTATTGACAATGTAATCATTAATGCCATCTTTGGTGAAATGGGACAAATTGGGGGAGCCGTGTAAACGCTCAAAATTGGTCTCATTATCACAAAATAAAAACTCATCGGGATCCTCCGCATATAATTTAAATCGACCCACAACGCGGTGATCCACTTCGATAAAAGAATGTCCAACACCAGTCAGCATTGGTTTATAGTTATACTTTTCATAGCCCCAGCACCAGGTATTTCGATACCAAATCGTAGGTAAAACGGTAATTGGCGCAGCTACTTTGGACCGATTGACTACCGTTATTTGAATCAATATATCTTGTTCATCGCCTTTCGCATATTCCATGGAAATATCAAAAAACTCATTGTTGGCAAAGATTCCGGTATCCATCAACTCGTACTCTGGCTCTAAACGCGTGCGTTTTTTACTTTCGTCTATCAGTTTTTGATAGGGATAGGTTTGCTGCGGATACTTATACAGCATTTTTTGATAGGAGTGCGTAGGTGTGGAATCTTGATAATAATATAATTCTTTGACATCCTCCCCGTGATTTGATTCGTTTCCTGTTAGGCCAAAAAAGCGCTCTTTTAAAATGTGATCGCGGTGATTCCAAAAGGAAAAGGCGAAACAAACATGCTGTTTATTATCTGAAATTCCCCCGATTCCCTCTTCGCCCCAGCGATAGGCTTTTGAACGGGCGACATCATGGGAAATAGTTTCCCAGGCATTTCCATTGGCCGAATAATCTTCACGAACCGTGCCCCATTGACGTTCCGTCAAATAAGGTCCCCACTTTTTCCAACCTTTATTATCATTGCGTAGACTCAGTCGTTCGCGTTCGGCCCCTTTATGTGACATAAATTTAAAAATGCTTAGGTAGTATGTGCTTGCAAGCTACAAATATAAAATTTTTGATGGAAAACTAATTTGGAGAAAAGGGACAATTAGAATGGCCATGTAGATGATATTCATCTTTCTTTTTATATTCGAAATTCTAAATCAAAAAAATGAAAAAACTCACTTACCTCTTGTGTCTTTTGGCCTTTGTATCCTGCAAATCGGGTGATGCCAAAAAAGAACTAAGTACACTTGTCGACTCCTATTACGAGGAACAATTAAAACTAAATCCCATTTCTGCGACAGCGAATGGAGATAATCGGTACAATGATCAAATGAACATCGACTTCACCGATGCGCATCGAGCAAAAATCAAAGCCCTTTTAGAAAAAACACAAACGAGTTTAAGCGCAATCAATCGGGACAAATTGGACGACAATGATCAGATTACCTATGACATCCTGAAACGTGACATCGAACTAGGATTAGAAGGCTTGACCTATCCGGATAACTTAATGCCGCTGAACCAATTTTACGGTTTCCATTTAACGTTTGCCCAACTAGGCAGCGGGTCTGTGTTGCAACCATTTGCCACAAAAAAGGATTATGAAAATTGGGAAAAACGGATGCACATCGGTGCGGCGTATATGGATTCAAGCATCGTATATTTCAAAAGAGGAATCGCTGCGAATATCGTTTTGCCAAAGGCTTTGGTCGAAAAGATAATTCCCCAATTGCAATCGTTTCAGGTAGTGGACGTTAAAAAAAGCACGTTTTACGGTCCTTTGAATAATTTCCCAAAGGATTTCACAGAGGCAGATAAAGCGAAATTCACCAAAGAATACACGCAGATTATTCAATCTGAAATCATCCCAGCGTACGGTAGACTTGCCCAATTTATACAAACGGAATACTTGCCTAAGTCGCGGCCAACAACCGGGATATCGGCGATTCCGAATGGAGCGGCTTATTACCAATACTTGATTAAAGTCTTGACGACAACCAATAAACCTGCGGATGAAATTTACCAAACAGGTTTATCTGAAGTGAAGCGCATTCGGACCGAAATGGAGAAAACAAAGCAAGCGGTTGGCTTCAATGGGACACTAGCTGAATTCTTTACCCACATGAAAACGGATCCTAGCTTTTATCCATACAAAACGCCAGCAGAGGTTTTGGCCGCTTTTCATACGATTCACAAGAAGATGGAACCATCGTTGAAAACGATGTTTGGTCGGGTACCCAAAACCCCATTTGAAGTTCGTCAAACCGAAGCCTTCCGTGCGGCATCGGCTTCTGCGGAATATTTCCAAGGATCTGAAGATGGTAAAAGACCCGGCATTTTCTATGTGCCTATTTTGGATGCGACCAAATTCAATACGACATCGGGCATGGAAAGTTTATTTTTACATGAAGCCATTCCTGGGCATCATTACCAAATTAGTCTCCAGCAAGAAAACGGCCAATTGCCTAAGTTCCGTCGCTTTGGTGGAAATTCAGCCTATGCAGAGGGTTGGGCGCTTTACACGGAAAGTTTAGGAAAAGAATTGGGATTATACACAGATCCATACCAATACATGGGCGCTTTGGGTGACGAAATGCACCGGGCGATTCGTCTAGTCGTGGATGCAGGAATGCACTCGAAAAATATGACCCGCGAAGAAGCCATTGCTTACATGATGTCGAATGAACCTATTTCTGAAGAGGGAGCCGTTGCGGAAATCGAACGCTACATGGCGATTCCCGCACAAGCGTTATCTTATAAGATTGGTGCTTTGAAAATTCGTGAGATTCGCGAACGTCTGAGTAAAGAAGTAGGTCCCAAATTCAAGCTTTCTAATTTCCATGACGAAATCCTGAAAGATGGCAATATGCCATTGGATGTGATGGAAAACAAGATGAATCGGTGGGCCAAAGGTTTGTAGAGACGAGATGCCTCGCGTTTATTTCTTTGGCAAACCTTTCAGGATTGCCAAAGTTGGCCCATGCATGGAAACAATAGACGCGATTCAAATCATGTAGAGACGCGATACCTCGCGTCTTAAACTAAACAGACGCGAAGTATCGCGTCTCTACAACAATAAAAAACAGACGCGAAGTATCGCGTCTCTACATAAGTCACAGAATTTCGTTTCAAACAAAAACGCGAAGCGTCGCGTCTCTACCAAATACTATGATCAATCTAACCACTACATTCTCCATCCCACGTTCGCCTTATTTGATTCGAGCGAACAGCCGCATTCTATGTATCGGATCTTGTTTTGCTGAAAATATGGGACAGCGATTAGCTGATTTACCATTAGAAGTATCAAATCAAGCATTGGGTACACTGTTTCATCCCTTGAATATTTTAAGGGGCTTGAGTCCACAAACCCTGCAACAGTCGGATTTGTATAAACAAGGTCATTTATATGTCCATCCCGATTTCCATTCGCAATTCATGGGTGAAAATCCGGAGGAGTTTATTACAAAATTGACCGAAATCAAAGCAAAGACCATAGCGTTTTTAGCATCCAGTCAATACCTAATTATCACATGGGGTACTGCCTTTTATTACGAAGATCAAGTGCTGGGTAGGGCGATTGCCAACTGCCATAAACAGGCATCTACTCGATTCATCAAAAAGCAAAGTACCGTGGATGAAATCTGTTTGGCTTACAAAAATTTCATCCTAAAAAATCCACATCTCAAAATTATTATCAGCGTATCGCCCGTCCGACATACACGTGATGGGATGCCGGAAAATGCAGTTTCAAAAGCAACGCTTCGATTAGCGGCGGATTTATTGGCGACCAAGTTCCCGGACCAGGTGATGTACTTTCCTGCCTATGAAATTATGCTAGATGAATTACGTGATTATCGGTTTTATCAAACGGATATGATTCATCCTACGGACCAAGCAATTGAATATATCTACAAGCGCTTCAAACAAACACACTTTGAAGATGCCCTCATGGAAATAGCGAAAAGGTGGCAAGAAATGATTGCTACCATCCAACATCGGCCGCATCTTTTGCAATATCCACAACATTGTGAAATTTTAAGACGACTCAGAAATGAAATTGAAATGGATCAATCAGGTCTGGATAAGTCCAAGCTTTACGCGAAAATAGACCAGCAACTATTGGCCTTATCTTGATAGAATGACGTATATTTGGCGTTTCAAAGGAAAGCAAGTTATATGGGCGAATTGAGTGTTACGAAAGAGATTATCATTGGTGCCTTGAGCACGGTACAAGAACCAGATTTGAAAAAGGATTTGGTGACCTTGAATATGATTAAAGATGTGGAATTGGGCGTCGGTGAAGTTCGATTCACCGTTGTATTAACCACACCAGCCTGTCCTTTAAAAGAGAAAATTCGCAAAGATTGTGAGGATGCCATTCATAATTTGGTCCATCCAGATTTAAAAGTGGTTATCAATATGACTGCTGAAGTGACGACACTCCAGCAACAAGATCCCTTGATTCCAGGAGTTAAGAATGTGATTGCGATTGCTTCTGGAAAAGGTGGGGTGGGTAAATCGACCGTAACAGCCAATTTAGCCATGGCCTTGAAAAAGGCAGGTGCCAAAGTAGGTATTTTAGATGCCGATATCTCAGGTCCATCAATTCCAGTCATGTTTGGTGCGGAGGATATGCAGCCCCTAGTGCAAGAAGTAAATGGGAAAAATCGCATTCAACCGATCAACCAATATGGCATTAAACTCATTTCAATGGGTTTTTTAGCACCTTCTGACAGTCCAGTACCTTGGCGTGGGCCGATGATGACACAGGCTTTGCGGCAATTCTTTGGTGATACAAATTGGGAAGAATTGGATTATCTATTAATCGATTTACCTCCGGGAACTTCGGATATACATTTGACATTGGTCCAACTTATCAAGGTGACGGGTGCGGTTATCGTAACGACGCCACAGAAAGTTGCTTTATCAGATGCGACAAAAGGATTACAATTTTTTAAGCAGGCAGGAATTAATGTGCCAATTTTGGGATTGGTAGAAAATATGGCTTATTTCACACCGGCTGAATTGCCGCAAAATAAGTATTACTTGTTTGGCCAAGACGGAGGAAAAGCGCTTGCAGCGAAATACAATGTACCTTTTTTAGGTGAAGTGCCTTTGGTACAAGCGATTCGTGAAGCAGGTGATTCTGGAAAACCGATTGCCGCAGATAATAGTCCAAGTGCGGAAGCATTTACGTCTATTGCAGCAAGTTTGGCCCAACAAATTGCGATTACTAACGCACAATAAAAACATGGAAAATCATCCTTTATACACGCGGGTTCAAGTAGCATTAGACAGCATTCGCCCCTATTTAATTGCCGATGGCGGGAATGTAGAAATCGTCGAAATTTCTACGGATAATATATTGAAACTTGCCCTGGTAGGAAATTGCCAATCATGTAATATGTCGGCCATGACCTTTCGTGCCGGGATTGAAGAAGCCATTAAACGCGAAGTCCCTGAAATCGTTTCAGTAGAAGAAATTAAAGACTTATGATGCGGATTGGAATATTTTTTGGGGGCCAAGCACGTGAACGCGAAATAAGTTTCGCGGGTGGAAAGACGGCGATGGCGCACATCAATAAAGCATTATTTACGCCTATACCGGTGTTTGTGGACGGTTTAGGGAATTTCATATTAATTAAGGAGGAGTTAATTTATCAGGAATCGATTCGGAATTTCTTCCCTCCTGTTGCATTCCAAACTGCCCCTTTTTCAGTTTACACAGAATCATTGACTGATTTGACTGACTATGATGCCATGATTGCGTCGATTGGCACGCAGATTAGCCCGGCTGAATTTTCAGCTCATTTTGATTTTGCATTTATCGCCATGCATGGACCAGGCGCAGAAGATGGAAGCATTCAAGGTTTACTAGAATGGTATAATATACCCTATTCTGGTCCTAGCGTACTTGGTTCGGCGATTGGAATCGATAAAGCCAAACAAAATCTTTGGTTGGAAAAGAGTGTCGGTTTAGATAAAAAATATTTTGTGTTGCAGCGGGCCGACTATGAAGCTTATGGTCGGGAAACGTTGTTTGAACAAGTCAAAAAAGCCATTGGTATTCCTTTTGTGGCGAAAGCGCCGCATCAAGGATCATCGATTGGTTTGGCATTTGTGAAGCAAGATTCATTAGATGATTTTGATCAAGCGATCAAAAAATGTCTATTTATACAAGAGATTCAACGGACGGATTGGTTGACTTATTCGGAGGATGACCAAGTCGCTTTGCTACAAAAAATGGTGAATTTGGATGAGGGAATTGGATTTCCTGTTCGGTTTAATCACCAAATCTATACCCATCCGTCAGCATTATTAACAGATTTACGCGAATATTTTACGCATACGGTAACGAAAGCCAGCATCCATTCGATTCATTCGGAAGATGCGGTCTTATTGGAGGCCTTTGTGAATGGAAATGAATTTAGTTGTGGGGTAATTCAGACGCCACGCGGTGAGGCGGTTGCCCTTCCCCCTACCGAAATTGTCATCGACGAATCGGTTGAGGTATTTGATTTCAATGCGAAATACAAATCAAAACTTACGCGTAAGCGCATCCCAATGGATGCTTCGTTGAGTCATTTGCAACTCATTCAGGAGCAAGTGAAGCAGGCGTTTGATGATTTGGGATTTGGTGTTTGTACGCGCATTGATGGTTTTTTACGTGCGGATGGTGTAATTGTATTACATGATCCCAATACGATTCCGGGGATGTCGCCTTCTTCATTGATCTTCAAACAAATGGCGGAGATTGGACTAACGGTCACGGATTCCATCACATATTTCATTCGTCAATCCATTCGGGAGCGTTTACGTACCGGAAAAAATTACCATACATTCCGGAAATTATTGGAGGGTTTAGATGCTGAAATCAAGAAGGTTTTAGCTGAAAAAGCTTTGCAGACTCCTGTGACGATTGTGATTGATACGGAGGATTTGGAGGGAAGTTTTGAATCGGCACGTGCCCAAGCCGCATCATTAGCAGCACAAGGAAATGTGGCGTATCAAGTGGTGATGCCCGTAGAAATGGAAGAAGGGACGGTTGAATATCCTGTTCATGTGGCGCAATTAGCCAAAGAAAGTGGCAAAGAATTTTTTGAAAGTATTCATGCAGGCGTTCATCCACTGATTGCGCATACGCGTCAGGCAGGTGCTGAAATCACTGCTTTTTATACGCATTAATATGGAATTAAATCCGTTGCAATATCCGATCGGCAAATTTGCTGCTCCTGAAATCATCACTCCGGCTTTACGTCAGGAATGGATTCAAACCATTGCGGATTTACCAGGCCAACTGGCAACTTTATTGGACGGAGTAGATGAAACCTTGTTGGCAAAACCTTACCGGGAAGGTGGGTGGTCGGCCCGCAAAGTGATCCATCATCTATACGACAGTCACATTAATAGTTACATTCGTTTCAAAATGGCGTTGACGGAGGACAACCCAACGATCAAACCATACGACGAAAACACGTGGGCGGAGATGCCGGATGGCAATGAAGCTCCAATCGCCTGGTCGATTGAAGGCATCAAATACATTCATTTGCGCTGGGTTTACTTAATGGAAACGATGGGTGAGTCGGACTGGTCGCGCACTTATTTTCACCCGGAGCGTGGGATTACCTATCGACTCGACCGAGTGCTAGGAATTTATGCGTGGCACTGCGTGCATCATTTGAAGCACATTCAATCAGTCATATAGACTCTAGAAGTTGGACGTTAGACGTTATTTTTCCTTCGGACTGACGACTCCGGACTAACGACTAGCGACTGATGACTTTCTTTTTGTTCCACGGTGCCGTGGTATTCCTAGCCATATCGATGGCCAAACCAATCATCAAAAGGGTAAATAAAATAATAACCCAGCGGAATATTTTTTGGTTTTTCATCTGTTTCAGTTAAGCGTCAAATTTTAATGTGGCACTATCTTGGGTGACTTCCGCCCAGGCGTGTAAATTTGGCCACTGTAAATGAACACAATTTGCGGTTTCCATGTTTCGAGTTTCGCCTAAAAAATAGGAGGCGACATAGGAAATTGAAGGATTATGTGCGACCAAGTAAATGACAGGACTTTCTTGTTTAACTAACTCCTGGACATACTGAGGACCTGTCGCATGATACCAAAAGTCCGAAAACACCCCTTTTTCATCCGAGAGTACCTCGAACGTTTCACGCGTACGAACGGCGTCCGAAACTAACCAAATCCCTTGGGGCATAGCTGCGTTATTAATCTTTTGCGCTAACTCATTGGCTTCTTCAATTCCTTGACTGGAAAGTTTCCGAGCTTCGTCGGGACTTGTATAAGGTCCCGCATGGGCATGTCGGATGAGGATTAATTCGATCATGATTTGATTAATGGGAATTCGCCTGCAGCATGTTTGGCACCCATCTTAATGTAGTGGTCAGCACCGTGTTTTAATGATTCGATTTGCGTCTCATTTAAGGTTTTAACAACCTTCGCAGGCGAACCTAGGACCAAAGAATAATCCGGAATTTCCATTCCAGCCGTAACTAAAGCGTGAGCGCCGATGAGGCAGTATTTGCCAACTTTGGCACGATTCAATACGGTGGCGTGCATGCCAACTAAAGATCCTTCGCCGATTTCAGCCCCATGAACAATGGCGGAATGGCCAACGGTTACGCGGGCGCCAATGATGGTTTTATCGCCTTCATCTGCATGTAGAACGGCATTATCTTGAATGTTGCAGCCATCGCCTAAATGTATTTCCTCAACATCTCCGCGGATGACCGCACCGTACCAAATGGACACGTCTTTTCCGATGATCACGCGTCCCATGACGCTCGCTGTGGGTGCAATAAAAATAGCCATCCGATTCTTTTTTTGCCAAAGATAAACCATTTTGATAATTTGCTACATGAAGAAAACTTTATATGAAGTTGGCAACTGGTCCCCCACCGATTGCATTTTATCGCTAGGTTGTGGGGCCGCGTGGTGGGAAATCAAGCAAACCATGGAGCAAGAGGCGGGGGAGTTACTTCTATTAGATAGCAATAAAGACGTCTTAAATTGGCCAGATTTGGATGAGGCCATCGCCTATTTTGAAGAACAATACGGAAAAAAAGCGACGACCCCTGCATCTATATTCCTTGCAGATGCAGCCCAAATTCCGCTCTCTGATGAGACTGCTGATCAAATTTGGCTATTAAATTCATTACATGAACTAGATAACTTGGAGGCTGTTTTAGCTGAAATAGACCGTGTTTTAAAGACAGATGGCTGCGTGATTGTGGAAGAAATTATGACTGGGGGAGTGCATGAAGGATGCGGAAAACGTTTGTTTACACGTTCGGAAATCGTCGGCCTATTTGCTTCGCATGACTTGCATGTTGTGTATGAAGGGTCTAAAGATGAAGAGGCCGACTACATAAAATTCGGCCGATGAGGCTTGATTCCTAGCGATGGTTTTCGCAAATTTGTAGCTTCATGAGCAGCATTAATAAACCTTATATTATTGGAATTACCGGAGGGAGTGCTTCGGGAAAAACACTATTTTTAAAGCGCCTGATGGAGCAATTCCCATCTGATGAAATATGTTTATTATCGCAGGACAATTACTATCGTCCAATTGAACATCAGACAAAAGATCACAATGGAATCGAGAATTTCGATTTACCGGGGGCGATCGATGACGAAGCATTTGCGGCCGATGTTGAAAAATTACGTGCTGGAGAGGTAGTTTCACGTGCGGAATACACCTTCAATAATTCAACAAAAGTTCCCAACATGTTACATTTTTATCCCCGCAAAATATTAGTTGTGGAGGGAATATTTGTGTTTCATTTTCCGGATGTGGCTCGGCTATTAGATTTGAAAATTTTTATAGATGCCAAGGATAAGATTAAACTTGAGCGTCGGATCAAACGTGATAATGAGGAGCGTGGGTATGATTTACAAGATGTGATGTACCGCTGGAAATACCACGTTAAGCCTACGTATGAGCAGTATATTCGACCGCATAAACGATCGTGTGATATTGTGATTCCCAATAACGGTCATTTCGAGAAGGGCCTAGAAGTCATTGTTCACTTTTTACGCGGCCGGTAGACGCTGCCGGGGTCTACGACCCCGGCAGCGTCACTCCACTAACGCGCTAAAACAAACTTTAGTATCTACCTAATTTCGAATATTGATTAGTTGGCAATTCCCCTACCAATCGCCCAAATAGCCACTTTTCAAACCTGACTCCCGCTAAAAAAACCAATTACTTGATAAACTGAGGCATCCTTTTTTACGTAAAAAAGGCACTTGTAGACTGATATTCTACACCTCGCACACAATTTACCCATCCACGAAATCGTTACGGGAAGTGACGCTGCCGGGGTCTGCGACCCCGGCAGCGTCTACCCCCACCTACTGCGCATAATCTGGCACAATTTCATTACTGCCTAGTTGGACCGACTCATGCAATGTCCCATCTGCATCATTTACAAATTTAAATTGAGCTAATAACGCTAGACTTAGCCGCAGGTTAACTATTAACTTTCCAGCAGTCCCCGGGAAACCGGTAAAGTTGATCTGACCGTATTGATTAATCCCACCCGCAGAACGTAAAACCCCATTTAATGTCACATAGCGCGACGAACTTGTTTGTAACATTCCTGTATCCTCCACATTGGGCCGTTGGCCACCCGCAGGAATACTAAAATCACCCTCCCAACCATTCACTTGTAAAATCTTGCCAGGAGTAAATGTTCCTGGACCAATAAAGGTCATTCGATGCACACCTGACCCAAAAACCAACCTTGAATCTTCATTCAGATGAATCAATCCAGCTGTTTCTGTAAAACCTTCGGTTCGTAATAATCCGCCATTGAAATAAAATGCACTTGCATTTGGAATAACTTCATTCGCCCCTAATGCCAATATTCCCGAACTAACTTTCGTATATCCAGCATAGTTATTTGCTCCACTCAATGTAAGGATCCCATCACCCCATTTTTCCAACATACCCAAACCGGAAATAATGCCCGCCATTTTTACATGACCCAGAGCAGCCACTTTCCCAACCTTCAACAAAAACCCTGCCGTTGAAACTCCACCCGATATCCGCAACTCATCGACATCCGCAGAAACCACAGCAGCGGAACCCAAAGTCACAGGACCTGTCCACGTATTAAGTCCAGATACACTCGCCAATGCCCCATCGCCAGCAACCATCGAACCATTAATTGTTAAAGGTTCTGCAGCCATTGTCACCCCACCACGCAATTGCAAACTCGCTCCTGATGTAACCGATGTACCCACCGCCGTAGAACCAAGTGCATTCGCAGATTCCACAAAAACCTTACCCGCAGATACGGTCGTTAAACCCGAATAACTGTTATTCCCACGTAGCAACAAAGAACCTGTCCCATCTTTCGACAAAGTAGAAGTACCTGAAATTGCACCCAAAACTTCATGATTCGACACACCACCAAAAGTCAATCCAATCGAATTAGCAACCGTTCCAGAAATCCCCAGCACCCCAGCATCCGAATTCATCCGCACCGCCAGCGTACCCAAGGTAATCGGCCCAGCAAACATATTCGTACCCGAAATATTCCGAAGAGCACCGAGAGCTCCAACTCCCGTTCCATTCAACGTTAAAGGTTCCGCCGACACCGAAATACCACCGTCCAACTGCAAACTCGCACCATCCGAAACCACCGTCCCTAACGAACTAGCCCCTAATCCATTCGCATGCTTCAAGCGAATGATACCCTGCGAAATCGTCGTCAAGCCCGTATAGGTGTTCGCAGTACTCAATTCCAAAATACCTGTCAAACCATTTTTCACAAGTGCTATACCTCCTTCAATAGAACCCGCAAAAGCAGTCGTCAAACTCGGATTAGTATAGCTCAATGTCAATGTACCCCCATTCCGAATCGTTCCCGCACCCGCAATCGAACCCACCGTCTCACTAAATCCACCCATATCCCAAACAGCACCCGATGCCACCGATACATCCGCAAAATCCCAAATACTGGTTGCGGTCATTAACTTCAACGTACCTGCATTAATGGAAACTAATGGTGTTTGGTTTGCTACGCCTTCTGTAGCAAATCCTCCATAACTGTAATTTCGCAGCAGGAATGTCCCTGAACCGTTCTTAACAAACCCGCCTGCTTTCACAATACTTGTTGACGTCTGTCCCAAATTCTGCCCACTCGATTCCGGCAAAGCATCCGTTTCAACCGTCAAAATTCCCGGAAAAGCATTTAATAAATTTGTTCCCGCCTGCGAGGTGATATTGGCATTCGCCGTAATCCCTAAAGGCCCAATCAAAGTTATATTTCCTCCATTTCCCCCACCCGAATTCGTAAAGGTCGACGCATTATTCCCTCCCGTTGCCGTCAAGGCTCCGTTTAACATAATGCCTCCCACTGCTTTTAAGGTGATATTTCCAGCACTTCCAGCCCGCGAAGCGGAAATGTTCGACGTTAAATTCCCGGAAGATGTATTGATTGAACCAGCCGCAGATACGGTAACATCCCCCGTCAATGACACAAAATAGGCCTCTATACCCGGATAGGCAAGCGCAGCAGTCGTAGAACCTAAGGTCATACCTGCAAATACATTTACGGTCCCACGTGCAGTTAAAGTCAGTTTTCGTGCGGAAGCCGATGCATTGGATGCCGATAAGGCCCCGGTTACAATGATCGCACCCGACTGCGTTCCCGACCCATTCGATGTCAAAACAGACACATCACCAGTAGCCAATTTAGTCTGAACCTCGACCACATTTAATATCGCATTATCCGTATTGGGAGTAAACGTGTGAACACCTCCAACCAATGCACTCCACACACCATTACTCGGTGTTGCCGTACTCACAATCACATTGCTATAACTTGTTGGATTGATCACCATGTTATCACCCGGCACGATCTCAAACGTTCCATCCGTCAACATATGCGCATAATGATTCGTAGGTATCGGACTCTCAAACAAGATTTGGTCAAGCACGTAGGTACTGACAGATGACGTGAATCTCACCCGACCTACCGTACCAGAAGTTTGATTTGAATAATCACCCTGCCAGCCTAGGATACGCAATCGCTTGAAATCGAACAGTTGGCTGACACCTGAAAAGGTCAAATAATGTGAACTTGTTGTTCCTAGATCCAACACGGAATTGGCGGTTAAATACAGCATTCCAAGCGTATTGGAATAGTTATTTGTCGCCAAAGTTCCTCCATTGAAATAGAAAGCACTGGCAAGCGGAAGAGCCTGGGCAATCCCTAATTGGATCTTTCCTGCCGACAAACGTGTTAGGCCTGAATAACTGTTTGCTGCATTCAATGTGAGGCGATTTAAACCAGTTTTCTCCAGAGAGCCTACTCCAGAAATCACCCCGGAAACAAGTATATTACCCACGCCCGTAGAAGAACCCAATGTCAAAATAACTGGATTGGAAACGGCCGACAAACTCAAATCACTTTCCGCATTGATGTACACGGATGAACCTCCAATTGTAATTAATCCTAGATACGTATTCGACCCATTAATGGAACGCAAAGCCCCAACCCCTGTCGCCGTTGCCCCACTTAAGGAAAGGGCTTCAGTCGGTATCGTAATACCCCCATCCAAAATCAAACTCATACCCGAATTCACTGTGGTAGAACCTGAAACAGCACCCAACGCATTGTTATGTTGGAGCACCAGCGCTCCCGCTGAAACCGTCATCGTACCCGTAAAGGTATTATCGCCACTCAAGATTACATTTCCCGCACCACTTTTCGCCACATTTGCCGTTCCTGAAATTCGTCCCGCATAGGTATGCGCAATCGCCCCATCCCAAGTCAACGTACCCACAGAAACAAGATTACCTGAATGTGTCAAACTTGTTCCGGCTCCACCTAGCGTCACATTCCCCCCCATCGTCAGGGTGCCCTGCATCGTAAAATTCCCAGCGTCCACCCGAATGGATGTCGGTGTGGAACTCGTCGTAATGGAACCAAGCCAACTATTATCCCCACTCCTACTGATTAATGACCCTAACGAACCTAATCCAACACCCGATAGTGTTATGTTTTCTGATATCTGAACCCCACCTGCGACTTGTAGCACTGCACCCGACGCAACGGTTGTGGCCCCAAAAACATCCCCTAACGCATTATTATTCGTTGCCAAAATACCTCCCGCATTCAACAAAGTCGCCCCCGAATAGGTATTCGAATTTGACAAGGTTAAAATTCCCACTCCATTTTTGGTCAAGGCCAAAACCCCCGAACCATTTTCCAACAATCCACTAAAACTACTAGCCAAATTATTCGCTCCCACCGTCAATAAACTCGTTGCCACACCACCATTACGGATGATCCCCGAACCTGCGATGTTATGAACCGTCTCGCTAAAATCCTTCATTTCAAAAGTACCCGAAGCATTCACCGTCAAAATACTCGTGTTCGTCACGGACTCGGATGCGCCTAATCGCAAAGTACCCGCATTCACCGTGGTGTTTCCCGTATAGGTATTCGTGCCTTTTATAACGAACACCCCAGCTCCTTCTTTGGTCAGATTCAGTCCATTGAATATTCCGGCCGACTGCCCATCGTTCACCCCACCACCGGTGGTTGGCGTTGTATTTTCCGTTTGAACGATGACAGAACCTGAAATACCATTCCCACCTACGGACGTTCCTCCATTATTGGATACATTAGCCAGCATCGTTATACCGCCCGAGCCTTTTAATAAAATTGCCCCTCCATTTCCAGCAACATAACTCGCCGAATTACTCCCCCCAACGGCTGATATGGCACTCGAAATCCGCAAATTTCCTAAAGCTTCTAAACTAATATCTCCCGCCGCAGGAATCGTAGATCCCGATGATGACGAATTCGTATTGGTCGACAAAGTCCCTATTACACTGATATCCTTCGCCGCTTGGAAAATCAGATTAGTTCCCCTACTCATCGCCCCTGCAGGACCATATGTTAAATTTTTATTAATCCAAATATTCGCCCCAGCATTGACCGTTTGTGTATACGTTGCCAAAGGATTTCCCAAAGCAGGCATATTCACATCAAATAAAACTGATCCAAATTGCGTACCCGTTGGGCTTGCCGTATTGATCACCACCGAATTTGTGGCCAATAAACCTCTTAACTCTGTGGCATTAATAAGCGCATTGTCATCCGAAGGTGTGAACGTATAGATACCGGATGCTAATACAAAAGCTCCGTTCGATCGCACTTCATCCGAAATTCGAATATTACTATGGCCAGTCACATTCGTAACATCTGCCATGGGAACTAATTCCCCTGTTGCTAATTGTGTTGTATAATGGGTACTTGGGCCAGCTGCATTATAGAATCGAATTTGGTCCAATTTCTCCCGAATTAAGAAGGGTGAATTCCCCCAGAAAATCTGCCCATCTGTCCCGCTTGTTCCGGAACCATACGGCCCTACCCAGCCGTTAATTCGTAATTTTCTGAAGTTAAAATCCCCCATCGCGTTGAAGGTTAAGGCATGAACCCCCGAACCTAAGGTAATCAGTGAATGATTCGTTACGTGTAAAGTCCCAATAGTTTCTTGATAGCCGTTTGTCTGAAATTCCCCACCATCCAAAAACATCACACCCGTGTTAGCAATGGATTCATTGGCGGCTAAACGTAAAATTCCAGCGCCCACTTTGGTATACCCCAAATAGGTATTTTGTGCACCAAATTCCACCGTACTCAATCCTGTTTTATCAAATGCCCCTGCTCCCGAAATAATTCCATTAAAACGCAAGATCGTTGCGCTCGTTGGCAATCCTACATTCAAAATAGTACCCGAATTCACCACATTTCCACCAATCACCAAATCAGATTCCGGAAGTATGGTATTCGTTGTTCCACTCAAATTAACAGTTCCATTCCATGCATTTGCTCCAGCTTGTGACACCAAACTCGCGACACCCGATGCTGAACCCGTCAGATTCAATACCTCACTCGCCACCGTAATGCCACCGGGTAAAATCAATTTAGCTAGCGCAGCAACGGTGGTCGCACCTGAACCTAAGCCAAGTGCCTGGTTGTTTGTAATCGTCATCGTACCCACTTCCACCGAAACAGCTCCGGTAAATGTATTTTCATTCGAAAGCGTGATATTTCCTAGGCCTCGTTTGGTTAATGTACCCGCTCCACTAATAATTCCTGAAATAGTAGCCTCTGATATCCCATTAACAAGTTGGCCCACCGCCGCATTCACATTGCCCGCAATATTCAATTGCGAAGTACCGGTTCCCAGATAAGTCAATGTCACCGTTGGCACACTAATTTCTCCATTCAAATTCAATCCAGTTGATTCCACTTTAATCGTCGAAGCGACAGTACCAGTCGTCACCCTACCCCCAATCGTCACAATCCCCGTTTGAATTTGCAAGGCACCATTCGCGGAAATGCCCGTACCTGCGACCGTGAAGTTTTCAGTTCCAAAATTCAACGGACCTTTTAATTGAGCGACAGCTCCCGAAAGAACGGATACCCCACCGGCATTCGAACCAAAGGCATTGACTTGGGAAGCAATCCAGGTTCCGCCGCCAACGGTGGTGGCACCCGAATAGGTATTGGCGAATGTTGGCTCAAAAGTTCCCGTTCCCATTTTTGTTAGGGATAAAATTCCAGCACCATCTTCGATCAAACCACTAAAAGTTGTATTGACATTATTCGACCCAAACGTCAACAAGGACGGACCCAACAAGGAGCTACGAATCGTACCCGCACCACTCAAACCCGCGAGCGTCTCACTCCACCCAGCCAAATCGAAGGTTGTTCCGGATGCTATCACCATGGCACTCGTATTCGGTATGGATTCTGAAGCCCCTAAAATAATCATACCTGTATTTAACATGGTGGCACCTGTATACGCATTTTCCCCTTTTAACTGCAAGGTCCCAAGCCCATTTTTAATGAGGGAAGCTCCCGTGATGACACCACTGGTTTGGCCTTCGTTATCCACGGTAGCAGTCATCGTATTTTGTATGGTCACGTTACCTCCAGCACCCCTATTCGATATACTATAGGATGACAAGCCGCCAGCTGCCACTAAATTTCCAGCGACGGACAATCCCGCGGCCTGTAAATTTAATATGCCAGCAGCCCCTCCAAAACCGGCAGCATTTGTACTTGTATTCGCTCCTCCAGCCGTGGAAATAGAACCGGTCGTCGCCACGTAAATCCCGGCACCCGCCACCAGGGTGATGGCTGGACTGGCCAAAATACTGTTCGAGGCAACATTGGTAGCAACAGGGCTCACACTTAATGCGGCATTGATTCGAATGTTTTGACCAGCCGTGAAACTAACACTCGGCGCACGACTTGAGGTAGGAGAAGTTGACCCTATCGACATATTTTGATTAACATGTATATCGCGAGCAGCCGTCACCGTAAATGATCGAACAGTCGTATTATTGTTCGTCACGGTGAAGGCCTCATCAAATAAAATCGCTCCAGCTTGCCCCCCATTCGCAAAAGCGGTGTTAAGTACTACATTGGACGTTCCCAAATTCGTTTGTAACTCCAAGAAATTAATATTCGCATTGTCATCGTTCGCTGAAAATGTGTTCGTGGACCCAGCAAGTGCCCATGCCCCATTGGATGTTGGCTCATTCGAAACGCGAATATTTACCTGGCCGGATACCACATTGGCCGCTCCTGTTGGTATAATTTCACCATCCGACAATTGTAAAGGGGCATATTTGGCATTTCCATTCGACTCATCGATGAAGCGAATCTGATCCAATTTATCACGAACTAAGAAATTTGAATTTTGAATAAAAACTTGACCAGCTGTACCTGGAGTTCCTCCATTAAATACCCCTTCCCATCCGAGAATATTGAGCATTCTAAAATAGAAGGTACCTAAGGTATTCGCACGCAAAATATGTGGCGTTGAAGGTCCAAGTCGGATACTCGAATTAGCCGTAATATTGAAAGTCCCTAAGGTTTCATTAAATCCATTTGTATTTAACTCACCCCCATTCATGGTGAAAATATTATCGGGAATCACATTTGCGGCACCTAGTTTCAGTGACCCGCCATTCACTTTGGTATAACCCAAATAGGTATTCAGCCCTTGTAACGTTAATTCATTCGTTCCCGTTTTTTCCAATGCGCCCGTACCGGAAATATTGCCGCTTAGGAGTATATTGGCCGTGCCCGTTCCAGTTGTTCGGCCAACTGTTAAACTCGTCGCATTATTCAGAATATTTCCAGAAATCTCCAAACCCGATTCGGCATTGAAATAGACCAAAGTCCCTCCAAGGGTTATATTACCAGACCAAGAATTTAACCCATTGATACTGCGCAAGGCACCATTGCCCGTGGAACTTGCCCCGCTTAGCGTCAGTGATTCTCCATCAATGGCTAAGCCTCCATCGAGGATCAAACTCGCCCCTGAATTCACCGTTGTTCCAGCTGCATTCGACCCCAATGCGGTGGCATGTTTGATCGTTAAATTTCCAGCTAAGAAAGATACCGCACCACTAAAGGTATTGGCTCCACTTAATTCCATGGAACCAGCATCGGTTTTTGTTAGTCCACCGGTCCCCGACAAAATCCCGCCAAATTTCAAACTAGTCCCTTGCACGACAGTTGTCAGGGTTTGATTCAGCGTTACATCCCCAGTCTGATTCCATGAACCCGAAACAATGAACATCCGACTTGCGGCCGCGGTACTTATAGGACCTGCCCAAGATACGTCGCCACTCACTAAACGTAAAGCTCCAGCTGAAGAAATACCCGTTCCTGAAATAGTCAAAGATTCATTTGCCACCGTCATGCTACCTTGAACTTCCAAGGCCGCACCTGATGCCACCACAGTCCCTTGAGCATCAGTACCCAAACCCAAAGCATTGGTCATGTTGACTTTACCAGCCGTAACAGTCATTAAACCAGAGAAGGAATTGGCTTTGGTTAAATTCCAAGTTCCTGTTCCCTCTTTGGTGATATGAACCGTACCTGTTCCATCTTGAATAACTCCATTAAATGTGGCCATGGTAGCTTCCTTTCCAGTAATTAACACGGAATTAGACAGCCCTACACTACGGACAATTCCTGAGCCCGTTAAATTTCCAATGGTCTCCGAAAAATCACCTAATTCCAATACATTAGACGAACTAGAAAGGGTAACGGAACTTAAATCAGGGATGACATTCGCTGCCCCTAAGCGCAAGGAACTTGTCTCTGCTACCACCGTCGATCCGGTATAATCATTGGCCCCCTTGAATTGGTAAATACCTGAGCCATATAAAGTTAGGTTAGCCCCACTAATCTTACCGAGTTGGCCATCATTATCGCCCCCCACCGTTAGGCTGGTCGCATTTGTTCTCAATTGAACATTCAACGAGGTTCCCATAAAGTTACTTCCTGTAACCGAGGATCCTCCATTTGCTAATAGATCCCCACCAATACTTAGACCTCCTAGCGCTGTAATTGAAATAGCACCTGCGTTACCGCCTCGGTAACCAAAAAAGCTATTATTGACCCCCTTCGTACGGATGGATTTACCTGAAGCTAGATTAAATGAACCGCCAGCCGTAATTTCCATGTTTGCACTAGGAAATGGAGTTCCTCCATAAGACAGATCAGCCGCCGAAGTCGTAAAATTTGCATTAAAATGAACATCACCGACACTATTTAAGCGTAATTCAATTCCGCCTACTGTGGCAGGTTGTGTAGAAAATAGGCTCATGGGCTGATTGAGTTGAAAATCAGCTCCCGCATTAAATGTCAAATAGCGAGATGCCACACCTGTGTAAACTGGGGCAATCGGTTCATCTACCACAATAATCCCGGCTTGGGATGCACTCGCCAAACTCGAATTGATAACCACCCACCTGAAATTCGTAAATTTTCCAGCCAACAAATTCAAATCCCCGGCATTGATATTGGCATTTTCATCGCTTGGATTAAATGTATTTACATTTCCTGCTAAGGTCCAAACCCCATTCGACGTAGGTTCATTCGAAATA
The DNA here is from genome assembly GCF_044377215.1 of Aquirufa sp. GTDB lineage: Bacteria > Bacteroidota > Bacteroidia > Cytophagales > Spirosomataceae > Aquirufa. The sequence continues at coordinate 43,224 of NZ_JBILJM010000020.1, forward strand.
CGCACATTGGCCCTTCCTGTCGTAGCATTTGCTGCACCTGTAGGAACTACTTCTCCACTCGCTAAATGAATAGGCGCATGTTTGGCTAATGCTGCCGTAAAGAAGCGAATTTGATCTTTTTTATCTTGCGTAAGTGTCGCGCTTGAGCCGATAAAGAACTGACCTGCTGTTCCACTTGTCCCGGCAGAAAAATTGCCTTCCCAACCATAAATTTGTAGCATTTTAAAATTAAAACTGCCCAAAGCCCCTACCCGAAGCGCATGCGATGTGGTGGATCCCAATAAAATGGATGAATTTGCACTCACACTTACGTTGGCAAGCGTTTGATCAAACCCATTCGTCTGCAATTCTCCTCCGTTTAAACTTAACGAATTGGTGATTTTAATCGCATTCGCGACACCTAATCTCAGATTACCCGCGGTTATTTTCGTTGAACCCGAATACGTATTGGCGGCGTTGAGACGTAGACTCCCTGTCCCTGTTTTTTCCAAAGCACCCCATCCAGAGACAATGCCATCAATTGTTAAATTTCCCGTAGAAGCAGCGGTTCTTCCTG
>NZ_JBILJM010000051.1:0-9198 GCF_044377215.1 Aquirufa sp.
GGATTGCGGGCGAAGGCAGCTAAGAAAAAGTGGACAAAAGAGGTCAATGATTTCTTTCACAAGGAACTTGCCAAATTGCAGCGTACCAATTCCATGTCACCCGAATACCCGATGCTCATGAATTATATGGAGCTTTTGGTAGACTTGCCTTGGTCAGAATATTCGAAAGATAATTTTGATTTGATTAAAGCAAAAAAGGTATTGGATGCGGATCATTTTGGCTTAGAAAAAGTTAAAGAGCGTATTATTGAATACTTGGCAGTTTTGAAAATGAAGGGCGATATGAAAGCTCCTATTTTGTGCCTTTATGGCCCTCCAGGTGTGGGTAAGACTTCCTTGGGTCGTTCGGTTGCTAAAGCACTTGGACGCAAATATGTCCGCATGGCTTTAGGTGGTTTGCATGATGAATCTGAAATACGTGGACATCGCAAGACGTACATTGGTGCGATGCCAGGAAAAGTGATTCAAAACATTAAAAAGGCGGGATCTTCTAATCCAGTTTTTATTTTGGACGAGATTGATAAGGTAGGTGGAGATCATCGTGGTGATCCCCAATCTGCTCTTTTAGAGGTGCTGGATCCGGAACAAAATAACAGCTTTTTAGACAATTACTTAGAGGTTGAATATGATTTATCGCGTGTGATGTTCATTGCAACTGCGAATAATTTAGATACGATTCATCCTGCTTTGCGTGATCGAATGGAAATCATTGAGGTGAGTGGATATACGATAGAGGAGAAGGTGCAGATTGCGAAAAAGCACTTGATTCCGAAGCAAAAGCTGGAGCATGGCCTAGGAAAAGCTAGTTTTAGTTTTTCGGATCAGGCTATTCAAAAAATTATTGAGGGGTACACTCGCGAGTCGGGTGTTCGTAAATTGGAGCAAGTGATCGGCCGTATTGTGCGTAAAATCACAAAATCAATTGCCGTCGGAGAATTGTATCCTGCCAAAGTTGCGCCGGCTGATATCGTACGGATGTTAGGTCAAGAGGTGTTTGAAAATGATTCATACGAGAATAATGAGTATGCTGGTGTCGTTACTGGTTTGGCTTGGACGCCTGTTGGTGGCGATATTTTGTTTATTGAAACGCTGCTGAATAAAGGTAAGGGGCAGTTGACATTATCGGGCCAACTGGGGGATGTGATGAAGGAGTCGGCAGTTGCCGCCTTAAGTTTCTTGAAGGCGCATGCGGATGATTATGAAATTGATTACCGAATATTTGATCAATATAATTTACATATTCACGTACCTGCAGGTGCGGTTCCTAAAGATGGTCCTTCGGCAGGAATAACGATGCTTACTGCCATTGCTTCGGCATTAACACAGCGTCGTGTTAAATCGAATTTGGCCATGACGGGTGAAATTACGTTACGTGGAAAAGTCCTCCCAGTGGGTGGAATTAAAGAGAAAATTTTGGCGGCTAAACGCGCTGGAATTAAGGAGATCATTATGTGTGTAAAGAACCGCAAGGATGTGGAGGAGATTGAACCTCATTACATTTCGGATCTTCGGTTCCATTATGTGGAACATGCGACGGAGGTTTTATCTCTTGCACTTTTAGCTGAGCAGGTGAAAAAGCCTGTTAAATTCGTTTTTCAGGAGGAAGCTAAGGCAACGGTGTCTGCTGAGGTATAATTAATCTGACCAGCTTCTAAGCAAAATTGAATGACTTTAGCTGCCTCTGTTCGCGTGAGTGGGCGGAGGCAGTCGGTCAAATCCTCTAGGGTCATCGACCCATTTTTCAGGTAATTGAGAATTAATTTTTGTTCTGCTTCCATCCCTTCTGGGTATGCGCGACCATTTTGTTCTTTTTTACGTTGAATACATATATCGCACACGCCACAATTGATTAGTAATTGCTCGCCAAAATACGCGCTTATCTTACGTGTCCGACAGGTTTTTTGATCACGAACGTAGGATTCAACGGCATCAATTTTTGATTTACTGCGCTCTTTTTTTTGTAGGTACTCAGACCAGGAAATGGGCAGATTATCGATGTTTGCGCGTGGTGTGAGTAAGGTGAGTTTGGGTAACCCATTTTGTTTTTCGTATTCGATGATTTCGAATTTGGCCAATAGGTTTAAGTAGCGTTCGATTTCCTCGACAGGAACTTTTAGTTGGATACTTAGTGAAGCTTCTGAAATAGATACGAATTGCGTGTATAAATTCCCGCCAAACTGCCTCAATAAAAACTTCAAGAAGGATTCAAATTTTTCATTTCGAATTTGGAAGTCATAAAGTTCGGTCGCGTTTACGTGGATCTTGATTTTTGATGGGTTTTGAAAAGCATCACTCATGAGGAATAGACCTTCAGATTCAAGTGTTTTTAGCGCATAAAACGTCTCCGAGGTGGGTAACTGGAATCGGCGGGCCATTTCAGTCCAGTCAAAATCATAGGTGCTTAGTTCGCCACTTCCTGCCGCGATTTGCAAGAAATTACTCATGGCTTGGTAGGTTTTACGAAGGACTTCAGCGCTCGGGAACGATTTTTCCCAGTTTTTCTGCAGCTCAATCAGATCATTTTCTTCAACCATGGCCACGGCATAGGCTTTTTGTTCATCTCTTCCTGCTCGACCGGCCTCTTGATAATAGGCTTCCAAAGAATCTGGCAGATCCACATGCACGACCAAGCGAACATCTGATTTATCGATCCCCATCCCAAAGGCATTGGTTGCCACGATGCATTGAATTTGATTCGTGATCCATGCTTTTTGTCGGCTGGTTCGTTGGTCTGGACTCAAGCCAGCATGGTAGTAATCCGCTTTCATCCCTTGTTTTTGCAGGTAAGCGGCGATTTCCTGTGTTTTTCGTCGGTTACGCGCATAGACGATGGAAGAGCCGCCCACTTTCTTTAGCATTTTGAATAGTTGGGATTCTTTGTCCTCAACCCATAAACAGGAGTAGGATAAGTTGGGCCTTTGAAAGCTTTTTTGAAATACTTTGGGGTTTTTGAGGTGTAATTTATCCAGTATATCTTGTTGGACTTCCTGATTTGCAGATGCCGTTAGTGCAATACATGGGGTAGATTCCGGAATTAATTGCTTGAAATTGATAATTTCTAAATAGGCCGGCCGGAAGTCGTATCCCCATTGCGAGATGCAATGTGCTTCATCGATAACGAGTAAATTGATTTGCATTTGTTTGGCACGCGCAATAAACAAATCCGTTTTCAGGCGTTCTGGGGAAATGTATAGAAACTTGATTGCGCCGTAAATGCAATTGTCAAGTAGGATATCAATTTGCCGATTTGACATACCTGAAAAAACAGCTACGGCCGGAATGCCTCGTTGGGTCAACTGATCTACTTGATCTTGCATTAAGGCAATCAACGGTGAAACAACGATGCAAATCCCGTCTTGAGCCATGGCAGGCACTTGAAAACAAATGGATTTTCCACCACCGGTAGGAAGTAGGGCTAGGGTATCTTGTTGCTTAAGTACAGATTCGATGATCTCCTGTTGGAGTGGTCGAAAGGTGCTATGGCCCCAATAGTTTGCTAATATGTGCTGAATATCTGCCATTTGTTCGTTCAAAAATACCAAAAAAAGTGTGTATCGAGACCGCTTGATTTTATTTTAAAAATAAACTGAAGAAATATGCGGTAGAATTTATGCCAAAGCTTATTTTTATAATCGATATAAATAAATGTAGCATGTTGAATGAGCAGGATTTAGGCCAATTGAGGGCAAGGGGAATAAGTGAGGAGGAAATAGGCCAACAAGTTGGATATTTTGTAAATGGGTTTCCATGGATGGCTTTAGAGAAGTCGGCAACGGTGGGTGATGGCATAATTCGCTTTTCCGAGGTGGAATTAGCTGATTTTGTCAGTTTGTTTGAACAGGAGCGTTCCGCGCTTTCGATATTAAAAATGGTACCAGCATCGGGTGCTGCCACGCGTATGTTTAAGTCATTGTTTGAGCATTTGACGTCTGGTGAGTCCAACAAGGAAACGCGTTTGTTTTTTGAAAAAATTCAGAAATTTTCTTTTTATCCAGCGTTGAAAAAATGGATTGCCTCGAGTGATGGCGAAACGGAGGTTTTATCACGTTTATTGGCTTCACCAGGGCTTGAATACGGAATTTTACCCAAAGGTTTATTGGAATTTCATGCCTATGGATCGGGTGCGCGAACGCCTTTTGAGGAGCACTTAGTGGAGGCGGCATTGTATGCATCAAATGGGGAGTTGGCACGTTTACACTTTACCGTTTCCCCGGAACACCGTTCTCGTTTTGAGGCCTTGGCGGCCCGTTTGATACCGGTTTGGGAGGCACATTTTGGTATCCAATATGAGTTGAGTTTTTCGGAACAAAAGCCAAGTACGGATACGGTTGCGGTGAATATGGATAATTCCTTGTTTCGTGAGTCGGATGGATCGCTATTATTTCGTCCGGCGGGACATGGGGCTTTACTGGAGAATTTAAATGACTTACAAGCGGATGTGATTTTTATCAAGAATATTGATAATGTCGTTCCTGATGCGCTCAAAGATTCGACGATTTTATATAAGAAGGCATTGGGTGGATTATTGGTCTCCATTTTAGCTAATTCAGAATCGTTAGCGAGTCAATTGCGCGCTAATCCTTCGGAGGAATTAATTGCGGAGGCTCTTGTATTTATGGGTACTTATTTAGGTTATATGCCATCTTCTGATTTCCAACAGGTGTTTTTGGCGGATCAAGTTGATTTGCTTTTGTCTGTTTTAGCTCGGCCTACGCGTGTTTGTGGTGTCGTGATGAATACGGGAGAGCCGGGTGGCGGTCCTTTTTGGTGCCCGGATGAAATGGGAAATTTATCCTTACAATTGGTTGAATCTGCTCAAGTAGATATGAATAATCCAGGCCAAAAAGAACTGTTTGCTGGATCGACGCATTTTAATCCGGTGGATTTGGTTTGCGCGCCGCGTGGCTTAGATTTATTGGCATTTCGTGATATGGCAACTGGATTTATAACGGAGAAAACCAAAGATGGTCGCGGATTGAAGGCGCAAGAATTGCCAGGTTTGTGGAATGGTGCGATGGCTTATTGGAATACGGTGTTTGTGGAGGTTCCGTTGGAAACATTTAATCCGGTGAAAACGGTTACGGATTTGTTGCGACCTGCGCACCAAAACAGGGTATAGTTTTTGAGTTTGTAAAAAAACACCTAATTTTGCACCTCTTCCAGCAGATTGTTTTGGAAGTATATAAATGCTTGATTACAGAAACCTTGTCCGGTATCCAGGCAAGGTTTTTTTATAATCAGGAACTTGATTTTAATTATCAAGTAATTTTTAATTAAAATGAGCTTTTAAATGTAATATTAAAAAAGAAGAGAGGGTCAAGCTCTACGCTGCCGGTGGTCAAAGACCACGGCAGCGTAGCAGTTGGCCAGTTTTATTTCCCGCTGCCGGGGTCGAAGACCCCGGCAGCGGGAAGCGGCACCCTGTCAACCTAACAAATGTAATATGGCTTTAGAACAAACATGGCGGTGGTTTGGACCGAATGATCCCGTTAAATTATCTGATGTGCGCCAAGCAGGGGCAACAGGCATTGTGAGTGCATTGCATCAAATTCCCAATGGACAGATTTGGGAATCGAAAGATATTTTGGAGCGAAAAGCGATCATTGAAGCCGCGGGATTAACGTGGTCTGTGATTGAAAGTATCCCCGTGCATGAGGATATCAAAACTCGCTCAGGTAACTACCAGCAATATATTGAAAACTACAAGACATCGATCAGGAATGTTGGCAAAGCAGGATTAGACCTCGTTTGCTATAATTTCATGCCCATTCTAGACTGGACGCGCACGGACTTAGATTTTCGTTTTCCAGATGGAAGTACAGGATTACGATTTGATGCAGCAGAATTTTGTGCCTTCGAATTGTTCTTATTAAAGCGCCCAGGAGCAGAGCAACATTATACCGCGGAGCAAATCGCCCGCGCAGAAAAATGGTTAGCGTCAGCTACGCAAGCACAGCAAGATAAATTAATTCGTAATATCATCGCCGGCCTTCCGGGTTCTGAAGAAAGCTTTACATTGAAGTCTTTCCAAGAAGCCTTAGATACATATTCAAACGTAGGAGAGAAGGAATTGCGCGCGAATCTCTATGATTTCATTCGGGAAATTACGCCAGCTGCAGAGGAGGCTGGGGTGATGTTGTCGATTCACCCAGATGATCCACCCTATCCGATTTTGGGATTGCCACGTGTGGTGAGTACAGAAAGTGACGCGGTTCAATTGTTGAATGCGTATGAAAGCAATACCAATGGCTTGTGTTTTTGCACAGGTAGTTATGGTGTACGGGCAGATAATGATTTAGTGGGTATGGTTGACCGCCTAGGACATCGATTTAATTTTATTCATTTACGGGCGACGCGCCGGGATGAGTTAGGGAATTTTCATGAAGCGGACCATTTGGATGGCGATGTGGATATGTTTGGCGTGATGCAGGGTTTGGTGAAGGAGCAGGACAAGCGTATTGCAGAGGGCAGAAAAGATTATCGTTTGCCGTTCCGTCCAGATCATGGACACCGCATGTTGGATGATTTGCAAGAGGGCAAAAAGACTAACCCTGGGTATACGGCGATTGGCCGTTTGCGTGGTTTGGCCGAATTGCGTGGATTAGAAATGGGCATACGTGGTTTTTTGAAATAATTTTCTACAATCCCGTTTTGTTTTCTATTACTAATTGTTAACTTTGCACCCCCATTAGTGTGGGATAACTCCATCTAATTGAGTTTACACGCATGAGAGGGATTAAATGATTTTATAATTAAACAGGTAATTACGCTAAAATGCCAACTATTCAGCAATTAGTGCGCAAGGGACGTGAGCAAATGACTTGGAAATCTAAGTCACCTGCTTTGGATTCTTGTCCACAAAGAAGAGGGGTTTGTACTCGTGTATACACGACGACTCCAAAGAAACCAAACTCAGCGATGCGTAAAGTAGCGCGTGTACGTTTGACAAACCAAAAAGAGGTGAATGCCTACATTCCAGGTGAAGGTCACAACTTGCAAGAGCACTCGATCGTATTGATCCGTGGTGGTCGTGTGAAAGACTTACCAGGGGTTCGTTACCACATTATTCGTGGCGCATTGGATACTGCCGGTGTAACTGGTCGTTTACAATCTCGTTCGAAGTATGGTGCTAAACGTCCTAAACCAGGTCAAGCAGCTCCAACAGGTAAGAAGAAATAATTTATTAACTGAAAGATCCAGTATGCTACGTTAAAGCAGAAGTTTGGGTCGAAATTAAACAAAAACAACATGAGAAAGGCGAAACCAAAAAAGCGCTACGTATTACCAGATCCTAAATTTAAGGATGTATTAGTAACTAAGTTTGTAAACAACTTAATGTACGACGGGAAGAAATCAACTGCATTTACTATTTTTTATGATGCATTGGACAAGGTTGAGGAGCGTACCAAAGAGAACGGTTTAGAAACTTGGAAAAAAGCATTAAACAATGTGATGCCATCTGTCGAGGTTAAGAGCCGTCGTGTGGGTGGTGCCAACTTCCAAGTACCAACAGAAGTACGCGCTGAACGTAAAGTTTCATTGGGAATGAAGTGGTTAATTGGTTATGCACGTAAGCGTGGTGACAAAACAATGATGGATCGTTTAGCGAACGAAATCATCGCAGCATCTAAAGGAGAGGGAGCAGCAGTGAAGAAGAAAGATGATACGCATAGAATGGCGGAGGCGAACAAAGCGTTCTCTCACTTCCGTTTCTAATTCAATTTAATTATGTCAAAAGGCCGACCAGCAATGGTTGGCCTTTTTTTTGCCCTTCGGAGTTAATCGAGCGGGCTAGTGGAGTATTCCTAGAATTTTAGTAGCTTTGGCAAAATTCAACAAATTAATATGATTTCTAAGAAGGCCAAATATGCGTTAAAGGCGCTAAAAGTACTTGCTCAGTCATATGAGAAGGGCCCATTGTTAATTTCGCATATTGCGGAATCGGAAAAAATCCCCAAAAAGTTTTTGGAAGCAATTTTATTAGAGTTGCGTAACCATGGCATTTTGCAGAGTCAAAAAGGTAAAGGCGGTGGTTATTACTTACGTGTTCCTCCTAGTGAAGTTACGTTTGCGAAAATTATCCGGATTGTGGATGGTCCTATTGCGCCTGCTTTATGTGTATCCTTACATTTTTATGGAAAATGTGATGATTGTGCAGATGAGGAAACGTGCCAGTTAAGAACGGTATTGGCTAAATGGCGAGATGCCAATTTATCTGTTTTGGAAAAGACAACATTAGAGGAGCTTATTTAAGCTCCTTTTTTTATTCGTATAGATGATCCAAATTTTTCATTTTGAAATCATCGGGATCTAGTTCTAAGAATTCTTCCCAGAACGGATTTTCTGGAACGGACGCTTTGCAAATGATAGGCGTTTTCTTGATAGGGTGGATGAAATACAACCGTCGGGCATGCAGATTAATACTTGCATCTATATTTGGTTTATCGTATCCGTATTTGATATCGCCACGGATGGGACATCCCAAAGTGGCTAATTGTACCCGAATCTGATGCGGTCTTCCGGTGATGGGTTCCACTTCGACTAGATAGTGTAAGTTGATTTTGCCTAGTAATTTATAGGTCAGTTCGGCTTTGAGTGCTTTTCCTTCGGGGTAGTCGTAGGCGGTTGTGGTATTCTTCGCCTCATTCTTCAACAGGTAATGGGTTAATTTCCCTTTCTCTGGATAGGGCTTTTTGCGAGTGACAGCCCAATATGTTTTTTGGATGTCGCGTTTACGAAACATTTCCATCATGCGTTCGAGTGCCTTGGATGTGCGGGCAAAAATAACGAGACCACTTACTGGACGGTCTAGTCGGTGAACGGGATGAAGGAACACGGCGCCGGGTTTTTGGTACTTTTCTTTGATGTAGTCTTTGAGGACATCGGTTAGAGTGACGTCGCCGGTGCTATCACCTTGCACGAGAATACCTGCCCTTTTATTCACGATAATGAGGTGGTTGTCTTCGTAGATGATGTGATAGTCTTTCATTGGAATGTATTTTAGTCCGAAAGATCGGGCTAGATTTGCGATGCAAAGGTAGGATTATTTCGCGATAAGTCGGCAGGCGCAAAATATTTTAAATTTTTTTCCATCAATTTTCTCTTGATTCTCAGCGAATTAGGTATTTGGGTACAAATTAATTCGTGTAGTGAGTTGGTATTTATAAATTATTCCTACATCTTTGCACTCCCAATTGC
>NZ_JBILJM010000021.1:0-42953 GCF_044377215.1 Aquirufa sp.
TACGGGTGGAAACGGTAATGGTGGTGATGGCTTAAACTGGCCATACAGTGCAAACTCTCCTGGCCGTGGATGTTGTGGATTTTATCAACCTTCTCAAAATCTAGTGAATGCATTCAAAACCACAAAAGATGGTCTTCCAATGATAGGCAAGAACAAAGCAGGTCTTGAGGATACGTACAACGATGTAGATTTACCAAATGATCAGGGAGTTGGAGCTAATGCTAGTTTTGTATTAGATGTTTCTCAGCCTGTAGATCCACGTTTAGATTGGACAGTGGGTCGTCGTGGTGTTAATTTCTTAGATTGGGGTAAGATGCCAGGTTTTTCTTGGATTCGTGACCAAAATTATGCGGGTCCATATACAGGAAAAAAATGGATGTATTATTTAGCTGATGAAGGTAGTTCAACACACGCAACTGCGCGTCGTTCAGTTAATAATAACTACCGCTTATTCAAGTTGTCAACTATAATCTTATGGTTAGCTGAAGTTGAGGCTGAAACAAATAATTTAGCCAAGGCGGAGGAATATGTAAACATGATTCGTAATCGTGCAAAAACAAGTGCGGTTCAAGATGCATCAGTAACTACCCTAGTTAATCCGTATCCTGCAGGAACATTTGCAGCAAATGGAAAAGACTTTGCATTAAATGCTGTTTACATGGAAAACCGCTTGGAATTAGCCATGGAAGGTCACCGTTTCTTTGACTTAGTTCGTTGGGGAATTGCAGAAGACTTCTTAAACAAAATGTACATTCCTAAAGAGTCAGCAAATGGTAGAGACTTAACTGGAAGAACGTACAGCAAAAGAAGTTATATGATTGGTAAATCATTTACTCCTAAAAACAGATACTTCCCATTACCTATCGATGAGATCTTAAATTCTCAAAAAGAGGGAAAAGCTACATTGAAACAAAATGATGGATATTAATCCTTCTTAAATTTGAAAAAAGTCAGGACTGAAAAGTCCTGACTTTTTTGTTTTAGTGCTACCTACAAATCCCGTATATTTGAACAAAATTTATTCTTATGCTAGCTGATTCATTTGAAACCATTGTACAACGCCGTAGATCAAACAGACGTTTTGATCCTGAAGTAATCGTTTCTGATGACATAATTGAAAGGAGCCTTAAGCGGGCTATTCTATCTCCAAACAGCAGCAATATGCAATTGTGGGAATTCTATTGGATTCAAAGCCCGGAAGAAAAAGCAAAGTTTCATGCCCTATGCTTGGGTCAATCTGCAGCAAAAAATACAGCACATCTGGTCGTATTTGTCACGCGTTTAGACGTATGGCCACAGCGAGCAAAATGGAATTTAGCACGCATTCAAGAATCACTTCAGGGAAAAGAGCCCAATAAAATGGAGAAGCGAGGCCTGCAGTATTACAGCAAATTAATGCCATTACTTTACCGTCAGGACCCGTTGGGATTCTTCACGGGCATTCGTAAAGCCATGTGCTTTTTTATGGGAATCCGGAAACCTTTTATGCGTTTTGGAGGTAAAGCAGATCAGCGTGTCATGGCTCATAAATCATGTGCCCTAGCTGCGCAAACATTTATGCTTTCCATTGCAGCCGAAGGATTTGAATCATGTCCGATGGAAGGATTTGATGCCGTGCGGGTTAAGAAAGAACTCGGATTACCTTCAGGAGCAGAAATTAACATGATTATCTCGGTGGGAAAGGGAACTGAAGAAGGAATTTGGGGAAAACGCTTCCGACTACCTTATGAAGATGTTGTGTTTAAACGCTAAAGACAATCTACATCCGGAATTACCTGAACGCCTTTGAATAGTTTATTGGAAGGCAATTCATCCAAACATCCCCGCAAATTTTCTTTAAACTTAGCTAAGGAAACTCCCTTCTCTAATTTGATCAAGATTTCCATCGCATATTGATTACGAATACGCTCAATCAGCGGTTTTTCAGGTCCGAGTACCCTCCCATGCCCAAAACGCTCCTTCAGTACCATACCTAAATGCCTCGCCGCTTGATCCACCACTTGTGCTTCTATGTGCCGAAGCGTTAATTTAATCACGCGTGAAAAAGGCGGATAATGATATCCTTCCCGCTCCACAATCTCATCATTATATAAAGCAGCATAGTCTCCACGCTGAATAAAATCAAACAGGCGATGGTTGGGTTGATTCGTTTGTACATAGACTTGACCTTGCTCATCCCGCCTTCCTGCCCGACCAGCCACTTGGGTAATCAATTGAAACGCACGCTCATGCGCGCGAAAATCAGGAAAATTAATAATTCGATCCGCATCGAAAATCGCTACGGTAGATAAACCCTCAAAATCGAGGCCTTTGGCGACCATTTGGGTGCCAACAAGTATATCAATGTTTCCCGATTGAATCTCGCTTAAAAGGCTATTAAATGCTGTTTTCGAGCGTGTTGTATCTAAGTCCATCCTACCGATACGGGCATCAGGTATTAAAAGCTGTAATTCCTCCTCCAATTTCTCCGTTCCATAGCCCATCGTTTTTAATTGCGTACTTCCACAAGCGCCACATCGCGTTAATAATCCTTCACGGTAACCACAGTAATGGCAACGCAATTCTTGGTCCTTGGCATGATAGGTTAAACTCACGTCGCATTGATTACATTCTGCAATCCAATCACAATCTTGGCATTGGATATAGGGCGAATACCCTCTCCTATTTTGAAACAAAAGACTTTGTTTTCCACGTTCAAAATTTGACTGCAAAACCGAAACAAGATCTACCGAAAAACCTCCCTTCATCTGCTTCATTCGGTTAGCATATTTTGTGTCCAACAAACGAAGTTCGGGTAGTTGAGCTTTACCAAATCGCTCAGATAAAGTAACTAAACCATATTTACCTTGTTTAGCTTGGTAATATGATTCGATGGATGGAGTAGCCGAACCCAATAAAACCTTAGCTCCTTGTTGGTTCGCCAGCACCATCGCTACATCACGCGCATGATATCGCGGTGCCGGATCCGTTTGTTTAAACGAAGATTCATGCTCCTCATCGATGATGATTAAACCAAGACGAGAAAAAGGCAAAAAAACCGATGAACGAACGCCCACCACAAATGGATATTTCCCTTCCACGATTGATTTCCAAACTTCAACGCGCTCATTATCCGAAAATTTGGAGTGATAAATCCCAACTTGCTCACCAAAAATCTTTTTCAAGCGCGAAACGATTTGCGTCGTCAAAGCAATCTCAGGAAGTAAATACAAGACTTGATCACCATTCGCAAGCGCCTCTTGAATTAAGCGAATATATATTTCCGTTTTACCGCTACCTGTAATGCCATGTAATAAAACCGTTTCTTTCGTTTGAAATTCATCTAATATCGATTGATATGCTTGCGATTGTGCCTGATTTAATTCAAATGAGGATGGAATAAAATCATCATTATCCGAACCAAAGCGCGAAACGATTACTTCAAAAGATTCAAAAACACCGTTTTTAAGTAAGGTTTGTAATGAGCTTTCCGACAAGTCAGCTTGCGAGAAACTAGATTTTTCTAAACCCTTTTGGTTCATCGAAGGATCACGTAAAACCGGAATAAAGCGCAAATAATGAAGTAGCACACTTATTTGCTTTGTCTTATCCTCCAAACTTTTAATCAATTCGGTCAGTTGGCCTACATCCTCCCAAGCCCTACACAATCGAATTTTACGAATCACCTTTGGCGTATACCTATCCTTTAGCTCATCAAAAATCAGCACAGCTCCCTTGCCAACTAATGCTTTAATGTGGTGGTACGGACTTTTAACCTCGGCTACACGTGCGACCTCATCGTAGGTTAAGGCCCCTTTAGCTTGAATGGCCTCTACAATGACGCGCTCCTTTTCAGTTAACTCATTAAACTGATCGAATTCAGGGTGTACTTGTACTTTGGATTGACTTGAAATTTTTAATCCAGCGGGTAGCGCGACTTGAAAAACTTCACCTGGATAGCACATGTAATAATTTGCGACCCATTGAAACAAGGCAATTTGAGAAGAGGTCACCAGGGGAGCATCATCTAAAATCTCTAAAATATACTTCGCTTGATATTGTTTAGGAGGCTGATGATGTACAGATACGATTACGGCAGTCAATACTTTGGTACTACCAAAAGGCACAACGATACGTAAGCCTGACTCAACTACCTGTGCCCATTGCCTGGGGACGCGGTAGGTAAAAAAACGAGGGATGGGTAATGGAAGTAGGGCATCAACGAAAACCGTCGATTCTTCAGATTCAAAAAGTAAACTTGATTCTCCCATGACAGCTACAAATAAACACAAAGATCGGCAGTCGGGCAAGCTAATCTTGCCAGCGAAGTGTTTGGACTAAGTGAATGGCATCCTGTTTCAGATATTGAATGATGGGCGCTAATGAATCGTTTTGGGTGGCAGTTTTAACATAGATGGCCCCACGCAGAAAATGTTTGGAACTATCGGTTGTAAAGAACTGCAACGAGGTGGCCACTTCACCTTTTAGCTCGATAAGTCCTGCTTTGCGCCCATCGGTCGTAGTCATCGTGTAATCTTGTATACTAGCTGCTTTTCCTTGATGTTTATAGGCTAACGTGTAGGAATCATTAATGAGCGCGTTCATTTTTTTTCGATCGCCACCAAGTGATTTGTACGTAATCTGAATAAATGCATCCCAGCGGGGGTAATAGATGTAAATCCAATGTGGTTCTGCTTTCCAAACCCTTTTTTTATTCCCAATCTGTGCAGTATCTGGAATAACTTGTGCGTATTTAGAAATCTCAAAACGGTACGGATGTCCACTTTCTATAGGTTGGAAAGCAATGGGAGGCAAAATGATTCGGTTAAAACCTTTAGGCCTCGGAAGGTAGTTGGCCTCCTCCGTAGCAGAACTACATGACCATACAAAAGCAACAAAAAGTAGGTATCGAATCATTTACTGGGGCATATCTACACCGTGATAATCCAAAATCGGTTTTTGTATCGTTTCAAATACTTTTTCTCGTAGCATGGGCATATCTTCCTGTGTCATCCCCTTGGTCTCAATAGGCGCGTGAATAATCACTTTCACCTTACCTGGTCGGAGGGCAAAAAAATCATCGTCCAACATTTGAAAATTATTCAAGAATGAAACTGGCAAAACGGGTACCTGTTGCTGAATGGCCATCGCAAAAGCTCCATCTTTAAATGGGCTCGACATAAAAGGAAAATTTTTTGATGTGATGCCACCTTCAGGAAAAATAATAATACTCCGATTGGACTGCAGCGCCCGGATGGATTTAGACAAGGTCGCAGTTCGAGAGCCGCGGTCGTTACGGTCAACTAATATATTTAAGCCGCTGTAGAGGTAGCCAAAAAGCGGGACTTTTTTGATGGAAGATTTACCAACAAAGGAGAAATAATTGGGCAAGATCTTCACAAAAGCTGGAATATCTAAATAGGAGAAGTGATTCGAGCAGAATACATATGCTTGCTTAGAATCTAATTTTTTGTCTGTTTGAATTTCAAAACGAACGAATCCAAAAGCAAAAAATAAACTGGACCAAAGACGGACTAATTTATGTGCGTAGCGTTTGGTATCCTTACGCTGCAGTAAAATAACCATGAAGGGGTACAGCGCGAGAAACCAGCCAATAAACCAAAAACCGGTCCACACAGAGTATAGACCGATTAGAGGATTTGAAATATATGGATTCTTTTTCTTCATAAAAGAATTACTCGACAGTTCCCAATTGAACCGTATTCGTTTTTTTCGTCGTATGCGCAGGGATAGATAAAGTTGTTACAAAAACATCGCCCACCTGAAGTAATCCCTCGTTCTTTAATCGATCGACCATACCTTGCACCGTTTTCTCAACACTTTCAACGGCAGCATCATAATAAAATACTTTAACGCCCCATAAAAGACCCATGGTAGTCATCACCTGTTTGTCATTGGTAAAAATATATAAGTCGGCTTTTGGCCGGTGCGCCGACAGCTTAAATGCTGTTTGGCCTGAATTGGTAATACAAAGAATCGCTTTTGCTTTGGAGTCACGCGCTAAACGGCATGCACCAGAAATTAGGCGGTCAGTTAAGGTAACATTAGGTGTATTTGCTAATGCATGGTTTTTAAAATAGATCGCAGCTTCATCTCCTTTTATAATTTCAATCGCATTTTGTTGCTGCTCTACGACCTCATGAATATGCGCCATCGTTTCAACGGCTTTGATTGGGTAAGCACCAGAAGCAGATTCGCCGGAAAGCATGGTGGCAGAAGCCCCTTGCAAAACCGCATTTGCCACGTCGGATGTTTCAGCGCGCGTAGGTACTGGATTGGTAATCATAGATTCCAACATTTGGGTAGCTACAATTACTGGTTTCCCGGCGGCTGTACACTTCTCTACCATAACTTTTTGTAAGTAGGGAACAACGGCACCGTCCATTTCGACCCCTAGATCGCCACGCGCCACCATGATGGCATCCGTCGCTTCAATGATCTCATCCAAATTATCAATTGCTTCAGGCTTTTCGATTTTGGCAATAACTTTAGCCGTTTTGCCGTAAGCCTTGATTTTATCTTTAATATCCCAGATATCTGAAGCTTTACGTACAAAAGATAAAGCAATCCAATCCACACCATGGTCTAAGCCAAAATATAAATCTGCTGTATCTTTTTCAGTTAAACAAGGTAAAGACACCTTGGTTCCGGGAAGATTAATTCCTTTTTTTGACTTCAAAATACCTCCGTAAATCACTTCCGTAAGTACTTCTTTTTTTACCTTATCAATAGCAAGCACCTTTACCTCCAGGTTACCATCATCCATCAAAATACGCTCGCCAACATTCACATCTAAGTACATCGACGTGTATGTGGTACCTACTTTCTCAGATGTTCCCAAAAGGTTTTCGTCCATCGCAAAAATCAAATGCTTGCCTGCTTCTAGTGGAACACCATTATTTTCAACAAGTTGGGTACGAATTTTAGGACCCTGCAAATCTTGAAGAATAGTTAAATTCAAACCCATTTCATCACTGATGGAACGAATCATCTTCAAACGGGCCAAATGATCCTCATGCGTGCCATGCGAAAAATTTAAACGGAAGATATTTACACCTGCCTCGGCTAATTGGATTAATGATTCTCTAGATTCAGAGGCTGGGCCTACTGTGGCAACAATTTTTGTTTTGCGTTGATACGACATAGATTAATTAAGTCAATTTACTTTGCAATTTACATTTTACTCTGCGAAAAATGGAATTAAATCTTGATAATACATATCACCACCCGGAAAAATTTAGGATTTGATAGAGGCTACTAACCTAACGTATTATTTTTTACTCGATTAATCCAAAAATGAGATGGGCATAAAAAAGGGGAACTAATTACAGCTCCCCAATTAAATTACATTTTAGTTTTCCCAGAGGTCATGCTCCATTTCAAGTAATTTATACTCCAAGAGCTGGGACATCATTAGACCTTCCTTCTCTCCCCCATATAAATCGGTAAGAAACTTATTCTCCACATTACCTTTCTTAATAATTCGCGCTTGGAACATTCGCAAATCAAAAGCATCAGCCATATTTTTATGCTGAGTCTCATTTTCTGAATTATACCAAATACAATTAGGATTACTTCGGAACAACTTGTACAAATCCTTGTAGCGGAATGATGCAACTGATTTATCAAATCCAGCTTTCGTTTTAGATGCAGGAATGATAAGCGTAATCGACTGAATATCAAAGTATAAACGAGATCTTCTACGGTCAATAACCGCATCTTCACGTATTTCTAAAATAGACAATTCTTTAGGGAAGTAATAAGAAACGGCAGCACTTGCTGGTTTCGCTTCAAACGCATCTTTCGCTGGAGCTGCTGCAGGCTTTGCACCACCACCCCAGCCGTCGTCCGTTCCACTAGCAGCCTTAGGCGTAGCACCTTCAGCGCCAAAACCAGCTGCTTTTTCAGCATCAGATAGAGCTGACTCCTCTGATTGCTCCTCCATTTTCAAGTTTTCTTGAAATTGGTCTGCGGTCAATTTAGTAACTAATGAATCATTGGCATAAGGAGTTAAAACTCCCGCTTTTACCCATTCCAAAATAAATTTAGAGATTTCATTATTGACCGAAAAGAAAGGCTGGTTAATTTTTTCATTCAAGTCCATTCGGCGCCACAAACGCGCTTTATAATGAATACTAGATTCATCAATGGGACGAACTGAGTTTGGATTAACTGGAACTGGCTTTTCTTGTGCAAGGGACTGAAATGAAAGGCCCACAAATGCACTAAACAATAAAAATTTGGATACTAATTTCATGTATTTCGTATTAATTCAACGGAATATTTTTCGCCATGGTAAATGGAATTGTTTCAACGGCACCCTTAAAGTTTTTACGTTGAACTCCTTTAATTTCAATGTAATAACGATCACCAGCTTGTGCTTGAGCTGCTAACTTAGCAATTGAGCCCGAGCCAGGTAAGGTTAAATCATCGATTTTCCGTTGGCCACGTGCCAAAGCAACATAAAGCTCAGAAACACGGAAATTCGCATCTTCTGGGTTTGTTGATTTGAACGACTCATCAGCCAAGGCACGGGCATCGATGCTACGTAAACCTGACGCACTTGCGCCACGCTTTTCATCTAGCTCTCCACCGTTACCAAATACCTTTACATCCGGTCTTGGAACACGTCGCACACGAAAGGTTTCTTTTCCTAGCAAAGTCCCACTGTTAGCTACATTTAGCGTAATCGTAGCCGCACTTGGCACTATAGTTACTTTTCCTCGCGTTTGACCAGCGATTGCCTCGCCACCATCAGCCGTAAAAGTTGGATTCCAAAGAGCCCCTAAACCTGCACTAGCTACACTTAGTCGGTTTGCACAGCCTAAATAAAGTGCCGGCAAAGTCGCTGTCTCAATATTATACGTAGGCTTTAAAACAAAATATTCTTTTTGAATCGTTTCTGTTTTTGGACCTGCCGGACTCATGTAGGAAACAGAGGCTGTATATGTCTTTTTTGACATACCATTTGCATCATAGCCACCACCGGAGGTTTTAAATTTGATTTGACCACGTCCATCTAAAACAGGGATGGAAGCGCCATTAAAGCTCATACGAGGGGTAAAGCCACTCGAAGTCGCAGCGATAAATACCTCAGCTTGATAATCCATACCGGCTACAACCGTATTCGCATTAGCAGATACTTGTGCAAAAACCTTATCAAACTTAATTTCTTTCGCACCTACTTTGGCTGCTAGCTGTGCTAAAACATCACTTTCGTAGCGTCTTACCTCAGCTTGCTTTTGACTGATTGTCGCCATGGCAGCAGGTACAGGAGTTTGTGCAAAATTCAATTCAGCGAAATCTTTATTAGCCTGATTAGGATCCTTACTCGCAATTGGATCTGTTTTACCGTCTGCCGCCAAACTTGGAAATTTAGTTCCTGGATCAGCCAGACCTTCCAACTTCTTAACATAGGCATCAAAAAGACCCACTAACTTGTAGGCTTCTCCTGATTTGTTGGCGCCAACCATCAAACTATAAACTTTTTCTTCTTCTTTCGGATTTTTGATATTACCCGTTTCAGGATCAATACCACCACCAGTCTCTAAAACTTGTGACTTCAACGACTCCAAATGACCAACTAAAGCGTCGGCTTCTTTCTTAACTTCATTCGCACGCTTCAAAATATCTGCATAAGCAGCAGGGTTTGGCAAATCTTTGATTCGCTCCTCAATACCTTGAACCATTCCTTTATTCTTAGATGCTGCCGACTGATTAGCAACCTCAAGACTTGAATTTAGAAGTGTAAATTTTTGCAATAGTGCATCGCTCACTTGCAGGGCAAGAAGAGCTGTTAACACTAAATACATCATCCCGATCATTTTCTGCCGGGGTGTTTCTTTTAAACTAGCCATAGTATCTGATACGTGACAAAAACGTGATTACCCTTTCATTGCAGTTAACATACTTCCGTATACTTGATTCAAAGCTTGAATGTTAGCGTTTAACTTCGCTAATTCAGCTTGAAACAAAGCAGCGTCTTTCGAAGAAGCTGCAAGCTGCTCCGTTGTCGCCGTAACATTAGAATAATATCCGTTGATTGCTTTTAAATGCTTGGAGGATTCCTGAATTTCAGTTTCATAAACTGCATTCAATGCGGCCAATTGATCACCAGCTTTCGCATATTGCTGCGCATATTTTGCCGCCTCAGTAGATGAAATTGAAATAGACCCTAATGAAGTTGTTGCATCAGCAACTGTTTTATTAAGGGCTCCCAATGATTGCGAAGAAGTAGTCAACGATTGCACAAATTCTTGTGTCGCACCAGTTGCCTTTGAAATTTCTTGTAGACTATTTGCCGTTGCAGTCAAACCCTGTAAGCTTTTAGTTAAGTTAGCTACGACATCAGCTCCTAAACCTGGCTGGTTAGCTAGATCAGCTAATCCAGTAGATGCACGTGGCGCTGCAGGCTTATCTCCCATTAATTCTGGATACACATTTTCCCAATTATATTCCTTCTCGGGTTTTGCTTTCAAGTACAAAACACCAAACAAAATAAAAATGGCGGCTTCGGTAAACATGCCGACCATTAACATTTCGTTAGCACCTGTCCAGTGTACGATTTTAAATAATGCGCCAACAATAACTACAGCAGCACCAAAACTAGCTACGACGTTGATTGATTTTTCTAATCCCATTTGACTTATTCGATTAATATGTTCTAAAATGAATGTTATTTAACTGCTGGACGTCCTAGGTACCGCATCATAGAGCGGAAACCAATATATGAACGTTTTTTATTTTGTAACTCGTAGGCACGTGTACCTGTCTCCAAATAATAAGCAATATCTTTCCAAGATCCCCCACGCGTAACTTTTCGTGGTTCATCGGCATCTTTATTAACCGTATTCAAATCCCATGTTACCGCAGAGGCATTGTCGGCATACGCATCTTCACACCACTCAGCCACATTTCCAGCCATATTATATAGGCCATAATCATTCGGCTCAAATGCATTCGCAGGCGATGTATACGAATATCCGTCCGCATCATAATTACCACGATGTGGCTTGAAATTAGCTTGTAAACAGCCAACTGAATTCGCTACATATGGATTACCCCATGGATATTTACTAGCAGCACGACCACCTCGAGCCGCCCATTCCCACTCAGATTCAGAAGGTAATTCAAAACGGGGTAAAATATATAAGCCTTGCTTTTTCCTAAAATCATTCATCATTTTAGAGCGCCACAAACAAAAATATTTAGAGGCATCCCAGCTCACTCCTACGACAGGATATAAATCGAAAGCAGGACTCGAAAAGTAGTATTCCGTCATCGGATCCCCATTGTGATATGTAAAATCACTATTCCAAACCGTAGTATCAGGATAATATTCTGTAAATATCTTATCCTCACCTAGCACAGATACAGAATCCTTTAACAAAGCACCTGTAAACTGACGGTATTCATGATTGGTTATTTCAGTATCGTCCATGTAAAACGCAGCTACCGTCACACGCTTATTAAAGCTGATTCCAGAACGAGACGCATCCTCATCTGCTTGACCCATCATAAAACTTCCCGATGGCACCAAAACCATACCATAAGGAGTGGGTTGACTCCATCCTTTACGGGAAGCAGCCACGATTTCTCCATTTTCAACACCAGGTGCCTCTTTAGATTGCTTACCAAAACTAAGTAAACCTTTCCCTTTTTTTGCACCTCCCTTGGAGCTACTTAACGTTTTACCACCCGAAGACTTGGAACTTTTGGGGCCGCCACAACTATATACAGCCATGGCCAACACAATTACAGATAAACTTAAGGCGAGTTGCTTACCAACTAATTTAAAATTCATATACACGAATTAATAGATCTTTGTACAAAACGATTTGAAGTAACAAATATTGTATGTGGCACTACAGTACTACATAATTAATTCAAATTCCTCAAAATTAAAGTATATTTCTGACAATCAATACACAAAAGCTATTTTTTTTAAGCAGACTAAAAGTGCCTAATTTAGTCTAAAACGTGGCGTTTTGACTGGGGCATTTACTGTTTTGAATGTAAAATTAGGCAAGTTGAACCGACAAAAAACTTCATGTGTCAAAAGCGATTTAACCGGTAAATTAACAGTCGTATAGTCGATTGAGTAACCTGCTTCTAGTCTGTGCTTCCAGATACTTGCGCCAATCATTCCCACGATGGCATCGTTCGATCTGAAACTACCACCTACCCAAATCGCATTTTGATACACAATACGCACACCTGGCTCGATTATTACGGCATCAGCTATTGAACGTGCCCGAAAAAATGGATTAAGTTCCAAACTCGATAAGACGGGTATTGTATGTTCCGCATGCAAGCTGAATTCCTGAGCTTGATTAAAAAATGAACTACTTAATCCGATGTGTAATTGTTTACGTTTAAATAGAATCCCACCGCGTGAGGTCGATTTCGCTTGACTAACTTGCTTCCCGGTAAACTCATCCACAATTGGGTCACCTGAATCACGGACACGAAAAACAGTTCCATCTACTGATTGGGTTTGCAATCCAAAACCACCACCAAAAGAAATCTGAGACTCCCCGATAGCCAGTTGATAAGCTAACTGAAGATTAGCAATTTGTAATCCAACACCTGAAGGAGTCAAATCCGATAAGTAATTCAAGCCAAACCCTAGTCCTGTTCCTCCCAGTGGTACAGATGCACTAAGTAGGCGAGTCCCTAAACTTCCTGCCCCTTCTTGGGTTGCTTGATACCCAGTCCATTGATTTCGAACATGTAATTGAACGTATGCACGATCGCCATCACCCGAATAAGCCGGATTTAAATAGATCCGATTTTGCGTAAACATGCTTAACTGAGGGCCTAATTGGCTATACAAACTAATTTGAGGTGCCAGGCACAAACACAAAATTATCCACAAGAAGAAACGTGAAAAATAGCCCATGAATGAATATCAACCCTTAAAATAACGATTAATTGACCAAACCAGCAAACTGATTTCCCCCAAGCTTTGTCAATCCTTTGAGGTTTGACAAAGCTAAGGAAAAAAAAAGCTCCCGATGGGAGCTAAACTGATTTATTTATTCACTTGTTTGATATAAAGTTCAAGTGCGCCTGTCATCGAAGGTGCGCTGGGCATCGGGGCTTGAACATCAATGATTAAACCTGCATCTATAGCCGCCTGCGCCGTAGTTGGCCCAAATGCCGCGATCCGTGTATTATTTTGTTTGAAATCAGGGAAATTCAAGAACAAAGAAGTGATCCCAGAAGGACTATAAAATGCAATTATATCATAAAAAACATTTTCCAAATCTGATAAATCGGCTGATACCGTTTCATACATCACGGCTTCTGTTAATTGGAAATCGTTCGTACCCATGTAGTCTGGCAAATCCTTTTGGCGTTTATTTGAACATGGAAATAAGAATTTTTCAGTCTTATGTTTCTTGATTATTTCTAATAAATCCAACGCCGTACGTGTCCCCGTAAAAACTTTACGCTTACGAATCACAATATATTTTTGTAGGTAATTCGCCGTTTGTTCCGTGATACAAAAATATTTCATATCGGCAGGTACCTCAATTTTTGCCTCTTTACAGATACGGAAGAAATGATCAATGGCATTACGGCTTGTAAAAATAATGGCCGAATGTGCCAAAATCTCTATTTTTTGCTTCCGAAATTCTTTGTAGGCAATACCTTGAACTTCAATGAAAGGACGAAAATCTACTTTCACATGGTATTTACGCTCAATCTCAAAGTAAGGGGATTTAGCATCCGTTGGAGCAGCTTGCGTAACCAGGATACTTTTTACTTTCTTTAGCCGGCTGGCGTCCTGCTGTACGCCATTTGTAATTTCACTCATAAGAACAATATTCAATTAATGCGCCTGAGACTACTATTTCTCAAAATGCCTGCAAATATACGTTTTTTTTATTCAAAAATTTAAAGCGTCTACATGTACTCCGGGAAAATTAATTCGCGTAAACCGAAGACCAATACTTGGCCCTCCATTAAAATCAAATAAGCCAAAAGTGAGAGTTGGTTCAACTGAAATGATTTCCGAAAAACTTGAAATAAATAGAACGATCTAAGTATAAAATACCCGGTTATCACGTACGAGATGTGCGTCAGATTGATTGAAACCAAGGGTCCTTGATACAATGAATATAAACCTATGCACAAAAATAAACCAGTAAAAAATTGAAAATTAGTCTGTAAGGATTTGAAATAGTGAGCCTCAGGCACTTGGGACAAGCGAAATAAATTTGCGAACAATTTAAAAACAAAATACCGCGAAATAAACAAAATAAAGGCAATGAAAGTTTTCATACCTAAAAATCCGAGAGATGCTCCAATGGTTTGGACGTTTTCCCACGATTCGAAAAGCGCATCATTAGATTGCTGCATGAGCCGGTTAAAAAATGACAAACACGCCGTAATTAGACTCAATGTAAAAATGACCCATAAATTAGGGAAGGCAAAGGGACTTTTTAATACGGCATCTTCTTTTACCTCCCAATGAATCCAATCTGAAAAACGGTAATACGTGTGAAAATAGCGTGGAAAAACCGCAAACAAGATTCCAATAAATAGAAGTAAAACTAAAAAAGAAAAGCCGAAAAATTGATAGAAAATAAATGAATTTCGGCGTTTTATGGTTAGAAAATCGGCCATTGTATCGGAGCTTACGAATACCTTCCGTTCAACACTAAACTCGCTCGGCAGCCCCTTCAAATCTGTACTATAAATTGTGAGAACAAGCTGACTCTCATCCGTATACTTTTGCTGTAAACTATCGAGCGACAAACGAATTAACTGTCCCTTAGGCAGAAATAACTGAAATTCCCCTTGAATAAATAATTGATAATCAGCCTCTGGATTAATCCGTAAATATCCATTCGGATAATCTGCCGGATTTACAGCAAGTGATTTTGATTTATACCCAAAATGTTTTGATGCAATATAGGGTAAAAACCCCTTGACGGTTGGCTGATACACCATCCATTCCTTCTCAAATGCATGTGATTGCTTCCATTGCGCATGTCCTACTTGCACAAATAGGCTAAGTAAACCCCATAAAAAAAATCTGCTTACCTGGCTAAATAAGTTCAGGTAAGCAGATTTTTGAACTAAAGGATGCATCCTTTTGATTTTATTATTTTCCAGCTAACGCCTTAATCATCGTTTCACCAATATCTGCAGGAGAATAAACAACATGAATTCCACATTCTTTCATGATCTTCATTTTTGCTTCTGCCGTATCATCCGCCCCACCAATAATCGCACCCGCATGACCCATTCGGCGTCCTTTTGGGGCTGTTTGGCCAGCGATAAAGCCTACGACCGGTTTACGATTCCCGTCTGCTTTAATCCAAAGTGCTGCTTCAGCTTCCATGCCTCCACCAATTTCTCCAATCATCACAATACCCTCTGTTTCTGGATCATTCATTAAAAGTTCAACCGCTTCTTTGGTGGTTGTACCAATAATAGGATCACCACCGATTCCGATAGCAGTTGTTTGGCCTAATCCAGCTTTAGTTAATTGATCTACTGCCTCATAGGTTAAAGTACCTGATTTGGAAACGATACCCACCCGACCTTTCTGGAAAATAAAACCAGGCATAATGCCTACTTTACATTCTTCAGCTGTCATCACACCCGGGCAATTAGGACCGATTAATCGGCAATCAAAATTTTGAATATATTCTTTCGCAATGATCATATCTTTCGTCGGAATTCCTTCCGTGATACAAATAATCACTTTAATACCAGCTTCTGCAGCCTCCATAATTGCGTCTGCAGCAAATGCAGGCGGAACAAAAATGATAGACGTATCCGCTGCCGTTTTAGCAACCGCTTCTGAAACCGTATTAAAAATAGGCTTATCTAAATGAGAACCACCACCTTTTCCTGGAGTAACCCCGCCTACAACCTGCGTACCGTAGGCAATCATTTGTTCGGCATGAAAGGTACCTTCAGTTCCGGTAAATCCTTGGACAATAATTTTCGAATTCTTGTTAACTAAAACACTCATTGGGTAGGGGTTAAATATACGTAGGCAAGAAATTTTTCCAAAGGTACAAATTATTGATAAAATTCATCAAAAACCTTTTAAGCTTGGAAATAAAAAATCGAACAACATATTTTTGTGTAAATTCGAATTCGAATACCATTACATGATTAAGCACCTGCACATTCAAAATTACGCCCTCATAGACTCAATTAATTTGAGCCTGTCCAACGGCTTGAGTGTGATCACAGGAGAAACAGGTGCCGGCAAATCCATTTTGCTAGGTGCAATCTCCCTACTCATGGGTGCCCGATCCGATGGAAAATCCCTCTTTGACCCAGAAAAAAAGTGCATTATTGAAGGCACATTTTCAGTAGCGCCGTATCCGCACATTCAACAAATTTTCGAAGAAGAAGGCATTGATTTCGAAGAACCATGTATTATCCGACGTGAAATTAATCCACAAGGTAAATCACGTACATTCGTAAATGACAGTCCGGTCAACTTAGATTCGCTAAAAAAAATTGGCCAAGAATTGGTTGACATACATTCCCAACAAGACACCTGGTGGCTCGCTAATACAGATTTTACACTGGAGTTAGTTGACAGTTTTGCGCAAAACCAGACGCTTAAATTGGCCTACCAAACGAGTTACCGACTATACAATCAAGCGACAAAAGACCTGCAAGCATTACAAAAAAAAGCAGCTGAAGGAACGCAAGGACTAGATTTTTTGCAATTTCAATTCCAAGAATTAAGCGATGCAAATCTCCTTCCTACTGAATATGAAACGCTTCGTTCCCAGGTAGAAAAAGGACAAAACGCCGAGCAAATCAACGAAAGACTAGCGCAGCTGGCTAATTTAATGAGCGCAGCTGATATATCAACGGTTGAGCAAATGCGTGCCGCATTACAACAAGTTAATGTGCTAAGTAAATTTGGAGAGGATTATGCGAGCTGGCAAAAAAGGTTAGAGAGTATTTGGCTAGAGACAAAAGATTTGGCCAACGAGATCGAACGAGAAGCTGAAAATTTCCAGTCTGACCCGAACGAATTAATCCAATCTCAACAGCGACTTGATTTACTAAATCGTCTACTTCAAAAATACCAGTTACGTGAGATTGACCAATTGATTCAGCTTCGTGATGACATTGACAATCAGATTTCAAGTCATGCCAATCTAGACGAAGCACTGGCTTTGGCAGAAAAACAGGTAGCATCAACCTTTAAATTAGCCCAAACTCAAGCTGCTCAATTACAAGCTAACCGCAGGGAGGTCTATCAACCCATCACCCAAAAATTACAAGAATCACTACAAGCACTCGGCATTCCAAACGCAACGCTCGATTGGGAAATACGGGAACAAGAAATACAAATGTCAGGGATTGATAAAATCCAATTATTGTTTTCAGCAAACAAAGGATTGGCACCCAAGCCATTTCGTCAAATTGCGTCGGGAGGAGAAATGAGCCGACTCATGCTTTCGATCAAACATTTATTAGCCGAAAAGCGTGCCATGCCTACCCTCATTTTAGATGAAATAGATACGGGCGTTTCAGGTGAAATTGCAATTAAAATTGGCCAAATGTTAACACAAATGAGCCATTCACATCAAATCATTGCCATTACCCACCTACCCCAAATCGCAGCAGCGGGTGCACATCATTGGTTCGTTTATAAGGATCATGCAGGTGAAAAAACAGTTTCTAGCCTGAGAGAACTGAAAGGTGAAGATCGCGTGGATGAAATTGCGAAAATGATTGGAGGGACGAAAGGATATGTTGAGCTTAAAGAAAATGTTCGAAAATTAATTCAATCAAATCATGCTTAAAAAAATCGTTACGTTAGTCTTCCTTACGACAGCTTTTGCGTGTACGACTGCTGAAGAAAAATTGAGTTCCGCATTACAAGAAAAAGTATTGAAACTTCACGATACGTTAATGCCGCAAACCGAACAATTGATTTCATTCAAATCATCCTTAGATAGCATTTCCAAAGGAAAAGATTCTGTGCACATTAAACAAATTATCCATGCGCTAGATCAGGCAGATGATTCTATGATGGAATGGATGCATCAGTTTTCACTTGACAGCTTATCTAAATTGGCCGTTGGCGAAAAAGTCACCTACCTTCAATCACAATATTCTGCGCTAACCCGATTAAAAACATCAACAGACTCAAGTCTTCATGCCGCTAAAACGTATCTTTCTCGCTAGTCTTTTATTTTTCTCGTTGAGTTGCTCGCAAGACAAAAAACTACCCTTTTTAGGAAGGCATCAAACACGAGTTATTGGCGGAAAAACAGATACGATTTACCACCAAATACCTCCGTTTAGATTTCTTAATCAAGATTCAATCTGGGTGAGCGAAAAAGACATGGAGGGGAAAATCTACATTGCCGACTTCTTTTTTACGACGTGTCCAACGATTTGTCCAAAAATGAAAACGCAGTTGCTGCGTATTTATGAACGTTATGCAACGAATGATCAAATTCGAATCCTATCGCACAGCATTGATCCTGATTTTGACAAACCTTATATTTTAAGGCAATATGCGAGTCGCTTAGACGTAAAAGCTCCGCGCTGGAACATGCTGACAGGTGACAAAAAAGCCATTTATGCCTTGGGTGAAAAAAGCTATATGGTGACAACACAAGAAGATAAAAATGAGGTAGGTGGATTTGTGCACAGCGGTGCCTTTATCCTAGTGGATAAGCAGCGTCACATCCGTGGAATTTACGATGGAACAAAAGAAGAAGAAGTAAATCACCTAATTGAAGATTTAGAAATCTTACTAAAATGAAACACATATTGTTAGCCGCTTTGGCTTTTAGTTTTATCGCCTGCAAGTCTAAAGAGGAGATTCTCCATGAGCAATATGTGATTGAAGGGAGAGTTCAATATGAAAACAATTGTGCTAATTGCCACCAATCTAATGGGCTAGGTCTTCGAAATTTATATCCAGCTATCACAAAAAGTAAAATTCCTGCTCCCGATCTGGCCAAGTTAATCAAACAAGGGCGTAAATCTGCGTCAGGTTACATGCCTGCGAATCCGAAATTACATGCGATTGACATTGCTGAAATAATCACGTTTATGCGCCATGAGTGGGGAAATAATGAGCAAATTTTTTCATTTGACTCAACTAGAATCGCATTGAAGGGGGTAGATTAATTAGTGGGTAATTCATCTACGGTCAAAATAGAATTAGTCACATGCCGCAACGAGTACGTTGAAAAATCTTGCGCTGCGTCTAAGCCTACGCCGTGAATAATATCCGTCCGCGTTTTGATTGAAACGGATTTTTCTGTGAAAATACGCTTTTCCCCTGGCAACCAGGTAAACTCATCCGTCTTAATCAGCTCCCCTTTTAATTGGTTATTGATAACCACATGACCCATTAAACGGTACGAATTAGTTTGTCGAAAAAAATGCGCAGAATCTCCTCGAATCATCGAGGTTACATTTCCCAATTTATCATAAAACCAAAGTTTCATCTCTTTGGGGTAAATTCGATCTTCCGTTGGCGTCGTAATTTGACTCTCCGTTACCATGCGAACAACTGCACGGGCAGAATCAGAATAAATCATATCAATACCTGAAAGTTCTGATTTCGGACCTTTAAATATTAAGTTAACAGATTTCTTTTGTTCGCTGCAAGCGAGAAGGCAAATGACCCAACCGAACAAATAAATAATCCGAAGCTGGCGCATGGATACGATATTAGTTTAGTTTGACTTTCTGGAACCAAGCATCTCCTAAAGTTAATCCTATCACAACGCGCTGGTATTGTTCTTCAAGGGCGTTGTCGGCCAACAACCCTCTTCGGCCGAACTGGTATGAAATGTTAATGTAATTCAAGAAATTACGTAATGGGAAAGCGAATCCTCCGCTAACAAATTCATCTTTCGCAAAACGCCCATTCCCCGCAAAATCATATGGGGTTGTTGCATAACTGTAACCTACACGGTAGGTAGTTCGTTTGAAAAAATTTGAAATGGATTCAAAATCGGGCGTATATTCCGCACCAAAGGCAATTGTTGAGGTCGTAGGTAATTTGGCTGAACGGCCTAAATTATTTTGAATAGCAGTCCAATTTGTGCGTGAATAATCAACGCCAACCATCCATACTGCTGGTCGCTCTAAACTAATGCCAATGCGCTGGGCAACAGGAATTTTTTGATTGAACTTCGTCTCTTTTTCAAGTGTATCCGAATTAATCACATTTAATCCCGTCAAATCTAAGGTGGCAAAACGACGTAAATTCGTTGCACCTAGCTGATTAGATAAATCAAATGTCGCTCCTAGATTAAGGAAAATATCATTTTTAATCATGTGCCGATAGGCTATTCCCGCTTTAAATGAAAAGTCAGAATAACGTGTCACATTTTCTAGTTGTATCTTGTAGTATTGCCCATCAGACAAATTTTGCGTTGATACTTGACGCGAAACTGTTCCAAATAAATACGCAGTTTCTAATCCGATGTAAAATTCTTTTCCAATACGAACGCCATGATTCATTGTTAATTTACTTACGCCCCCTGTTCCCTTGTAGCCATAAATCAAACTATCTACACCTAAAACATTTAATCTTCGGTATGATTTAGTCTCATAATTAACATTAGAATGCGGACGAATCCCAATTGACATGGACCAGCGATTTGACATGGGTAAGGTTAAACTAAATGATTGATAATTACCCCCCAAGACCTGTTGGCGCTGACGGTAATCTTGCATATTTTTCAATTCCGCATTAATTCCAGCTTCTAATACCGTGTAACGGTTTCGAGCTAGTAACGCTGGATTCATTTGATTCGAGTAGATTCCATTCGAATTGGAAATTCCAATTCCTCCCATCATGGAATTTGAAGGTGTTTCGGCAGGATAGATTTCACCCATACCTATGTAAGAGAGCGGAGAATTTACAATAGTCTGCGCGAAGGACGTTTGAGAAATGCCAAATGAAAAACAAAATGAGGCACAAAAAAATACTCGGAGAGCCTTTTTAGAAAGTTGGGTATAAATCAATTGCTTGTAAATCATGCGGTTAAAATCGGCTCTATTATATAATTCAAGTCTGCAAAGGTCGTAATTTTTTTCATAATCGAATAAGATATTAGCTATATTTGAAATCATAATTTGTTTTCATGATGTATGGAAAGATTACATAAATGGGTATGGCTTGAAAATACTGCATTTGATTTACTCGCATTTTTGGGAGTTTTGCTTGTAGGGATTTTAATTCGCCGTTTTATTTCCAATTCGTTTTCTAAACTTGTATACCGATTCATTCCTGTAGAATCGGTCTCTATTCAAGATTGTATTCAATTATTACGAAAGCCCTTTGAGTTATTACTCTTTTGGGTATTCCTCTATCTGGCATCTCAAAACTTACATATACCACAAACCTGGAATATCGCGTCAATAGATAAATTTGGCCTATTATATTTAGTTAAAAAGACCTTTGAAACAACGCTTATTCTTTCTTTCACATGGGTAATCATTCGCTTAATGAAAGTGGGTATTTTGGTCGCTCAAGAAAAATGGAAGGGGGTAGGCGAGAAAGCAAAACAGCAATTCATTCCGTTTATCAACGACCTATCCTTGGTCTTTATTATCACCGGTGCGAGTTTTGTTTTACTCGGTCGTATTTTCGAAGTAGATGTAGTTGCCTTAATTACAGGGGTAGGTTTAGGTGGTTTAGCGCTTGCTTTAGCCGCGAGAGAAACGCTCGAAAATCTATTTGCCTCCTTTACTATTTTTTTGGACCTGCCCTTCGTAGTAGGTGACACAATTCAAGTTGGCACAATCTCCGGCGACATCGAAAAAATTGGCTTTCGTAGTACGCGCCTTCGAGGCGTGGATGGAAATTTAATTGTGATTCCAAACCGATTGCTTACATCGCAGTCCCTTGAAAATTTGACAGATCGCGAATTCCGTCGGGCTAAATTTACCTTAACCTGTGACCTTCAAACGCAAACGAATCAAATTGAACCTGCCATCGCAGCCATTGAAAAAACAATTCTTGAAGATGCTTTATGTAAAAAGAAAGCACCTAAAGTTGTGTTTGAGGGATTCGGCTTGTACGCGCTGGAAATCAGCGTAACCTTCTTTGTGCAAACGAAAGACTTTGCTAAATTCCAACTAGTGAAACAAGAAATCAATTTGCAAATTCTACAAATTCTAGAGGCTAATCAAATCAAATTGGCCAGTAGCGTGAAATAAAAAAGGGACACTTGCGCGTCCCTTGGATGGTTGATTAACCAACTAACTCTTTCAGATCTTCATCATGAATCATTTTGCGCGCGTCAGCCATCAGTAGGAAACGTGTATAGATTTTGTCCAATTCAGGTTTTTCAAAATCAAATCCTAAGATGTTTAGTCGGTGACGTAGTGCCGCCCGCCCTGAACGAGAAGTTAACAAAATGGCGGATGAGGGCACACCCACATCCTCCGGATTCATGATTTCATAATTTTGCGCATGCTTTAAAAATCCATCCTGATGGATACCTGATGAATGAGCAAAAGCATTAGCGCCCACAACGGCTTTGTTGGCCTGCACAGGCATACCCATCAAATTCGAAACCAAGCAACTTGTTGGGTATAAATATTTCGGATTAATTCCTGTCGTATATCCCAAATCTTTGTGAACATTTAAGATCATGGCAACCTCCTCCAATGAGGTATTTCCAGCGCGCTCTCCAATTCCATTGATCGTTACTTCCACTTGACGCGCACCTGCTTGAATACCCGCCATGGTATTTGCCGTCGCTAATCCTAAATCATTGTGATTGTGCATGGAAATTGTTGCCTGATGAATATTATCAACATGTTGAAACAAATAAGTGATGCGATCAAACATTTGATTTGGCAATAGATATCCAGTCGTATCAGGCAAGTTGACAACCGTCGCACCCGCTTTGATAACCTCAGAAGTTAATTTAGCAAGGAAAGGTAAATCGGCCCGACCAGCATCTTCGGCAAAGAATTCTACATCTTCTACGAAGGATTTGGCATACTTTACAGCCCACACCCCACGCTCGATAATTTCTTCGCGAGTTGAATTAAACTTATGTTTAATATGAACGTCTGATGAACCGATTCCCGTATGAATACGCGGACGACGAGCTGATTGTAAGGCTGCTACAGCAGCATCTATATCTTCTTTTTTAGCGCGCGTTAACGCACAAACAGTCGACTCTGTCACCGATTCTGCAATGGCTTTTACCGAAGCAAAATCACCAGGAGATGAAATGGGAAAACCAGCCTCTATGATATCAACGCCTAATTTTTCAAGCTCTTTAGCAACCTCAACTTTTTCCTCTCGGTTTAACTGACAACCTGGAACTTGTTCTCCATCTCGAAGCGTAGTATCAAAAATTTGAATGCGATTACTCATGCGGCTTGTTTACAAATTAGAGCGTAAAACTAAATTATTTTATACTAAGAAGCAATTACACGCATGAACAGTAATTAGACTAATTAACTACATATACTAATAAATAAGGGTAATAATAGATTTTTTATCTATAAAAATAAATTAAAAAGACAAATAGTCTTAAATCTAATTTTATATTGGAGCGAAAAATTTGAAATAAATTATTCTTTTTGTACATTTTTTGCGAATTCGCGAATTTCAGGGAAACGCTTCGGGTCAAAATTTCCTCCAGAAACTACACAAACAACGGTCTTGCCTTTAATTTCAGTTGCGATGGTGGATAAAGCAGCCACCGATAACGCTCCAGCGGGTTCAACGATCATCCCATAAAATTGATACAAATCTAGCATGGTTTGACACAAATGGCTTTTTTCAATAGTTAAAATACGATCGATTCGATTTTGAATAATTCCAAACGTTTTGTCTCCCATGCGTTTAACCGCTGCGCCATCCACAAATGAATCAATTTCCTGCAAAGCCATAGGAGCACCATGTGTCATGGCTATAGTTAACGATGCTGCTTTTTCTGGCTCCACAGCAATTAGACGCGTATTAGGTGATAAATAGTCGAGTATCAGGGCTGAGCCAGCGGCCAAACCGCCACCGCCAACAGCTAAAAAAAGGTAATCAAGTGATTCAGGAACTTGATCTAGGATTTCAAGACAAACAGTGGCTTGGCCAGCAATGATATCAAAGTCATCAAATGGAGGAATGTAAATTGCTTGATTATTTGCACAAAAAGTACGTGATGCTGCATAAGCCTCGTCAAAGGTTTCTCCAACTAATTTAATCTTAACGCGTTCTTGACCATGAAGTCGTACAGCCTCCAATTTTTGCAGAGGGGTATTTTTAGGCATAAAAATATATGCTTGAATCCCCAAAAGTGCACAGGCGAGTGCTACGCCTTGCGCGTGATTTCCTGCAGAAGCAGCTACAATTCCTTGAGCGCGTAATTCGACGGGGATACTTGAAATTTTATGGAAGGCACCCCGAATTTTATAGGATCGAACATCCTGCAAATCTTCTCGCTTTAGATAAATGTTTGCTCCGTACCGTTCAGACAAACGAGATGCATATTCCAATGGAGATTCGCGAACGACCTCTTGGATTTGTTTAGCAGCTTGTTTGATTTCTTTAAGGCTTGGACGGTGATTAAGTTTGTTGAATTCCATGCTTCGCAAATGTACAAAAAAGCAAAAGCACGACAATAAAAAAAGTCGCTTGGAAAGATCCAAGCGACTCCTTTTAAATCGAGTTAAATTTAGTTGTTTTCGGGACGTAAGCTACGTACCGCAGCACCTGCTCTCCACATCTCCATATCTGCCATTTCTTTTAATTCAGCATCTAATTTCACGCGGTAATCCGGTTGCGAATTCAATGTAATTGAACGCTCTGCTTCTGCTTGCGTTTTCACAGAGTTGTATAACTTCTCAAATACAGGCTTAGTCGCGTCGCGGAAAGGTTTCCACCAATCCAAAGCACCACGTTGCGCCGTCGTAGAACAATTGGCATACATCCAATCCATTCCATTTTCAGCCACTAATGGCATTAACGATTGCGTTAATTCCTCCACTGTTTCGTTGAATGCTTCTGATGGAGAGTGACCGTTCGCGCGTAACACTTCGTATTGTGCAGCGAAAATTCCTTGAATAGCACCCATTAGAGTTCCACGCTCACCAGTTAAGTCAGACGTAACTTCTTTGTAGAAATCAGTTTCAAATAAATATCCGGAACCTACACCAATCGCCATAGCGATACACTTTTCACGTGCTTTTCCTGTTGCATCTTGGTATACAGCGAATGAAGAGTTCAAGCCTTTACCAGCTACGAACAAACGACGCAAGGATGTACCAGATCCTTTTGGAGCAGCTAAGAATACATCTACATCCGCCGGAGGAACGATTCCAGTTTTTTCTTTATACGTAATTCCAAATCCATGTGAGAAGTAAAGCGACTTACCAGCCGTCAAATATTTCTTAACCGTTGGCCATAATTCGATTTGAGCAGCATCCGAAAGTAGGTAACAAATAATCGTTCCTTTTTCCAATGCTTCTTCGATTTCGAATAAAGTTACTCCTGGAACCCAACCGTCAGCAACAGCTTTGTCATAAGTTTTACCTTTACGTTGACCTACGATTACATTCAGACCATTGTCTTTCATGTTAAGCGCCTGACCTGGACCTTGAACGCCATAGCCAATTACAGCAATTGTTTGATCTGCTAATACTTGTCTAGCTTTCTCTAAAGGAAACTCTTCTCGTGTTACGATGTCTTCAACAACTCCACCGAAATTAATCTTTGCCATTTTTTTGTCTTTTAATTTATAAACTTTTTCGATTATACGATTTCCCAATTACCCTCGGGAAGAAATTCTACCAAACCTTTTTCCGTCTTACCTACAGCAATACGACCCGATTTGATATACTCTAATATTTCCCACTTTTTCAAGTAGTTATAAAATTCACCTAATTCATCACCCGTTCCATTTTTCTCTACCACAACATATTCCAATCCCCAATGGACCACTTTAGCATTCCAATCTAAATTGATCGTTTTCACGTCAATCGGCTCGCCACCAAGTGGCGTTGCCAACTTAAAAAGGGCTACTTCATTGTAAATAATTTCATCATCCAAATAACCATATACCGCTAGGACATCCGTTACTTTTCGGATTTGGCGCACCAACTTCTCTACGACATCCCGATTTTCATTTCGAATAACAATCGTAAATCGTGAAACGCCAAGACGCTCTGTTTCTGAAACCGTTAAACTCTCAATGTTCAGTCGGCGACGCGTGAAAATGATCGTAATTCGATTTAATAAACCTACCGTGTTCGTGGTAAATACAGAAAGTGTATAATTTGTCAACATATTACTCTAGCCTCACATTGGTTACGGTACTGCCCGAAGGCACCATTGGGAAAACATTTCCCTCTTTTTCACATACAATTTCTAAAATATAAGGCGTCTCGGAATTCAATAGGGTGTCTAGCGACTCACTTAACAAACCGCGATCAGATACTTTATGACCTTCAATGCCAAAACCTTTGGCTATCATAATAAAATCTGGATTTTCTAATTCAACGAAAGAATAACGACGTGCATGAAACAACTCTTGCCACTGACGCACCATTCCTAAGAAATTATTATTTAGAATAATGATTTTAACGGGCAATTTACTTTGTGCGATCGTACCCAATTCTTGTAAAGTCATCTGAAATCCACCGTCTCCAATCACAGCCACAACTTCGCGTTCTGGAACCGCTACTTTTGCCCCAAATGCCGCCGGTAGGGCAAAACCCATCGTTCCTGCTCCACCTGATGTCACACTTGAATTCCTTTTCTTAAACCGATAATACCGGTTAGTCACCATTTGATGTTGACCTACATCCGTTACAATCACAGCCTCCCCTTTTGTCTTATCAGACAACATGGCAATAGCTTCACCCATTTTAATTAGATCCCCATCATGAAATACATCTTTCAAGGTAATCTTTTCATATTCTTCTTTATCAAATGCGTCAAATTCCGCACGCCATGCTTTATGTTCCGCAGGCTTAATTAACGGCAAAAGCGCACGCAAAGCGGCTTTGGCATCCCCCACAACGGGTGCATCTGCCTTGACATTTTTATCAACTTCCGCCGGATCAATCTCAATGTGAACTACTTTCGCCTGTTTTGCATACGTAGACAAATCCCCCGTTATCCGGTCATCAAAACGCATGCCGATAGCAATAAGCACATCACATGAATTTGTTAATACATTAGCGCCGTAATTTCCATGCATGCCGGGCCAGCCAACAAACATGGGGTGATCCGCATCCATGGAGGACATACCTAATAAAGTTGTCGCCACGGGAATTCCCGCTTTGTCAACTAATTCATTTAATTCTTTTTCTGCTCCTGAGATAATGATTCCGTGACCAGCTAAAATATAGGGTTTTTTTGCCCCGTTGATCAACTTAGCAGCTGCCTCTAAATGCTCCTTCTTCGGCTCGATACGTGGTTTATACGAGATAATGGATGTGCAAGGTGTGAATTTAAAGGGCTCCGTCATCATTTCAGACTGAGCGGTGCGTGTAATATCAATCAATACTGGACCGGGACGACCCGATTCTGCGATATAAAATGCTTTGGCGATGATTTCAGGAATCTCGTTGGGATCCATAACCTGATAATTCCATTTCGTCACCGGCATGGAAATACCCATTAAATCACATTCTTGAAACGCATCTGTACCGAGTAAATTTCCTTTAACTTGGCCCACAAGACATACTAAGGGCGTTGAGTCCAACATCGCATCAGCAATCGGAGTAATCAAATTGGTCGCTCCAGGACCTGAAGTTACCATGCAAACGCCTGCTTTATTCAGCATACGTGCATAGCCTTGCGCCGCATGACCAGCACCCTGCTCATGACGCACTAATATGTGCTTCAACCGATCTTGATAATCAAATAGCGCATCGTAGGTTGGCATAATCGCACCCCCCGGATACCCAAAAATAGTCGTAACCCCTTGCGCAACCAAAGATTCCATAATCGCCTGAGCGCCCGTCAAGAATTTTTTCTGGTCGGCCTGGTTCGAATCAGCAGTCTGCGTTTGGGTTTGTCCCATGGTATTCATTCTATTTGGTTTTTAAAATCAAGGAAAGGCTAAATTAAGCCATCCCATGATAGAAAAAAAGGGTAATTATTATTTTTTATAAATCTGTCACACAGCCTAAACTCGCTGAGGCAACATTTTTGATATACTTCCGTAAAACGCCTGATGTATGCGGTGAAACCAATGGTTTCCATGCCTTCCGACGTTCTGCTAACTCCTCATCTGACACGTGTAAAATGATTTTATTGTCAACTGCATCGATTGTAATCTTATCTCCATCTTTCACCAAGGCGATATTCCCCCCATCTTGTGCTTCTGGCGTTACGTGACCCACAACAAATCCATGCGTGCCTCCTGAGAAGCGGCCATCGGTAATCATGGCTACCGAATTACCTAACCCAGCTCCCATCAAAGCAGAGGTTGGCTTTAACATTTCCGGCATACCCGGTCCTCCTTTAGGTCCTTCATTACGAATAACGACTACATGCCCTGCTTTAATCTCTCCTTTGGATAAAAATTCCATCACATCCTCCTCGCGATCGCACACTTTCGCTAGCCCCTCAAATCGCTCGCCTTCTTTTCCTGTAATCTTCGCAATGGCGCCTTCTGTGGCTAAATTACCATACAAGACTTGAATATGGCCAGATGATTTCAATGCCTTCGATTTTGGAAAAATGATTTTTTGTAAATCAAAATCCAAATCTGGCGCATCCGCTAAATTTTCAGCCATTGTTTTACCTGTCACAGTCAAACATTCACCATGCAAATAACCTTCCTTCCACAAATATTTTAAGATCGCGGGCATTCCACCAATCGCCAAAACATCCTCCATGTAATATTTTCCTGAAGGCTTCAAATCAGCCATCAATGGTGTACGATCTGAAATGTCTTGAATGTCTTTCAACGTAAATTCCACTCCGGCCGAATGCGCAATAGCTAAATAATGTAATACCGCATTGGTACTTCCACCCAAAGCCATAACCACCGTCATCGCATTCTCAAATGCATGTCGGGTCATGATGTCGCGCGGACAGATATTTTTCTCCAACAATATTTTCATCGCTGCACCGATTGCCAAACACTCTGCTTTCTTTCCTTCGTGCGTAGCTGGGTATGTCGAGGAATTTGGCAAAACTAAGCCCATTGCCTCCATGGAAGATGCCATCGTATTCGCTGTGTACATGCCTCCACAAGCACCCGCACCCGGAATTGAATTCCGAATAACCCCTTCATAATCTTCATCTGAAATGGTACCCGCATATTTCTTGCCCAGCGCTTCGAAAGCTGATACAATATCCAATTTTTCACCTTTGTAGATTCCCGACCGAATGGTACCACCATAAACCAACATTCCTGGACGATTCAAACGTGCTAAAGCCATCATCGCTCCAGGCATATTTTTATCACAACCCACGACTGCTATAACACCATCGTACCATTGTGCCCCCACAACATTTTCAATTGAATCGGCAATAATGTCACGAGATGGTAACGAATAACTCATTCCGTCGTTTCCATTGGTCATGCCATCTGACACACCTATCGTGTGAAAGATTAAACCCACCATGCCATTTTCTTGAATTCCCTTTTTCACATGAACAGATAAGCCATTCAAGTGCATATTGCATGGATTACCTTCGTAACCGGTACTGGCAATACCTATCTGCGCCTTATCCATATCCTCGGCAGTTAATCCAATGCCATAAAGCATTGCTTTCGCCGCAGGATTTGTCACTTCTTGAGTTAAGGTTCTTGAGAATTTGTTTAATGACATAGGATTAAATTTTTTCAAACAACAAATATACGCAATCCGATTTGTTCAAGCCAAAGGATTGCCAAACAATATATGGCTAATCAAGGAAATTCAAAATAATTTATTTGTTTTCCCCTACTTGTTGGCGCCACATGGCGTAATACAAACCTTTGTCGGCCAACAAACTAGCATGATTCCCCGATTCGACCACTTTCCCTTTCTCCAAAACATAGATGCGCGTGGCATGCATAATCGTGGACAAACGGTGGGCAATCAAGATAGTCAAATGCTCCGCATTTTGCGAAACCGCACGAATCGTTTCGGAGATTTCCTCCTCCGTTAAGGAGTCTAACGCTGAAGTTGCCTCGTCAAAAACCAATAAATTCGGATCCCGCAATAATGCTCGAGCAATACTTAAGCGTTGCTTCTCCCCTCCTGATACTTTTACGCCACCTTCGCCTATGAGCGAATCAAGGCCTTTGTCGGCGCGCGCCAACAAACTCTGACATGCCGCTTTTTCTAACACCTCTAAACATTGCGCATCAGTCGCATAAGGATTTACGAACAATAAATTCTCACGAATCGAGCCAGAAAACAATTGGGTATCCTGAGTCACAAAACCGATTTTTTTACGCAGTTGGTCAAAATCAATGGCATTCTCTGGCTCACCATTGTAATATATATTTCCTTTTTTCGGACGATATAAACCCACAAGTAATTTCACTAGCGTGGATTTCCCGGCACCGGATGGTCCAACAAACGCGATGGTTTCGCCACCTTTGACTTGAAAGGAAATATCAGACAGCGCTTCTTGGGTTGCGGATTGATGTTGGAATGACACATGATCAAATGTCAAATCTTCAATATGCGTAATTGCCTTCGGATTTTCTGGCTTTTGTTCGCCAGGAATAGCTAAAATCTGTTCAAAATTCTGCAATGATACCTCGGCTTCGCGGAAGGTGTTGACCACATTTCCGATCTCCTGCAATGGATTAAATAAGAAGAATGAGTAGATGTTGAGTGAGTAGAATTGACCAATGGTAATTTTGCCTTGATAGATTAAATAAATCAATACCACGACCATGAGCATACGCAAAAGGTTCACGCATGTCCCTTGCACGAAGGCCATGGAGCGCACATAGCGCACCTTTTTCAATTCGAGTTTTAGGATTTTCTCTGTGGTTGCATTTAAGTGTGCAATTTCTTGTTCGGCTAAACCCAGTGATTTCACCAACTCGATATTGCGCAAGGATTCGGTCGTAGAGCCTGCTAAACCTGTGGATTCTTTGACTATTTCGATTTGAATGACTTTGATTTTTTTACTTAAAACGGAGGATACCCACGCGATAAGTGGGCCTGTCACTAAAAACAAAGGCATAATCATCCAATGCACGGAAAATGCATAGATTGAGATGAAGACGAGGGCAATTACCGACTGGAATAGGATGTTGATGCCTAGCGTAATCAACTTCTCCACATCGGTTCTGACCTTTTGCAATTTTCCCAGCGTTTCGCCGGATCGTTGGTCTTCAAAAGTCTCATATGGCAATTCCAGTGAATGACGGATGCCATCGGAATATAAATTGGCCCCCACCTTTTGGGTAACCGTATTGATCATATAGTCTTGAAAGTTTTTCGCCACCCGACTAACAAAAGCCACACCTACAGACGCTAAGGCCAAAGGCCAAATGGCATCTACGAATTGTGCCATTGTATGTGTATCGGCATGATAAACCGCAGCTACATCATCGATGATTTTTCGAAAAATATAGGGATCCATCAAGGAAAAAATCTGGTTGGTGGCAGCGAGACCTAAAGCTGCAAAAACACGCCAACGGTAATGAGTAAGGTAGTTAAGCAATAATTTCATGTTGGTGACGGATCATTTTTTCCATGACGCGAAAACTCGCGCCAAATTTGTGGAGACGCGATACTTCGCGAATATTATACTGTAGAGACGCGATACTTCGCGTCTATTTCTTTTCAAAGACGCGAAGTATCGCGTCTTTGAAATTTACCCAAACCGCACCAGCGCCATTTCGGCTACTGTTTTTCCGATCGAAAGCGAAGAAGTGGCTGCGGGACTTGGCGCATTTAAAATATTGATGACTTTCTCATCTTGAACAATTGAGAAATCATCGAGTAAGCCACCGTTTCGATCGCATGCTTGGGCACGGACACCAGCTCCCCCTTCGACTAAATCACCGATTTGAATTTCGGGAATAAGGACTTGTAGGGCTTTGGTAAAAGCTTCTTTGGAGAAACTTCGATACATTTCACCGAGACCCGTTTCCCAATACTTGGCAGCAACTTTCTGGAATCCTGGCCAGGTTAGGGTATCCCACAGTTCTTTGGCATTAATGCCTAATTTTTTATACCCTTCTTTTTTAAATGCCAAAACTGCATTAGGTCCTGCCTCTACTCCACCGCGCATCATGCGCGTA
Organism: Aquirufa sp.; assembly: GCF_044377215.1. Classification (GTDB taxonomy): domain Bacteria; phylum Bacteroidota; class Bacteroidia; order Cytophagales; family Spirosomataceae; genus Aquirufa. Next base: position 32,208 of record NZ_JBILJM010000021.1, read on the forward strand.
AAATGCACACCGAGGAAAGGGAAATTAGGATCTGGAACTGGGTAAATTAAATTCTTAACTAAATATTCTTTGTCTTTTTTCAACTTAAAATATTCACCACGGAAAGGGACAATGCGTATATCCAATGGCTCTTTTTGCGTCCATTGAGCCACTTGATCGGAATATAAACCGGCACAATTGATGATGAGTTTTGCCTCGTAAACGGACTTTTCAGTTTCTACAATAGAATAGGTAATCCCTTTGGTGATGTTGGTTACTTTTTCCCCTAAATGCAATTCACATCCGTTGGCTTGAATCCCTTGCGCTAATCTAACAGCGACTGCGCGGTAGTCGACAATTCCTGTTTGAGGTACAAACATTCCCTCAACGCCGGTCACGTGTGGCTCATATTCGCGCATTTCGGCTAATGACAATTTCTTCAATCCGCCAAGTCCATTTTCTTGACCACGTTGAAACAAGGTCTCTAATTGAGGGCGTTGCTCTTGGGTACTGGCGACCACCACTTTTCCGGTTAATTCAAAAGGAATATCTTCTTTTTGGCAATACTCGATTAATTGATGGTAGCCTTCGATGCAATTTTTGGCTTTTAGTGAACCCGGTTTGTAATAGAGTCCGGAATGGATTACGCCTGAATTATTTCCCGTTTGATGCATGGAAACGGTGGCTTCTTTTTCAAAAAGCGCAATTTTCAAACTTGGTTTTGATTCCAATAAACGGTGAGCTGTCGCGAGGCCCACAATGCCTCCGCCGACGATGATTACATCTAATGCCATAAGGTGGAAAGGTAAAATAAATAAGCCCCAAAGATACAAAATACTCCGGCGGAATTATCAATTAATTATCAAGTCCTTGATGAAAAATCAACCTCGCTTGGCTGTTTTTTTCGTAGCTTTGTGCTCCCTCTTTTTTTTTAGCTTCGCCAAACCTCAAAGGATTGGCGAAGCTAGAGGGGTTAAGCACAAAGCTATTGAATCCACAAATTGAAAAACTTTATCGCATTGCGCAACAACCCTCCCGAGTAATCTTGGGCCTCATGTCGGGTACCTCGTTGGACGGATTAGATATGGCGCTTTGTCGGTTTACGGGCCAGGGGACAGCGACGAAATGCGAACTACTTCATTTCGATTCTGTTTCCTTTGACGAAAGCTTTAAAACTTCCATTCGTGCCGTATTTGCACAAGAAAACATCCATTTTCCGAGTCTGAGTACCCTGCATGCGCAAATTGCGCGAACACATGCCGCCATAATTTTGAAAACATTGCAAGCATGGGGTATCAAACCGGATGAAGTTGACATAATAGCCTCGCATGGTCAGACGGTTATGCACCGGCCGGACCGCTCGGGGAAATTACCTCATTCAACTTTACAGATTGGCGATGGGGATCATTTGGCACATTTAACTGGAATCATTACACTTTCGGATTTTCGACAAAAACATATAGCGGCAGGCGGCGAGGGTGCTCCATTAGCGATGTTTGGTGATTATTTTTTATTTACCCAAGCAGGAGAAGAACGCATTTTGCTGAACATTGGGGGCATAGGTAATTTCACCTACTTGCCGGCCAATCAAGATCCTAAAGCCATCTTGGTAACAGATACAGGACCTGGAAATACGTTGATGGATGCTTGGGTTCGCACCCATTATCCAGAAAAATCCTTTGATGAAGATGCTCAAATCGCCCGTTCGGGTAAAGTAAATACCGATTTTTTAACCGCCTTATTAGGTCTTCCCTTTTTCAAAGAATCATTCCCCAAAAGTACTGGACCTGAATATTTTAACTTGGAGCGCATTAAAGAACTAGCTCCTTCCAATATTATCCCTGCTGATTTCTTAGCGACATTAACGCGCTTTACGGCAGAAAGTATCGCTTTGGCAATCCAACATTACACGGGATTACATCAGGCGCATATTTATGTAAGTGGTGGTGGTGCGCGGAACCCGTTGATGATGGAGCATTTGAAAAATTTAATGCCTGGATTTACGATTCAAGATTCAGCGGTTTTGGGAATTGAATCAGCGGCAAAAGAAGCTGTATTATTCGCATTGCTTGCTAATGAAACTTTGATGGACCCGACCCCGGGAGCGGCGCGCCGACTGGGTGATTCGCCGTGGATGACGATGGGGAAGATAAGTTTACCCAATTAGAATTAAGAGGTGAGAGGTAAGAGGTAAGAGGTGAAACTCCGGACTAAAGACTAGCGACTAGTGACTAGCGACTGATATATGAAATACAAATTACAAGATTACATTCTTTTTGAAAATGACGATTTCATAGTCATCAATAAACCATCCGGCATAGCGACGTTGGATGAGCGAAAAGATGATTATGCCCCCAGCATTTTGCGTATCGCAAAAGTGTACTCGGAAGATGCACAGGTGGGTCACAGGCTGGATAAAGAGACGACGGGGGCTTTGGTGATTGCCAAAAACCCCGAGGCATACCGCCACATTTCCATGCAATTCGAACATCGTGAAACGGCGAAACGCTACCATGCAGTCGTGGAAGGCATGCATGACTGGGATGGCATACTTGTAAACTTGCCCATTCTTCCACTCAAAGATGGAAAGGTGATTATTGCGCGCACAAACGGCAAACATGCGGAGACCTGGTTTCAGACGTTACGTGTTTACAAAGGCTACACACTCGTGGAATGCATGCCCATTACAGGACGAATGCATCAAATCCGAATTCACCTCACCTGCCTACATGCTCCGATTGTGGCAGATGAGATGTATGGGGGAAAAGAAGTATACCTATCTGATTTGAAGCGCAATTTTCACCTGAAAAAAGATACGGAGGAACGTCCGCTCATGCGCCGCGTGGCACTTCATGCGCATAGTTTGAGTTTTAAATTAATGGATGGAAGCCCAATTACGGTAGAGGCGCCCTACCCGAAAGATTTTAATGTATTGACCAAACAGTTAGAGAAGTTTTCGTAAATTTGCAGCCTTGGCTCCGTAGTTCAATGGATAGAATGTAGGTTTCCGGTACCTAAGATGAAGGTTCGATTCCTTCCGGGGCCACAAAAGGCTTTCTTCATGAAAGTCTTTTTTTTATGCCAAAAAAATAACCCCATCTCGCGACAGGGCTATTTCGATTTATAAATTAAACTATTAGGGTTAGGTATTCACTTAATTAGAACTAGGTTAAATACTAAATCAAAGTAACCAACTCCAGCCCTCCATTACAATAGGCCCTAGGCCTCATTTTTCGCCAATTTTTACGCATCTACCGTAAACTAAATTATAATCAGACTCGCCTTCAAATTTCTTAGCTTTACGGCATTAACTAGTATCCGCAATTTTGAAATGTATTCGTGCGCTTTATTTTCTTTTCACGCTGGTTTGCTACCACCTAAACGCGCAACAAGTTACATTCCACCAGCTCCCTCAAAATCTACAACTCTACCCACGAAACGAAAAAAACATAGCTATAGTCCCCATTTCGGGACACATGAAATCCGGAACTCTCGGATCTATTTCCGTACTCGTTAAAAAAAATAAAACACCCTACGCATACGTCAAAACCACGTTAAAATCTAATGGGCACTTTGCCTTATCCATTCCCATTCAAGCTGAATTAGCAGAATACCACGTAGATGTATACTGGCTAAACGGCAAGGACTCTAGCTTCCTTGCGCGCCGTGAAAATATCGTTGCAGGTGACGTATTTCTTGTCAGTGGACAATCCAATTCCTATGCAGGAAAAGAGCATCCAAAGGTCTATAAAGGTGAATTTGCGCGCAGCTTTGGCCGAAATCCTGATTACGAAAACTATACGCCCTACCATGCCGCGGATACGCTTTGGTCCATTTCCAATAGCCCATCGGACGTTGGCCTATTCGCCTCCGAACTCCAGCGCCTCCTCATTGAAAAACAAAAAGTCCCCATCTGCATCATCAACGGCGGTTCCGGTGGATCATCCATGGAGTACAACCTGTTTCGCACCGCAAACCCATACGACCTAAATACCTCCAGCGGTAAACTCAATTACCGCGCGCACAAAGCTGGCGTCACCTCCCACATTAAAGCTTTCATTTACCGACAAGGCGAAAATGAAACCAGCGGCAACGCACCTGAGTGGTTGGCAAATTTCAAAAAACACGCCGAATTGCTCAAAAAAGAATACCCAAGCATTCAAAAAATCTACCTTCCCCAAATCAACATCCTCCATGGTGAACTTTCGTTACAAAGCGTCATTCGCGAAGGTCAGCGATCCATCACGCAAACAGATACATTCATTCGTGGATTAGCGACCATCGGTACAAAAGGGTATGACGGCATCCATTATACCCCCGAAGGCTATGCACAAACCGCAGCAGAATTACACCGCTTAATTGAAGCTGATTTATACAATTTAAAGACGAACCCCAGTATCGAAAGCCCTAATATCCAACGGGCCTACTTTGCAAGTAAAGACAAGCGAAAAATAATTCTTGAATTTGACAAAGGCCAAACGCTGAAAATTCCCGCCGATTCAACCGTGACAGATTGGAAAGGGAATAAGCTGACGCAAAGCCTAAAAAACAATTTTTTCTTTGCACCCCTCGCATTTCCCGATGCTAGATTTAGTGAATTAATCGGTATTCAAGCAAAAGCCAACGAGCTAACTTTGCTGCTTTCGAAAGCCCCTGCGACGGACACGCTCGCCTACACGCCGTCATTTTACAACCATCCCAAAGGCTATCAAATCGCAGCACCACTACTCGTCAACCAAAATGGCATGCGCGCATTTGCATTCGACCATTTTCTGATTGAACCCTACGATAATTATTTTGATGACGATGCTGATGGATACGTTAATGCGAAAGACCAATGCCCCAATACTAGCCCCAATAACCCCGTTGACAAAAACGGTTGTGCCTCTGACCAGCGAGACAGTGATTCAGATGGCTTACTCGATAAAGTAGACGATTGCCCATTCGAAAAACAATTACCCATTCCAGTAATTAGCCTAAACGAAAACACCCTCAGCTCATCAGCTGCCGGATCATACCAATGGTTTAAAAACGGTGTTTTAATGGCCGGTGAAACCAAGCAAATGTTAACCGTAAATGAATCAGGCAACTATGCTGTAGAGATCAAAAGTGTCACAGGATGCTTCGTGCCTAGATCGGCGAGCCAACAAGTACTCATCTTAGGAAAAGAGGAGCCCACAGCCATTCGAGTTTTTCCGAATCCGGCACAGGATTTTTTGCAATTGGATTTTGACGCTTTAGCCTATCCCAACTTACTGGTGCAACTAATTGACCTGCAAGGAAAAATTTGGTGGGAAAAAAATCGGGCAGACCCAAATCAGCGCATTCCCTTGAGCCAAGTACCACTTGGAATCTATCTCGTAAAATTCAACCACGGATTAAAATCCGTCAAGATCATAAAACAATAAAATGCCCCTATGGATAAAGGGCACTTTATGTGGTATTTTAGAACTAGAGTTAGAACTTCAAAGAAACAATCTAAATGATTTGCATACAATGAGACCCGGGTCTCATTTTTACATGTTTTTTAGTGTCCAGGAGAGTAGGCTGTTATTTTCATTAGAAAGCCCCAGTTTCTTTGTTATGTGATACCGATGATTTTTCACCGTTTTTTCAGAGATATATAGTAATTCTGCTATTTCCTTCGTTTTCTTTTGAGCAGCAATTAATTCCAAAATTCGCCGCTCTGCCGGTGTAAAATCATGCCCAGCACCCGATTTTTTATTGATTGTCTTAAAAGCCATTTCAACTGAAATTCGAATTTGACTTTCGTTCCATGGTTTAACCAAGTAATTAATTGGACTCGTATCATTCGTTTGATCCAAATGAGTTCGATCTCCAAACGCCGTCAAAAAAATCACCTCCAGCGAAGGAATACCATTTTTGGCATCCAACGCAAAATCGATGCCCGTTTTACCCCCACCTAAATCAATATCACAAATAGCCAGCTGAGGCTTCCAACTGGGCAAAACACGCATTGCATCAGCATAATTATGCGCAAATTGAACCTCGTACCCACATTTCTCTAGGATTTCGTGCAGATCCACAGCAACAATCACCTCATCTTCTAAAACTAATATCCGATTACGTTCCATCTATATATATTTAAACGTTATTTGGTGAATCACCCCCCCATTCACATGCACCTTGTGAGTCGCACCCATTTGCGTACACATAAGAGCAATTAACTTCATACCCAATTGACCAGAATTAGTTAAATCAGCTTCTTTTCCTAGTCCATTATCAGATATAACAATCGAGAGATCCGCATTAATTAACTGCACCTGGATTTTTAATATGCTAGCCTGTGAACCGGAAAATGCATATTTAAATGCATTGGATATGATTTCATTAAAAATCAGGCCAAATGAGGTGATTTTCTCCAAACTCAAGCGAAGTGAAGCATCGATCTCATAGTGAATGGTAACGGGAGACTCCTCCTCTTTTTGGAAAACGGAAACTAAATGAACCACCAACGTTTGGATGTATTCTTTGACATTGACAAATTCAAATTCGTGGGTATCATGTAAATTGGAATGGACCAACGCAAAGGTCTGAATCCGATTTTGCATGGACCGAATAAGCTCAAGAGACTCTTTATTTCGGACGCGTCGCTTTTGCAAATTCAACAGACTGTAAATCACCTGCAAGTTATTCTTAACACGGTGATGTAATTCCTTGAGTAAAATTTCGTTCCGACTATTCTGTAGAACGATTTGTTCTGCTCGCACTTTCAATAAGTATTTTTGACGAATGATGGTAAAAGAGACAAGGACGGAAACCAGCATAATGATCACCAATAAGATCAAACTACGGACTTGAACTTGCTGTACTTCGGAAATTTTTGTCAACTTCATTAGGTCGTTTTTGGAGGCCAATAACTCCGCTCGGCGCTTCGTAACTTCCAATTGCCCTAACAACAAAATGGATCGATTTCGATTCATCGTCTCACTCAAACTATCTTGATATTGGTGTTGTGCATTTAAATAGAAAAAGGCAGTATCCGATTGATTGACTGATTTATGATAGGATGCAAGCGTTGCCAGTAATTCTATTTTCAATGGCCGAATAACTTTCCCTTTAAAATATCGATTTGCGGAGTCTAAATAAATTTTAGCTTTCGGGTATTGTTTTGCCTGAATGTAACATTGACTTAAAACAATCATACTATGAATTTGATGATCAATGTCATCCCGCGTTAGCGCTAAATCTTCCTTTAAAGTCTCAATTGCACGCGTGTAGTTTCCCTTCTTAATGCGACACATCACGAGCTTTCCCTTAAAATCTCCCCGCCAATAATCTAATTCACGTGGCAAAAATTGCTTCGTCTTTTTATTCCATTCAATCAACATTTTGACCTGTATAGATCCTTCATTATACAGCTGAATAGCTTGGTCGTATTGACCATTTATAAAGTATAAATTACCTAATCGATTACAATAATAAGCACGCCGAATTTCTAAATCTGCTGGATAGGGCTGATTCGCTTTAAAATCTTTGATAGCTTCTTCATATAGGCCACAGTCACGGTATATTTCCCAAAAAGTTTTAATATAGCCCAATTGAATCCGTTTCTGCCGAATTAAAATCGCTTTTTCCATCAGGTTTTTACCCCGATATTCCTCCTCCAACTTAACATAGACATCTTTCCGGTAATGAACCGGAACTAGCCACAAATGCGCATGAAGCCATTCAAGCAAAGGAAGTCCTTCCTCGAATTTAGCCTGATTGTGGTATACTGTGGAAAGTGTCAACAAAACACGCGCAATTTTCCGAACGTCCTTTGCCTTGCGGGCCGCCTGTAAATGACCTAAAAGTATAGTCTGAAGATCGGCTACATTTGACAATGAAAAATAATCGCCATTCACTCGAAACTGCTGATCCCAATCCTTCCAAATGGTTTCAAAATCAGCAAATTGGCTATGTTTAGCAAACTTACTCGGATTATAACCATCATTCGCTGCATTCGAAATATGGCTTCCTAAAAATACAAATAGGAGAATAGCAATAAAACCGTAATCGATTTTACGAAACATATTAATTATTTTAGAACTAGGACCCTTCCGGGTTTTTATTTTACTTCCAATATCATCGCAGTTTTTCCAGCGATGCTTATTTGATTTCCTAAGGTAAACTGATTATCCGTTAAAACCTCGTGCATGGAAACTCCGGGTTGGATCATCTCAGCATACCGCGCCACATCCAAAACTTTCTCCTGCTTATTTTTATTTAAAATCACCATTATTTTTCCGGTTTTTGTATATCTAAAATAGACATAAACTCCGTTCTCTGGGCCAAAATGAAGCAATTTGCCCTCGTGAATAACTGAGGGTATGACCCCGCCGGGGTGTTTTTCGTGATTTCAAAGTCAATAAAAAGGTAATTTGGGCTGTCGGCCGAATGCACTTTCACGATCTTTAAACCTGGTTTTTTAGCTATAATTTCACTCCCTTTTATGTCCTTCCCGTGGACCATTAGCTGTAATTGGGTATTTTTCATACCGGTCCACCAGCTGAGTGGTTCGACCCGTAAATCTTGTGCATGCAGGGAAATCGATACGAATAGAAATATTATAAGTTTCTTCATGAATTTAGGGTGTTTTCGCCAGGTTGTCGGGGTCAAGACCCCAACAACCTGAAGCGTGAAATTAGGTAAAAATAGCCCAAAAAAGTGCACTATTCGAATTAAATAGGTGAAAATTATCAGGTTATTGGTAGTTAAAGTGGCCAAAAATTTGTTTCTTGGGGTAACGCTGCCGGGGTCTACGACCCCGGCAGCGTTTACCGTTTTCTTGCATTTAAGCCGATATTTAAAGATATTTGTGCTTCAAAAATTCGCCCTAAATAATCAATCTACATGTGTGGAATTGTTGCTTATATTGGCCATCAAGCCGCATACCCCATTATTCTAAAGGGATTAAAACGCTTGGAATACCGTGGATACGACAGTTCAGGAATTGCATTGTTTGGCCAAAAGGTAATTAGCTTCAAACGAAAAGGCCGGGTAGCCGAATTAGATGCTTGGACAGAAACCATCACACAAACCGCAACCGTAGGAATCGGCCATACACGCTGGGCAACGCACGGCGAACCATCCGACGCAAATGCCCATCCACACAAATCAAATTCAGGTAAATTGACCTTAGTCCACAACGGGATCATCGAAAATTATGCCTCGCTAAAACAAGAATTAATCCAAAAAGGATACACGTTCGAAAGCCAAACTGACACCGAAGTGCTCGTTAATTTTATTGAAGAAATTCAAAAAAATAACCAATCTTCTCTCGAAGAAGCCATGCGCATCGCGCTCAAGCGGGTCGTGGGAGCATACGTGATTATCGTCATGGAGGAAGGATTTCCTAACCGACTCATCGCCGCACGCAAAGGTAGCCCGTTGGTAATCGGCGTTGGCGACGGCGAACATTTCCTAGCCTCAGACGCCTCGCCCATAATCGAGTATACGAAAAAAGTAATTTATGTCAATGACTACGAATTAGCCATCATTTCACCAGATGAAATCATTTTGAAAAACTTGGGAAATGAGCCGATTACCCCATACATCCAACAGCTCGACATGGAACTAGCCCAAATTGAAAAAGGTGGGTATGACCATTTTATGTTGAAGGAGATTTTCGACCAACCGGCCAGCTTGACGGATTGTTTACGCGGCCGACTAGACAGCGAGAAATTAACGCTGACATTGGCAGGGCTAGAACAGCATTTATCTGTTTTTGCCCAAGCCAAACGCATTGTTATTGTTGCCTGCGGAACCAGCTGGCATGCCGGTCTCGTGGCCGAGTACATGATCGAAACCCTTTGTCGGATCCCCGTCGAAGTTGAATACGCTTCCGAATTCCGTTACCGAAACCCAGTTATCGGACCAGGAGACATCATTTTAGCCATCTCTCAAAGTGGGGAAACGGCGGATACCTTAGTTGCCATTGAACGTGCAAAAGAGCAAGGTGCCTTTATTTTTGGCGTGGTCAATGCGGTAGGTTCATCCATTGCACGCTTGTCGCACGCCGGAGCCTACACGCATGCGGGACCGGAAATTGGCGTGGCTTCTACAAAGGCATTTACGGCCCAGCTGACCGTCCTCGCCATGATGGCCATGAAAATTGGTAAGGCAAAAGGCACATTGGCCGAAGCTGAATATGTGCGTTTAATCGCAGAATTGGCCTTAATACCTGAAAAAGTAAAAACAACCCTTGCGACCCATGAGGCCATCAAGGAATTAGCCAAACACTACGCCGACGCACGTGATTTCTTATTTTTAGGACGGGGATACAATTTTCCAGTAGCCTTGGAGGGTGCGCTTAAGTTGAAAGAGATTTCCTACATCCACGCAGAGGGATACCCCGCTGCCGAAATGAAACATGGCCCCATTGCCTTGGTAGACGAAAATTTACCCGTCTTATTCATCGCAACCAAAGATGCTTACTACGAAAAAATCGTATCAAATATCCAGGAAATTAAGGCCCGAAAAGGCAAAGTGATCGCGGTAATTTCCGAAGGCGATACACTCATCCGAAGTATGGCAGATCATGTGATGATTGTGCCTGAAGTGGATGAGCTTTTGGCACCATTGATTAGCGTATTACCCACTCAGCTTTTATCGTATTACATTGGGGTGGAGCGTGGATTGGATGTAGATAAACCAAGAAATTTGGCAAAAAGTGTTACCGTGGAATAAATGGCAAAACTATTTGGCATAAGTCTATTTATTATATAATTTCAAAATTGCTAAACAATTTACTATGGATTATAG
>NZ_JBILJM010000022.1:0-40529 GCF_044377215.1 Aquirufa sp.
CCCGTGCTGGCTGATGATCGTCAATAAATGCTTTAACACTTGAAAGCTTGAGATCGTAGGAGTACTTGATTTTTCTTGACATAAAAAAACACCCAATAAGTTGTCCAACTTTTTGGGTGCAGTTCAATTAGAGGCCTTTTTTTATGAATTATACAAAATAAAATAGCCTGGCAGAAGCCAGGCTATTTCGATCTATCATTCTCTCCTGAAAATTTAAGCGGTTAATTTACCTCTTAATGCTCTTGGGATTTCAATTGTTGCTACTGGGTTGGATAATGGATTTAAAATTTCACATCCTTCAACAACTAATTTGTTTACTTTAACTGTCTGACCTAAGTCTAAACCTGAAATATCAGCTGTAACAAAATCTGGAATATTGGACACTAAACCGCGTAAAGAAACTTTACGTAATTTTTGGACCATTTTACCTCCTTTGATTACACCTGGTGAGTTACCAACAATCTTGATTGGTACTTCGATTTTAATTGGCTTTTTAGAATCGATTTCTAAGAAGTCAACGTGTAAAATCATTTCATTCACTGGGTGAAATTGGGCATCTTGTAAGATGGCCCGGTGAATATCACCTTCAATGTTTAATTCTACTTCATATACGTCTGCAGAATATAATAATTCACGGAAAAGTATCATTGGTACAGCAAAGTGTACTTGCTCCTCACCACCGTAAAGAACACATGGAGCTAATGCTTCTAAGCGTAAATCTTTAGAACCTTTTGTTCCTAGTGTAGATCTCTTGTATCCTACAATTTCTAACTTTTTCATTTTGTTTTTGTTAGTGTTTTCAGTCTTTCGCACGTAGGCTATCCCCCGAAAACGGTTAAAATTAATATTTAATAAATAATGAACTGATAGATTCGTGATCACGGATACGACCGATTGCTTTAGCAAATAATTCAGCAACCGATAGCACCTTAATTTTTTCCGATACATTCTTTTGAGGAATGGTATCCGTTACCAATAATTCAGTCAAAACTGAGTTGTTGATATTATCATACGCTTTACCCGAAAGTACAGGATGGGTAACAACTGCACGTACTGAATTTGCACCCTTATCCATGATTAACTGAGCTGCTTTACATAATGTACCACCGGTATCAATTAAATCATCAACAAGAATGACGTCTGCACCTTTAACATCACCAATTAGTTGCATGGATGCAATTTCATTAGCCCGTTTCCGATGCTTATCGCAAATGACCATATCTGCATTAAAGAATTTGGCCATGTTGCGCGTACGAACTACACCACCCACATCGGGGGATGCAAATAAGATATTTTCTAAATTCAAAGATTTCAAATAGGGAACAAAGATGGCATTTCCCTCCAAGTGATCCACTGGAAAATCCATAAACCCTTGTATTTGACCGGCGTGTAGGTCAATCGTCATTAAACGATCTGCCCCAGCGGCGGTTAATAAATTACCTATCAACTTAGCACCAATTCCAACCCGTGGACGATCTTTACGATCTTGACGTGAATACCCAAAATATGGGATGACAGCGGTTACGTAATGGGCGGATGCCCTTCTAGCGGCATCTATCATCAATAATAATTCCATTAAATTATCCGCTGTAGGAAATGTCGACTGAATAATAAACACATCACAACCTCGCACAGACTCATCAAAACTAGGTGACATTTCACCATCTGAGAATTTTAAAGTAGTAACTGCACCCAAATCCTTTCCGTAAAATTTTGCAATATCCTTTGCCAAATAATTCGATGCAGATCCAGAAAATATTTTAACTGCGTTAATCGCTGCCATGTGTGTGTTAAAAAAGGGCTTAATTATAAAAATTAAGGCGCAAAATTAGTAATTCTGCGCCTTAAATCAAATCTATTTTACAGAAGCACGAATAATATTCAATGCACCACCTGCTTTGAACCATTCGATCTGTTGTTCATTATACGTATGATTTACAGCAAAGCTCTCCTTAGAGCCGTCACCATGCACTAATTCAATCGTTAATGGTTTACCCGGTGCAAATGTTTCTAAACCTAAAATGTTGATTGTATCATTTTCTTGAATCTTATCGTAATCTGATTCAGTAGAGAAAGTCAATCCCAACATCCCTTGTTTTTTCAAATTTGTTTCATGTATACGTGCAAATGATTTAACTAACACTGCACGGACTCCAAGGTGACGAGGCTCCATGGCAGCGTGTTCACGTGATGAACCTTCGCCATAATTTGTATCTCCTACAACAATAGTTCCTACACCTGCTGCCTTATAGGCGCGTTGGGTTGCTGGTACAGGCCCATATTCTCCAGTTAATTGATTTTTTACATTGTCAGTCTTCTCATTAAAGAAGTTAACTGCACCAATCAACATGTTATTAGAAATATTATCCAAGTGACCACGGTATTTTAACCAAGGACCTGCCATGGAGATATGATCTGTCGTACATTTTCCTTTGGCCTTGATCAATAATTTCAATCCTGTAATATCAGATCCTTCCCATGCTGAAAATGGGTCTAATAATTGTAAACGGTCTGAAGTAGGTGAAACTTTAACCTGAACTCCTGAACCATCCTCCGCCGGTGCCTGATATCCCGCATCCTCTACAGCAAATCCTTTTTGTGGTAGTTCATCCCCAAAAGGCGCATCTAATTTAACTTGTTCTCCTCTTTCATTCGTAAGGGAATCTGTTAATGGATTAAATGTTAAATCTCCAGCAATGGCTAAAGCCGTAACTATTTCTGGTGAAGCTACAAATGCAAATGTGTTTGGATTACCATCCGCACGTTTCGCGAAATTTCGATTAAATGAGTGAACGATAGTGTTCTTTTCGCCTTTTTCAGCACCTGGTCGCGCCCATTGACCAATACATGGTCCACAAGCATTGGAGAAAACGGTAGCACCAATGGAATTAAACATATCAATAAAACCGTCACGTTCAATTGTGTAACGCACTAATTCTGAGCCTGGCGTGATTGTAAATTGAGCTTTTGTTTTTAATCCTTTGGCAGCAACTTGTTTAGCTAGGGACGCAGCACGTGCGATATCTTCGTAAGATGAGTTGGTACATGAACCGATTAGGCCAACTTCTACTTTCGTAGGCCAACCATTTTTCACGGCCAATTCTTTCATTTTAGAAATTGGCGTAGCCAAATCTGGTGTGAATGGACCATTTACATGAGGTTCTAATGTATCTAAATTTATTTCGATTACTTGATCGAAGTATTTCTCAGGGTTTGCGTAAACTTCTGGATCAGCTGTTAAATGTTCGCGTACTTGATCAGCCATGGCAGCTACATCCGCACGACCCGTTGACTGTAAATAACGGGCCATTGAATTATCGTAACCAAAAGTGGATGTCGTTGCACCAATTTCAGCACCCATATTACATATAGTACCTTTACCCGTACATGACATGGAAGTTGCTCCTTCTCCGAAGTATTCAACTACACAGCCAGTACCACCTTTTACGGTTAAAATTCCTGCAACCTTTAAAATAACATCTTTGGGAGCGGTCCAACCATTTAATTTACCTGTCAACTTAACGCCAATTAATTTGGGGAATTTTAACTCCCAAGCTAATCCAGCCATCACGTCACATGCATCTGCACCACCAACACCGATAGCGATCATACCTAAACCACCCGCATTTACCGTGTGTGAGTCAGTACCAATCATCATTCCACCAGGGAAAGCATAATTCTCTAGAACTACTTGGTGAATAATTCCTGCACCTGGCTTCCAGAACCCAATGCCATATTTGTCAGAAACCGACGATAAGAAATCGTAAACTTCTTTATTTTTATCTACTGCAACAGCTAAATCGGATTTAGATGCCACTTTAGCTTCAATTAAATGATCACAATGCACAGTTGAAGGCACGGCCACTTGAGGACGACCTGCTTGCATAAATTGCAACAAAGCCATTTGAGCAGTTGCATCTTGCATAGCTACACGGTCTGGAGCGAAATCTACATACGAATTTCCACGTTCGTGTGCCGCAGAAGGAGTTCCCTCCCAAAGATGACTGTAAAGGATTTTTTCAGTTAATGTTAGCGGTTTTCCCGTTAATGCACGTGCAGCAGCAATGCTTGCAGGCATTTTATCGTAAACCGCTTTAATCATTTCAATGTCAAAGGCCATGTTAATTATTTTAAAATAAGAAATTGCTCGCAAAATTAATAGATTCAGAGCAAAATTGCCAATTTTGATTACTTGATTTGCTCTGTTTTATTTTTTATCAATATATTTCTATTTAGACAGATTTTCATTTAAAGTTTTTTTTTCGGAATTAACTAATTTTCTTCATTGGGACTTTTTATATCACGTCGAAGCATTATTTGTTGGGACAAATATTCAAGACTATCCTCTATTTACACCTTGCTTATATGTAGAAATCTATAGGTATAACCCAAATTCAATTGAGTAAAAAAAATAATATCATTATTTAGTTTTTTTTTAGTGCTTTGTCTCGAATTGTGTACAAATACATTTTAAGGTTCTATATTTGAAATCTTTTCTAAAAAACAACTTGTAAATAATATCTAATGGCAAAAAATTTGGTCATTGTTGAGTCCCCTGCTAAAGCAAAAACGATAGAAGGTTATTTGGGTAAAGATTTCATTGTTAAATCTTCCTTCGGTCATGTTCGGGATTTACCTACCAAAGGTGATAAAGCCATTGATATTGAGCACGATTTTCATCCTACATATGTTGTCTCCCCAGATAAAACAAAAGTAATATCTGAATTAAAAAGTCTGGCAAAATCATCTGATGAAGTATGGTTAGCGACTGACGACGACCGTGAGGGAGAAGCTATTTCATGGCATTTAAAAGAAGCTCTTAATTTAAAAGATAATACGAAACGTATCGTGTTTCGTGAAATCACGAAAAGTGCAATTCTTAAGGCAATTGAGCAGCCTCGTGAAATTGATATGGATTTAGTGAATGCCCAACAAGCGCGTCGTATTATGGACCGTTTAATTGGCTTTGAACTCTCTCCTGTATTGTGGTCCAAAGTTCAAAAAGGTCTTTCTGCAGGTCGCGTGCAATCAGTTGCCGTACGATTAATCGTAGATCGTGAGCGTGAAATTGAAAAACACGAAGCGGCTGCTTCTTTTAAGGTGGCTGCCCTATTTGATCTTCCGGGTAAAAAAGTATTAAAAGCTGAACTTTCTAAAGCATTTGCGACGGAAGGTGAAGCACTTGAATTTCTAAAAAAATGTGTTGGTGCGCAGTTTTCGATTAAAAATTTAGAGACAAAACCAGCGAAGAAAACACCAGCTCCGCCGTTTACCACATCCACTTTACAACAAGAAGCTTCGCGTAAATTGGGGTATGCTGTCGCGACAACCATGTCAATTGCGCAAAAATTATACGAATCAGGGCGAATTTCATATATGCGTACCGACTCAACCATGTTGTCTCAAGAAGCGCGTGATAAGGCAAAAGTAGCCATTGAGAATGCTTATGGTGCCCCATTTCATCATACGAGGCAATTCAAAACAAAATCTGACAGTGCTCAAGAGGCACACGAAGCGATTCGGCCTACAGATTTTGCGCTGAGTACTTTAAATGGAGATTCGCGTGAACGGAAGTTATATGAGTTAATATGGAAACGTGCCATTGCTTCTCAAATGTCGGATGCACTTTTAGAACGCACGACAGCACAAATTGAAATTTCAACCACGACCGAGATATTAGTTGCTCATGGTGAGGTTATCGCCTTTGAAGGTTTTTTAAAAGCCTATCTAGAAGGAAAAGATGATGAAGATGATGAGGAAAACAAGGATATGTTACCTCCTTTGTCCATTGGACAACTATTATCGCTTGATGAATTAAAAGCGCAAGAACGTTTTACGCGTCCAGCTCCTAGGTATACAGAGGCTAGTTTAGTAAAGGCCATGGAAGAAAAAGGAATTGGAAGGCCATCTACGTATGCTCCTACTATTTCCACAATTATTAAACGCGCCTATGTTGAGAAGGAGGATCGTGCAGGTCGAGAGCGTGCTTTTCAAACATGGACGTTAAAAGACGATGAAATTTCCGGTGTTAATGCGACCGAAATTGTAGGTACAGAGAAAGCTAAACTTTTTCCAACCCATATTGGAACGCTTGTCACCGACTTTTTAGTTGAAAATTTTCAGGATGTAGTCGATTTTACATTTACGGCTGAAATGGAAGATGAATTCGATAATGTTGCCAAAGGAAAGCTTCCTTGGGTGAAATTAATGAAGGATTTTTATGGCTCTTTTCATAAGACAATCGAAGACAGTAAATCTATCTCGCGCAGTTCAGTTGGTGGTGGCCGCGAATTAGGTGTAGATCCTGAATCTGGTAAAAAGATATCTGTGCGTTTAGGGAAATTTGGTCCTTTCGTTCAACTAGGTGAATCCGGAGATGAGGATAAACCTGTTTTTGCTAATCTAGCTAAAAGTCAATCCATTGCAACGCTATCTTTAGAACAAGCTATAGTGTTATTGGCACGCCCTAAACTACCTCGTGAAATTGGAATTTTGGATGATATGCCTGTCATTATTGGTGCAGGAAAATTAGGTCCTTACATTAAATATGATGGTAAATTTACTAGTTTGCCTGAACCAAATGATCCGTTTACCATTGTGTTAGATCAAGCTATTTTGGTCATGAAAGCCGCTCAAATTGCAGCTGAATCAGCTGGTTTAGGTTATTTTGAAGACCAATTAATTGAAACTGGTAAAGGCCGATTTGGTCCTTATGTCAAACATAATGGAAAGTATGTATCCCTTGGGAAGACAGATAATTTAGAATCATTAACTCAAGCGCGTGCTATTGAATTAATTATGGCTAAGCGTAATACAGAAGCTAATAAATTCATTAAAGAATTTCCAGAAAATGCGGCCATTAAAGTTGTTAATGGAATGTATGGACCTTATATTCAAATAGGTAAACGGAATGTTAAAATTCCTAAAGATCAAGATCCTGCTTCCCTTACTTTGGAAGATTGTATCGCTTTAGGTGACGCTGCTCCCGCACCTAAAAAGACAACGAGAAAAAAATAAGTACCTATGAGCCAAATTATTGATGGAAAGATGGTTGCCGAATCTATGAAATCGGCTATCGCTCAAGAAGTAAATGAATTAGTCGCTTCCGGTAAACGCCCCCCTCATTTAGTAGCTATTTTAGTTGGTGAAAATGGCGCATCTGAAACCTATGTAGCTAATAAAGTTAAGTCCTGTGGTGAGCTAGGCTTCGCTTCTACCCTACTACGATTTGACCCTACGATTACTGAAGCAGAATTATTGAAGGCTGTTCAAGATGTAAATGATAATCCAGAAATGGATGGTTTAATTGTTCAATTACCTTTGCCAAATCATATTAATCCTGATCGTGTGATGGAAACGATTCATCCGTCAAAAGACGTCGACGGTTTTCATCCAATCAATATAGGCCGAATGGCCAAAGGTTTACCGGCATACATCTCGGCTACTCCGCAAGGAGTTTTAGATTTGTTGGCCTATTACAACATTGAAACAGCAGGAAAACACTGTGTGGTTGTTGGCCGCAGCCAAATAGTCGGCTTACCTATGTCAATTTTAATGCAACGTAATCATCCACAAGGAAATTGTACGGTCACATTGACGCATTCAAGGACGGCTAATTTGGAGGAAATGTGCCAGCAAGCCGATATATTGATAGCGGCTTTAGGTAAACCTGAATTTATTAAGGCAGCGCACATTAAACCGGGTGCTGTAGTAATCGATGTGGGTTTGACACGTATTGTGGATACAAGTAAAAAATCTGGCTTTGCGCTAAAGGGAGATGTAGATTTTGATGAAGTATTTCCTCTATGCTCTTATATAACGCCCGTTCCGAAGGGTGTAGGTCCTATGACGATTGTGTCACTTATGAAAAATACACTTCTAGCTGCTAAAGGAGTTATTTATTCGAAGAATTAAGACTGGTATAAATAGCGATGGAAAACACCCAAAGGTAGTTTTTTATCGTATTGGTCATTTAAGTATAATTCGCCAGATTGAGCATTTTCAGGTACATTGAAAATGCCATTAACAAGGTTTTCTACTACGAGCGTTGAGAATCCCAATGAGTATACATTTGTCAGTAAAATATGTTCTTTAGGATCTAAAATCTCCTTTACAGAACGCAATAAATCATCTATCTGCTCTTCTAACACCCATTTCTCTCCTTCTGGACCACGGCCATAAGCCGGAGGATCTAGTAAAATTCCTTGGTAATGGTTACCCCTTCTTGCCTCTCTTTTGACAAATTTTAACGCATCTTCAGCCATCCATCGAATCGAATCAAGTTTTGAAACTTCCATATTTTCGCGTGCCCAAGATAAAACGGGTTTTACTGAATCTACATGGGTTACATCTGCACCCATTTGCCGACAAACTAAACTGGCTCCTCCTGTGTAGGCAAATAAATTTAAGAATTTAGGCTTGGGCGTAGTTAATTTGGGAATATTGGTGGCTAAAAACTCCCAATTGGATGCCTGCTCAGGAAACAGACCCACGTGCTTAAAAGATGAAAGACTAATTTTGAAATTTAATGCTAAATTCTTTGAATTATAGGGAATGAACCATTTATCGGGTACCCCTTTTTTTATATCCCAAACGCCCCGCTCATTACTTCCTTTTTCTTTTCTAAAGTGAGCATTTGCCTTTAAAGACCAAAATTCTTCGGATAATGATTTTGTCCAAAGTGCTTGTGGTTCGGGTCTTCGAACACAAAATTCACCAAACTGCTCAAGCTTTTCAAAATTTCCTGAATCAATTAATTCATAACTCTTACCCCAATATTCGGGTGTTTCAATGGTAATAGCAGCTTGTTTGTTTTCCAAAATTTAGGGATTGAATTGAATCTTATTGATAAAAAATACGTCTCTTTTTCCTTCTTCCGTATTACTAATGGATTGAGTACCATGTGCAATGAAATATGGACCGTACCAATAATTTAAATCTAGTTTTGATGATTTCCGAACGCGGTCAGATTCATTTTCTGTCTGTATGGTTAATATGCGCTCTTGTTCAACTGTTCCGGATTGGCTAATTATTTTACTAATTATTTGATTATCCTTACTGTATGAAAGTGTAACCTGATCGTCCAATACGGAAGTTTTGATTTTTTGAATTAACTTTTCTTCTTTGGCATCATTTAATGGAATTGAATGATCCCAAAGTACTTGGCCATTTTCATCAAGTTCAGCCACAATTGCGTGCGTGTAAACCCAACCATCAAACTGCTGATTACTACCATAAGAATTATACCCGCGATATCCCCATGGACTGTAATAGCTTGAAAAAGGTGAATACAAGCCATAGTAACCGTATCCCCAGCGATACGGATTATACAACATGCTCCATGGGGAATAAAAATTAGAAAAACCTCCCATGCCCATCATGCCAGGTCCATAGAGTCCCATGTTATTGTATCTATAATCAGGATAAAAAGCTTCCGCTACAACGATGTAATGATCTCCTTTTCGGATTACTTCATGCATCAGTAAGCGGTAATCAAGACGTAATTCCTCTCCTTTTGCAGCTTTTTCCTTTATTTTTTTGGCTTGTCTTTCCTGTTGCTTTGGACTAAGAAATTCAAAGAAATTCGTGAATTTGGTGAAGCTCTGAAAGTTTGTATGTTGTAATTCACCGTCAATAAATGATTGGAAATAAAATCCTTGCGAACTTGGTCCCTTAGAAGACCCAATCGTATTTTTATGTCCATAGGTGCCCACTACGATTTGCAATGAATCATTCATTTGACTTAGTTTCCCGTTCATCATCGCGAACTCCTCAGATGGTTTCATTTGGACAGAACCCAATAAGTTTCCATCTTCATCAAACGAACGAATAATTAGTTGATAATCCTTGGCCCGTTTTCCTACTGAATAAGTCACATTGACTTGCTGGAACGCAGTATCTAAGTCCATGGATTGTATTTCAGCATCCCCTTTCACAACCGATGGTAGGATTTGCGTTTTCTTTTCGTTCAAATTAGTGAAAAGTATCACGGCTTGACTATTGACGATTCCGCCAATAAATAAGGAGGAATTTAGGGCTTTGAAATTAGAGATTTCGATGCGGTCAACAGATATAATCTGGAATTTTTCAATTTTACCACTAGTCGTATTTACGCGAAAAATGATGTACGAATTACTTTTAAATCTACTAAATAATAAAAACAAGTATTTACCATCGAAGCTATGTGTTACAAAATCCTGAGATGCTTCTACTGTTGCATTATACGACCAAGACTGTACTAAACCCGTGTTGAATTTTCTAATATTGAACTCTTGCTTATTTAATTGGCTAATCAATACAACCCCTTGATCACCAATAGGAATCGTGAAATTCTCAATATTGCTATTGGCTTGAAGAACTTCGATGCGCTGGCCACAAATTAAATGGCTAGTAATTAAAAAGAGCAGGAGTAACTTTTTCATAATTTATTCAGCAAGGCTTAAAATAATGTCAAATTCTGCTTTGAGTACCGGAGTTACGGATAATCTAGATTGTTTGATTAACGCCAAATTACTCAAACGCTCATCGGATTTCATTGATTTTAACGTAACAGTTTTAGCTAATTTTTTAATTGGTATTAATTCAACAACTACCCAGCGGTCATCTTCGGTTGTAGGGTCTTGGTAAAATTCCTTGGATATTTCTGCTAAACCAACGACCTCAACTCCTTCATTTGAATGGTAAAAAAATACCCAGTCCCCCTTTTTCATCGCCTTCATATTATTTCGTGCCTGGTAATTTCGAACACCGTCCCAAACAGATTTCCCCTCTTTAACGAAATCATCCCACGAATATTTGAATGGTTCTGATTTAACTAACCAATAATTCATGATTACGGGAATTTAGGGAATTTTGAGAAATCAGGTTTGCGTTTTTCCAAAAAGGCATTTTTACCTTCTTTGGCTTCATCAGATAAGTAATACAATAACGTCGCATTTCCTGCTAATTCTTGAATACCTGCTTGGCCATCTAACTCCGCATTAAAGGCCGATTTTAACATACGAAGCGCTAACGGGCTCTTTTCTAATATTTTTTCACACCAAGCAACGGTCGTATTTTCTAACTCCTCTAATGGGACTACTTTATTAACCAATCCCATTTGTAATGCATCTTGTGCATCATATTGATCGCAAAGAAACCAGATTTCACGTGCTTTTTTTTGCCCTACAACCCGAGCTAAATAAGAAGCACCAAATCCACCATCAAATGAACCTACATTTGGTCCTGTCTGACCAAAACGAGCATTTTCAGCCGCAATGGACAAATCACAAATTACATGCAAGACATGTCCACCTCCAATGGCCCAACCAGCCACCATAGCTACAACAGGCTTTGGAATCGTACGAATTTGACGTTGTAAGTCTAATACGTTTAAGCGAGGAACATAATCTTCGCCAACATACCCTCCCTCACCGCGTACGCTTTGATCACCACCCGAACAAAAGGCTTTACCGCCTTCTCCCGTTAAAATTATAACCCCGATTGACGTGTCTTGTCTAGCCAATTCCATTGCCTCAGACATCTCTTGAACGGTCAGCGGAGTAAATGCATTATGCTTGTGTGGGCGATTAATGGATATTTTAGCAATTCCGTTGTATTGCTGAAACAAAATTTCTTTGTACTCTCTTATTGGTTTCCACGGAAAATTAGAAATCATCATGTTGTTTGGTTTCTTCGTTATATGTTACATCCCACGTGTGGTCTGCAAGTAAAATTACCTTGGCTAGATAGCGACTATATTTAAACGAGCGACCCCACTCATGTGGAGCGACTAAAGATAATAAATCACTGCCATCCTCTTTTTCGTACATATAATACGTTTCACTAATAATAGGCTCAAAACCCATTGCAGTGTCATATATACGTTCTGAAATTTCTTTTCGATCGGCAATCATTTTGGCTTGTTTTGCCAAAACTTCCATTTGCTCGTAAAGCTGATTCATTTGTCGGTCCGTCTGCTGACGCATCGCTTGAATAGATCTCCCTTTTGTTTTGCCTATATCTTCCGGTTTAATTACAGCTCCTCCTGCCGTGTGCGCGTAGGGAAGTAAGCCCGGATTTTGGGCAACTTTATCTGGATTAATGGGATTTACAAATGGATCTTCGCTCATGTACATAAGGTTAAACTGATTAACCTTTTATTAACTCACGAAATTAGAGAATGTTTGGCTATTTTTGGAATGATTTAATGTTTTATGCTTCTTTTCTCTCCGAGTGCTTTAGAATATCCCATACCTGCTACTGAATTTGAGAAGCAGGTTTTTGACTTTTGTCAAAAATGGAAAAAGGGACAAGCATATTTTCATTTTATGACGTCCGGCTCAACCGGTTCCCCAAAACCAATTCAAATCTCTCGAGAAGCCATGATTGCCTCAGCAAAGGTGACTGGTGAATGGTTACAATTAAAGCCAAATGATGTGGCTCTTGTGTGTCTACCGATACATTATATCGCTGGATCTATGGTTTTAGTCAGGGCATTGGAATTGAATTTACAACTACTTTTAATAGAGCCATGTATTAATCCGCTCAAGGATTTACTGCCAATTTCTATCCAACTTGCCTCTTTTGTTCCAAATCAATGGTATGCTATTTTAAATGATGGTATTGATTTGCCAACCTATTTTTCAAAAGCAAAGGCAGTGCTGCTCGGAGGAGCTGCTTTAAATCCCACGATTATTTCGCAAACCAATTTCCAATTTCCAATATTTGCAACATATGGAATGACAGAAACCGTTTCGCATGTGGCTTATCAAATGCTTAGCCCTACTCCTTCTACTTGTTATAAAATTTTACCATATATAGATTTTGAAGTTGGCGTAAATAACTGTGCCCGCTTCAAGGGAGCTGTGACGGGCCAACAATGGGTTCAAACAAACGATATCGTTGAACAAATTGATTCGTGTCATTTTAAGGTACTCGGACGTGCAGATCGTGTCATTAATTCGGCTGGGCGTAAAATTCAAGCGGAAAAGGTCGAGCAAGAAATAGCGTCCTTATTTTCTGAGCGTTCAATTTTTATCAGCGGTGTACCCAATGAAGTTGTAGGTCAAAAAGCAGTACTATTTATTGAAGGATTGGGTTTGGTTGATGAAAGTTTGGTGAATCAAAAATCACTTCCGGCATTGCAATCATGGGAAATTCCAAAGCAGGTTGTCTATCTGCCTAAATTTGAAACTACGGAATCCGGTAAAATCGACCGACTAAAATCCGTAGCTTTGTACCTTAATTCGTAAAAATGAACCCAGCCAAATTAGAAAAGAAGTTTCAGTTGTTTTATGAAAGTCCAAACAACGTACCTCCACCCTATCATTTAGAGGCGGCGTTTGAGTTTACTGATTTTTTGTCGGATGCACCTACCCTTAAATTAACTATTCAATACATTGACCGAGATGACTTTTCGCGGGAAGAGTTGCTAGCCGAAGGTTTAAATACGGAAGATACATTTGTGTGGGAAGGATCTTTACCCACGGCGTGGCGTAATCGCTTAGAAGATTCGTTTCGATTATATAAATCAGGTTCCTGTGATCCACGTGATGAGGAGCCATTTATTACATTGGAAGCGGCTGATACTACAACGGCATTACCCGTTATATTGGAATTAGATGATACGCTTATTCAAGAATTCATGCAGGCTATTTTGGAAAATGCGGGGAAAGAAATGCCCTTATATTTGGGATTTCAATTTGCGGATGAAGATGGTTTATGGGTTCGTATTGAAGGCGAATTGTCATTCTATAATTTAAGTTTTAGGTATTCCAAAGATGCGAATGACTTAATTCGATTTACGGATGATTGGAAAGGTCTTCAAGAATTAATGGCTGTTTTATTTATAGGAGAATTTGTTTTTGAAAAAGGAGTTGAAGAATTGAAACCTAAAACTGAGTTTGCCATATATCCTGGCGATGGTAAATGGTATGTTGCGGGTGATACGTGGTTTAGACCATCAGGGAATAAAGGATATTTCGATTTGATTGAAGAAAAATTAAGAACATTGTTTACCATTTAATTGATGTACTATGGAACAACAAATTAATGCTATTTATGCGTTACAAAAATCTTCATTACAGCGTTTAAAAAATGCGAGTGCAGCTTCGCGTATTGAAAAATTACGATCTATCGAGACGTATATGCTTGCGCATAAACAATCTTTATTTGATGCGCTTTATGCTGATTTTAGAAAGCCGAGCTCCGAAGTAATAATCGCTGAGCTTTTAGGCGTTAAAAAAGAGATTAATTACATGATTAAGCATTTGAAATCATGGATGAAACCACAGAAAGTAGGCACGCCGCTTATGCTGATGGGGACTCAAGGGCAAATACAATTAGAGCCCAAAGGTATGTGTCTTATTATTGCCCCATGGAATTATCCGTTCAACTTAGCGATTAATCCCTTAGTTCATGCTATTGCGGCAGGGAATGCAATCATGCTAAAGCCTTCTGAAATGAGCGAGCATACGTCAGCATTTATAAATAAAATGATTACTGCCTTATTTGATTCATCGGAAGTAGCCGTATTTGAAGGAGATGCATCAGTGGCTAGTTATTTGTTGGAGCAGAAATTTGATCATATTTTTTTCACAGGTAGTCCTATGATTGGGAAAAAGGTAATGGAGGCGGCTTCCAAACATCTTTGCTCGGTGACATTGGAATTAGGTGGAAAATCACCTGCGATTGTTGACGAATCTGCCGATATTTCTTCTTCAGCTCAGAAAATTGCTTGGGGTAAGTTTTTAAATAACGGACAGACATGCATAGCTCCTGATTATTTATATGTGCATGAAAAAGTCAATTTTCAATTTTTACAGGCCTTAGAGCTTTCAATAGCTAGTTTTTATGGCACAGGAAGCGAAATTGCTACGAGTAAAGATTATGCGCGTATTGTAAACAAACGTCATTTTAATCGCATAAAACATTTAGTGGATGAAGCCGTTTTGCAAGGAGCTAAAATTTTGATTGGTGGAGATTTTGATGAATCCACTTGTTTTATGAGTCCTACGATCTTAACCAATTGTACGATTGATATGCAAATTATGCAGGAGGAAATTTTTGGACCAATATTACCTGTGATGACTTTTAAAAATGAAGTGGAAATTACAGGATACTTAAGTCGGGAAGAAAAGCCTTTGGCTCTTTATATATTTAGTCAAAATCAAATTTTCTCGGACTTTATCGTTCAAAACACTTCATCAGGTTCTTGCTTAATTAATGATTGTTTGATTCAATTTGGACATGATGAACTACCTTTTGGTGGTGTTAATAATTCAGGAATTGGCAAGTCGGGTGGAAAATTCGGATTTTTAGAATTTTCGCATGCTAAATCAGTTTTAGTCCAACGAACAAATTTGGTACGTTATTTTTATCCTCCATATACGGCGAAAAGAAAGTGGCTCATCGAACAAGTCTTGAAATGGTTTTAAGGTTTTTTGCCTTATTGATATTATGTATGTGTGGTCAATTAAGTTTGGCGCAGGTGAATTATTCCATACTAGATCAAAATCCTTTTTCGGTACGTCATCGTCAAATCCAACTTCAACGATTTCCTGTTCAAATCATATATCCTGAAGGGTTAGATTCACTTGCTCAGGTTACAGCGAACCAATTGGATCGATCGCTTTCAGCGGTTGGTCTTGGATTGTCCGCATCCTTACATCCGTGGAAAATTGTCCTGCAAAATCAAGGAATGGTTTCCAACGGTTTTGTTTCATTAGCTGCTCCAAGAGCTGAATATTTTATGCTTCCTCCACAGGATCCAAGTTTGCTTGGGACGAACGATTGGATTAGTTTGTTAGCTGCGCATGAATCTCGGCATATGTTTCAAAATGAAATTGGACGTACCGGTCTTGCCAAATGGATGTACTATTTGTGGGGTAATAATGGTCAGATGGCATACACTAATTTGCTGATTCCTAATTGGCTTTGGGAAGGTGATGCGGTGGAGACAGAGACGCGCGTTACTGGTTTCGGCCGCAGTGTAATTCCTCAATTTCAAATGCCTTTAAGGGCCTATTTAGATTCTTTTGGTGCGCCAAGCTATGCTAAATTAATGGGACGTTCGTTTCGAGAATATGTTCCGAATCATTATGTTTTTGGTCAAAAATTTTCACATCTTTTACAACAGCGTTACGGCCAGGATGTAATTGGGCGCATTTGGCAACAAACTTTAAATACACCCATTCCCTTCTCGTTTTCAAGATCTGTAAAAAAAATAACGGGTAAATCGGTAGATAATTTTGCTAAAGAAATACTAAGTACCACATCTGTCATTAAAAAAATCAAGCTAAAGCAAAAAGGATTTACAAATTATTTTTATCCAAATCCAGTTAATGATTCAACTTTTGTAGCCATAAAAAATGGATTTGATGCGAATATCCAATTGGTTTTGCGGACACCTAATTCGGAGAAAAGACTCGTATTCATTGGTCCTTATTTTGAAAATGCAATGTTGGCAGCTTCTTCAAACTACGTCATTTGGTCGGAATATGTCTTTAACCCAAGATGGGGCCAAAAGAATCAAACCGTTTTTTATTTATATGACTTGGTGAATCATAAACGAATAAAATGGGGGTCACTTGGTCAAGCAACTAACCCAAGTATTTCTGCTGATTCAAAATACATTGGGGCATTAGTGTATCGTTTGTCAGGTGCGTCAACGTTACAAGTTATAGATCGAATTTCTAAACAAGTAGTTTCTCAATTAGTCGCCAAACCAGGGGAACAGTTTGTTCAGCCTCGTTTGCAAGGAGAATCTGATTATGTATTTATCAAGAAAAAAGGCCAGTCCAAATCAATTATAGTATGGAATTGGAAAGAAAATATCGTGCGCGATTCTATTCAATTAGGGCCTATTAATGCGTCTCACCCCTATTTAGCGGGTGAAAATATCTACATTAATTTACCCGTTGATGGTGTAGATCAGATCGTAGGCATTGATTTAAAATCTAAACAGGCCCGAGTTCTCACAGATGAAAAGTATGGTGCCTATTTCGGAATTCCCGTGGGCAATAAATTAGTTTATTCGAATTACACCGCGACTGGACATGCTGTTGTTATGGGTGATTCGACAGCTAAAAAAACCGTTAATATTTCTTTTGCTCCCCTTCCAATTGTAACAGATACACTGAGTTCGTATGTCTCATCCTCTTACTCCAAGTGGAAGATTTTCAACCCATATGCTTGGGGGCCTTTGGTAAGTTCTCAGGGGAATAAACTAGATGTAGGCATTGTTAGTAAAGATGTTTTGAATAATCTGCAAGCGAGTTTTGGGTATCAATGGAATGCAAATGAACAAGTAGCAAATACGTTCGCACGTTTGTCTTATCAAGGTTTTTTTCCAGTTATTGATTTTAATTATGAATCGGGGAATCGTTTTTCTGAGTTGAATTTGCCTACGCCAACAAATCCAAATGCGGTGAGTTCGGATCAATGGAGTCAAACAAAATATTCGTTGGGTCTACGTATTCCACTTAATTTGACACATTCTGCATTTTTGGAATCTTTAGAGATAGGTTCAAAAATTGATTTTTTACAAGTTTCCGGATACGATTTAAAGAGGCGTTACATTACAGAAGCTTTTAATGGGACCTATACGTCAATAAATTATCATGTTTCCTATTCTAAAATGTTCAATCGAACTTACCGCGATTTACAATCAAAATGGGGTATTCAAGTTGTTGGCAGATTTAATTCAACTCCTTTTGCTCAGTCTCTGCAGGCTGAAATTTGGTCGATTCAATCAAAACTATTTTTTCCAGGATTTTTGAAACATCATGGATTGAGTTTACGAACGGGTTACCAACAAGAATCTAAGGGAAATTACCGATTTGGGAGTTATTTGAGTTTTCCTCGTGGCTATTCGTACGCTTCTTTCGATCAAATGTTTAGCTATAGTTTGGATTATCGATTCCCGTTGGCATCTACAGATTTTAACGTAGGTCGTTTTATTTATTTAAAGCGTATAAATGTGGATTTATTTGCTGATGGTGGCCAAGGACGTGTTATGCAAAAATCTAAATTGTTAGTTCGTGATTATCAATCCTTAGGTGTAGATTTGTCTTTCCAACTGCATTTAATGCGGTTTTCGCAAGAATTTGAACTTGGTGTTCGAGGTGTATATTTGCCACATACAAAAGAATTTGCATGGTTTCCTTTGGTACTCGATATCGGTTTTTAATCGTTATTTGTTCTTTTTGGCTTTATTCATGCGAACCATCGGCGGATCAGCGTGGTGAAATTATTCCGCCGAAATCAGCGTATAGTCAAACACAGCGTCCAAGTCTTGTTGTTTCTTACATGACGCAATTGCTTCGTGAAAATGAAAGTCCTCATTTGTATTATTTGCGCGCCAAAGCCTATTTTCAATTACGTGATTACGTGCATGCTGAAAATGATATTGAGCGTTCATTAGAGAAAAGTCCGGGTGATGTGGATTACTTGTTGTTGTCCTCTCAAATAAAATGTCAATTGGGTTGGTATTCTCAAGCTCTTGAGGAAGCCAAAGCGTTGGAATCTTCAGGAAATAATTCGCCAGCGCTATTTTTGGTATTAAGTGAAATATACGTGGCATCTAATTCAAAACGTGTTGCAGCGAATTATTTACAGCAAGCAGTTACACAAGGGATACCTGTTTTGGATAAATCATATAGTTCCTATTTACAGAATTTGGTTCGTGGGGATAGCTTGTTGGCCATGCAATCGATTCAACAAAAAGATTTGGTTCATCCCCAATTAAGCTCTGCTTATTTTAGATATCAATTGCCTCGTATGGCTCATTTATCGTATCAAAATTTAATTTTAACTGAACTTAAGAAGTATCCATTTGATCCGTATCTCTTATTAAATTGGGCGCGTTTTTTAAGTCAAATTGGCCAATATGAACGAGCTGAGAAGGTTTATCTCCACCTTTTGCCCCTTTTGCCGAAAAATCCATTTGTTGTGTTGGAGCTCGGACAATTCTATGTTCGTATTGGAAATAATAAAAAAGCGCTTGTTTATTTAAGTCAGGTACCCAGGCAATCTGGGGGTTACCGAGATGCCTTGTTCAATCAAGCGTTAGCTTATTTGAATATGGGTGAAAAATCACGCAGTTTGGTTGTTTTAGATTCAGGCCGACTTCTATTTAAGGCTGATGTTAGATTTATGCAAATGCGTGACAGACTGCTTGGTAAGCGATTAGATAGCATGCAACTTGTTGTGGATTCTACCGCACAAAAAAGCGATTAACAGCTGTTAAGATTGCGGCTTAATTTGTACCTTTGCAAAAATTTTTTCTATGATTAAGATATCTTTTCCTGACGGTCAGGTTCGTGAGTTTGAACAAGGAATCACTCCTATGGATGTGGCATTGTCCATTTCAGAAGGTTTGGCTCGTAATGTATTAGCAGCAAAATTAGATGGTGAAGTTGTGGATGCAAATGCTGCTATTTCAGGCGATGCTACCTTACAATTGTTGACCTGGAATGACACGGAAGGTAAAAAGACATTTTGGCATTCATCTGCTCACTTAATGGCAGAGGCAATTGAGGCGCTATATCCTGGAACTAAATTTGGTATTGGGCCAGCGATTGAGAATGGTTTTTATTATGATATCGATTTAGGTGATCAAGAATTTGGATCGGATGATTTTAAAGCTATTGAGGATAAGATGGTGGAGTTGGCACGTCAAAAGAGTGCTTATGCGCGCAAATCGGTAGCTAAGGCGGATGCTATTGCCTACTTTAAGGAGAAGAATGATGAATATAAATTAGAGTTGCTTGAAGGTTTAGAGGATGGTAAAATCACTTTTTATACTCAAGGTAACTTTACAGATTTATGTCGCGGGCCACACATTCCATCGACTGGATTTATTAAGTCGGTGAAGTTATTAAGTGTGGCTGGTGCATATTGGCGGGGAGATGAAAAGCGCAAGCAGATGACGCGTATTTATGCCATTACGTTTCCTAAGGCAAAGGAGTTGGAGGATTATTTATTCTTATTGGAAGAAGCGAAGCGTCGGGATCACCGGAAATTGGGTAAAGAATTAGAATTGTTTGCGTTTTCGGAGAAAGTGGGTATGGGATTACCTTTGTGGTTACCTAAAGGCACTATTTTACGCGAGCGTTTAGAAAATTTCTTAAAGCGTGCACAGGTTCGTGCGGGTTATTCCCCAGTAGTGACGCCTCATATTGCAAGTAAAGAATTGTATGTTACTTCGGGTCATTATGCGAAATATGGAAAGGATTCATTTCAGCCAATTCGTACACCAGATGAGAATGAAGAATACTTATTAAAGCCAATGAATTGCCCGCATCATTGCGAGATATACAAGACAAAGCCTCGATCGTATAAGGATTTGCCTTTGCGTTTAGCTGAGTTTGGAACCGTTTACCGGTATGAGCAATCGGGTGAATTACATGGGTTAACGCGTGTGCGTGGCTTTACGCAGGATGATGCCCATATATTTTGTCGGCCAGACCAAGTCGAGGAAGAGTTTATGAAGGTTATCGACCTTGTTTTATATGTGTTTAAAGCGCTTGGCTTTTCTGAATATTCAGCTCAAGTATCACTACGTGATCGTGAGAATCGCGAGAAATACATTGGAAATGATGAAGATTGGGATCGTGCTGAAAACGCAATTATTCATTCGGCAGCTGAGAAAGGTTTACCTACGGAGGTGGTTTATGGGGAGGCTGCGTTTTATGGCCCAAAACTAGATTTCATGGTGCGTGATGCATTAGGTCGTAAATGGCAGTTGGGTACTATTCAAGTTGATTATCAATTACCTCAACGTTTTGAATTAGAATTTACGGGTTCTGATAACTTGAAGCATCGTCCGGTTATGATTCACCGGGCACCTTTCGGTTCTTTGGAGCGATTTATTGCAATTTTGATTGAGAATACGGCGGGTAATTTCCCATTGTGGCTTTCGCCTGATCAGTTAGCAGTTTTGCCTATTTCAGAGAAGTATGAAGATTATGCCAATGAAATTTATTTACGTCTCCAAGAAGGAGATTTACGTGGGTATGTAGATCATCGGAATGAAAAAATGGGACGTAAGATTCGGGATGCAGAAGTTGGTAAAGTGCCATTTATGATCATTGTGGGAGAAAAAGAGCAGGCAGATGGGATGGTTAGTATTCGCAAAAAAGGAGAAGGTGATTTAGGCATGATGACCTTGGATGCGTTTATGGCATTGGCTGGGGAAGAAATAAACCAACAATCTTATTCGAATTAGAAAAAAATGATAATTTAGGCCCTCGAGTGTCATTTGTTTGCAATTATGCGGTTTTTAAATTAGCTTCGAAGTGATTTTTATTTTAACAAATTATAATTTATGGCTTTACGCCCCAACAACAATTACAGAGGAAATAAAAGAGAAGAAGAACCTTACCGCATAAATCAGTTGATTCGTGGTGTTGAAGAGGTTAGATTAGTGGGTGAGAATATCGAGATTGGTGTTTATCCGTTCGCGAAGGCTTTAGAGATTGCAGAATCCCAAAATTTAGATTTGGTTGAAATATCGCCCAAGGCTGTTCCTCCGGTTTGTAAGGTCATTGATTATGCTAAATTCAAGTATGATCAAAAGAAAAAGCAAAAGGAGATTAAAGCCAACGCCACTAAAACTGTAATTAAAGAAATCAGATTCGGTCCGAATACGGATGAGCATGATTTTAACTTTAAGTTAAAACATGCGGTTAATTTCCTTAAAGAAGGTGCTAAAGTAAAAGCCTATGTTCACTTTGTAGGTCGTACTATTGTTTTCAAAGAGCGTGGCGAGATGTTGTTGTTAAACTTTGCCAAAGGTCTTGAGGACGTAGGTAAGCCTGATGACATGCCGAAATTAGAAGGAAAACGTATGAGCATCATCTTCTCCCCTAAAGCAGCTAAGAAATAATTATTAATTATCGTGGAATGTAGAGGTAATTTTATTACTTTTGCGTTCCAATTTTTACATGTCTAATCAATTAAAGAATGCCAAAAATTAAAACCAACTCTGGAGCGAAGAAGCGTTTCAAAGTAACGGGAACTGGTAAGATTAAGCGTAAACACGCTTTTCATAGCCATATCCTTACTAAAAAAACAACGAAACAAAAGCGTAATTTAGTACACGCTACATTAGTTTCACCAGCTGATATGGGTCGCGTAACATTAATGTTAGGACTATAATAAGCGAATTCAGTTATTGTTAAACCAGAAAGTAGGCTAAAGTAATCGAAAGATTCGCCTCATTTCAAAAAACAAAAAATTATGCCAAGAAGTGTCAATCACGTAGCCTCAAGAGCTAGAAGAAAGAAAATCCTTAAGTTAGCGAAAGGATTCTATGGTCGCGGTAAAAACGTTTGGACTGTAGCCAAAAACAAAGTAGAGAAAGGTTTGCAATATGCATACCGCGATCGTAAAGTTAAGAAAAGAGATTTTCGTGGACTTTGGATTCAGCGTATCAATGCAGCAGTTCGTACGGAAGGAATGTCTTATTCTGCGTTCATGGGCAAATACAATAAATCTGGAATGACTTTAAATCGTAAAGTTTTAGCTGACTTAGCGATGAATCACCCAGAAGCTTTTAAAGCTGTCGTTAAGAAATTAGCGTAAGCCAAATGAAAAGTCCCGATTTAGTCGGGACTTTTTTTTTATCCATTATCTTTGTTGCCTAATCTGGTAACGTTGCAAAAGCCCATCTATTTCGATTATGCCGCAACCACCCCTGTTCATTCAGCGGTGCTTAACGATATGCTCCCCTATTTTTCAGAGGATTTCGGTAATGCAGGTTCTAATCAGCATTATTACGGTTGGGTCGCCGAAGAAGCGATTCAAAAGTCACGCGCATCCATTGCGAAGTATTTCAGTTTACCTGCATCAAGTATTGTATTTACTTCTGGTGCAACAGAATCAAACAATCTGGGTATTCAAGGATTCTTGTCTGGAAGTAAGCCAGGGCATATCATTACATCTACCTTGGAGCATAAGGCGGTTTTGGCGGTATGTCATCACATGGAGTCGCTCGGTTGGTTAGTTACCTATGTAACTCCCAATGAAGCTGGTATGCTTGATGTGGAAGATGTCAAGGCTGCGATACAATCCGATACCGTTTTGATTTCGCTTATGCTCGTGAATAATGAGCTGGGTACGATTACAGATTATGAAGCCATACGTGCGTTAGCTGATACGCATCAAATTACCTTTCACTCTGATGCTACGCAGGCTATTGGAAAAATAGACCTTAAAGGTAAGGCTTTGCCTCATTTGATGAGTGTCTCAGGGCATAAGGTGTATGGGCCGAAAGGCATAGGGGCGCTAATCATCCAACCGGGAGTACATATTCACCCATTGGTATTTGGTGGTGATCAGGAACGGGGAATTCGTAGTGGTACGTTGGCAGTCCCACAAATCGTAGGTTTAGCTGCATGCTTTCAATTGATTCCTGAATTATTGACACACGCACAAACGTTAGCTGCGTATAAATCGCGTATTATTCAATCTGTACCTGCGCATTGGAAATTGAATGTGTCAAGTGAGTCTACTGTTCCTCATATACTAAGTATTTCGGTGCCTAAAACCGACTGGGAAACCTTGTTTCAGCGTATTCCCAATGTAGCCATCTCGAATGGTGCTGCGTGTAATGCCAAAACGCATTTACCCTCACATGTGTTGAAATCGATTGGATTGTCTGATGCGGAAGCTTTAGCAACTTTGCGGATCTCCATGGGATTAGGCACGACCTCACAAGATGTTGATTTTCTTATTTCCTATTTACATGAAAAGTTGAATTGAATATGAAAGAATTAATTCAAATTCTTGGCCAATTAGAGCGCTTGCTGAACTCAGGGGAATCATTTGCTTTAGCTACCGTGGTTTTTGTGGAAGGTTCGGCTTATCGCCGACCAGGTGCTCGGATGCTCATTGACGAAAATGGAAATTGGTGGGGCGGAATTAGCGGCGGTTGTATAGAAGGTGATTTGTTAAAGAAAGCGCAATTGGCGATGCGCCAACAAGCCATTAAGAACATCACGTATGATACGCGTGAAGATGACCCTTTCCAGTTGGGTATCGGATTAGGCTGTCAGGGATTAATCGAAATTATTATTGATCCTATTCGCGAACATGTAGAACAAGTTGCTGCACAATTAAATAAGTGTTTAGATTCAGGACTGGCGTATACACTAGAGAGTACGTGGGAAGGTTCAAGCTTTTCTATTCAGGCGGTAGTAGAAAAAAGTAGATCATTTACGCAGAAAGGAAACAAACAGATCTTTATAGAACATATTCCAGCAAATACGCGCATTTGGATTGTTGGCAATCAATTTGACGCCATCAGTTTAATTCAACTATGTAAGCAATTGGCATGGGAAATTCACTGGGTTGGCAATAAGCTAAAAATGAATCCAAGCGTTCGTGATTCGGTCCAAGCATGTTATGATTGGGATGATGATTTATCCGTACGAAATACGGACTGTCTAGTGCTAATGACGCATGATTTTGATCGGGATGTTGCATTTTTAAGCAATCAGTATGCGGTCGATCGGTGGTCATATGTGGGTATTTTAGGCCCGAACAAACGAATGGATCGAATATTGAAACAAATTCCAACGCTTCAAGTTAATTTACTATCAAGTCCAATTGGATTAGATATTGGCGCAGAAGGTCCAGATGAAATTGCGATTTCGATTGTATCTGAGATTTTAGCAGTAAAAAATGGTCGTAATGGCCAAGCATTAAAATATAAACAAGGTAGTATACATTTATGAATTCCTTAGTAGCACTTAAAAAGGCGATTGAGCCGCACCAACAAGCTTTATTAACACATTCAATTAATAGTTACATTCAGTCACCTACTGATCTAGCCAATTTCATGCAACATCATGTGTTTGCGGTTTGGGACTTTATGTCTTTGGTTAAGAAACTTCAAAAAGAACTAACCTCGGTTGATCAGCCTTGGGTTCCTAAGGGAACTCCTGAAGTACGTTTTTTGATTAATGAAATTGTACTGTGCGAAGAGTCGGATGTAGACCAACATGGTCAATATACGAGTCATTTTGAATTATATGTTCGCGCGATGCGTGAATTAGGTATTGATGTTTTACCAGCTTTAAAGGAATTGACTAATTGTCAATCTACTGCTGGTGTATTAGCTATATTGCCTTCACTAGAGATTCCTAATTCAGTGAGTGACTTTCTAACATTTACCTTCGAATCGATACAAAATAGACCCATTGAGGAAGTGGCTGCTATTTTTACATTTGGTCGGGAAGATTTGATTCCAGGTATGTTCCAGCTCATTGTGGACCAATTAAAACAGGATGCACCTGCTAAAATTGAAACATTGGTCTATTATCTAGAGCGTCATATTGAAGTTGACGGAGATCATCATAGCCAATTAGCCTATCGCATGATGGAGGAATTATGTGGTGATGATACCGATAAATGGGCAAGAGCCACACAGGCTGCCATTGAGTCTTTACAAGTGCGGAAGCGTTTGTGGGATGGAATTGTTAAATAGAGGTGAGAGCTAAGAGGTAAGAAGTAAGAGGTATTTGACATAAAAAAGCCCGATCTGTGTAGGATCGGGCTTTTGGATTTTAGCGAAGGGGGTTTATTTAACCTCTTCGAAGGCAACATCTTCAGCGCCACCATCAGCGGCAGTATCTGTAGGTTGTGCTCCTTCTCCTCCTTCTGTTGCACCTGCAGCATACATTTCTTGCGAAGCTGCAGTCCAAGCCGTATTTAACTTCTCTAATCCAGCATCGATACCTGCTAAATCTTGAGAAGCATGTGCCACTCTCAATTCTGCCAAAGCACCTTCGATTGCCGTTTTATTTCCTTCCGATAATTTCTCACCGTATTCCTTCAATTGCTTGTCAGATTGGAAAATCAACGCATCTGCTTGATTGATTTTTTCTACTTTTTCTTTTTCTAATTTATCCGATGCTTCGTTCGCCTTCGCTTCGTTACGCATTTTCTCGATATCCTCATCTGTCAAACCACTAGATGCTTCGATACGGATTTTTTGCTCTTTACCAGTTCCTTTATCTTTGGCAGAAACGTTAAGGATACCATTCGCATCGATGTCAAATGTAACTTCGATTTGAGGTACACCACGTTGTGCAGGTGGCAAACCATCTAAGTGGAAACGGCCTAATGAACGGTTATCTTTCGCCATCGGACGCTCACCTTGTAAAACGTTAAGTTCTACGGATGGTTGGTTATCCGCAGCCGTCGAGAATGTTTCCGATTTTTTTGTCGGGATTGTCGTATTCGATTCAATCAATTTCGTGAATACACCACCCATGGTCTCAATACCTAATGAAAGTGGAGTAACGTCAAGTAATAAAACATCCTTCACCTCTCCTGTTAATACACCACCCTGAATCGCAGCTCCTATCGCAACAACCTCATCTGGATTAACTCCTTTAGAAGGTTTTTTGCCAAAGAATTTTTCAACTTCTTCTTGAATACGAGGAATACGAGTCGATCCACCTACCAAGATTACTTCATCTATATCAGCATTAGTATAACCAGCATTTTTCATTGCTCGTTTACACGGTTCCAAGGTGCGACGGATTAAGCTATCAGCTAATTGTTCAAATTTTGCTTTGGACAATGAACGAACTAAGTGTTTTGGAATACCGTCAACTGGCATGATGTATGGCAAGTTGATTTCAGTAGATGCACTTGAACTCAATTCGATTTTAGCTTTTTCGGCAGCTTCTTTCAAACGCTGTAAAGCCATTGGATCTTTACGCAAATCGATGTTTTCATCCGAAATAAATTCTTCCGCTAACCAGTTGATGATTACCTGATCAAAGTCATCCCCACCTAAGTGCGTATCACCATCAGTCGATTTAACTTCAAATACACCATCACCTAATTCTAACACAGACACGTCAAAAGTACCGCCACCTAAGTCAAAAACGGCAATTTTCATATCCTTACCACCTTTGTCTACACCATAAGCTAATGCAGCAGCTGTAGGCTCGTTGATGATACGTTTTACTTCTAAACCAGCGATTTGACCAGCTTCTTTTGTTGCTTGACGTTCTGCATCATTGAAATATGCAGGAACCGTAATGACAGCCTCTGTAACAGTTTGACCTAAATAGTCCTCTGCCGTTTGCTTCATCTTCGTTAAAATTTGAGCTGAAATTTCTTGAGGTGTATACAAACGATCACCAATACGAACGCGCGGCGTATCGTTATTTCCTTGCTCAACTTGATATGAGATTGTTTTTAATTCTGAACTTACTTCTGAATATTTTTTACCCATGAAACGCTTCACAGATGAAATCGTATTCTGAGGATTTGTAATGGCTTGTCTTTTGGCAGGATCACCCACTTTACGTTCTCCATTTTCTAAAAATGCTACAATGGAGGGTGTCGTTCTTCTACCTTCTGAATTAGCGATAACAACAGCCTCATTCCCTTCCATAACCGCCACACATGAGTTGGTGGTACCTAAGTCAATTCCAATAATTTTTCCCATGATTATTTATTTTAATTTTCACCCTTTTACACAAGGATAATGCCATCCTATTCATTCCTGTCACTTTATGCCAAATTGTCACAAATCAAGATTTATTCCGCTAAATCGTCATTTAGTCAGTCTTAATTGTATCTTTGGGGGCTTTAATAACATGTAAATTATGTCCACTTTCTCTGATTTTACTTGGGTAGCAAGCGCCGAACCACATCGGCAGCGAACACGAGATATCATTAAAAAACATCCAGAGGTAAAAAAGTTGATTGGAAAAAATCCCTATACTTTCGTCTGGATTTTAGGTTGCGTAAGCTTGCAGATACTTCTTGCCTATTTAGTAAAAGATGCCTCATGGTGGTGGATTATTGGCACAGCATGGTTCATTGGCGCTTTCCCTACCCATACTCTTTTTGTCTGCATCCATGAATCAGCCCATAATTTGATTTTCAAAAAGAGTGGTTGGAATGTTTTTGCTGGCATTATTGCCAATTTCCCCTCCTTATTCCCGACAGCCATTTCCTTTAAAAACTACCACTTAAAGCACCACGCTTTTCAAGGAGTACATGAATTAGATGCGGATTTACCAGATTATTGGGAAGCTAAATTGATTAATAATTATGCGCTAGGTAAAATGGTTTGGTTGCTTTTATACCCATTCTTTCAAGGTT
Organism: Aquirufa sp.; assembly: GCF_044377215.1. GTDB lineage: Bacteria > Bacteroidota > Bacteroidia > Cytophagales > Spirosomataceae > Aquirufa. The sequence continues at coordinate 28,114 of NZ_JBILJM010000022.1, forward strand.
TTCGTACGATTAGATGTATTGAATTGGCTGTTTTTGATCGTGGGGTAATCTTAAATATTTTGGCCCAACTAATTTTTGATGTTTTAATCGTCTATTTCTTAGGCTGGCCTGCCCTCGCCTATTTAGGTTTAAGTTTTTTGTTTTCAGTAGGCTTACACCCCTTAGGGGCGCGATGGATCCAAGAGCATTATTTGGTGATTGATAAAAATCAAGAAACGTATAGTTATTATGGCCCTTTAAATGGTGTCAATATGAATGTTGGCTATCATAATGAGCATCACGATATGCCATCCGTTCCCTGGAATAATTTGCCCAAGTTAAAGTCGGCAGCACCTGAATTTTACGATCAATTAAAATATCACACCTCTTTTGTGAAGCTATTAATTACATTCTTATTTGCGCAGGAAGTTAGTTTGTTCTCTCGTATAGCTCGAAAAGAACGTGCCGGGGTTTCATTGACAGATAAATCTACTCCTGATATTGACATAGTTTAAATCAAAAGGCCAAGAATTTCTTCTTGGCCTTTTAATTAGATTACCTGTGTACTTTCTCCAGGTATCGTATACGAACTACCTTTGACCTTTAACGTGATTGGATTAGCTGATAAATTGGCAATCTCAATCCCTTTCTTAAGTATCCTAATCGCTAGTTGGTTTGATCTAAAATTGATCTTAAATGCATATTCTTCCCATTGACTTGGAAGGAATGGATTAAAACTTAACTGGTCATTCACCAGCATCATGCCACCAAATCCTTTCACAATGGACATCCAGGTACCTGCCATACTTGTGATGTGGCAACCATCCTCAGTATCATTGTTGTAATCATCTAAATCTAATCGTGCAGCACGCGTATAGAATTCATACGATTTGTCTTCTTTACCCAATTTTGCAGCTAGAATATTGTGCACACATGGACTCAATGATGATTCATGAACAGTTAAAGGTTCATAGAAATTGTAATTACGCTCAATTTCTTCTTTGCTAAAATCAGTCTCAAAGAAATACATGCCTTGTAATACATCAGCTTGCTTAATGTAGCAAGAACGTAATATGCGATCCCACGACCAGTTTTGATTGATGGGTCTTTGACCCGCTGGAATAGCATCTACAGGTGCAATTACTTTATCCAAGAATCCGTCTTGCTGTAAGAATATTCCCTTTTGTTCATCACGCGGGAAATACATGTTTTGAATGATATGTTCAAATTGAGCAATTTCCTCGTTTTTGAAATTAGTTTTGGCTAGTTTATCTTGGGCGGTTTCTGGGTAATTTGATTTGATTTCCTGCAATACAGCCAATGTATATTTCAAGCACCAAACAGCGAAATAGTTTGTGTACCAGTTGTTGTTTACGTTGTTTTCATATTCATTGGGCCCCGTGACGCCTAGCATCACATATTTTTGTTGGTTCTCTGACCAGTTCACGCGCTGCGCCCAAAAACGTGAAATGCCGATTAATACTTCCCAACCATAGTCAACTAAATGCTTACGGTCGTTTGTATAATCTACATAATCCTTAATTGCGAAAGCAATAGCCCCATTTCGGTGAATTTCTTCAAAAGTGATTTCCCACTCATTATGGCATTCCTCACCGTTCATCGTAACCATCGGATATAAGGCCGCTCCTTGATTAAAACCAAGTTTTCCTGCGTTTTCGATCGCGCGATCTAATTGTTTCCAACGGTAGATTAATAGATTTTTGGATACATTTTGAGGTGCCGTAGCTAAATAGAACGGAATACAATAGGCTTCTGTGTCCCAATAGGTAGATCCACCATATTTTTCGCCTGTAAATCCTTTTGGACCAATATTTAAGCGATCATCTGCTCCTGTGTATGTTTGATTTAACTGGAATATGTTAAATCGGATGCCTTGTTGGGCCGATACATCACCTTTTATAACCACATCATTAATCGCCCATTTCGTTTCCCAAGCTTCGGCTTGTTCTTTTTTTATGGTATCGAATCCTTTGGCGAAAATGCGATTTAAGTAGTCAATTCCTCGAGATTCTAAGGCTGATGCTGGGTGATTTTCTGAACTTAAGTTGACAGCAAATTTGGTAATGCTTAATTTTTCATCTTGTGCTGTTGGCACTAAATAGGTTAACGAACAATACTTTTCTTTCGTTTCAGTCTTTGCGGCTAATGATTGCTTTTGTCCATTGACAGCTAATTCAATTTTTTGACCTGTGAAAACTTCGAATCCTGTTTTCTTCGTTTTGGACCAAACGAAAGAGGTGTGATCTTTCGCGCCTACTTTTACTTCATCCCAAAACTTTTCATCGTAGTTCGAATCCTTATTTTTTATATCACCGTCTACGAATGCTTTGACTGAGATTGTGGCTGAAAAATTAAGTGGGATTATTTGATACGAAATTACACCTGATTCATCATCAGCCATGCTATTTAACCGTATGGATTCAATGGTAATTGATTTTCCTGAAGCTAATGAAATGTCACATTGGCGTAAAATGAATCCTTCTTTCATGTTTAATTCACGGTAGAAGGAATTAATTGTGCTCGTGTGCAGATCTACTATTTCCCCGTCAATGGTAATCTCTAGGCCATTCCAATTAGCCGCATTAAGTACTTTAGCGAAATATTCGGGATATCCATTTTTCCACCAGCCTACGCGTGTTTTATCTGGATAATAGACACCGGCTACGTAATTACCTTGAAGTGTTTTCCCTGTATAAGTTTCTTCAAAAGAACCGCGCTGGCCCATGCGGCCATTTCCTAGTGAAAAGATTGATTCGGTTATTTCATTGAACTCAGGATGAAATTTGTCTTCGATGATTTTCCATTCATCGAGTTTTAAATATTGTTTCATGTAAACTCAGGGTTATTAGGTAAGCTGTACAAAATTAAACGAATGTCTCTTTTTGTAAATTCTGTGCTAGTGTGTTTCTTAAAATTGCAATAATTCGGATGCTTGAATACCTACAAAATTTGGGATTACCTTGTCGGCCTGACGCAACATCTCCGCATCTCCTATTCCAATAGCATGCATATTTCCAGCTTTGGCAGCTTCTACGCCAGCTTGTGCATCTTCAAAAACGATGCATTCGGTAGGTAAGAAACCTAAACCACTTGCTCCTTTTAAGAATACTTCAGGATCTGGTTTACTCTTCGTGACCTTATTTCCGTCAATAATTAAATCAAACCATTCGATTAGGCCCGTTTTGGATAAAATGATTTCAGCATTCTTGCTAGCGGAGCCTAATGCGATTTTATAGCCTGCTTGTTTGATTTGATGTAAGAAATCCAATACACCAGGTAAGATTTCACTTGGATTCATATTCGAAATTAAGTCCAAGTAATTTTCATTCTTTTCAATTAACCAAGTTGATTTTTCTTCCTCTGTGGCGGAATAATTTGCCCAAGCTAAAATTCGGTTCAATGACTCAACGCGTGATACGCCTTTCAATTGTTCATTTTGTTCTTCTGTTAACGCATAGCCAAACTTAGTACCTAAGTTTTTCCAAGCTTGAAAATGATAAATGGCTGTGTCAACTAATACGCCATCTAAATCAAATAGGCACGCCTTGTAAGTCATTTTGGGTGATTTTTTATGAAAATCTGTTTATTTGAATGTTCAAAATTATTACATTTACTTATGCCAAGAAAGCTTTTTCTGCTGTGCTAGGCTGTTTATTTTACAATATGCTACGATTTACACGTTATTTATTTTTGTTTTTGGCCTGCTTTGGCCTATCGCCTAATTTGAATTCCCAATCTACTATGCCTGCCGCTACGAATCCTTCCGCTAAATTTATTGTGTACCAAATGATGTTTCACCTGTGGGGAAACACCAATACAAATTTGGTTCGCAATGGATCGGCTCAACAAAATGGAGTGACCAAATTCAAGGATATCTCATCCAAAGCATTAAAGGCTCTAAAAGCAAAAGGTATTACGCATGTGTATGCAACAGGTTTGATTGAACATGCCACTATGGAGGATTTGACAGCATTTGGTTCGCCTTTAGATCATCCATCTGTGGTGAAAGGTCGGGCAGGTTCCCCATTCGCCATCAAGGATTACTATGATGTAAATCCATTTTTAGCCGAGAATCCAGCGAAACGTATGGATGAATTCAAGGCTATGTTGGCCCGCTTTCATGAATCCGGCATCAAACTGGTCATCGATTTTGTCCCTAATCACTTAGCGAGGCAATATCATTCTGATCAAAAGCCTGCTGGAGTCGTTGATTTTGGTACGCAGGATAACAATCAGGTCTCATTTGCACCCTCGAATAATTTCTATTATTTACCAGGTACCCAGTTTTCAGTGCCTGAAGGCGTTCATCCGCCTGTGCCTGTTACAATTCCATATACAGAGATTCCAGCCAAAGTATCTGGAAATAATGTATTCAATTCACAGCCTTCCATTAACGATTGGTTTGAAACAGTGAAGTTAAATTATGGGGTGGATTACCAGCATGGAAATAAAACGCATTTTAACCCTACTCCCGATACATGGGTAAAAATGGTTCAAGTTTTGAATTATTGGGCAGGTTTAGGTGTAGATGGATTTCGATGTGATATGGCGGAGATGGTGCCTGTCGAGTTTTGGTCTTATGCGATTCCGAAGATTAAAAGCAAACATAAACAAGTGGTTTTCATCGCTGAGATTTATCAACCCAATTTATATAAGGACTATATTTTTAAAGGGGGATTCGATTATTTATATGATAAAGTGGGTTTATACGATGGGATTCGTCGCTTGATGCAAGAAAAGCCAGAGGCAACCACAGCGGACATAACGCGTGTTTGGCAAAATGAATCAGGTGATTTTTCGAAACACATGCTACGGTTTTTGGAAAATCATGATGAACATCGCTTGAATACACCGGCGTTTGCAGCGAATAATTTTTGGTCAACCATTCCTGGAATGGTCGTGACTTCAACCTTGCATGATGGTCCATTAATGATTTACATGGGTCAAGAATTTGGTGAGAAAGCGAATGAGATTGAAGGATATAATGAAGCAGATGATCGTAGTTCGATGTTTGATTTCTGGCGTGTAGAGACGCATCAGCGTTGGATGAACGGAGGGAAATTTGATGGTGGCTTATTGAGTGCAGCGGAGAAGGAGATTGATCAATTTTACCAACAGTTATTTAAGCTGGTACATACTTCGGATGCAATCCAACAGGGCGCTTTTTTTGATTTACAATATGCGCAGGATGCTGGGTATGATGCCAAACTTGTGTATTCATTTTTACGCTACACTGCCAAAGAAAAACTATTAATCGTGACAAATTTTGATGCGAAGCAAGGGCATGAGTTTACGATTCAATTACCTCAATTAGCGCTAGATATGATGCAGGTAAAATCATTCAAATTAGCCAAAAACACCTATTTTACACCGCCGAGTACCTTGGATGCGCCTCGATTAACAGGAAACAAGATTTATATTCCGGCGAATAGCGCGTTGATATTTAATTTATAAACCATGAAAAAATTAACAAAACCACACTTATCCTTAGGTCAAATTTTTAATATGAGTGTTGGCTTTTTAGGCATTCAATTTGGCTTTGCTTTACAAAACGGAAATGCCTCTCGGATCTTACAAAGCTTTGGCGCGGATGTCGAACAATTATCATGGTTTTGGTTGGCCGCTCCACTAACAGGTATGTTGATTCAACCAATCATCGGTTTTTACTCAGATCGAACTTGGAATGGCTTGGGTCGTCGTAAACCGTTCTTTCTTACGGGTGCCATTTTGGCGGCCTCTGCCCTATTATTTTTTCCACATGCGGGTGCTTTAGCGGGTTATCTGCCTCCTATGATTGTGGGTGCTGGTATTCTGATGATGATGGATGCGTCATTCAATGTGGCCATGGAACCTTTCCGAGCTTTAGTAGCAGATAATTTACCGGAGGAACAAAATACGTTGGGTTTCTCAATTCAGACATTTTTAATTGGAATCGGTGCTGTGGTGGGTTCCTGGTTACCCTATATTTTAGGCGAATGGATGGACGTTTCAAAATTGGCAGAACCAGGTCAAATTCCAGATAATGTCCGGTTCTCCTTTTATGTTGGCGCTTTTGTCTTTATCGCAGCTATTATTTGGACGATTGTAGGTACGAAAGAATACTCTCCTGAGGAACGTGAGGCAATGGGTTTTGAGACGGAAGGAAAAGAGGATACCCTTGTTTCTGTGTTTCGGTATATCAAGGAAATGCCCACGACCATGCGTCAGTTGGGTGTAGTTCAGTTTTTTTCTTGGTTTGGTTTGTTTTCTATGTGGGTGTTTTCAACCCCAGCTATTGCACATCACGTGTATGGATTGGAATTAAATGATCATCAGTCTGCTGGATATCAGGATGCGGCCAACTGGGTAGGCATTATTTTCGGGGTGTACAGTGGGGTGTCGGCTGTTTATGCTGCCTTTCTGCCTCGTATAGCCGCTTTCTTAGGGAATAAAGCTACCCATGCTTTTTCGTTAACGGCAGGTGGTATTGGTTTGATCTCAATCTATTTTATTCAAGATCCTCAAATGCTCATTTTAAGCATGGTGGGCGTTGGTATGGCCTGGGCAAGTATCTTAGCGATGCCCTATGCTTTGTTGGCCGGCTCTATTCCCATGTCAAAAATGGGAGTTTACATGGGGATTTTTAATTTCTTTATCACGGTTCCTCAGATTGTCAATGGTATCATTGGAGGTTCCATTGTGAAGTATTTTTATAATGGTAATTCGATTTATGCAATTATCATGGCAGGTGTATTTTTTATCGCTGGAGCAATCAGTGTATTATGGATTCGCGAAAAGTAGTCCTCTTTTTCCTTTGTAGTTTTTATTCAGTTTTGGGTCAAGTCACTCCTGCTTTACGTTTGGCTATTCAAGAAACCCGAAGTAATCATGATTTGACTCGTGTAGGTTTACAGTTTATAGGTAAGCCTTATCGAGCTAATGCCTTGTCTAGTTCCAATCCTGAAGAACTCGTTGCTGATTTAACATCCTTTGATTGTGTAACATTTATTGAAAATTCGTTGGCATTAGCACATGCTGCCGGCGATGAGTCTGTATATCGGAAATCTTTGGTGCATTTTCGCTACGCAGGTGATTCTGTTCAATACGAAAAACGATACCATTACTTTTCGGATGCCATGCGGCAATTAGGTTACCCTTTGCTAGGTACGCGGGATATGCTTCAGAAATTTCCTAAATCATTTTCATTTTTAAGTAATTACTTAGCTTCTAAGCAGCCAGGACAAATCAATCTTGCTTTGCTTCGTTCAAGAGAAAATCAATTGGCTCAAAATGAATTTTATTATACGCCTAATGCCTTAATTGATCGTTTATTGCCCTTATTAAAATCTGGAGATTTGGTGGGATTAGTTTCTAAAAATCCTGCGATTGATTTTTTGCATACCGGTATGATTTATCGAAAAGACGGAAAAGTATATTTATTGCATGCGTCACAGGATTTTAAACGTGTGATGGTTAGTCAACAGACACTAGGTGAATACTTGAAAACGCACCGACAATTTATTGGTGTTTCGGCATTTAGACCTATTTTTAAGGAATGAAAAAATACAACTTTGATCAGGTCATTGATCGCACCCATACAAGTAGTTTTAAATGGGATAACGTAAGTTACCCTGCTTCGGGGATGTTACCTATGCCAGTAGCTGATATGGATTTTCCTGTCGCGGATGAAATTTTAGCTACGTTAAATCGAATCACTGATCATGCCGTTTTGGGTTATGCGATTGTCCCAGAATCCCTTAAAGTGGCGATGCAAGCTAAAATCAGCCAGGATTACGGTTGGGATACCTCATTAGACTGGCAAGTTTGGATTCCGGGTATTGTTCCTGGCATTGCTGCTGCTTGTGCAGCGTTTACGAATCCTGAGGATGGAATATTAACTGCTGTTCCAGTATATCATCCATTTCATTTAGTGGCTGGCTGGGTCGATCGACCTTTAATCACGTTTCCGATGGTTCAAGAGGGGAATCGCTGGACCTATGATTTCGAAGCGTTTGAAATAGCACTAAAAAAAGGGCCCAAAGTATTTCTGTTTTGTAACCCACATAATCCAGGGGGTACGGTATTTAATGCGCATGAAATTGAGCGGATTCGTATGTTGTGTGCCCAATACGATTGCCTAATTGTCTCGGATGAAATTCATGCTGATTTGCAGATAAGTTCACAAACTAAACATCTGAGTATCGCCACTGATATTAATTTCTTTGCGACTTCTAAGGCTTATAATACAGCTGGTTTAGGTGGTGCTGTTGCGATTATCCCTGATAAAAATATTCGCGATGCGTTTACTAAAAAGACCTTTGGCTTTTTTCCAATGCTTACACGGCATAGTATCGAGGTGATGGAGACCTCATTAACGATGTCATCGGATTGGTTGGAATCACTGCTACCCTATTTGCGGACTAATCATGACTTACTTTTAGCATCAGTTAATAGTCTTCCTGGTTTGACTATGCTGCCTTTAGAAGCAACTTATTTGGCTTGGATCGGCTATGATGCAAAACTACATGGTGATTTTCAAAAGCGTTTATTCGATGCTGGATTGCATGTGTTGCGGGGAGAACAATTTAAAGGAGGGGATTTTATTCGTTTAAACTTTGCTTGTCCGCGTGTGCAGTTAGAAAAAGCCATTTCAATTATTCAACAAGTTATACATTCGCATGCTTAAAAGCCTACTCTTTCTGGGTCTTTTAGCTGCTTTAGGGTTTCTCTTTTGGTACATCGCTGCGTATGATCAGCAGTCAAGTGCTGAGGTAAGTCTCGAAGATAATTTAATGGCCATTGGCTTTGCTGATTCATTAAGTCAGCAATCGCAGCCAGATTCAAGCGCAACATTCTCCGTGGAGCCTACTGTCATTAATGCGTTTATTGAAGATTTTGAAGCCAAGGTAGATTCGAATGTCTTTCAAGTCTTTAAAAGTAGCCAACTGATATTTTCGAAAAAGTTGGTATGGCCGGTGAAGCAAATTTTAGCTTCTGATTTAAATGGGAATCAGTTGCCTGAATTTTGGATTTATGGTCAAAATGCAAGTAAACGAACTCAAATTTTGGCTTTTGAATATGGTTCAGGACATGTACGTGAGATTACTTTCCCAACTTTAAAGGGCCGACAAGCCTTTGGTTATATTGGTGGAGATTCTTTATATTTTGAAAAGAATAGTTTAGTACGATTAGTAAAATATGTAAATGATCCCTATGCGGATTTTGGTAACGGATATCGAGCATGTTTTTATACTTTTGGCAAAGACCAAAGTTTTATTTTGAAAAAGACCTTAGACTTAGAAAACATAACTTATGAGTAATTCAAAATTGCGTTCCCAACAGTGGTTTGGAAAAACTGGAAAAGATGGATTTATCTACCGTGCTTGGATGAAAAACCAAGGTATACCCGATGATTATTTTCAAGGGAAACCGGTTATTGGTATTTGTAATACGTGGTCAGAATTGACACCATGTAATGCCCATTTTAGAGAGTTAGCTGAATTCGTTAAGAAAGGTGTTATTGAGGCAGGTGGATTTCCAGTGGAATTTCCCGTCATGTCTTTGGGTGAAACGTTAATTAAACCCACCGCCATGTTGTATCGCAATTTGGCGAGTATGGATGTAGAAGAGTCTATTCGCGCTAATCCAGTTGATGGTGTTGTCCTGATGTGTGGTTGTGATAAAACGACTCCTTCCCTCGTGATGGGAGCATCTAGTGTGGATTTACCTACATTAGTGATCTCAGGTGGACCGATGATGAAAGGTAAATTTAAGGGAAAAGATATAGGCACATCAGATGTATGGCGCTTTGCTGAGGCCTATAAACTAGGCGAATTATCTCAAAAAGAATTTATTGAGGCGGAAGCTTGTATGGCTCGTACGCCTGGACATTGTGCGGTGATGGGTACAGCTTCTACAATGGCTACGATGGTGGAAGCTTTAGGTTTGAGTTTACCTCAAAATGCGGCTATTCCGGCAGCTGATGTGCGTCGCAAGGTATTGGCGCAGCATTCTGGTCGGCGAATTGTAGAAATGGTGAATGAGGATTTGAAGATGTCCAAGGTATTAACCCGACAAGCTTTTGAAAATGCGATTCGTGTTAATGCGGCAACTGGTGGATCTACTAATTTTGTGATTCATTTATTGGCCATTGCAGGTCGTATTGGTGTGGATTTACACTTGGATGATTTCGATAAATTCTCTTTAAATATTCCTTTATTGGCGAATATTCAACCCTCAGGTGAATTTTTTATGGAAGATTTGTACTATGCGGGAGGTTTACCAGCATTGATGAATCAAATGAAGGAACATTTGCATACGTCGAGCATCACAGTTAATGGAAAGACGGTTGGCGAAAATATTACAGATACGCCTATTTATGACCCTACGATTATTTCTTCATTCGCAGAACCATTCAAACCAGATTCTGGAATCGCTGTTGTACGTGGAAATTTAGCGCCTCAAGGTGCTGTGTTGAAACCTTCTGCTGCTTCTCCTGAATTGTTCAAGCATCGCGGTAAGGCAGTTGTTTTTGAAAATATTGAGGATTATCACGCACGAATTGATACTCCTGAATTAGATATCGATGAATCTTCAGTTATGGTATTGAAAAATGTCGGCTTGAAAGGATACCCAGGGATGGCTGAAGTGGGCAATATGGGAATTCCGAAAAAATTACTGATTAAAGGAGTTAAAGATATGGTTCGTATTTCAGATGGACGTATGAGCGGTACGGGATTTGGAACGGTTATTTTACACGTTTCACCTGAATCAGCAGCTGGAGGACCTTTGAATTGGGTTCAAAATGGAGATTATATTTCACTAGACGTAGAAAGTCGGTCTATAAATTGGGAAGTTTCGGATGAGGAATTAACTGCACGTAAATTAGCTCAGCCATTAGTACCTCCAACCCATCCGCGTGGATATGTGAGTTTATTTATTGATCATATTGAACAACCTGACAAAGGTGCGGATTTTGATTTCTTAAAAGGAGGATCAGGTTCCACAGTAACGCGCGATTCACATTAATGAAAATATACGTAATCACAGGAGCTGGCCAAGGAATTGGATTTGAGTTAGTAAAACAACTTTTATCCAATGGCCATTTTGTCGTTTGGAATGAAATAGATTACGACGTAAAAGTTGCTGCGGTCCAACAATTGAATGATCTAGGATTGCATGCGTATGTTTGTATTCAGGAGGATGCAAGTTCAACTGCGTTTTTACATGAGTTAAATCAAGTATTAGATGCATCAACGCATGATTTAGCTGGTGTTGTTTGTAATGCAGGAATTACAACTTTTGGGGACTTTTGGTCATACCAGCGTGCTTCCATGGAGCAAATCTTGCAAGTTAATTTAGTGGGTACTTTTTTTCTAATTCAATCCCTAGCGCAACGTTTTCGTGAAAAGCAGATTGCTGGTTCCATTGTGGTCATGTCATCAGTTACAGGTCATCAAGCGCACCCTGATTTAGCTGCCTATGGTATGACAAAAGCCGCTTTAAATCAGTTAGTGAAGAATTTAGTGATCGATTTATCCCCTTTCCAAATTCGGATTAATTCGGTTTCACCGGGAGCAACGATTACCGAACGTACCTTGAAGAATGCAGAATATCAATCTGATTGGGCGAAAATTACCCCTTTGGGAAAGGCGGCTGAGGTTTCAGACATTGCAGCTGCCACCTTATTTTTCTTATCGGATCAAGCCAAACACATTACCGGTCAAACTTTGATCGTTGATGGCGGCTGGACTTCCATCAGTCCTCCTCCGAAACATTAGGCCCACGCTTTTTCTAAAAAATTCAACCAGTTTTGGTGGCAGATCTTTTTGATATCATCTTCCGAAAAACCTCGTTTAGATAATAATTCAGTAATTTTTTGCAAGTCGGCAATCGTCTCCAAATCATGCGGACATTGTTCCTTGCCAAAACCTCCATCCAAATCAGTTCCCATGCCTACATGATTTGTATTTCCTGCCAATTCACAAATATGGCTCAAATGGTCAATCATGGTATTTAATGTCACTCCCATAGATTTTGGGGTTGATTTTCCGCGTTCCCAATTTGGTACCATCATCCAAGCGTCCAATGGCATTCCGATGACCGCTCCCCGACGAATCAATTCCTTGAACTGAGCATCTGAGAATTGGCGGTTATGATCTACAAGGGCCCGACAATTATGATGACTTGCCCACACATGGCCGTCAAAGTGTTCCATCGCTTCGTCAAAACTATCATCACATAAGTGCGTGGCATCTAGAATAATGTTCAATTCCTGCATTTTTTGCAGTAATTCACGCCCTTTTGGACCAATACCCCCAGTGGCATTTGTTCCTTGCGCATATCTTCCAGGTCCATAATGTGCGGGTCCTAAAGCCCGCAACCCTGCTTCATGAGCGATTTCCAAATATTCTAAAGACACGATTGAATCAGCCCCT
>NZ_JBILJM010000023.1:0-40149 GCF_044377215.1 Aquirufa sp.
TTCCTCTACGGTAATTCCTAACGGAATTTCATAAAAACCTGGTGTTTATGAAATTCCGTTAGGAATTACCGTAGAGGAATTTATCTACTCAGACGAATATTGCGGAGGCATCCGTGAAGGACATAAATTAAAAGCTGTTGTGGCAGGAGGATCTTCCGTGCCTATTTTATCAGCAGATAATATTTTAACGACTGATGCTGGCGAGAAACGTTTAATGACGTATGAGTCACTTTCGGAAGGTGGATTTGCAACAGGGACTATGTTAGGTTCCGGTGGATTCATCGTGATGGATGAGACAACTTGTATCGTACACAATACCTTAACTTTTGCGCGTTTTTACCACCATGAGTCATGTGGACAATGTTCCCCTTGCCGTGAAGGTACTGGCTGGATGGATAAGGTGATCAAGCGTATTGAAACAGGGAAAGGAAGAATTGAGGATATCGATTTATTAGTTGACGTAGCTAAGAAAATCGAAGGAAACACGATTTGCCCGTTAGGTGATGCAGCGGCGTGGCCTGTGGCTGCGGCGATTCGTCACTTTAGAGATGAATTTGAATGGCATATTACGCACCCAGAAGAGGCAACAAAACCAGGTGCGGTGTTTATGCGCGCGGGTGCTAGTTGGGCCAACTAACTTAGTTTCATGGCAAACAAGGTCTTATTTGTGGGTCATGATGCCAACCGCGCAGGTGCGCAATTAGTACTTTTACATTGGATTAAAGCGGAGGCAGCTCGGGGGAATAAACCCTATTTATTGTTGGCAAGTGGGGGTGTGCTGTTAAAAACGTATCAAAAATACGCCCAGGTCTGGGTTTGGGAGAAAGGTCCCAGCCAATTGGCCAAATGGGTAAAAAAAATACCGATACTCAAACGTGAGGATCGGACAAATCGGGAACCAAGTATTTCTGAAATCAAGCGTTTGATTGCGCGTTTACAGCGTGAAAAATTTGATTTGATTTTGGGTAATACCGTAGCTTCTTTGGGATTAATGCAGCAATTACGACCGCTGAATGCGGCTTTTGAAGCTTACATCCATGAGCTTGATTTTTCGCTAAAAATGTATGCTTCGAAAGAAGACATGGCGTTTTTGAGAAATGATTGTAGGCGCGTTTATGCGGTTTCGGCGCAGGTTCAACAAGTCTTGCAAGAAACTTATGCAGTTCCAAATGAGAATTTGGCGATTTTGCCACCTATCGTGGAATTGCCTAAGCAACAGCAGGACCGTGGACAGGAGCAGCGTAAGGCATTGGGAATTCCCATGGATGCGCTGGTTGTTTTAGGCTGCGGGCTAGCTGAATGGCGCAAGGGAACGGATATTTTTGTGCGTGTTGCCGAGCAATTAATTTCCCGAAATCCAAACCTACATGTGGTCTGGGTGGGCGTTGGAAATGAGCCCTTTTCGGCTGATTTAAAGGCCGAAAAAGCGGAATGGGATACGGAAAATCGCTTGCATTTGGTATCCAAGCAACTGACAACAAAGCCGTATTTTGATATGGCCAACTTGTTTTTCTTGTCATCGCGGGAGGATCCTTTTCCGCTGGTGATGTTAGAGGCAGCCTATGCGGCGATTCCGATTATTGGATTTAAAGGGGCAGGAGGCGTAAATGATTTTTTGGCAGCACATCCAGAGTTGTTGGTGGAGTATACGGATGAGGCACATGCGGCCAACAAGATTGAAGCGGTTTTAGCGTGGCCTTTGGCAGAACGTGAGGCCTTAGGGTTAAAATTGAAGGAAAAGGCTTTGGGATATTCGGCAACGAGTTTTATCCAGCGCTTTTCGGAATTGAATAAGCAATAACATCAGGTGCAAGCCTGTTAGATGATAGATTATGAAAGTAACGATTGACAACATCACCTTAGATGTAGAACCGGGAACAACCATCATGCAAGCCGCTCGGATGATCGGCCCTGAGGTTGCGCCACCAGCTATGTGCTACTATGAACCTCTTCAAGGGTCAGGTGGCAAATGTCGTGCGTGCTTAGTCAAAGTGACGGCTGGTTCTGAAAAAGATCCGCGTCCGATGCCTAAATTAGTTCCAGCCTGTATCACAGCTGTTCAAGATGGCATGATTGTGGAAAATACGGTGAACGAAGCCGTGCTAGAAACACGTAAGGGAATTGTTGAATTTTTATTGTTAAACCATCCGTTGGACTGTCCCGTATGTGACCAAGCGGGTGAGTGTCATTTGCAAGATTTCTCCTTCGAACATGGGGTTTCTACTACCCGTACGGTCGAAGAACGCAATACCTTCGAGCCGGTTGACCTAGGTGAAAACATCAAGTTAAACATGAATCGTTGCATCTTGTGCTACCGTTGTGTTTACACGGCGGATCAGATCACAGATGGCCGTGTTCATGGAGTGATGAACCGTGGAGATCATGCTGAAATTAGCACGTACATTGAGAAGGCGATTGATAATGATTTCTCGGGTAACGTGATTGATGTTTGTCCCGTAGGTGCATTAACTGATAAAACGTATCGTTTCAAGAGCCGTGTATGGTTCTCGAAACCGATGGACGCGCATTGCTCATGTGACAAATGTTCAGGTAATGTAACTTTATGGTACCGCGGGGAAGAGGTGATTCGGGTAACGGGTCGCAAGAACCAGTGGGGTGAATTGAAGGAATTCATTTGCAACACATGCCGTTTTGATCGGAAGAAAACATCGGATTGGGTGATTGAAGGACCTACGGAAGTGTCTAGACATTCGGTGATTTCAGCCAATAAATATGGTGCGAATTTGATTCACCCAGCATTCCCAATTGCACAAGCTGCACGTGATTTCAAGCAAATCGATGATAACCGCGATCGCAGTTCAATAGAAATTAAATCAATTTTGCCCGCAAAGAAATAAGCTATGGAATTATTGAATGATGTATTTACGGCCAAAGCCATCTTCGTAGGAATTGTATTCGCAATTACCCTCGGTATTGCGGCCTATTCCACCTATTTTGAGCGGAAGATTGCTGCATTTATGCAGGATCGAATCGGTCCAGATCGTGCGGGTCCTTTTGGAATCTTGCAGCCATTAGCTGATGCGGTTAAGATGTTCATGAAGGAAGATTTTATTCCGGCTAACTCAAACAAATGGTTATTTATTGCTGGTCCATGTTTATCGATGTTGACCGCCTTAATGACTTCCGCTGTAGTTCCTTTCGGAGACACCGTAACTGTGGGAGGTGTGACATTTGATTTACAAGGTATCGATGTAAACATTGGTATTCTGTGGGTGTTTGGAATTGTATCTTTAGGCGTTTATGGAATATTGATTGGTGGCTGGGCTTCCAATAATAAATATTCGCTATTGGGGGCAATTCGTGCGGCTTCGCAAAATATTTCGTACGAACTAGCGATGGGTATGTCGATCATCGCGATTTTAATGTTGACAGGTTCGCTGTCAACGAAGACAATTGTAGAAACCCAACAAGCTGGTCACTGGAATATTTTACAACAGCCTTTGGGCTTTTTGATTTTCTTGATTTGTTCGTTTGCAGAATGTAATCGTACGCCATTTGACTTGCCTGAATGTGAGACGGAATTAATTGGTGGGTATCATACGGAATATTCGTCGATGAAACTTGGTTTTTATTTATTCGCGGAATACATCAACATGTTTATTTCAGGAGCGGTTATGGCCACGTTGTTTTTCGGTGGATATGACTATCCGGGATATGCATTTGTAGCTGGACAATTTGGTACAACTATTGCTGCTTTTGTGGGCATGGGTGCGTTAATTGGCAAAGCATTATTATTTGTGTTTGTGTTTATGTGGGTGCGCTGGACGCTTCCACGTTTCCGGTATGACCAATTAATGGGTTTAGGTTGGACAGGTTTAATTCCGTTGGCCATGTTTAATGTGGTGGTGACGGGATTTGGTATTTTGATAGGCCAACCGATACTTGCAGGAATTGCGGGAGTTGTGATTTTAATCGCGGGTTTATTCTTGAATGACGCGATCTTCAGAAAGAAAAAAATAGCTTAGGTATATGAAATTAAGCACTAAAACAAAGGTAATCGAGCAGGGTGAAATGACCTTGGCTGAGCGTATGTATCTTCCGGCGATTGTTGGCGGAATGGCAACCACGCTAAAGCACTTTTTCTCGAAGCCGGTAACGATTCGTTATCCGGAGCAAACACGATATTTGGGGCCTATTTACCGTGGCCAACATATCTTAAAGCGCGACGAGCAGGGAGCTGAGCGTTGCACAGCTTGTGGATTATGTGCGGTTGCTTGTCCTGCGGAAGCCATTTCCATGGTAGCTGAAGAACGCAAAAAAGGAGAGGAGAACTTATACCGCGAGGAGAAATATGCAAAGGTGTATGAGGTCAACATGTTGCGTTGCATCTTCTGTGGTTTGTGCGAGGAAGCTTGTCCAAAAGAAGCCATCTTCTTGCGTCACGATACCATGGTCCCTGTATTCAATTCACGGGATGAAGTCATTTATGGCAAAGATAAATTAGTTGAAAAAATGGATCAGCGCTATTTGCGTGATGGTTGGAAATAATAACCCTATGGATATTTCAAATATTTGGTACTTTTTATCAGGTTTGACGCTGCTTAGCGCCCTGATGGTTGTGTTAGCCAAAAACCCGATTCACTCGGTCTTGTATTTGGTCTTTACTTTTTTCTGCATTTCTGGACACTACGTGTTGTTGAATGCCCAGTTTTTAATGGCGGTGAATATCATCGTTTACGCGGGTGCCATCATGGTTTTATTCTTATTTGTGATCATGATGTTGGATTTGCGAAAGAACAAACCTGATTCGAAATCATCCTTGACTAAATTGGCTGGTGTTATTGTATCAGGCGTACTTTTGGTGATATTTATCGCTGCATTTCATAAGAATAATATGCCATCTCCCACCGCCGAAGCAGTAGGGTTTTCATCGCAGACAGGTATGGTGGAAAACTTGGGTAAGATCTTGTATTCAGAATATTTATTACCATTTGAATTGGTATCAATCTTGTTCTTCGTAGCGATGGTGGGTGCTGTACTTTTAGGTAAAAGAGAAGCAGGGGAACGTAACTTTTAAGCTATTTTTTATAGAAAAAGCGAGCTCGAAAGGGCTCGCTTTTTTGTTTTATAAGGGTAGATCAATCGCGGTTTACTTGTTATAGTTGACTAACGTTGACAATGTAGCGATTCGTATATTTCTTGCTTATGATAGACCAAAAATATGACTTGGTCTACGAAATATGAGGTGTGGTATTTTGAGTTTTCAATTTGGTAGCTTATGGCTAGCTTTGTAACACTAATTTCAATGTATGTGGCTCGCCTGGAATATTCCCAAAACTAAGCTGACGTTTAAGGTCCTTTTTAATCTCATTCTGTGGGGTTTGTGGATTGGGTTGCCTTTGATAAGTCCAGCACACCAAGATCATCATAGCGAATCTGGTCCGATTAAAGATCCTGAATTTTCTGAACATATTTGGTTGGAGCTATTAACCATCGTTCCGCTCTTTTACATTATCACCTTATTGCTTGTCCCTATTCTGTTTAAGCGGTGGGGTGTTTTTGTCTATTTTGGTGTCTTGTTTTTATTCATTGCCTTGTTTTTTGGCATTCAGTCACTGTATCATATTTACTATATGCCGTTTGATGTGCATAAGGAATTCTTTGATTTTCGCGGCATATTTCCTTTAATTATGATTTCCGCAATTGGGTCCACGTATGGGTTATTGTTGGAATTCATCGACTTTGAAAGTAAGCGCGAAGAGCGATTTAGTGAACAATTGAAATCGGAACTTTCATTTTTACGCTCGCAAATTAGCCCACACTTTATTTTCAATATTTTGAATAGCATTGTGTACTTGATTCGTACCAAAGCTGATAAGCAAGCGGAGGATGTAACCATTCGACTTTCGTCCTTAATGCGCTATATGCTCTATGATTCAGACCAACGTATGGTTCCATTAGAACGCGAGTTGGAATATTTACGCAATTACATTGACTTACAGCGCATGCGATTCGATGGCGATGTAGCAATTGATTTTCAGATTGATGGTGTGATGCGGGCTTGTACCATCGAACCAATGCTCCTTATTCCATTCGTTGAAAATGCGTTTAAACATGGTGTTTCATTCGTTCAAAATCCAACGATTAATGTAAATTTCAGCATTGACAATGGTCATTTAAATTTTCGAGTGGAAAATCAAATAGGCCAACTAAAAGACGAGTCAAAAGAAGCTAGTTCGGGTATAGGTATGAAAAATGTTTTGCGCCGCTTGGAATTATTGTATCCTGGAAAACATCATATTGATGTGACAAATACAGGCGAAATTTTCCGTGTAGTCTTAGAAATCAGCTTACATCAAACAAAGTAAATCATGGAAAAGATGAAGTGCATCGTTGTGGACGACGAAAATATGGGGAGAAAATTATTAGAGGAAAATGTGCGCCAAATACCATTTCTCGAGTTAGTCGCATCCTGTAAAAATGCCTTCGATGCCATGGAGGTTTTGCAAACACACGAAGTAGATTTGATTTTTCTTGATATTCAAATGCCGGGTATGTTAGGCACTCAATTTTTGCAAGCACTCAACAAACGACCTCTGGTAATCTTTGTTACAGCTTATGACAATTACGCAGTTGAAAGTTACCAGTTGGACGCAGTGGATTATTTAATGAAACCTACGAGTCTGGAGCGCTTTTCATTAGCCGCGAATAAGGCGTATCATTTGTTCCAACAATCTCATACGAGTCCAGCTACAATTCCTGTTGAACCATTGGAAGATTTCTTTTTTGCCAATGTGGAATATTCTCTGGTGCGTATCACGATTCCACAAATCACGCACATCGAAGGTTTAAAAGACTATGTGAAGATATTTATCGAAGGAGAGAAGCGACCCATCTTAACCAAAATGACCATGAAAGGCTTAGAGGCCAAAGTGGGTCCGCATGGTTTTATGCGGGTGCATAAATCATTTATTGTCAACTTGCGTAAGATTGAATCAATTAAGCAATTGCGAATTAAGATAGGGACCTACGATATTCCAGTCAGTGATGCACATGGTGCGGAACTGATGGAAAAATTAAACCATACACGCCCCTAGTTAAAGGTAATCCTAAGTCCCAAACTGAAATTGCGACCTGCCGACGTATTATAATAACGTCCGCCTAATGCATTTAAATCAGGTCCGGACGTGTACATCGTATCGCCTATGTTCTCCGCACTTAGCCAAACATTCCATTTCCCACGCTGGTACTCTACCTTCGAATTCCATAAATGAACCGCTGGTAATTGGTCCGTATTGGCATCATTTAGGTAAATTTTATCCGTGTAGGTGTATTGAATATGCCAACGAATCCATTGCGAAATCGCATAACTCACCGTACTCGCATGTTGGAATGGACTCGTTCCCGTTAGTCGGTTTCCAGAGAAGTTTTTACCCGCAATTTGATAGTTGACAAAGCGAAAGTTTTGAATCGTTTCTGCATTAGTCAGTTCAAGATTTTGCCCTATTTTCCACACATGGCTCAACTCGATTCCTTGTTGGCGTGTTTTACCCACATTATCAAAATATTCAGACCCATCAGCGGCCCGACGAATCACAATGGTTTCATTGAGGTCAAATTGGTATACGCTCAGGTTCCATTGCAGGAATTTGGATTTGCCGCGCCAACTCACCTCTTTGTTCCAGCCTTTTTCTGCACGAAGTGATCTATTGATGATGCCGGTCGATGGACGAATTTCACCTAGGCTAGGAGGCGAATATCCGTGTACGACTTTGACAACTAGGTTTTGCCGTGGTGTAATATTGTGTAACAGGGCGATTCGTGGCGAAAAGATGCCTTCATTACCGATAAATTCCGTCCAAAATTGATTGTAACTGCCGGCTAAGGTTACATTCCAGGAATTATTTATTTTATATTCTCCCTGCAGAAACAAACTGGCATTTTGCAAGGTGGTATTTTGCGTGAACTGAAGCGTGTCTTTAGTTCCTTTTTTATTACCAAAGGTTTGGCTATCAAAAATACCCGTTTGGAATTCAAGGCCACCGTCTACGCTGAGGTCATCATTTTTGAAGTGGATGACATTCCGACTACTAAAATTGAGTTCTTTCCGAATTTCGTAGTTACGGATGGTTGGGTTTTCGATTAAATTTAGTTGCGCTGACCGATTACTTGTCGCGCTCCAGTTTTCATTCCACCGACTAGTCAATTGTACTCCCACGCCTAGCGTTTGCAATCGAAAAGTTGCTTTTTGGTCCGCCGCACTTAAAAATGGGCCTGCAGCTGGTCTAGCTTGTCGGGGGTCAGTTTGGAATTGCTTTAGGGTAAGGCCACCGGGTGTTTGGTACGTCACGCGACCAAGGTACGTGATCAAATCCAGTTGCGTGTTTCGACCTAGTTCTTTGTGGTATTCATATGAAATCCATTGTTTATTAATATCCGATTGCTTCCGGTAGCCTTCTTGATTCCAATAACTGGCATATACCCGATGCCCATTTGTCTGCAAATCCCAGCTCTGTTTATAGCCTCCAAGGCTGTTGGCAACCTGTTGATGTACGATTTTTTTCTGCGTGGCACTTGGCGTGTTGAACAGCATGACCCCACCTGTTCCGGCACCATACAATCCGCCGCTTGGCCCTTTGATTATCGTTAGTTCATTAAAAAAATCTGGGTCAATCAATGCCAAATAGGTATTGTTTCCGGCATCCGTTAAGGGCATTTGATTCCAATAAACCTTCACATTTCGCACGCCAAATGGTGCACGAAGCGCACTTCCACGAATTGCCATGCGGTACGAGCCTGGTGATCGTTCTTCCATCCGCACACCGGCTTGCATGTTTAGTGAGGTCACGAAGCTAGTATTGTTTGTGCGTGTTAAGTCTTGCGCATTCAAAATAGCAATGGCATCGGGACTTGAAAAGGTGGATTTTTTTTGTTCAAAAACACGAACGACTACTTCATTTAGCTCAGTCGTTTTGATTGTACTGTCAGCACTGAAACTCATTAAGCTAATCAAAATAGAAAGAAGCATATTAAAAAAAGTAAGTTACTTGGGCGCTTGTTAGTTTTAAGTTGGCATAAGTTCCCCCATACCGTATATTTTCATAGTCAAATCCAAAAGACCAGTCGGTTAGTCGGAAATCAACGCTAGCCTGATAGCCCATTGCATTATCTAGGGTGGTACTTTGTTCATTTTCCCAATCTTGTAAACTCACCTTTGCCAAAAAAGGTTTAAAAACCTTGACCTGAGCTGTCGTCTTTACTTTTCCATTGGATTTAAAACCAAGTCCTGCGCGTAACCCATGAAGTGAAAATTTCTCATCTGATAGGAAGTCATTATTCGAAGTGCGCGTTTTTTTAGCCATGCTCAAACTATAAACACTTGTGGTTGCAAATAAGCCAATCTTCATAAATTGGTTCACACCAATTTCCCCCTTTCCACCTCGAAAGGACACGCTTTGGTCGGATATGCGTGTGCTTTGCATATTTCCGATGACTTGTAAATGACCGTATAGTTGCGTTGGTTTACCCGGTTTTTGAAATTGTAAAGCAGCACTCGTAGTTAAACTCACTTGATTCTGCGACCAGTTAATATAACTTGTTCCTAGGCTGGTGGCAAAGCGAAATTTTTGGCCGCTTGTAGGCGCCAATGAAATAAGTACTAAAAATAGAATGAGTTGAAATTTCATATGTTTACCAATATTTACCACCTTTTTTCAGGGCAAATCGGATACCGCGAAACAGAATCCATACATGCGCAAGGATCGTTTGTAGTAAACCAAAATGGCTTTGCATGACATGAAAACGTTCCTTCCAAGATTTTTTTAGATTTTGTACAGAGGCACCTCCCATGAGGTATTGACAAATTGGCTCAGCCAACTGCATCGTTTTTTGGCTCAATTTAAGGCATTTGATTTCCCAGTCAATATCTGAACTTAATTGGTATTCGACATTGAATCGAGGGGCAATCTCCCGTTTGACGACAAAGGATTGATGGCAAATAACCATGCCTTTTTTAAATGATTTCCAAGTAAGTTTAGTTGGAATACGGTGGGGAGTTACGACGCTTCGTAGGCCAATTTCCTGTCCAAGCATGTCCACAAACATGGCATCTCCTACGAGTACATCTGGATTTGAATCCAGCGCTTTTAGTATGTGCTCCAATGTATTTTTAGCTGCAAAAGTGTCTCCCGCGTTCAAAAACAGCACATATTCACCGTTGACTACCTGAAGACCCTTATTCATGGCATCATATATTCCGCGATCCTTTTCTGAGATTAAAATATCTATGTCTTTCCGAAATGTATTAATCAACGCAAGCGTTCCATCCGTGGAAGCTCCATCCACAATGACATATTCAATTTCAGATCTATGCCCCTGTTCCAAAATACTTTGGATGGTACGTTCCAGAAATTTCTCTGCCTGGTAGGTGATCGTGATGATGCTAAGCTTGGCCATCCGAGAGGTATTTGAGGTAGAGATCGATGTGCTTTTTAGCAATAATATCTTCCTGATAGCTATGCATTACTTTTTCACGTGCAGCCTCATTAGGTGTGTGGTTCAGTGACCATTTGATTCCGGAGGCGAGTGATTTTGCCGACAAGTATTCCGCGACATAGCCGTTGATTTCATGGTCAATCATTTCGGGGATGCCGCCTACGTGAAAGCCGACGCAAGGTGTTCCGCAGGCCATTGCTTCCATGATGGTGTTCGGTAAATTTTCTTCCAAAGAAGGTGTAATAAATACATCCGCCGCCGAATAGATCAAACGCATTTTCGTTGGATCAGCGATGTGCCCCAAGCTCGTTGCCGGTAAGGGAAGTGCCTTGATTTCGGAGGTGTCTAAGACATTACCCACAAGTAACAATTCGGTGTTTTTAGCGGCTTCTGGGTTTTCGTTTTTCCAAATTTCTAATGCGTCTTTTAGATAACCAAACCCTTTGGTTGGCGTATTTACTCGCATCGCTACAAAAAGAATGTAGTGTTTTGAGGGGTTGAGTTGAAGTATATTTTTGGCATCACTAATGCGTTGAAAGTTTTCTGTATTGATTGCATTTGGGACCGATTCAATTTTGTGGTAGGCAAGAATGGTGCTTTTTTCTGCGCGCGATTTTAGCCAGTCGCTGCAGGTAATGATGTGCAAATTGCGGTAGTCGAACGCATAGATTTTACGCGCCCACATGCGATGTGAAATATCCCAGCGCTCGGGTTTATTGACAAATTTACACGACCCACAATTGGTTTGAAAGTTTTCGCACTCTCCACTATGGTGACACCCCCCTGTAAAAGCCCACATATCATGTAAGGTCCAAACAACGGGTTTGCCAAGTTTCAGCAGCTGCTCAATATTATCGATGGACAAAAAGCCAAAATTGATCCAATGCAAATGAATAATATCCGCATTTTTAATGGCAGGGTGGCGGCTGATATCCTGCCCAAATAATCCTGTATTAAATAAAAATCGAATGGCTTTACTTTTTTCACTTGGAAGAAAATAGAGGCGTTCCATGATGAAACGGATCCAGTTCCAAAGTTTACACCAAAGGCCTGTTCGAATCAATTCAGACGCGTCATCCCCTGATTTTTCTTGGACCAAGTAAGTGACGTTGTGTCCAGCTTTTTGAAGCGCTTGTTGGAGCCGCCCTGCAGCAATTCCCGCACCTCCATTTTGGTTGTGGTAGGAAAGGAGGACAATATTGAGCGCTTTTGACATTAGGCTTTACAGATTTGGTCTAATGTTTGTGCGATACGTTCTGCGGCTTTTCCATCCCAAAGTGGTGGTATTTGACCTTGTTTACAATTTCCTTGCAAGATGTTTAATAGTGCTTGATATGTTTTGTCTGGGTCTAAGTCGGCCAATAACTGATTCGTCCCCAGCGTTACCGTAATGGGTCTTTCGGTCGAATCGCGGAATGTTAAACAAGGTATTCCCAGATACGTTGTCTCCTCTTGAATACCGCCCGAATCGGTTAGAATGGCTTTTGCGTGGCTCATCAATTGGATGAATTCCAAATAGCCTAAAGGCTCGGTTAAAATTAAATTCGGGTTCGTATTCAGTTGTTCACTTAAACCATATTTATCCATGTGGGCACGCGTACGTGGATGGATGGGAAAAACGACTTTGGTTTGGGTGGTACTTAATTCGATTAAACGTAAAATGGATTTGAGTCCTAGCTCCGTGTCGACATTGGCCGGTCGGTGCATAGTCATGACGATGTAGTCGTCAGTCGCTAGTCCCAAGTCGGCCAAGATCGTGCTGCTTTTTGCCTTTTCTTGGTAGCGCACAAGTGAATCGATCATCACGTTACCCGAAAAGAACACTTTTTCGTCGGGGACCCCTTCATTTTTCAAATGGTCGATGCCACTTTGTTCCGTAACAAATAGGTAATTGGCCACAGAATCAGTCAAAATCCGATTAATTTCCTCAGGCATGGACCGGTCTCCAGAACGAAGTCCCGCTTCCACGTGCGCTAATGGAATGCCCATTTTGATGGCGACGAGGGTACAAGCGAGGGTGGAGGTGACATCGCCTACGACGATAACGAGGTCTGGTTTTTCTTCGAGGAGGATGGGTTCGAAAGCCAACATAATCTTGGCGGTTACTTCGGAATGGGTACCTCCTCCAATACCTAGGAAGAAATCGGGTTTGGGTAATTCAAGTTGCGTGAAGAAAACATCACTCATTTTAGCGTCAAAATGCTGTCCGGTATGTACTATTTTGGAAGTCCAGTTGGGAAGATTTTGAATCGCGCGATGCAGCGGTGCGACTTTCATGAAATTTGGCCGTGCGCCGACTACCTGAATTACTTTCATTTAGAAATCTTTGTAGGAAATGATGGGGACAAAGATAAGGAAAAGTGTTTGATATTGTAGAGACGCGATACTTCGCGTCTTATATTTGAATCGACGCATTCGCGTCTCAAGCTTTGGCAAACCTGGAAGGATTGCCAAAGTGCTAAACGTAGAGACGCGAAGTGTCGCGTCTCTACTAGCGACTGTTTACTATCGCTTCGCGATTGCAAACTTAAACGCCTCCATGTAATTCCCCAGCACCGTATGAATATTGATTTCCTTCTCAATGATTTCTTGCGAGCGCTTACCCATTTCAGCGATTTGCGCCGGGTCTGCAAAAAGCTTTTCAATGACCGATGTTAAACTTGCCACAGATCCTGACTCGAAAAAGTGGCCATTAAATCCTTCACGAACTAAACGCTTTTCCGTCCCATCTGCCACGGAGCATACCACGGGTTTCGAGAAACACATGGCCTCATTGATGGATAAACCGCCCATGCCGGCCAAGACATAGATACCTGATTCGCACGTAATTTTGCCTAATTCGGTGGGGTCATAAATGCCTCCATGAAATTGGATGAAATCGTATCCTGCTGCTTGAGCTTTTAACGCTTCCAATTCAGGTCCATCTCCTACGATGCTCAGTTCGGTCTGGGGATATTTTGCGTGCAATGAAATGGCCGCTTCGATCAATACATTCACCTGCTTCCATTTCACTAAACGTCCGATGTGCAACAATCTATAGGGATTAGCTTGGACGTTTTTTAGCTGGTTGGCCGTTGCCAACAAAGCATCCGTATCCGGTGAATTTGCCGTCACAAAAACCTTCTCTGCCGGGACACCATACGACGCATGCATCAACACCGCCTCATCCAAATAATTAATATGCGCATCGACAAGATTACTAAATAAGCGACGTGTTTCCCGGACAATCATGAACTTGACACGGGCAAGAATCGATGTGTTTTTCTGATGCGCCTGATTATTCTCCGTCACACCTCCACCTTGTAAATAGTACGAAATTGCCTCGTTGTAATGAGGTACCTGAAATGGGATTTCCTTGGAAATGAGTGCCACGTTATTGCGGCGTAAGAAATTATACCAACTCGGATAAAAGACAAATGAAGCTTGGTAAGGCCAATTGACCATCAATACATCTGGCTTCTCCTGCAATATCAATTCCTTTAACCCACGGAAAAACTTCTTCCCATAATAGGTCGTGTATTCTTCTTGATAAAAAACCTTGAACTCAATGCCATCTTTGCTCTCAAATACGCCCGCACCTAAGGTCGCCCCTTTACTTGCTGGCACCACCACACACACCTCCACACCCATCTCGCGCTGAAGTTTGTTTAAGACCAAATTGTAATAATGCGGCAAACCTCCCGCTAATGACATCAACTTCATTTGCTCAATTTGCTTTTAATCATAGCCGATAAATCGGGGGATAAATTCAGCGCCCATCCGGCAAAGAAAAATAACAATCCAACCGCAGTAGAACGAACGCCTAAATTTAGAATCCAAGCGATCCAATCTCCCTCGCCTAAAACGGGAATAAACGACACCACATACCAAACCCCAAGACTCAATAGCACGATCCAGGCCGTTTTCCACTCAAAAGGTTGCAAGCCCATTTTGGCCCACAAGAAAAAATACTTGATGGCATTATATCCCGCTAGCGCAATTAATGAGGCAAGTGCCGCCCCATTATATGAATACAAGGGAATGAAAATTAAGTTGCCCACCACAATGCCCACCGCCAATATCATATAGAATAAAAGGTCATATCGGTAGTATTTGGAGTTAATCAAAATCTCCGAATTTAAGCCCGTGCCCATATCGATAATCTTCGAAATGCCCACCATCAAAACCACCCAGCGACCAGCTTCATACACCTCATGCCGCGGGATGATTTGGTATATGAAATCCAAATTGCACCAAATAAGCAAAAACAAAAAGCAGCCCACTAAGAGTAAATTGAGTGATGACTTTTTGTAGATGTCTTCGATTTGGCTAGTGTCGTTACGCTTCCAAGCTTGCGCTAATAACGGGGCACTAATCGCCGCAATGACGTTGCGTGGTATCGCAATCATCAATCCCATCCGGGAATTAATATCAAATATAGCTGTCGTCCCCAATCCACCCGTATACGCCGGAAGCATGATTTTTTCCACATGCTGAATCAACGTAAAACTTGCTCCCGCTAAAATAACCCAACCGCCATAAGCCACCATCTCCTTAAAGATCGGCTGGCGTAAAAAAGAAAAATCGAGTTTGGTATAAAAACGCTTTAGCTGTTTTATGTATAGTAATAAGGCAAGTACAGCAACGAGATAGGAGACGGTAATGCCTTGCACCAACTGGTCAAAGTTTAAATAGCCTAATCCAAATCCCAAGATCAAACATGCGTTCGCAACCCGTAAATACAACTCCCGAATGATGGCTGGAACGACGATTCGCAGGTGGACGCGGGCGTAGGATTCAAGCACCGACATATATAAAAAGCTACCTGTCAGTGGTATGATGTAGTAAAAATATTGGGGCAATAGGGGGGAATTGGTTGCGTAAATCGCATTAAATGTGCCCCGTAAGGCGACATATCCTAAGGAAAAAAGTCCCCAGCCCACTAAGGGGGAGATCAATAAAAAGGAGAAAAATCCACGATGCTCATTCGATGGATCATCAAAATGAGGAAAGAATCGAACGGCGATATGCGGAATTCCTAACTGGGTAAATGAGGCAAAAATGAGTGGAATGCTGACTAGGGCACCTGCGATTAAACCTACTTCCGACTGACTTAAAAACTGATTATAGAGAAAGATGACATTGAACGTCCCGATCGCCGTACCTAAGTAGGTGACGATGGAGGCTTTAAGACTTTGCCGAATGACGATTCCCATGCATGAATTAAATAAGCTACAAAACTACAAATTTTAAGAGACTTTTGATTTTTTGACTGAGCTTGACGACATCGTAGTTTATTTCGACATGTTTTCGAGCCGCCACCCCCATTTTTTCCCGTGTAGACTCATTTTGTGCTAGGGATATGCACGCCTCGGCCATACCATTGATGTCATGTTCGTCTGTAAGTAAGCCTGTTTTACCTTCAATCACCGCATCCGGTATGCCGGCATGTCGGGTCGAAACCGTAGGCAATCCACAAGCCGCCGCCTCTAAAATCGCCACGGGTGTTCCCTCAGAATCCCCAGCTTTTGTAATAATGGAATGTTGGACAAACACATCTGCCGCTTGTAAATAAGGTAAATATTCAGCCTGCGACATGGCTCCTAAAAATTCAATATTTTCCGATAATCCCTTTTCGCGAACAAACGCCTTCGCCTCGTCCCACATCGGACCATCGCCAATCATCTGTAAGCGTGCTTCAGAAAATTGCTTGATCACAATTTCAAACGCCCGCAACGAATGTATGGGTCCTTTTTTTTCTGCAAATCGGGCAACGGATATAAAAGTGAATCGCTTTGATTTTTCACCTCCCGGTTTGAATGTGGAGACATCTACTCCACAGGGAATCACATGTAAATTCGGCAAAGGTCCTGCGATCGCTTCTAAATTTGCGCGCATAGAAGCTGCGACAACAATCACCGCTTGCGCTTTGGGTAGCATCGCGGCATAGTCGGCGCGATAAGTATCCAACGTCTTTTTTTCATTGGCATCAAAACCCAAAAATACAATCGAATAAGGAATTCCAAGCGCAATACATGCTTCGTATATATTACTCCCCAACGGACCATAGTTGGCCAAAAATGCATCCACCTCGTTCGCGCGCAAAAACTTTTTCAAGTAGTGCTGATAGATTTTCCGGTAGAGACCTGGTGCGAGATTACGGATACTCCCACGAACAGCTAGCTGCGAAAGTGGAAATGGATAAATGGATTTTCCGCTATACGTTTGATTGGGGAGCCAGCCCTCATACAGGACTTCTACCGGTTGCAATTGCTTGATTTGCTCGTCGATAAACGTCTCGGAATAGGAGTGGAAATTCGAACGGGCAATAAGCAAATTCATATAGCTGGGGGTATTTTCTACGAAATTACCCTATTTTTGCTTTAGATACTGTGGTCATGGATAAAATTCTACTTGTAGGCGGTGCTGGTTTTTTAGGCTATAATTTGCTTGATTTTGTTCAAAAACAAGCAGTTAACGCGCCTGAGATTGTTGTTCTTTCCCAAGAAATCCCAGAATCTTCGATCCAATTTCCTGATGTGATATTTGTAAAAGGTGATTATGCAGATGCTAAATTGCTGCAGCATTTATTCGAAAAACATCCCTTTACACATGTTTTTCATTTTGCCAGTTCGATTATTCCAGCGTTGTCCACGCAGAATATTCAGGCAGATGTGGAGACAAATTTATTGCCTACGATTGGATTGATGGAGGTGATGAAGGCCTTTGGTTGTACGCAAATTGTTTACCTTTCTTCGGGTGGTGCGGTGTATGGAAATGAGGAGCCGAGTCATAAAAAAGAAGATCAAGCGTGCCAACCGATTAGTTCTTATGGTATTATTAAATTGGCCGTTGAGCATTACATTCGTCTTTATGCGAATTTGTATCAAATCGATTATTTGATTTTACGTTTATCAAACCCATTTGGGTTACATCACAGATCTGAAACGCAAGGTGTCATTAACATTGCGATTCGCAAGGCCTTGAAGGGCGAGACATTTGTGGTTTGGGGAGATGGAAGTCAAGCGAAAGATTATTTGTTTGCAGAAGATATTGCGCAGGCCATGATGCAGCTAATGAATTCAGGAGTAAAAAACCAAACCATTAACATTGGTTCAGGCCAAACGCTTTCGTTAGTTCAAATCATCGATTTGGTGAAACAACGAATTCCGAATTTTCAAGTAGAATTTGTGGAGGCGATGCCTACGGATGTCCAACGTGTAAGTTTGGATATAAGCAAACTGAAATCAATGATTCCTTTTACGCTAAGTCCTTTGGATGAAGCATTCGAAAAAACGTATGCGTACGAACAAGCTAGACTTTCTTCGCTACGAGAATAAACGTACATGCATCTTCATTTCGTGATTTGGATCCGATAATCTTGTCAAAAAAGATAATGAGTGGCTGCATGATGATGGATAAAATAGGCCGAGCAAATTTAGGGAGTTTGAAAAGGATACCATCTTGAAATAATTGAAGGCCCATCGAAGAGCGACCTAAAATACCTTCAAAATACACGACTTCAAATCCAGCCTCTTGCACAACTTTTTTCAGGCCTGTCGACGTCCAGCGCCAAAAGTCCGTTGGGTCCGGATGAAACATCCAATACCCATGGGTCGATAAAATCAAGTTTCCATCGTTCGCTAAAATCCGGTGCGCCTCTTTTAAATACGCTTTTGGGTCTTCTACGTGTTCGAGTACCTGGGTGGATAAAACAAAACCCACGGTCTCATTGGGCATATCGATAATACCTTTGGGATCTACAATGACATCCGCTTTTGTGTTATACGCCAAATCTAATCCGATATACTGCTCCACAAATGGAGCAAACAAAGGTTCGTATGGTTTATTTCCACAACCGTAGTCGGCAATCAACTGATGTGGCGAATGCCTCACGTACAAACTAATGACCCGTTCGAGTTGCTTGCGTAGCTGGTGCAAGTAATAATAGCGGGCGGACATGCGTCCCCAGATCTTCGGATAAAGGCGTTCGATGCCTGCTTCTCTACTTTCCATATGCGTTGACAAGTCTTTTTTGTTCTTCGATCGAGTTTTTATATTCGACAAATTCAGCTGCTTTTTTGGCCCAATTTAGGGCTTTAACTTTATTTCCTTTCCGGTTTTCTAAGCGTGCGATGCCCATTAAAGCGAGGCCGTGAATGTCTTTGGTAAATCGTTCTTCCCAGGGATGTTGCATGGCTTTGCCGTAATGAGCTTCTGCGATGGCAAAACGTTTGCGTTCAAATTCTTCGCGCATGCCACGAAATACATGGGCGGCTCCCGTCATGTAAGGGGATTTTGATTTTTCTAATTTTTGAATGAATGCATCAGCAGCGTCATATTGACCTGCGAGTGTTAATAATTCGGCGCGCTGCAAATTAAATAAGTGGTTTTCTGGGTATTTGTTCACGAGTAGTTCAGAATATGGGAGCCCTTTGCTGGGCGTTCCTTCATATTTATTGTACACATAAGCTAAATAAAAGGTCGATTCATTTTTAACAAAAACCGATTTCTTAATCGCTGCTTCTAGCTGAGATATCCCCAAGCGCTTACTACCATCTTCAAAAAAGACCATAAAGGGACGAATTACGGCATGTAACTCAGGATATACAATGCGGTAGTAATTGTAAAGTCCCGCAGAATACAAAAATTCCGGTTGGCGCTCCGTATTCCGCAACCCTATTTTCAAATGGGAATAGGCTTTTCGGGTATGATTAACTGCCTTCACGTAATTTTGATAGTCGTTTTCATACGCAGCTAAAAATCCCAAGGACGAGATGCAGAAAAATACGGCTTCGTGGTCATTTGGGTTGCGTTCGTATGCCTCGAAGGCTAGTTGGTAAGTAAGTTCCAAAAAAGCTAAATAAGCCCTACTTTG
The DNA here is from genome assembly GCF_044377215.1 of Aquirufa sp. Lineage (GTDB taxonomy): Bacteria > Bacteroidota > Bacteroidia > Cytophagales > Spirosomataceae > Aquirufa. The sequence goes on from NZ_JBILJM010000023.1 coordinate 19,313, forward strand.
AGCCGGATGATCTTTCAACGGGAAATATTGTTTTTCAAACTGCATGGCCGAAAGTAAATAACCGGCGGGATTTTTTGGGTATTTGGCTTTCAAGGCATTGAAATCATCCATGGACTCTTTAAAACTATAGGCATATAAATGGTCCAATCCTTGTGTGATAAGTGCTTTAGCCTGAGCATCTTGTAGGAGCTGACTGAAGCTGGGAAGGGAGGTTAGTAGAAAAATGCCAACGAGCAGTTTGCGCATAGTTAAAAATTGAATTGTAAAAATAGGGAAGCTCTGTGGTTTTTGGGCCTAATTTTTTACTTTTGTTTCTATTTCTTTTTTATCCCAACCCCATGATTTCATACGAACAATTTACGCTTGCAAATGGTCTTCAGGTGATCGTTCACGAGGATCCGACCACCACGCTTGCGGTGATGGATGTTATTTATGATGTGGGGTCTCGTGATGAGGAGGCGCATCGTACCGGCTTCGCACATTTATTCGAGCATTTGATGTTTGGGGGATCTGAAAATATCCCCAATTACGATACGCCATTGCAACGGGTGGGCGGTGAAAACAATGCATTTACGACCCCAGATCTGACTAATTATTATATTTCAGTCCCAAGCCAAAATTTAGAAACGGCTTTTTGGTTAGAGTCCGATCGCATGAAACAATTGGCCTTTAATCCGGAATCCTTAGAAGTTCAGCGCAAGGTGGTGATTGAGGAATTTAAGCAGCGTTACTTAAATCAGCCCTATGGCGATTTATGGTTGAAGTTTCGTCCATTGATTTATGCCGTACATCCGTACCGTTGGGCTACAATCGGGGCAGATATTAAACATATTGAAGAAGCGACATTGGATGATGTTAAGGCCTTTTTTGCCCGCTATTATGTACCAGCTAATGCGATATTAGTGGTCGCTGGAAAGGTGACCGTTGATAAAGTCAAGGTGCTTGCCCAAAAGTGGTTTGAGCCTATTCCGGGAGGAGAAAAACCTGTGCGTCATCGCATGCAGGAACCGGAACAATTGGAGGATCGTCAGATGCAAATTTCCGCGGATGTACCAGCGGATCGGATTTACCGGGCATATCCGGTGCCCGGTCGCTATGATTCAGGATTTTATGCGGTAGACTTGATGAGTGATTTATTGGGACGAAATGAATCTTCCTTTTTATATGTGCACTTAGTTCAGGATGCACGTATTTTTGATTCCTTACATGCGCATCAAACGGGGTCGTTGGACCCAGGATTACTGGTGATACAAGGCCAAGTTGCGGATGGCATTTCGTTGGAGACTGCTGAAAAAGCATTAGATGCTGCACTTGAGCAATTTGTCAATTCAGGAATTCAGGAGGCTGATTTACAGCGCGTGAAGAATCAGGCGGAGTCGTCCTTAGTTTTTGGGGAGGTGGAGGTGTTGAACCGGGCGATGAATTTGGCTATGGCGGCGAATGCAGGAAATGTTGATTTTGTGAATATGGAGGCAGATCAAATTGCGGCGGTGCCGCTTAGAGATTTACAATATTGGGCTGAGCATTTATTTGTTCGCGGCAAAAAGAATACATTGCTTTATCGTAAACAACAAGTAGCATGAAAATCAGGGTAGGACAAGGGTATGATGTTCACAAATGGGTGGAAGGTCGGCCATTTATTTTAGGAGGTGTGGAGATTCCGAGCGATTTTGGTCCCTTGGGACATTCGGATGCCGATTTAGTTTGTCATGCGCTTTGTGATGCACTTTTAGGTGCAGCGAATATGCGTAATATTGGCTATCATTTTTCGGATACGGATTCGATGTGGAAGGGAGTTGCTTCCACGTTGTTATTAAAAAAAGTGATGGAGATGATTCGTGCGGAAGGCTGGGAAGTGGGAAATGTGGATGTGACTGTGGTGCTTGATCGTCCGAAATTAAATCCCCATATACCGGCGATCAAAGAAAATTTAGCTTTGGTGATGGAAATTGACATAGACCAAATTTCGGTGAAGGCAACAACTTCGGAAGGGTTGGGATTTGTGGGTAGAGCTGAGGGTATTTCCGCGATGGCGGTCGCATTAATTCAAGCCTAATGATATGATCATTGATTTAGAAGCGGAACGTCTGGAGATTTTAAAACGCTATCGCAAGCTTTTGCGTACGGCTAAACCGTTCTTAAAGGACGATGATGCCAAAGAAATCAAGAAGGCCTTTTTGATGTCGGTGGAAGCACACAAAGATATGCGCCGCAAATCTGGGGAGCCTTATGTATATCATCCGCTGGCCGTTGCTCAAATTTGTGTAGAGGAAATAGGACTTGGTACTACGTCGATTATTGCTGCGCTTTTGCATGATGTTGTTGAGGACACAAATACGACATTAGTAGAAATTGAAAAGCTTTTTAATCCGAAGATTGCACAGATTATTGATGGGTTAACGAAGATTGCGGGGACATTTGAATATGGCACATCGCAGCAGGCGGAGAATTTCCGTAAGATGTTGCTAACACTTTCGGATGACATTCGCGTGATCTTAATAAAGTTGGCCGATCGTTTGCACAACATGCGCACATTGGAAAGTATGTCCAAAGAGAAGCAATTAAAAATTGCCTCGGAGACGATCTATCTGTATGCGCCTTTGGCACACCGTTTAGGTTTAAATGCGATCAAGACGGAGTTGGAAGATTTGGGATTGAAGTTTACGGAGACGGAGGCGTATCGCGAGATTGCTACTAACTTAACTGAGAATAAGCAGAGCCGCGAGAGTTTTGTGGAGGAGTTTATTCGGCCCATCAAAAAGTCGCTGGATGAGCGTGGGATAAAGTATACGATTATAGGCCGACCGAAATCTATTTATTCCATTTACAATAAGATAAAAAAATCAGATACTCCTTTCGAGAAAATTTACGATTTGTTTGCGATTCGTGTGGTCTTAGATGTGCCTCTTGAGCGCGAAAAAGGGGAATGTTGGGAAGTTTACAGTATAGTCACAGATCATTATCGGCCTAATCCAAGCAGGCTTAAAGACTGGGTTTCAACCCCAAAATCGAATGGCTATGAGTCGCTGCACACGACGGTGATGAGTATGCCTTTTGGGAATGACAAAGAGGGTCGCTGGGTTGAGGTTCAAATTCGTACGAAGCGGATGGATGAGATTGCGGAGAAGGGGGTAGCTGCCCATTTTAAGTATAAGGGGACGGACACGCGTACTTCACAGGCTTTTGAGTCTTGGTTAAGTCAAGTACGTGAAGCGCTCGAAACAAACGATAAAAGCCAGTCGGCAGTCGAACTTGTCGACGACATCAAAAACTCTTTATACAACGAAGAGGTATTTGTTTTTACGCCCAAAGGGAAATTGGTCGTTTTGCAGATAGGAGCAACGGCCTTAGATTTTGCCTTTGAAATTCATTCCGAGGTAGGCGGACATTGCATCGGTGCCAAAGTGGGGGGGAAGCTGGTGCCACTCTCGCACAAATTGGCCAATGGTGATCAGCTTGAAATCTTAACATCTTCCAAGCAGAAGCCATCTGAAGATTGGTTGCGGATTGTGACGACGACTAAGGCGAAAGCGCGGATTAAGGAATTTATCAAAGAGGAGAATAAGACCTATTTGATTTCGGGCCGGGATTTGGTCGAACATCGTTTGAAGCATTTGGGTTATCCCAATTTGACGTTGGAAATTACGAATCAGTTGCGGGCGTATTTTAATGCGAAGGATGCGAATGATTTGTTTTACCGTTTTGGTAAGAATTACATATCGGTAGACCAACTGAAACATTGGAAGTTGGACAAGGAATTACATGAGCGCAAGCAGGCGGAAAAGTCGATTCAATCGCCGATTACGGATACGAAGACGTTTAAGAGTGGGATGCGGCAGGTGGAGAAGGAACGCAAGGATTCAGATATGTTGCTGATTGGCGAGGATATGGATAAGGTGGATTATACCTTAGCGAAGTGTTGTAATCCCATTTCGGGTGATGAGGTTTTTGGTTTTGTGACGATTAATGAGGGGATAAAAATTCATCGGACGACTTGTCCTAATTCGACAGAATTATTATCACGACATGGGGATCGGGTAATTAAGGCACAGTGGACGAGTCAGATTCAGATGTCCTTTGTGGTGGAGTTGACGATACGTGGTATCGACCGGGTGGGATTAGTGAATGATGTCACGCGGGTAATTTCGGATGAGTTAAAAGTGAATATTACGGCTCTTTCGATTGGGGTGAAGGATGGCTTGTTTGAGGGAAAAATTTCGTTGATGATTCATGATACGGCACACTTGGAAAGTTTGGTTACAGAGCTTGAATTGGTTTCGGGAGTGATTGAGGTTGCGCGCGAGGATTAGTAGCTTTTTTCCCTTTTTTTTCCTTATTTTACGTTGTTTTTTTTCAATAATGTCCGCACAAATAGAGAAGTTCGATTCGGTTAAAAAGATTTTCACAGCTTACTTGGAGAACAAGGGTTTGCGGAAGACTCCGGAGCGCTTTGCAATTTTGGAGGAGATTTATTTGCGTGATGATCATTTTGATGTGGAGGAGTTATATATCTCCATGAAAAATAAGAAATATCAGGTCTCGCGCGCGACGGTTTACAATACCTTAGATGTATTAGTTGAATGTGATTTGGTTGCCAAACATCAGTTCGGTCGTAATCAAGCGCAATTCGAAAAGTCGTATGGACGTCGCCAGCATGATCATTTAATTTGTACCGATTGTCACAATGTGACTGAATTTTGTGATCCGCGTGTTCAAACGATTCAGAGTTTGGTGGGAGAGATGTTGCATTTTAATGTCATGCACCACTCGTTAATTTTTTATGGTTCATGTACGAAGAAACAATGTGAGTTTCGGGATCAGTACCAAGCGCGTTCTCAAGAATAATTTTATCATTTAGATTATAATTTTATGGCAGTTGATGTATTATTAGGCTTACAGTGGGGTGATGAAGGTAAGGGAAAGATTGTGGATGTTTTAGCACCTCGTTACCAGGTAGTGGCACGTTTTCAAGGAGGACCTAATGCGGGTCATACGCTTGAGTTTGACGGATTTAAGCATGTTTTACATCAAATTCCATCGGGTATTTTTCGCCAAGAGGTTCAGAATATTATTGGGAATGGGGTCGTATTAGATCCGATTATTTTCAAGAAAGAGATTGAGGGCTTGGCGCATTTTAATTTAGATTTACGTAAGAATTTAGAGATTTCGAAAAAAGCTTCGATTATTTTACCGACGCACCGTTTGTTGGACGCGGCGTATGAAAAAGCGAAAGGTGATGCGAAGATTGGTTCGACGTTGAAGGGAATTGGGCCAACGTACACGGATAAAATTTCCCGTCAAGGATTGCGTGTGGGGGATATGATTTCTCCGGATTTTTCAACTAAATATCAGGCATTGGTAGATCGTCATAAGGCGATTTTGGATGTCTATAAATTTGAGTATGATTTAGCTGCGGCGGAGAAGGAGTTTTTTGAGGCGGTGGCTTTTATGAAGGAATTCCATTTAGTGGATTCTGAATATTCTGTGAATCATGCGATTCAAGCAGGTAAGACGATATTAGCGGAAGGTGCGCAAGGATCTTTATTAGACGTTGACTTTGGATCTTATCCATTTGTAACTTCTTCAAACACAATTACGGCAGGTGCTTGCACGGGTCTAGGTGTGGCGCCAAAGAACATCGGTGAGGTGTTTGGAATATTTAAAGCCTATGCGACGCGTGTGGGATCGGGTCCTTTCCCGACGGAATTGGAAGATGAGGTGGGTGAGCGTATGCGTCAGGAAGGTCGTGAATTTGGATCAACGACCGGTCGGCCGCGTCGGTGCGGTTGGATCGATTTGCCAGCCTTAAAATATGCGATGATGATTAATGGGGTGACTCAATTAATTATGATGAAGGCGGATGTCTTGAATATCTTTGAAGAAATATTGGTGTGTACTGGTTATGAAATGCCAGATGGCCAGGTGACGGATCAAATTCCATTTGAAATCACAGACATCAAAGTTAAGCCGGTGTATGAAACCTTGAAGGGTTGGAATTGTTCCTTGGAGGGCATGCGTCGTTTTGAGGAATTGCCTGCGGAGCTTTCGGCTTACATTAAATTTTTAGAGGAACATTTAGATTTACCGATCAACTTTATTTCGACAGGCCCAGATCGTGAGGCATGTGTGTTGCGCGGTTCATTAGCATAAACATGGATCAGGGAGTAGATTTGGCGGCCTTATATGTGGATGATGTCATCTATTGGGTTCCTGCCGACCGCCCTACGGGTCAGGTTGAGGAGGCTCCGGTGGAGGCAGTTGATTCTGTTTACATTCCGAATGTAACTACTCCTTGGCTTATTGTGGGTCAGATTTCTGATCTCGAAAAATCCCGTTTATCCTTAATTTTCTCGGCACCACCTATGGTCCTTCCAGCTACGAGTTGGTCGGTGTTAGATCCTGTGGAAATTCAGGTTTCTTTGACTGAATTTGTTGAAAAAACGAATGCTACGCGCTATATATTTTTGGGTGAGCATAGCTTTGCTGGCTTAGAGGCGCAAGAAGTTGTGGGTTTAGGGGATAGTAAAGTTTATTATTTCCCGCGCTTTATTTCCACATTAACGGATGATGAAAAGCCATTGAAAATGGCGTTTTGGAATGCGTTAAAATCGTTAATGTAGAGACTCAGTACGTTGCGTCTTTTTTGTTTTGTAGAGACGCAATACGTTGCGTCTTTTCTATTTTTAAGACGCGAGGTATCGCGTCTCTACTTTATCCTTTGATGGGATTGTCATAAATGTACTGAATAATATTTTCTAGTTCATTTTCATCTCGAATGATTCGATCATGGAATCTAGCTTGCCAGGCAAATTCGAAATCAATTTTTCTCGCTTCTATCGTTACAGATGATTTAAATCCCCGAATGATAGATGCTAAATTATTTGATTGTGGTCCAAATTTTGCTGGTTTATTCTCTTGAATTTCAATTGATTTTTCTATTAAAATAATGCCATGTAAATGGTTTGGCATAACGATAAATGGCCCTAAAGTGGCAAATGGAAAATAATGTGGTATTTTCTCCCAATTGGTTTTAACTACTTTGCCAACTCTATTTAGGACAACTTCTTCTAGATTTAGAATGCCAAAACTTGGTTGCATATATTTTGTGCAAATCGTTATGAAATACAGACCATTGGATGAATAATCCCACCAATCAGCGTGTGTTGTTTTTATTTGAAATTTGTTTTGATGAATCAGGTTGATCTTGTTTTTCATATTGAAATTTTCAAAATGAAAAATTGATATCAAAATAGGTGATGATGATTATCAGTATGATGATAAAATAGACGCGAGGTATCGCGTCTCTACACATAGGTTGGGAACATAGACGCGAGGTATCGCGTCTATATAAATTGCTCAGGGAATAGACGCGAGGTATCGCGTCTATATAAATTGCTCAGGGAATAGACGCGAGGTATCGCGTCTCTACAGACTGTAACGTGCCAAAGGCGCGACGTCTTGATCTGTAAATTCCCCTGCTTCGTATTTAAAATGTCCCGCCATCGCAATCATGCCCGCGTTATCGGTGCAATATTGAAAGGCGGGGATGAATACTTCCCAGCCTAACTCAGCACCCAATTCTTGTAAGCGGCTACGTAATCCAGAGTTAGCCGACACGCCTCCCGCAATGGCAATTTGATTGCATTGCTTCTCTTTCATTGCTTTTTTGACTTTTCGCAACAGCATGTCGATGAGCGTTTTTTGCACGGATGCGCAAATATCGGCCTTGTTTTCTTCAATGAAATTCGGATTCTTTTGTGTCTCTTTTTGTAGGAAATAGAGAATGGCGGTCTTGATTCCGGAAAATGAAAAATTCAAACCAGGCATTTCGCCCAGGGAGAATGGAAATTTATCTGGATTACCTTCCTTGGCAAGTTTATCGATGAGCGGTCCACCCGGATAGGGTAGGCCGATTAACTTAGCGGTTTTATCGAAGGCTTCGCCAACAGCATCGTCCTGCGTTTCGCCAATCACCTCCATCTGCAGCGGGGAAGTCACCCAGACTAATTGGGTGTGTCCGCCACTTACCGTGAGGCAAAGAAATGGAAAGGCAGGTTTAGGTTCTTCAATGAAATGCGCCAAAACATGCGCCTGCATATGATTTACCTCAATGAGCGGTATGTTTAAACTGAGTGCTAGCGCTTTCGCAAAGGAAGTGCCCACGAGTAGCGCGCCCAACAAACCTGGCCCACGCGTAAATGCAATGGCATTCAGGTCATTTTTGTTTATATTTGCCTTTTGCAGAGCCTCTTGAACGACAGGAATGATCGCTTTTTGATGTTCTCTACTTGCTAATTCGGGAACGACTCCACCCCATTCAGTATGAATTAATTGGGTGGAAATAATATTTGACTTCAATTCTCCGTTGACCATTACGGCAGCAGAGGTTTCGTCACACGAAGATTCGATTGCAAGTAGGACCATTGGACTGCAAAAATAGGGCAAAAAAAGTAAACATGGTAAAATACCTAAAGATCCTCGCTAAAACGGTCCTCTATGGATTGTTGGGATTCTTTTTGCTCGTTTTTACTTTCATTCTCCTCCTCCGTGCTCCGGCCAATCAAACCCTATTAGCTCAGTATTTTAGTCCGAAAATCGAGAAGGCCATTGGCTATCCGCTGACTTTGCAGGGGATTCAAATCAAGTTTTTTGATGAGCTCAGCTTGAAGGGCTTACGGGTGAAAGATCCCTGGGGTAAGGACATGATCTACATTGAGAAATTGGACATCAATTTTAGTATCTCCGATTTGTTTTTGCAGACCGGTAGGCCTACGTTGGATTATGCCCGTTTGTATCAACCTAGAGTGCATTTAATTCTAGAAAAGAAGCAAGGAACGGTTAATCTAAATCATTTTATTGACCAAATTATTGCTTGGGTTAATCGGAATAGTACGGGTCCAAGTACAGGTTCAAGTGTCTTTGTGATTAGGGAAGCTGAGGTCGTTGATGGGACCTTTATTTTAGATGATGAGCAAGTCAAAAACACAGCCACTCCACAGCATTTCGACCTTTCACATTTTGAGATTGCCCACATAAACTCGATTGTTCAACAGTTTTATTCCAAAGGGGATACCATTGGACTTCGAACTATCGGGTTTAATGCGATTGCCCCGCAGACCAATTTGCGTATCAAGCGATTGGATACTCAGTTTATGATTTCCGACAAGCAAATGCGGTTTGATCAATTGGGATTGCGGGTAAACGATTCCTGGATCAGTGATCGTTTTGTGGTGAATTATAAGAAAATTGATGATTTAACGCAGTGGATTACCCGTGCAAATATGCAAGCTCGCTTGGTCAACTCACGGTTGTCGAGTGACGATGTTAGCAAGTTTATCGAATCCATGGCCCCATATAAAGGGATGTACAAGCTGAATGGCTTGTTGGCAGGCACCGTAGACAACCTAAAGTTACGTCAGTTCGCCCTAGGTTTTGGCCAAAAAAGTATCTTGCGTGGCGACTTTGATTTTGTGGGTTTACCCAATATTGATCGAACGCAGATGGACTTCAATATGAAGCAATCTGTCTTTATTCCAGCCGATTTGGCGGTCTTTATTTCGAAATCTGCAGCTGATAAAATGAACATATTGGGGGCTGTTTCTTTTGGTGGGAAATTCAAGGGTACCAATGTAGATTTTCAAACCTCCGGACAATTAAATACGGGATTAGGGTATATGGAAGGTGACGTCCGTATGCATTTGAAGGATTCTATGGCGCTTTCAGGTTATGACGGTTTTGTCAAATTACGTAAATTCAAATTAGGTCGATTATTGAATTTGGAAGACTATCTGGGCACAATCGATTTGGAAGCTAAATTGAAAGGCACCGGCTTTTCAAACCAGTCGGCAAATGTCGATTTCAATGGTCAAATTTCAGAGCTATTTTTTAACCGCTATGGCTACAAACGCGTGGCATTAAATGGCAATTTGCAGAAGCAATTATTCAAAGGAACGGTAGCAGTAAAGGATTCACATCTTGTAGCGACCATGACGGGTGAGATTAATTTGCGTCAGGCAAAACCAAGGTATCAGTTGGAAGGTGTTGTGGAGCGCGCCGACTTATCAAATTTACATTTGTCGGAGGATCCAATGCGGATAAAGTCGCGGTTTGATTTGGATGTTACGCTGCAGGATGTGGATGATTTAGATGGGCGGGCCGTGTTTCAGGATGTGTTATTGCAGGTGCCCAAACAACCTGATTTAGCCATGGATTTGGTGACATTTACAGCCGATACGCGTGGGGTGAAAAAGAAGTATCAGGTTCGTTCTCCATTTGTTTCTATCGAGGCTGTAGGTGATTTTGTCCCTACCCGGATGCAAGTAGAATTGGCTCAATTGTGGGACGAATATAAGTTGTATTTTACTAAAAATGAGGCGGAACGAAATCGCTATTATGCGACTAAAATTCACGCGATTGAGCAAAAATATTCGGCTGATTTTACAGTTATCTGTCACCACATAGGCCCGTTGATGGACCGTTTTTTCCCAACAGTAGACATCGGTAGAAACACGGTACTTTCAGGTAGTATTTCTAAGGGGCGGAGTTTTTCGATGAGTCTTGAAGCCTATCCGGATACCTTGATATTTGGGGGATATAAGTTTTATCAATCTGTTTTTTCGTTTCAGAGTTCTAAATTTTTAGGAGGTCCGGAGGTTTCTTCTAGCTTGGTTTTTCAATCACGTAAGCAGCAGTTGAACTTTTTAACACCAACGGAGAATCTAAAATTGGATGCCTTATGGGATCAGGATCGCATTAATTTTGGCTTAGATTTTAAACAGCAGGGAGAGGAAAATGCGGCCCATTTTGGGGGGATTTGGAAGTTTGAAAAGGATGGTTTATCGTTGCGTTTCAAGGATTCATATGTACGTATTTTGGGTCAGGATTGGTCGATTGATCCTGAGAATAGGGTGTACATTCAAGGTCAATCGCTGAAGGCAGAGCATGTGTTAATTTCGAATCAAAAGCAGTCCATCGCCCTTCAAGGTAGCATTTCTACAGATTCGACGGAGGCGATTAAATTAAGGGTGCGCAAGTTTCAATTAGGAACCTTGGGACCCTTGTTCGCAACGAAGGCACAGGGTGTGATGAATGCAGAGGTTAGTTTGCAGAATTGGTATCAGAATACACGTTTGGATTCCTGGTTATCGATTGATTCCTTGCGACTGAATAAATTTTACATGGGTAATTTTCAGGGAGTTGGGACGTATCAGGCGGACCAACAACTCATGGATTTGAACTATCATTTAAACAGATTGGGAGAATCGGTATTGTCGGTGAGTGGCACCTACAAACCTTTTGTGGAAGAGGAAAAACTTGATGTTAATGTAGAATTGAACAAAACTAGTTTGCAAATTTTGGAGCCATTTACCACGGGTTTATTTTCAAGATTAATGGGTGAGGCTTCGGGTAATTTACATGTAGGGGGAGGAATTACTGATCCTATTTTTGCGGGTAAAATTGTGGTTTTGGGAGGTAGGACTACTTTTGATTACTTGAATACGCAGCTTGCATTTTCGGATACCGTGCGGTTTCAAGCGCGTCAAATCAAGGGAGTAAATTGGTTATTAAAAGACGTGGAAGGGAATACTGCGCGATTAAATGCCACCTTGAATTTCCCGAAGGGTCAGCCGTTAGATCTCAATTTAACCGCTGATTTGAATCGATTTAAATTATTGAATACGGTGCGTGATCCAAAATTGGCCTATTTTGGAACTGGTTTTGCTACGGGTCCGATGCGTATTTCGGGAACGGTGGATAATCTGAATGTTTATGCCAATTTAAAAAGTGAGCGTGGTACGCGCTTGTTTATTCCATTGGATGTTGAGTCAGAGGCAAAGGTGGAAGATACGTATGAATTGTTAAGTGAGTCAATCCAATCAGATTTGTTGACAAATCAAAAACGAGTTTCGGAGGCTTTAAAGGATGATGGCATAACGATGGATTTAAATTTAAGTTTGACTCCTGAGGCCTATGGCGAAGTTCAGTTTGATCGGAAGAAAGGGGATATTATGCGGGTTTATGGGAATGGTGCTTTGAAATTGACCTTGGATAAAAAAGGTGATTTTAGGATGAATGGGGATTATGCAATTGATCAGGGGGATTATACGTTTACGCTACAAAATTTAATTAATAAGAAGTTTGCTATTCAACGTGGGTCTAAGATTTCTTGGACGGGAGATCCTATGGAGGGAAATGTGGATATCAAAGCCGTTTATACCCAATATGCGTCGTTGTTCCCTATCTTATTGGACACGACAAACAAGAGTAATTTGCCGGAGTTTAAACGACGCTATCCTGTGGATGTGACGATCAATTTAAAGAATCGATTATTGTCCCCTTCCATTTCATTTGATATTGGTGTGCGTGATTATCCAAAGGACGTTCATTTAAATGGGGCTGTAACTGCATTTACGAATCGCATAAAGACAGATGAACAGGAATTGACGCGGCAAGTAAGTAATGTGTTGTTATTTGGCCAATTGGTTTCTCCGTATGGGGGGACGGGAGTAGCGATTGGTAATTTGATGGGGAATGTGACTGAAATGTTGTCTAATCAGTTGAGTAATTTGGCGAATAAGATAAATAAAGATTTGAACGTGGATGTGTATTTAGGTGGCGGTTTATTAACGCAGGATATTTTATCCAATCTTCAATTACGCGCGTCTTACAATATGAATGATCGGCTACGGATCACGCGAAGTGGTGGATTTACGGATGCACGAAATCAAACAAGTCCATCGATTTTATTGGGGGATTGGGCCTTAGAGTGGTTCGTTAAACGAGATGGATCTTTACGCTTGAAAACGTATAATCGAAATGTGCAAACCTCCCTTGCAGGTTCATTGAACTCCTATCAAATCAACCAAACGGTAGGTGCTAGTATGCTCTTTTCCAAGAGCTTCTCGAAGTGGTGGTGGGAGAAATAAATTCTAGACGCTACACCTTAGACTCTGGACGCTAGACGTTAGACTCTAGACGTAATACGAAAGTTCCCCTATTTCCTACTTACACACTTTTCGAGATGGTGCCTTTTCCAACGTCCAAAGTCTAGCGTCTAGCGTCTAATGTCCAGCGTCTAACGTCTAGAGTCTAAATTATTTTACCTCAAACGCTCCTTTACCTACGACAAAACCTTCTGAAATTAATTCAACTTCATATTTGCCTGGTTTGTAAGCAACACCCCCACGTGGGTAGGTTACACTTACTTCTTGGTTGTCATTTGTATACGTAATAACTTGTTTAGTTGTGTAAGGCGTATCCTTACCGTTCAAGTTGATTTTACCGGAACCGATTGATTCATCTGAAAGTGTTGCTCCATCGCCGTCCAACACACGAACATAAATTGTTTTGTTTTCCAATTTCGTAATTGGGTTGGTAGCTAACGAGAAAACAACTTTTAATTTATCGATTCGCTTGCCGTTCAATTTTGAGCGTTCTGTCTCTTTTCCTTTGGCATTTACAGCTAAAACACGAATGTTTTGTGCTTTTAAAGCTGCTGCGATACTCACCTTGCGAGCTAATTCCTTATTCTTCGCGGCTACGTCTGAAAGGGTGTCGGCCAATGATTTATTTTGATTTTTTAAACCTGAATTCTCGGTATTTAATGATGAATTTTGCGTCGTTAACACCTGATTGTTCTCGGTTAAAATTCCATTTTGCTTTTTCAATTCAACGATTTCGCCGTCTTTTTGTGTTAACACCAAATTGTATTCTTTGATTTTTGATTCATAAGATGCAATCGCCGCATGATTTGAACTTTTTAAAGAAGCTTTATCTTGTTCTAATTGAACTTTCAAGGCTTCTAAATCAGCCACTTGGCCGCCCAAGGCTTTGATTTCAGCGATTTTACTATCTAATTGAGTAGAGATTGAATCTAATTGTGTACGTGTATTCGCTAATTCCGTTGCTTTTTCTTCAATGGTCGATGCCTGCAAGTTTGTTAATTGATTCGAGCGAAAATATAACACGCCTAGTATTGCCGTTAAAACTGCCAAAACAATGATGGCGATTTTCGATGAATTGTTAGTTGATTCCATTTATTTATAATTAATGTGTAGGGTTTACTGTTTATTTATCGGCGAAATTACAATAAATAATCTACATATTATTTCTGAGGCAGTTTTTGGTTACTTTTGCAGAACTAAAGAGCATCTATGCCTACGTATGATTTTATAGTAATCGGATCAGGAATTGCGGGTTTATCGTATACGGTAAAAGTCGCACAGCATTTTGCGGATTTACATATCCCCATCAAGATTGCGCTTATTACCAAAACGATTGCAGAAGAAACGAATACCAAATATGCACAGGGTGGCATTGCTGCCGTTTGGGATACAGATGATTCATTTGATAAGCATATCCAAGATACACTTGTTGCTGGTGATTTTGTTTCTGATCCCGAAGTTGTCGAAATGGTTGTTAGGGAAGCACCTGAAAGACTTCGTGAGCTCATTGCCTATGGGACAGATTTTGACCGAAAGGCGGATGGGACATTTGATTTGGTGAAAGAAGGAGGACACTCAGATAAACGCATCTTACATTACAAAGACTCAACAGGAAATGAAATTGAACGCGCACTTTTAGCCAAGGTCAAGTCCTTTAAATCGGTCGATTTCTTTACACATTATTTTGCGGTTGACTTAATTACCCAACATCATTTAGGGGAGAAGGTTACTAAGGATACGCCTAATAAACAATGTTACGGTGTGTACGTGTTGAACAAAAAAACGAAAAAAGTAGAAACCTTTTTAGGCAAAACGACACTACTAGCGACAGGAGGGATTGGTCAAGTATATCAATCCACGACGAATCCCACCATCGCCACCGGAGATGGAATAGCTATGGCCTACCGCGCGAAAGGTTTTGTTCAAGGCATGGAGTTTATTCAGTTTCATCCGACTGCCTTATACAATCCAGGCCATAAGCCTTCTTTTTTAATTTCGGAGGCCGTACGTGGTCATGGAGGAATCTTGAAGAATCAAGATGGTTCGACGTTTATGGAACGTTACGATCACCGACTATCCTTAGCGCCTCGTGATGTAGTTGCACGTGCGATTGATTCCGAAATGAAGATTAACGGGACTGATCACGTGTATTTGGATACGAGACATATTCCGAAAGAAGAAATAAGCCAACATTTCCCCATGATTTATGCCCATTGTCTAAAGGAACTTGGGATTGATATGGCCACGGATATGATCCCTGTGGTTCCAGCTCAGCATTATTTATGTGGAGGAATTATCGTAGACCATTATGGCCAAACTAATATTGAGAATTTATACGCTGCCGGCGAATGCTCACATACCGGTTTGCATGGTGCGAACCGCCTCGCTTCCAATTCTCTTTTAGAAGCAATCGTCTATGCGCATAATGCATTTGAAAAATCAGTCAGTCAATATGGAACGCAAAACATTCCAGATGGTATTCCGGATTGGAATGATGAGGGGACGCGGCACCCCGAAGAATTAGTATTAGTCACCGAAATGGCACGTGAATTAGAATCCATTATGTCTAATTACGTAGGTATCGTCCGCACAGATCGCCGTTTGAAACGGGCCTATGACCGATTGGAATTAATCTACCTCGAGCATGAGGAATTGTACAAACAATCACGCATCACCGTTCCTTTATGTGAATTGCGCAATATGATCAATGTGGCTTATTTAATCATCAAACATGCACGGGCACAGCGAGCCAATAAAGGACTGCACTATAATGTCGATTTGAAATAGTTCTCTTTTATTTCGCTTCCGCTTGATAATCTCCTCACTGATTGGTCAATTAAATTTTCTATTCAGGATTATATTGACTTAATTCGTGGTACGAAAATTAACTCGATTTAGTTTTCAAATACCTAGTTCTAAGATACATGATTAATCTATTCCTCAGGGGATGGGCCATTTACTGCGTTCGTCGTGTGGTGGTTCTCCTGCTGCTCTTCCCTATTTATTCCGTTCAAGCTCAAGCTTGGAAGTGGGCCATCGGTTCCAATATCACACAATATCAATTTACGAATTCAGCAGGTAAGCCTGTTGACCTATTTAAACTTCAATCCGGTTTACATCTGGATATTGCCCATGAACATGTCTTACTGGACACCGTTCGTTTGATTTCCAAATTTTCAAAATCAGCCATTTACTTTAGTCAGCGTCCGAAAATATCCAAGTTTCTAAATCTGTTTCACTATGATTTGGGGCTGAACTACAATCAATTTAATGCGATTGGAGATGTCCAACAAATTGCCTTTTCTTACCAAACAGATTATGTGGGGGTATCCGCTGGTTTTGGGCCTAGAATACCTTTGATAAAAGGTTGGTCTATTCAGGTAACCGGAAGGATGATGGGGCAGTATTTGGTGTCAGGCCAACAGCTCGTGGGTTCTCGTTATTTTGATCTTTTGTCGGAACCACAATTTAAAGGGCTTCGCATGTTTAGTGGCGTGCAAATTGAAGTGAATAAACGCGTGAATGCACAAGTGAGTGCATTTGCTCACGTCGCATCTTATCAAACTCATTTTTCAAAAGTAACGCCAACGGGCACACTGGATATGGCGCCAATGACGCTCGCGATGGGAATTAGATTGCATCAATAAGCTAGATCGTATGTATAAATATCTATTCATTTTATTCTTGGTCTTTACTTCTTGGGTGGCATATGGCCAACAAAACGGCTTGAATTACCAAGCGGTTATATTGGACCCTAATCCGATTGAGATACCAGGTCAGGTGATTTCTGGTCAGCCATTGGCGAATGGAAATGTTTGGCTGCGATTTACGTTAGTTTCTAAGGAAGGGATTGATTATGAGGAAATTCATGCGGCAAAAACAGATGCCTTTGGTTTAGTTAATCTAGTCATTGGAAAAGGTATACCTGCTTGGAATATGGGCTCAAATGCAGCCTCTGGTGAATCAAAATACAAGCAATTTGATTCCATCATTTGGGATGAGAACCTAAAAAAACTGAATGTAAGTGTGAATTTCAATGGGTCATCTGCATTTACGGAAGTCAGTAATCAACTCTTGACTTTTACGCCTTATGCGCTCTATGCGGCCTCGGTGGATTACAAAAATGTGCGCGATTCACCCACGAAACTAAGTCAATTTTCAAATGATGTGGGCTATCTGGTACCCAAAGATTTAGATCCGCTCAAGCAAAGTGTGTTAGTAAATACGATTGCGATTCAGGAGAGTTCGGCTAAGATAGAGGCGAACCAACAAGCCAATAAAATTCGATTTATCGTGATCGATCAGTCGATCAGTGATCTGAGCTTTCGATTAGATAGTACCCAAACGCAAATTGTTGCCGTGAATTTGTCTCTCAATTCGATACGTTCCACCTTGAGTGAGCATGATGAGCGGATTAAAAGTACAGCGAATGCGTCTACTAGTTTATCGAGCCAACTCGCTAATTTACAAAATCAGACAAGTCAGATGGCGAATAGTTTTGAGATGCTATCGAATAAGTCGACGGCATTAGACTTAGGCAATTCACGACCAAGCAATTCTTTATATCCATCGCAGTTGGCCGTAAAATCCTATGTCGACAATGCCATGTCCAATGTCATTACCACCGGTACGCCGGATGCGACTACCTTGGCGACGGGTAAATTGCAATTGGCTGGTGATTTAGCGGGGACGGCGACGAATCCAACCGTTCCTGGGCTAGCATTAAAAGAAAGTTTAGTGAATAAGTCGACGGATGTCATGGCAGATGCTGCTAGCAATCAAAAATACCCTTCGGTGAAAGCCGTTAAGGATTATGTGGATATTGCGACAACCGGGGTAGCGTTTCAGGCAGCATTAGATGCCAAAGCTAATTTGAATTCCCCTGAATTTACGGGCACTCCGGTTTTGCCGGCGACAACGACGGCTGTCACCCAATCATCAGGAAATAACTCAAATGTAATCGCCACCACCGCCTTTGTGCAATCGGCCATGGTGAATGCCAATGTGGTCGATGCGGATGCCACAACAAAAGGTAAAGTGCAACTGGCCGGTGACCTAGGTGGTACTGCTGCCTCACCGATGATTTCAAAATTGCAAGGTGCAACCTTAAGTTCGTCGGCACCCACTTCTGGGCAGGTGTTGAAATACAATGGAACCGCTTGGGTTCCGGATGCGGTGGTTTTGGCGGAGGCCCAAACATTATCCTTGACGGGTACAACGGTTACGCTTTCGGGAACGAATAGTTCAGTTACGCTACCGGCCGTGGGCGACGCAACTTCATCCGCGACAGGAAAAGTTCAATTAGCGGGAGATTTGGGAGGCGTAGCGACTGCTCCCTCTGTTGTGAAGATTCAAGGAATTCCAGTTTCAGCGGTGACACCTACGGTAGGCCAAGTATTAAAATATGATGGGACGAATTATGTACCTAATAGTTCCATTTTGGCGGAAACGCAGGTCTTGAGTTTAGCAGGAAGCACGTTAAGTATCTCAGGAACGAGTAGCTCGGTGGTATTACCTAGCGCGACAAGTTCTACTTCTGGTATGGTTCAATTAGCGGGAGATTTGGGAGGAATCGCGACTGCTCCTTCCGTGGTGCGGATACAAGGAATTCCAGTTTCTACGACGACGCCTACTTTGGGCCAAGTATTAAAGTATGATGGGACGAATTATGTACCAAATAATTCAGTCTTAACAGAAACTCAAATTTTAGGATTGTCGGGTTCTACCTTGACGATATCAGGTACGGGGAGTTCTGTAGTGTTACCTACGGCGGTTGACGCAACATCATCAACAAATGGAATGGTGCGCTTGGCTGGAGATTTGGGAGGTACGGCGGCATCGCCTTTGGTGGCAAAATTACAAGGAAGGACATTGAGTTCGACAGCACCTACGACGGGACAAGTATTGAAATTTGACGGAACATCTTGGATTCCAGCGACAGGCGTATTGACTGAAACACAAACTTTATCATTATCAGGCTCGACGTTAACGATTTCGGGAACAAGTAGTTCGGTCGTTTTGCCAGTGTCCTCGGATGCGACGACAACGACGAATGGATCGGTCCGATTAGCGGGAGATTTGGGGGGAACAGGTACGACTGCGGCGGCGCCAGTAATCACAGATAATGCTATAACAGCGTCAAAAATTGCTTCAGGAGCCGTTACAGACGCCAAGTTTTCAGGTTTACTTTCCGTTGCCAAAGGTGGTACGGGCTCTTCCACGCAGAATTTTGTGGATTTGACAACGGCCCAAACGGTGGCGGGAGCTAAGATTTTTTCGAATGATTTAGCTGTGGGGGCTTCTAAAATGACGGTGGCCTCTTCTACGGGAAATACGGTAATTGCGGGAACTTTAACAGCTGGAGGTATTCTTTATCCGAATACCAATGGAACGTCCGGATTTGTGTTGACCTCCAATGGGAGTGGCACAGCAACGTGGGCTTCTGTACCCACATCGGCCTTATCGGGGACGATTTCCATAGCAAGTGGGGGGACGGGTTCGACAACTAAAAACTTTGTTGATTTGACAACGAATCAAATCATTGCCGGGGATAAGTCCTTTACGGGAACGACCGCAACGTATGATTTAAATGGAACTAATGGATTTTTTGCGAGTTCATTGGGGACCAATGGTCCCACATCGTTAGGGTCTACCTTAATTGTTAATGGGAATTTAACGTTGAATGGGACGGCCAATGCGGTGGGAAATATTAGTTCAGGTACTTGGAATGGAGCAACGGTGGCCGTTGGCCGCGGTGGCACTGGATCTACGAGTATGACAGGCCTTGTGAAAGGCAATGGCACGGCGGCCTACAGTGCTGCTTTATTGAATACGGATTACAGTTTGGTTCGATTTATTTCAGATGAGTATGTTATTGTTTCTGCCGGTCAAACAGCTTTTACCCTCACTCAAATTCCCAACATAAATTCCACCATTCGTATCTACATCAATGGAGTGCGTATTTCGAAAACAGCTATTTCAAGTAGTGGTACAACGGCGACATATAACCCAGCCAATAACGGTGCGGCAAGTTTGATTGTCAATGATCGGGTTCAAATAGACTATTATTATTGATTTTATGTATCAGGTTCTACGACTTCTTGCTTGGTTGAGCAGGCCTGTTTGGGGGCTGATGAACATGCTATTGCTTTGGTCATTTATGGCGGAAGCTCAGCATAGCAATGTGGTTATTTCTACGGCTGCCAATGCCAACGGCTCATGGTCTTTTGCCAGTAATACTTACACCTTCATACCTACTGCTGATAATGCAGTGATCAACAATGTGACGCTCCAGAGTTACTTAGTGAATTATTCGGTCGAGATCAAGACGGCTCGGGCTGGTGGTACGCAGGTTGGCAGTGTGGTATTTGATGCAGGTGTTAGCATGACGAATGGTCAGAACACGAATTCGTTGAAGGGTTTGACTGTTACGAGTGGTGGCGAGGTACAGTTCAATTCGGGTTTAACGATGCGTTTATCGACGAGTTACGTTAGTTATGTGGGGTATGATTTGACTGTAAATGCGGGAGGTAGTGTACGCATTGGAGGGGTATTGGATGTGGGGAGTTGGGATAATAATAGCATCAGGAATCCTGTCCGCCCGGGCAATGTGCGTATGGTAGTGGGTGGAGATTTGGTATTGAGTGGCAGTGGTCAGGTATTGAGTAAGGGCTGGCGTAATGTGGTTGTTTCTAGTGATTATAATGGTGGAGTTGGCGGCTCACAGAGTTATGTGGTGAGTGGGGGGATTGAGATGGCTGTGGGAAGTGTGCTCAATAGTGTAGGTGGTAATTCGGATCGCGGGGGTAATTATTATACGGTTGCAGGATCTGGAGGTAGCATTAGTTTGAGTGGTGTGAATGGGGTGTTGTTACGGGGGAGTATTCAAAGTGG
>NZ_JBILJM010000002.1:0-141014 GCF_044377215.1 Aquirufa sp.
AGATAATCCAGGAATATTCGCTGCTTTGTAAATGGATTCTTTAATGGACCAGGCGACGGTGAGCGCTGCATGATTATCTAGACGGTTTATTAGTTCCATTTGATTCAAAAAGCGAGGCGCTATTTTCTCAATTTTACGGCCTTTTTTTTCGATATCTACACCTACCTCATTTGTTCGGCAGCAAGCCGCAGCGACGTATGGAAATGAATGCGTTAAGGATATTTTCCAATCCGAATCTAGAAAGTAGGGGCGTTGGCGTTCGTCTTGTTGGAACACTACATCTGTCATTCCGATGCGTTTACATAAATCATATAGACAATAGCGTGCTGCCATTGATTCCAAACGCTTTATTGGATTTTCTGAATTTATCGGTGGCCAGCTGCTCGGTACTTGTGTAAAGAATTCTTCTGGCTCGTCGATTTTCCATACACACACATGTGTTTCAGGAAGTAGTAAAGAGAGGGAGGATGAAAATTCCGGCATACCGATAGATTTGACTGTAAAATTATCATTTTTGTAGTTCAATTGGCTTAGAATTTTGAAAATAGAACGAATAGATACGTTTGCGGGTCATCGGGGTGCGGTATACGCTTTGGAAAAGGCTGTAGACAATGCTTTATTTTATTCTGCTGGAGCGGATGGATGGGTTGTTCAATGGAATCTTCAAAAACCAGATTTGGGTAAAGTGATTGCGCAAATTCAAGGATCTATTTATGCCATGCGTCTGGATCATTTGTCTGGAATTCTTTGGGTGGCTCAAAATAATGAGGGAATTCATGGCATACATGTAGGTACTTTAGATCGTGTTTTTTCAATTCCGATGTTGAATCAATCAATTTATGATATTCAATTTTGGGGAGATCAAGTTTGGGTGGCAAGTTCACGCGGGATGATTACGGTGGTGGATCGTTTATCGCATCAGATTTTGAAACATGTAAAAGTAGGGGAGGCTCATGTGCGGTGTTTGATGGTGGTAGGCCAACAAATTTTTGCTGGTTATAGTGATGGCAATATGCGCGTATTTAGTTCGCAATTTGAATTAATATATGCCAAAATAGTGCATGAAAAGCGTGTTTTTGCTTTGATTGAAGTGGGGGAGACCCTCATATCGGTTGGCGGAGATGCACATATTCGCGCATGGTATTGGGAATCAAATGAATTAATTGAGGCATTGCCTGCCGTTCCTGCACACATTCAGGCAATTAATGCGGTTGTTTTAAGTCCATGTGGGCGCTATTTGGCAACGGGAAGTATGGACAAGACAATTAAAATTTGGCATACGACTGATTTGACGCTTTTAAAAGTACTTGATTTTCCACGCTATGGTGGGCATAAGCATTCAATAAATGCATTGATTTGGTCGGATTATACAGATTTGTTGGTTTCCGGATCTGATGATAAACAGATTTCTGTTTGGAAAATCGATTAAAGGTTTTTTATTTTACTAAACAAGTTTTTTCTATGCCTATATCAGCAGTGTCTTTTTCCAAAGGTTTTCGTGGCTACGATGTTTCGGAGGTCCAGGCCTATGTGAACTCGGTAGATCAATTTGCGGAAGAATCAGCTCGAAATGAGCGATCTATGCAAGAGAAAATTCAGCAACTTGAACAAGAAGTAAATCGATTACGTGAGGTAGAATCTTCGCTATTTCGGGCAATGAAGTTGGCCGAAGAAGCACAACTACATTGGCAAGAAAAAGTAGAGAAGGAAGCTGAAATTATGCTTTCAGATGCCAAGAAAAAGGCTGCTAGTATTATTGCGGAGTCTGAGCAGATGGCAAAAAAGTCTACTTTATTGGTTGAAAATGAGCGCAAGCAAATGATATCCCAAGCGGATCAAGAACTGAAGGAGAAGCAGCGGGAGATGGGACGTTTGGAAGCGGTCCAACAAACACTTGCCGAGCAGATGTTGGAACTTGCGCAGCAAACAATGGACCAGTTGGCGAAATGGAAAAAGGATATTCCACCAATTGTTCCTGTTAAAGCTGAGAAAAAGAAAGTAGTTTCTGTTAAACCCAACGTGGAGCCTAAGGTTCGTAAGCCTGCAGCTAAGCTAAAACCGGCGGTAAAGAAAAAGGCAAATGCGGTTTCTAAGCCTGCAAAATCAAATCATTTGGATGTGAGTACGATTGAAGATGATGGTTTGCCTACCTTGAATAAAGTATTGGAAGCCTACGCGAAATCAAGTGCTCCTCGTGGGAAAGTTGGTGATATTAATTAGAGGCAATGCGGATATATCGGGTGTGTTTAGAAGATGTGCGGTTGTTTGGTTATCATGGTTTGTTTTCTGAAGAACGGATTTTGGGTAATTGGTTTATTTTAAATCTGTCTATTTCGAAGGAAATTACCTCAGAGTTTGGTGATAATATTGACCGAACGATGGATTATGGGCAGCTCTATGCTATTTGTGTTGAAATTATGCGTGATCCGGTTGATTTATTGGAGACATTGTGTGAAAAAATTGCCTCGAGATGTAAGCATTTACATCCTGATTTTTTAGAGTTGGAAATTAAGATAGGAAAGGAGCATCCACCTATGGGAATGATGGGTGGTCGTTCGTCGGTTGTTTGGAGAGAAAGTTCTTTGATTGAATAATTAGAGAAAAAGAGTGTAAATTCAGATTAAATTTTACCACATCATGCGTCATCAGGTTACGATCAAAGATATTGCCAAGCAGTTGAATGTATCAGTAGCGACTGTTTCGCGCGCTTTACGTGATTTACCGGATATTCATCCGGATACAAAAAAATCTGTTCTTGATTTAGCGGCAGAGCTCGATTACCAACCAAATATTTTAGCCTCTAGTTTGGTGAAGAGTAGGACAAAAACATTGGGTTTAATTGTGCCGGATTTGGGCTATTACTTTTTCTCTACGGTGGTGAAGGCGATCGAAGAAGCGGCAATTGCGGCTGGATATTCGTTGTTGATAACGCAAACACAGGAATCGTACGAGCGGGAATTGATTAATATTCAAAATTTATCGCGTTCTCAGGTGGAAGGTATTATTATTTCACTTTCTCGGGAGACCGTAAATTTAGAGCATCTTAATCGCTTGCAGCGACGCGGTATTCCCTTGGTATTTTTTGATCGGGATAGTGATGAGATTCATGCGTCCAAAGTGATGGTTGATAATGAGCAATCTGCATATGAAGCTGTCAAACATTTGTTGGAAAACGGGTGTAAACGGATCGCTTTTTTGGCTGGACCTAAAAACGTTTCGGTTAGTAATCAGCGCCGGTTAGGTTATTTACGGGCTCTTTCGGAGGCGGGGATTGAAGCTGACCCTAGTTTGATTTTTCATTCCGATTATTTTCAGGATACAGCCAAATCGCAAACGCATATTTTGATGCGCATGGACAATGCGCCAGATGGAATTTTGGTAGTTTCGGATCGCTTGGCTTTAGGGGTTTTATTGGCCTTGCGTGAATTAAAGATTCGTGTTCCTGAGGATGTAAAAATTGTAAGTTTTAATAATGAACCTGTTTGTTCGGTTGTCTCGCCAACGATTTCTTCGGTGGCGCAACCATTGGAGGAAATAGGTCATTTAGCCTTCAAATTATTGATCGATCAAATTGAAGGAAAAAATGCAGGAGATTCTCCTGTTATTGAAGTTTTGAAGACCAAATTGATGGTACGGGAATCGTCCCTGCGTGGTAATTAGAGGCTATTTCTTCCCAACTAATATTTCAATTTTTTTACTGAATTTTTTCTTGGAAAAATAGGCAGAATTTGAGATATTTGCACCTATTGAAAATCCCTGTTTTTTTCTAGTAAAATAGAAAAAATGAACAAGGGTTGTTCAACGAATCAAACCATTATTTATGTCATTACAAACGAATATTATCCCAATCAACATCGAAGATGAAATGAGAGGGGCGTACATTGATTATTCAATGTCGGTCATAGTTTCTCGTGCTTTACCAGATGTGCGCGACGGGTTAAAACCGGTACATCGTCGAGTTTTGTACGGTATGGAGGAGTTGGGAGTTAGTTATAACAAATCATATAAAAAATCGGCTCGTATTGTCGGTGAGGTATTAGGTAAGTATCACCCGCACGGTGATTCGTCGGTATACGACACGATGGTGCGTATGGCTCAAGATTGGTCATTGCGTTATCCATTGGTGGATGGCCAAGGTAACTTTGGTTCAGTTGATGGTGATTCGCCGGCTGCGATGCGTTACACAGAAGCTCGTTTGAAGCGGATTGCGGATGAAATGCTAGGTGATTTAAATAAAGAGACGGTTGATTTTCAGCCTAACTTTGATGATTCCTTGGATGAGCCAACTGTCTTGCCTGCTAAGATTCCTAATTTACTATTGAATGGAACATCAGGTATTGCGGTAGGTATGGCTACAAATATGGCGCCGCATAATTTAACTGAGGTGGTTGATGGAATTGGGGCATATATTGATAACAGAGACATTACCATTCCTGAATTGATGCAATATATCAAGGCGCCTGATTTTCCAACTGGAGGAACGATTTATGGTGTCCAGGGAATTAAGAATGCATTTGAGACGGGTAGGGGACGTATTGTGGTTCGAGGGAATGCGACATTTGATACATCAAAAACGGGTAAGGAGCAGATTATTGTTTCTGAAATCCCGTATATGGTGAATAAAGCATCATTGATTAAGCAATGTGCTGATTTGGTAAACGATAAGCGCATTGAAGGTATTTCTGAGATTCGTGATGAGTCGGATCGTCAAGGAATGCGCATTGTATTTGATTTGAAGCGCGATGCGGTGGCCAATGTTGTTTTGAATAACTTATATAAGTTTTCCGCTTTACAATCTTCATTTAGTGTAAATAATGTGGCTTTGGTGAAGGGCCGACCGATGATGTTGAATTTAAAGGATTTGATTCATCATTTTGTTGAGCACAGAAATGAGGTTATTATTCGTCGGACGAAATATGATTTACGTGAGGCACGTAAGCGTGCGCACGTTTTGGAGGGCTTTATTATTGCATTGGATAATTTGGATGCGGTAATCAAGTTGATTCGTAATTCGAAGGACCCGAATACGGCGCAGGAGGGTTTGATGAGTACGTTTAATTTATCAGAGATTCAATCGAAGGCTATTTTAGAGATGCGTTTACAACGCTTAACTGGAATGGAGCGTGAGAAGATCATGAATGAATATGCGGAGATCATGAAATTGATTGAGGATTTGGAAGACATTTTGGCTAAGCCTGATCGACAGTTACAGATCATTAAAGATGAGTTGTTGGAGATGAAGCAGCGTTATGGTGATGAGCGTCGTACGCAGATCAATATGACAGATGATGAGTTCTCGGTTGAAGATATGATCGCGGATGATGAGATGTTGATTACGGTTTCAGCTCAGGGATATATCAAACGTACACCGATTACGGAGTATCGTTCACAAACGCGAGGTGGCGTAGGGTCACGTGCGGTAATTACGAAAGATGATGATTATACAGAGCATTTGTTCTCAGCGACGATGCACAACTGGTTGTTATTCTTTACGGAGCGCGGTAAATGTTTCTGGTTACGTGTATATGCGGTGCCAGAAGGATCTAAAAACTCGAAAGGCCGTCCAATTCAAAATATGATGAATATTGAGAATGGGGATACCATTCGTGCGGTTATTAATGTGAAGTCGATTACGGATCCGGATTACATTGATAATAATTTTATTGTGATGTGTACGCAGGATGGAACGATAAAGAAAACATCTTTGGAAGCGTATTCTCGTCCGCGTCAAAATGGTATTAATGCGATAACTATTCGTGAGGGAGACCGTTTATTGGATGTGGCGTTAACGAATGGTAATAATCAAATTGTGATTGCCACGAATACCGGTCGCTCAGTACGTTTTGAAGAGACGCGCGTTCGTCCAATGGGTCGTACTGCCGCAGGAGTTAAGGGTATTTGGATAGATGAGAAGATCGTTACCGAAAAGGTAATTGGTATGGTTTGTGTGTCTGATCCGGAGGTCCAACAATTATTAGTGGTATCTGAGAAGGGATTTGGTAAGCGATCTGAAGTGGAAGATTACCGATTGACTAACCGGGGAGGTAAAGGAGTTAAGGCCTTGAATATCACGGAGAAAACAGGTAATTTGGTGGCTATTAAGGAAGTAAATGACTCGAATGACTTGATGATCATAACGAAGGCGGGTATTTTGATTCGTTCGAGTGTGGCTGAGTTACGCGTCATGGGACGTAATACGCAAGGAGTGAAATTGATTCGATTGAAAAATGAGTCGGATGAAATTTCATCAGTAACGAAAATTGATAAAGAACCAGAACCGGAAGAAGTTGTGTTGGTTGAAGGTGCTGAACTTGTGGAAAGTGCGGTTATGGATCAAACGACAGTTGAAGAAGCAGGGGAGGAGACTCCCAATGTGGAAGGAACTGAAGAACAAATAGAGGAATAATTTTTTGGCCCGTATTTTTTGTACGGGCTTTTTTTTAATTTAACTATATATATGAAAAAAGTAGTTTTAACCCTGATTACTGTGGTAATAGCCGCAGGCTCAATGTTCGCTCAAGCGGAAAAGGCTTTGGTCGAAGCACAAAAGAAGAGTATTTTGGACGCTGTTAAAAAGACAGATGAATCGGTGAAGAAATCACCTACAAAACCAAAATTATGGTATGATCGTGCGATTGCCTATTTTGATTTGGCATCGTTTCCTGATTCTACGCTCGCTTTAAAAGATTTAGAAGCGCCCTTCAAAGCGATTGAATACATTGCAGAGGCGGTAAAATTAGACACGAAAGAAGGTAAAAAAGGTTCGATTGCGAAGGATGCGGAGAAATTAATGGATGGGCGTGAGAAAGCATATGGTGCATTAATGAACGTGGGAGTGATAAAATATCAAGGAAAGGATTATGCATCGTCGTTCCGGTATATGTCTAGAGCATCTGCAATTGCCCCGAACGATACGATGTCTGCTATGTATACAGGTGTCGTAGCTCAATTGTGTCAGAAAGATGCTGAGGCGCGCAAGTCGTATGAGCATTATATGTCGATTGGTGGTAAGGATATGGCGATTATTTACGGTTTAGCTCAGATTTATAAGGCGGCGAAGGAAGAGGAGACGGCTTTAGCCATGTTGGATAAAGGAATTGCAATTTATCCATCGAATAAGGATTTACGTAATGAGAAGTTCAATATGTTGATTTCGTTTGGTCGTATTGATCAGGCGATTCTTCAGTTGAAGGGGTCAATTGAAAAGGATCCTAAGGATGTAATGAATTTATTCAATTTAGGTTTGTTATATGAAAATAAGGTTAACGGCTTAAAAGAGGAGGTAAATAAGATTGCTGAAACGACCGTAAAAGTTGAAAATGCAAAACGCAAAGTTGCTTCTCAAAAAGATAAGGCCGAGGTTTATGTGGATGAGTTAAAGCGTGTGAAGGCCAAATTAAAAACAGCTCAACCGAAACAAAAGCCGGTTTATCAGGCTCAAATCAATAAGATTGAGGCATCGATTAAAGCGGATAATGACGAATTAAAGTTGTTGATGGATGAGCAGGCAGAGGCTGAGAAGTTAGTAGGGGATGCAGCGGCTAATAAAGTCAAAATGGATGAATTACAAGCTAAAATTGCTGCTTTACGTGAGGAATTACCTGGTTTTTACAAACGTGCGTTGGAAATAGATGCTAATTATTATGATGCGTTGTATCAGTTAGGTGCGATGTCTTATAATGATGCGGCAGAAATTAAGCGTAAGGTGAATTCGATGGATATGGAGACCTATAAGAAAGATGGTAAGGCGGTAGAGGAACAAATCGCTGTGAAATATAAAGAGGCGTTGCCATATTTTGAGCGTGCATTAGTTGTGAAGAAAGATGAAGATTTGAAGGAGATTTTACGCCAAGTGTACCGTGAGTTGAAAATGGAGAAAACGGTAGATTAATACTAAGACGTTGGACGTAAGATATTAGACGTTAGTCATTAAGAAAAGGCTGCTCAGAAATGGGCATCTTTTTTTTTAGACTTTGGACGTTAGACTCTAGACATGAGATTATCTATTTAACATAATATAAATTATATAACAATTTGATATAGCTTGTAGAGACGCGATAATTCGCGTCTATTTTATGTAGATATGCGTGTTAGACGCGAAGTATCGCGTCTCTACAATCTAATTGTAAATTTTGTCCATCCATTAAGTTCAGACTGGACTGATATTTGTCCTAGGTGTAAATGAACGATGCGTTCGACAAGTGATAAACCGATGCCATAGCCTTTAGCATTGGCTGTATTTTCGCCACGAAAGAATGGCTGGAAAATATAGGGTAAATCAGCCTCAGGAATTCCTTTTCCTTCATTTTTCACCTCAATAATAATCTTGTTATCCTCAATGGCCAGCTGTACAAATGCTTGCTTATTTGGGCTGAATTTACAGGCATTTTCTAGCAGATTTTTTAATGCTGTCAGAATAAGTTTTTCATCGCCCTTGATCATCAACAATTCTTCGTCTTCTGGCATGAATTGTGTGTCAAAAGTAACTTTATAGGATGTATTCAACTTTTGCGTTAAACTGCGTGCTTCCCAAAGAATTTCGTCAATTCGAATGACCTGAAAACCGGCTTGGTAATCCGAAATGCTGATTTTGTTTAATTCCAACAAGGATTCAGTGATAGCTGCTAAATCTTGGGTATCTTCTAATACAGAGGCGATTGTCGACTTGTAATCGGCAGTTGACCGTTCATTCAATAAACTTACTTCCAATTGTGCTGAGATCTTGGTTAGTGGGTTTTTTAACTCATGGGATACGTTGGCAATAAATGTTTTTTGAAAGCGAAATGCACTTTCAATTCGTTCTAAGAGCCGGTTAATGGTCGCTACCATTTTGCCAATTTCATCTTCGGAATCTGCTGTTTCTAACCTTTGTTCTAGTCGCTTAGGTGACAGTAAATCCACTTGTTTAATCACTTCTGAAATGGGTCGTACTGCCCTTCCGGCAAAAAACCATCCAGAGATAACAACAATGAAGACAAATAAGAGAAACAAAGCGATCAGAATGTTCTTTAAATCCTTCGCATTTTCTGCTGAATATTGATCAACTGCACCTGCAAAAACGACTATTTGGCCCTCTGGTGTAACAAATACGGTACCTAGTACCTCTAAATCATCCGTTTCAAATCTAACTTCTTTTTTCTTGAAGACTTCTTTTACACGGTTTACGTCTATATGAAAATTAATTGTGTCATTCGATCGATAAATACGTTCATTGCACGTATCATAGGCCATTATATTTTCACGATATAAGATATCGCGATTAGCGCGGTCGATGATTCTTAGTAGCTTAGAATCAACTTGTTTTACGTTGACTAATAATTCAGCGGCTGTGTTTGCTTTTTGGCGCAGCCGACTGTAAAATTTGTCTTTGTAATTCTGTTGGGTAAATACATAAATAATAAAATACGATACGAATAAAATCGCCGAAACTAAATACGTAAACTGATATGTTAGTCGGGAACGTATCTGCATTATTCTTGTCGTAAAATGTATCCCATACCAAATTGTGTATGAATCAATTTGCTTGAAAAGCCTTTATCAACCTTCTTACGCAGGTAATTTACGTATACTTCGATCAAATTTGAGCTGTTTTCATCCTCTACCTCCCAGATATTTTCAGCAATTTCTGCCTTTGAAATTACTTTTTCCTGATTACGAAGAAAATATTCCATTAACTGAAATTCCTTAGCGGTTAAGTTAATTTTTTGCCCTGAACGCGAAACAATTTTACTTGAGAGATCCAATTCTAAGTCGGCAAATTTCAATACCTGTGCCTCAATCATCGTCTGATTAGAACGTTTAATCAAGGCTTTAACACGTGCTAAAAACTCCTTGAAATCAAATGGCTTAGCCAAATAATCATCCGCTCCAGCATCAAATCCTTCTATTTTATCGTCTGTGGTACTTAAGGCTGTCAACATTAATATAGGTGTCTGGACACCCTCTTTTCGCAATTTGCGACATAATTCGAGTCCATTCAGCCCTGGGATAATGATGTCTGAGATGATTAATTGATATGTGTTACGTGTGGCTAACTGGTACCCCATTAGACCATCATACGTTACTTCCACTGCATAATTATTCTCTTCCAATCCTTGTTTCAAGGATTGAACAGTTTTAGGTTCATCTTCAATCAATAAGATTTTAACCATTTAACGTAAGATACTCACCAGGTCCGCTGGTGAATAATTAATGGATTTAAGTACTTTATTATCGGCCTTACGATACACCTTCCACAAGCCATTTTCTTCAAAAATTTCCGCTTCAGTGCCATCTTTATCTGCATAAAATTTTACAGTTGCTTCTGCTTCAGCTAGGCTTTGACAAGCTTTTGACATATTCGATCGCTGTACTTCATTGAATAATTCGACGAATTTTTCACCCATGCCAAACTCCAAAACAGCCCCTGAGAGGACATATTGTAAATCACACAAAGCATCGGCTATTTCAACTATATCATTCGCAGCTATGGCTTCTTTGAGTTCTTCTAGTTCTTCTGCCAACAAGCTTACGCGGAGCTGGCAGCGTTCTGCACTTGGAATACCTGGTTTATCCACAATCGGAGCACCAAAAGTTTGGTGAAACTGGGCTACTTGGTTTAAAGAATCTATTTTTTGCATGAATTAAGCGTTATTCATTAAAATTAAACAATTATTTTTCCAAATTAAAAAGCTAATTAGCTACATAGTAGCTCCATTTGTACACATTATCCCTAGTTATCCACATAAAAATGTGGATAACTAGGGGAAGAATTTTAAAATTGTTCACAACTGTGGATAAGTCGTGGAAAAGATCTTGCGAAGTAAATCTAAGACTGTGGCTTGCTTTCAGAAAAAGTTCCATCCGAATAGAAAATAAGAACACGCTCAATTTTCTTTTCTAGGTAAGATGTGTTTGCATCTGATGTTGCTAGCGGAATACTTGAAACGCGCTCAGAATTATGGTTTTCTCTGGTACGTCTGAGATTTGATTGTACGATCGTTTGTTCAGGCGAAATATTTTTAACGGATTCTGAGGCTGTTGGTAAAACAGGATCAAAAAGAGAAGGAGTTGTAGGAGTAGTTACCATTTCCTTAGCGACAGCTAGCGATCCTAAGGTACGATCCTCAAATAATAAATCTTCTGCAGTAATTTCAGGAAATACACGTAAAATTTTCTGAACGACATCTAAACTAGGTTTATTCCGTCCAGAGAGTATATGGGATATGCTACTACGCGGTATACCTAATTTATCAGCGAATTGTGACGCACTTAATTGTTTGCGTTTAATTAACAATTCGATTTTATCACTTAAATTCATAATTGGTCTTTGTAAACAAATAGTATTACAAAAGTAAATTATAAGTTAACAAAAACAAACAAAATTTTGAAGTCAAATGTGATTTACAAAAGTGAAATACAATCAGAATGGAGAGCTATTAGTTTACTTTTGTAAAGTGCACCGACTCCCTTTTTGAAATCCTTTTTAGACATCCCCAATTCAAAATAAATTTCCTCTGCAGGGCTTTTGTCATGTAATTTTAATATACCATTACTTGCTTTTATTGCAGTGAGGATTCGTTCAGACTGACCATCTATGCGTACCATACCTACAGGTTCTAGACGTAAATCAAGTTTACCATCTGGCCGAATGTTATTAATGTATACATTTGTAGATTCGCCAAACGTCAAGTTTGTAAACACTTGATTTTTGAATAACATACCTATTTTACAATTGTTTACAAGGCATTTAATTCCTAAATCTGTATGCTCAAATGGAATTGCGTCTACTTTGTCTCCAATTGTAAATTCGCTGCCATCGGTAATTGGTAGAAATTTTTCGATTCGTGCTGATGCAACGATACGATCTGTTTGGCTATCCAAATAAACATAGACGAAATATGATCTCCCTACCGACATCTTTTGAAATTGCTGACTAAAAGGAACAAAAAGGTCTTTGGCTAATCCCCATTCCATAAATACACCTAATGGAGTAACTGATTTTACCTCTAAATAAGCAAATTGATCTATCGTTGCTTTTGGCTTCAGCGTAGTAGCTATAATTCGATCTTCCGAATCGCGGTAGATGAATACATCAATAAAATCATCTATTTGATAATTTTCTGGTACATATTGTAAGGGAAGTAAGATTTCATCCTCATATCCATCTAGGTATAAACCAAAAGGTACTTCCTTGATAATGCGTAGGTGATTGTATTCACCAATTTTTAATTCATTTTCCATAAAAAAACCCGGTTGAGTAAACCGGGTTGTAAAGGTAAGGATAGATTTTGGTTTAGACTACCACGTTATTTTCGCGCAACGCTTGATTCAATGATGTTTTCAAATCTGTACTCTCTTTGCGCTTACCTATAATGAGTGCACATGGTACACCATACGTACCTGCTGGAAAATTCTTTTGTATTGAACCTGGTATTACAACTGAATTTTCAGGAACATAGCCTATATATTCAATCGGCTCAGGGCCACTTACATCAATGATCTTAGAAGAACCTGTAATGGTAACACCAGCACCCAAAACAGCTCTTTTTCCGATGTGTGCACCCTCAACTACGATACAGCGAGAGCCAATAAAGGCACCATCTTCAATAATCACGGGAGCTGCTTGTGGTGGTTCAAGTACGCCTCCAATGCCCACACCACCACTTAAATGAACATGCTTTCCGATTTGTGCGCAACTTCCTACAGTCGCCCAAGTGTCAACCATGGTTCCTTCGTCAACATACGCTCCAATATTCACATAAGATGGCATCAAAATTGTTCCTTTCGCCAAAAATGCGCCATAACGCGCTACTGCAGGCGGAACAACACGAACACCTAATTCCTTATAATTCGTTTTTAAACGCATTTTATCATGGTATTCAAAAATGCCCACCTCACTCACGGTCATTTGACGAATAGGGAAATACATCACTATGGCTTTCTTTACCCACTCATTTACCTGCCATGAGCCATCAGCTTTAGGTTCAGCGGTACGTAGTTCGCCCGCATCAACTGATGCAACAACTTGTTCAATCGCCGCAATTACCTCTGGTGTATTACGCGTCTCTGGTTTGTCCCAGGCCGCTAAAATGATCTGTTCTACTGAATTCATATAATATGTATGCAAAATTTTGAGAGCGCAAATTACCAATAAAAGATTTTTATCAGGCCTTATAAGTCAAATAATTCTTAGTTGACCGCTCATCTGCCACAAATACAAGACCAAAACTGGCACTAATTTAACTTAAACTTTAATTATCCAACTTGCTGATTATCAGTTAGTTGATAATTTATTCCAAATAATATATTGTGAGAAAAGGCTTGAAATTTAGCCAAATAAACAAGTGACAATCTGTCACTCCCCTGCCCCACTCGATTTGCGAAGCATTTCTATATTCAAATATGCAAAATATTTTTGAATAAAAAACGTATCCGAGATAAAATTGTATAAAATTATCACAATTAGCTTTTATGCTAAATTAGAATTATTCGATTTACAATTGTTTTTTATTGTTTTAAATCGTTTAAATCAGGGTATTTAGGTACACTTCTTGGAATTATACTATAATATGGTTATTTTTGAATTTATTAAGGAAATCAAATTAATTCATTCAATGAGAAAAATTAAAGTTGCCATTAATGGTTTTGGTCGCATCGGTCGACTTACTTTCCGTCGTTTATTGGAAAAGGATAATGTAGAAATAGTAGCAATCAACGATTTAACGGACAATGCTACGTTAGTTCACTTATTGAAATATGATTCAGTTCATGGACGATTTAATGGAACTGTTACTTCAGATGCTGATAGCATTACTGTAAATGGTCATGTAATCAAAGCTTTTGCTGAGCGTGATCCAAAACAACTTCCTTGGGGAACTTTAGGAATTGACGTAGTTTTAGAATCAACGGGTCGTTTTATTGATCAAGATGGTGCAGGCCAACATTTAACTGCTGGTGCACGCAAGGTGATTATCTCTGCCCCTGCGAAAGGTGATATCCCAACTGTAGTTTTAGGTGTAAATGATGATACCTTGACTGATGACATGACAATTATCTCAAATGCTTCTTGTACGACAAACTGTTTAGCTCCTATGGCTAAAGTATTGGATGATGCGTTTGGTATTGAAAAAGGCTTTATGACCACTGTTCATGCTTATACAGCTGATCAGAATTTACAAGATGCACCTCACTCCGATTTACGTCGTTCTCGTGCAGCTGCGTATTCCATTATTCCTACATCAACAGGTGCTGCTAAAGCTGTTGGTTTAGTATTGCCTCACTTGAAAGGTAAACTAGATGGAAATGCAATGCGTGTTCCTACACCAGATGGTTCTGTAACTGATTTTACTGTTGTATTGAAGAAAGATGCTACTGTTGCTGAAATTAATGCTGCTTTGAAAGCTGCAGCTGATGGTCCGATGAAAGGTATTTTAGAATATACAACTGACGAAATTGTTTCAATCGATATTATTGGAAATCCACACTCATGTATCTTGGATTCGAAACTAACAACTGCAATGGGTAACCTAGTTAAGGTTGTAGGTTGGTATGACAATGAATTTGGTTATTCTTCTCGTGCTGCTGATTTAATTGCACGCGTAGGATAATTAATTCTATATCATTTTCAAAAGAGAGGCTTAGGCCTCTTTTTTGTTTTCTACCCGTGCATAATTTATGGTGTAGCCCTTATCAAACCATATTTTCTCAAATCGTGTCTTAATTCCAAAGTGATCCTCATTCCAAATTGATGTGTATAAGTCTTTTGTTTCTGCTAAGCTTTGTAATTGATACGCTTGGAATTGGGCCAATGAATATTCAAAAAATTCAGATGAGTCCGTTTTTAAATGAATTAAACCACCCGGTTTTAATAAGCGTAAATATTTTTCCAAGTAAAATGGAAAAGTCAACCGCTTCTTTTCGTCTCGGTCTTTCATGCGTGGGTCAGGAAAAGTAATCCATATTTCATCAATTTCATTTGGCAGAAAGAAGTCTTCAATAAACTGAATCTGAATGCGCAAAAATGCCACATTGGTAAGTTGCATCACTTCTGCTTGTTGGCCACCCGCCGCAAGGCGATCCCCTTTGATATCTACACCAATAAAATTTTTGGACGGAAATAATTTCCCTAAACCATTCGTGTACTCCCCTCGGCCACATCCGATTTCCAATACAATTGGATTTGAATTTTTAAAATAGTCCGACATCCATTTTCCTCGACAATTTTCAAAAAAATGCTTGGGATGTTGAATAACATTAGCCAATTGCTCGGCGCATTCGTATTTGTATATTTTTCTTCTACTCAAAATTTATTCAGCTAATTCAGCAACCATATACGTGCTGCCTGTAATTAAAATAAAATCTGCTTGCGTTTCACGCGCCGAAGCTAAAGCGATATTGACGTTGGCAAAAATGTCACCTCGTAATCCATAAACATTCGCTTTTGCTTGAAGTTCGCCTGCAGATAAAGCTCTCGGATTCGATGCTTGCGTGAAATAATACTGCGCGTCTTTCGGAAACAAACCTAAGACGCGGTCTACATCTTTATCCGACACCATCCCCAAGATGATATGGAGCTGATGAATTTCCATTTGGATTACTTGACCAAGTACCTCTGAAATGCCTGCTGCATTATGTGCCGTGTCCGCCACAACCCACGGATCCTGATCTATCACTTCCCAGCGCCCATGCAACGAGGTATTTTGTCTTGTTAGTTTTATTCCGTGTTGAATCGCTTGTGCTGAAAGCTGTAAAACACGCCTTTTAGACAGCTGAGTACACCAAGCAATCACACCACGCAAATTTTGAACTTGATAGGTTCCTGCATAAGGACTTTCAATTTTCAAATCACCCCAGAGCTCTGTTTTGGCGACTAAATGAAGCTCTATTCCTTTTTTCTCTACAGCTGATATTTGTACAAGTTCATCCGCAAAATTTAAAAACGCATCACATGCTTGTGCCGTTGACTTAAATACCTCTTCTACTTCATCCTGCCGCTCACTGATTAATATAGGAATTTGACCTTTGATGATACCCGCTTTTTCTGTGGCAATTTCTGGCAACGTTTCTCCCAAAATATCTTGATGATCATAGCCAATATTCGTAATGTAGGTAGCGATGGGTTCAATGATATTCGTCGAATCTAAGCGTCCACCCAATCCAGTTTCTATCACCGCATAGTCTACGCCTTGTTCTTTAAAAAAAGCAAATGCCATAAGTACGGTCCATTCAAAAAAACTTGGCTTTATCTCTGCAATGAGTGCACGGTGTTTGGTAAAAAAGTCAACAACCCAATCATGCGAAACTTCTTGTCCATTTACTTTTATCCGCTCCGTAAATGATTTTAAATGAGGTGATGTGTATAAACCGACCCTAAATCCCGCTTCCTGTAAAATGGAAGCCATGAAGTGAGATGAACTCCCCTTGCCATTAGTTCCTGCAATATGTAAACTTTTAAAATGCTGCTGGGGATTTCCAATCTTCGCTACCAGTTCCTGAATATTTCCTAAACCTGGTTTAAACGCTTTTTTACCTTCCCGATGAAAAACAGGAAGTTGTGCATACAAGAAGTTAACAACCTCTTCGTAAGTCATACGAGTCAAAATAGACTTAAATTAGTTTGTTGGGACAATCTTGATCGTTTTAAACCCACTCGCACCGCGTGAGATTCCTTCACTACGTGGATAAAAACGGGAATTTTTGATGAGCTTTTTGTAGCGCTCTGCCAACGAAAGTTTTACGTTAGTCCGATCGATACGAATTTCAGTTACATTCCCTCGCTCATTGATACGAATAAAAAAGGTGATTTCTCCGGTTTCAGATCCATTTTCGATTCCATTCAATGCTTTGGTATCAAATGTCCAATCTTGTGCAATTTTTCCTTCCCCTTGACCTGAACCATTTCCAGAACCACGTCCGCCACCACCCAGACCCGTTCCTAATCCTTTGCCCGATCCTGCACCTGTACCAGTGCCACCACCGGCTCCTGAGGCTGAACCAGCTTTAGGACTACGTTTTCCGAGTGTTAAGGTTAAATCAACCGGTTCCTCTATTTCCTTAGGTTCTACTGGAACAGGCGGTTGCGCTTTTACCGTTACCGGACTCGCTACCGTACTCGTTAATGCAGGTGTTGAAGTTGTTTGTACCGCATCCGCAGTTGATTGTGTTAACTCTTGTTTTTGAGGTGCAGGCGCTGGCGCCGGGGCTTCTTGCTCAAAACTAATTTCACCAATTCCCGCATCTTGCACAGGAATTGCAGGTGGATTAGGTGAATCATTCCATATTTTTACCTGCCAAATCAGCAAAAACAATAGCGAATTGATTGCTAATGTTATGACCAACGCCTTACGCTGATTGCTTTTTTCGAACTTTTTATCTGAATAAGCTAAACTCATAAGTACTATTGTTTTTTAAACACCCAAATATCTAAT
Source organism: Aquirufa sp. (assembly GCF_044377215.1). Taxonomy (GTDB): domain Bacteria; phylum Bacteroidota; class Bacteroidia; order Cytophagales; family Spirosomataceae; genus Aquirufa. The sequence goes on from NZ_JBILJM010000002.1 coordinate 17,409, forward strand.
TTCTTATCTTTCTTTAGTTCAGCGGCCTTTTGATACCCTATGTCAAAATTGGCCACGCGCCCCACACTTACCCGAAAATGCTTCTCTCCTTCTGCTTTTTCAATGATTTCAACTTGAGAATAACCTTTACTTACTAACTCTGCTTGACAAAGCGCTGCTTTTTTCTCTGTTAAAAAACTCCCAGCAACTAAATAAATATCCTCGACGATCACTGGATCTACTTTTTCAACAACTTCTGCCGAAGCTGGCGTAGCAACTGTGACCGATTTTATTGGCGTAATAGGTGTAGCTACTTTATCTTTTTTCTTAATCTTTATGGTTAAAGGGCTCATGGAACTATTCACATACCGCGAATTTGGTTCTGTTAAAAAGTAAGCTGCAGTCCCACCTACTAAAAATGCTAAGATGACATAGGTATAAAATTTAACAGATAAACGCTTTTCTTTAACCTCTGGAATTATCGGTTCCGCATCTACCATGGAAATGGCTACCGGACTTGGAATTAATGTAGGCTTTACTTTCTTTGTTTTAATCTGCACCGGCAAAAGCCCAAATTGAGTTAAATCAAAATTTGTTTCCGGATTAGGCTCAAAACTAATTTTTGATTCATTGCGTAAAGTGAATGTTCCCACTTTTCCCAACACAACCTCTTCTTCTGCTTGAATTCGCTGATTTAAAGAAAGAGCAAATGCATGAATCTCCTTAAATGCATCTTTCTGTTTCATTCCAGATTTTTGAGCCAAAGCCATCGCTAAGATTCCATCATCAGCACGTAAACGCTCGTTAAATGCAACCCACTTGCGCTTCGGATAAATGGTTGATGTTGATTGGTCAAACATGAAATCTTTTGTATTCAATACAAAACCCCCAAATTGTGGAATAATCACACAATCGTAGCTTAATAATGATTCTTCAATAAGGGATATAATCGTTTCTTGCATGTGAACTAAAATGAATAAGCTACTCCTACTGTATAATTAAGACCCTGCGTAGCGTAATTCAAATATCGTTGATATTCTTTACCCAACAAATTATTTGCGCTCACCGATGCATTGAATTTTTTTGTAATCAGATAATTTACTTTTAAATTCAAATCAATTATGTCATCCATTTTAATGGATTTCCCTGTTTTTGCTTGCAAGCCATAAAGCCCACCTACGTAAAATAAATCTGGAGATACGATAATACGATCCTTAAAAGTTATCGAATTAGTAAATGATAAACTCAGCAACGGCTTAGAAACCGCATTTCCTTCCGCGAAATCTATATTCGTATATTGATTATAGTCATACTTTAAAATAGATAATACTTTGTCAAAGGTCTGATAATTGATTTGCCCCGATAAATTCAAAACTTGTACTTTTTTGTCTCCCCCCGCATACTTAATGTCAAAGCGCGTTGAATCACTCGCCGGAACATAAAAGGCTAAATCACTAAATTCAGAGTAAGATACCTTCATCTCAAAGTCTAAATTACGCTCATTGGATCCTTTAATCCCACCGTAAATATTAGATGTTTGAACGGTATTTCGCAAATTTACTTGCTGAGCCATCCAATTGTTTTCTGCAGCAAATTGGTTCAATGAATTGAAATAGGTTTCACCGCCTAGGCCAACAAACACATGAATGAAATCAGTAGGTTTTACGTCTAATTTCACGATTGGAAATAAACGCGTTTTATTTAAACCCAATAATTTATCTTTCTCATTGGCCAAATTAATACCTGCCGTCACTGATATTCGGTTGTTTTTATACAAGAAACTCGGCTTAATGCGGTATAACTCCCGGCGATTTGTTTGTCCAAAGGTGTTCTCTGACATGTTCATTTCACCCACTAAGTAGGCAGACAAATTATCATTTACATGTAAGATTGATTGAATTTGGCTATCCCAAATCCATTCGCGGGTATTGTAATTTGTACTTAAATATGTTAATCCTGAAGATGCGATGTAATCAAACTTGGCATCTTTTTTAGCATTTGAAATACTCCCTGAATAGTTGAATTTATTGTAGTTAATATCAAAATCACGAATCGTTCCTCCTCCATCAAAAATACGCTCATCGCGGCCATAGTAGTGATTACCTATACGCCTAAAACTAATTTGACCATCTAATAAATAGTTTCCCGTGAACGTTTTTGAATAGGCTTTTGCTTCATTTTCATTCCGTCCGGAATTCCCACCCCCAATGGGGCCGCGGCGATTTGCATCATGATTTATGTACAATCCATGAAACTGAGTTTCCTTTGGATTAAATCCAAAATGACCGTTTAATGTCGTATGTCCAAAATTACCTGCTCCAATTTTCACTAAATTCATAAACTTGGGCCCAAAAGAAGAAACCAACTCATCCCCTGTTCGAGGTCCGATTACCGATGTAGTCAAAATCGTTTTGTTGGCAGTTTCCCAACGGCGATCAAAGAACTCATATTTCATTTTACGCCCTTTTTGCGTATTCTCAATTTCTGATAAAGGTTCAAAATTGCGCGATATTTGTGGCTGAAGTACAATTTTACGCTCCTTCTCTAAAATGATATCATCATTCTGAATATTACCTTCTTTTTTATCTTGAGCCCCAACTTGCGTCTGTACCCCAAAGATTCCAAATAAGCTGCAAAGGATTATTGATTTTGCGTTCATTTCAATTTTCATGTTATCTTATTTAAGGGGTAAGCTTTTTAACTTTAATTTGGCAACTTCAACGATAGCATTATCCGTTGAATTATCAATGATCGATTTCAAGATTGCACGTGCCTGTGCAAGGTTTTTTAGCGATAAAAAGTTCTCGGCCAACAAGACATAGGCTTTTCCAATTACCCCATCAGATACATCCGCGAACTCATTTTTGAATTTGGTCGTAATCATCTCATTGGATTCTTTGTATTTACCTCCTTGACTTAATTGCATGGCTAATTCAATCTGCGCCTCACCACCTATATCATTTTTGTCTAATGCAATTGTTTTTGCTAACCATTCGTTACGCTGGCCTATTTGCGTACTATCCGAATACGCATCGGCTAATTTCCGACTCATCGAGGCTAATTCTGTCGTTGAAAATAAGTCTAAGGGTTCAACTTCTAAAATAACTTTTCCCACAGAATCTAAATTCTTTGCTGCATAAAACGCATTAAAGATCTGCTTGTATCCCATCAGCACATTTTCTGGTTCCTTTATTTTCGCTTGATGCATGCGGTAATAATTCACAGACGACTGATAATTTCCAAGGGTATATTCCAATTCAGCTGTACGTAAAATAGCTTTAATTACTTGTGGGTGTGCATTTTGCTCAATAACCTTTTTGTAAGCTGCAACTGCTTCCGTAGAATCCTTAATTTGATCAGCTGCATCAGCAATTAAATAATAGGCTTCCACGACATTCTCATCAGTTGGATACTTAGTAACAAAATCTTTTAATGCAGGAATCGCTTTATCAAATTTCTTTCCATCATAAATCCCCTTTGCTGCACTATATTTTAAATCCATTGCCTCAGCATCATTGGATTCTGCTGCATGACTCGCTTGGTAATTTTCTAATACTTGACCAAACTCCTCTGGACGGCCCACTTTAATTAAGTTTTCTTGTAAACCGATTAACGCATCTTTGGCAATTTTATCTCCAGAGAATTCATTGATTATGCGCTTGTAATCGCTAAGTGCTAATTCAAATTGCTCATTGTTTGTATACGCTTGAGCACGCTTCAAAATTGATTGAGATAGGTACTCACTCTTCGTTTTGGCATCAATTATTTCAGTAAATCCAATAATGGCCTCTTTGTATTTAAGGCCATTAAATAAGACTATATTCTCCTGAAAAATCGCATCTTCTGCAAATTTTGAATCAGGGAAATTCATGCGAACTTGCTTAAATGTTTGTCTTGCCTCAGCATCACGATTCAAATAAGTTAAGGTCATCCCTTTTTGATACAAAGCGTAATCTTTTTCATTTTTAGCTATTTCTGCAGCTTGCGAATAATACGTTAAGGCATCTTGATATTTGCGTGAAATCAAATACGTATCAGCCAAACGAATTAAAATTGCTGGATTATTTTTTGAGTTTGGTGTTGCTTTTAATCGATCTACATACGCCTTAAATAGGTTGTTGGCCTTTGTGAAATCTTTCGTATTAAAATACGCAAACGCAAGACCCATGCGAACTTGTTGGATGAAGTCTTCTGTTTGGCCTTTACCACTCAACAACGGGTTATATAATTGAATGGCTTCTTCAAATTGCTTTAATTGAGACAAGCTCTCTGCTTTTCCAAGTAACGCTAATTGGGTGTATTGTGCTTTTTGAGGCGTGTTAATTGAAATATCAAATAACTTAATTGCTTCATCGAAATGCTCTTCGTTATAGGCGCGAACTCCTAAATTATAACTTAAGGTTTGATATGCTTCATTCAGTTTAGGTGATCGGTTTGTTAAGCCTTGCAAATATTCCAAAGCAACCTTGAGGTTATCTGCATGTAAAAATGCATCCGCAACTAGTTCGACTGATTCTTCTGCAAATTTGCTTTTAGGAAATTTTGCTGTAAATAATTGAATTTCTTGAATTGTTTCTGATGCCCGACCTAAGTCTAATTGTACCTTGGCGTGGTTATAAAATGCTTCCTCCTGAATCAGCGTATTAAAATTCAAGTTTTTCGCTAAATCAAATGCTTCTAACGTCGCTGCCAAATTCCCTGCATTTAACTGAGAAAGAGCAAGTGTAAATGCAGCAAATTGGCCTAATGAGTCTTTTTGACTAGCTAATCCTTTCAATTGTATGGCTGCATCATTAAACTTTTTGATACGATATAACGAATAACCTAAGCGGTATTGCGAGATTGGATTTATTTTATTGCCCGTTGCCTTAACAAGCACCTCATAGCTTTTCGCTGCTTTATCGAAACGCTCTAATTTAAATTGTACGTCGGCCACCAACTGTGATAATTCATCTAAGCGGTACCCAGAGTTCTTTTTGACTAAAATAGGTTCAGCATAATTCAATAATTCATTGAATTTGGATTGGTTAAAATAACATAGGGCAATCCAATTTGGAATTTCCCTACGGTATTTGCTACTCGCCTCTGCTTTTTGAAAATCTGGCGCCGCATCAGCATAACGTTTATCATTGAATTGGATGACAGCTGCATAATAAGCTGCAGAAAGTGCATATTCTTCTTCTTGTTCCACCTTAATTTCATTGAAATAAGGTAAGGCTTCCACAAAGTTTTTTAGTTCGTAATACGATACAGCTAATTTGTATTTGGCTTCTAAATTTGTTTCTGATGATTTACTCAGGTATTTAACTGCTTTGGCATAGTCGCCATTGTCATAGAAAAACGTACCGATTCCACGAAGCAATTTGATGGCTTGCGGATGTTCTGGGTTATTTGCTACAAAACGCTCGGCTAATATTTCCGCTTCTGGCTGACTCATGTATAAAGAACACATGGTCATGTAATATTCAGCTAAGACCTTCTGCCCTGCTTGCTCGTTACTTAATGGCTCAATACTTTCGAGATATGCATTAAACTCTTCCCGCGCAGCTACATAATTCTTCGCATCAAAGTATTCTTTGGCCTGGCGGAAATGTAACGTATGATCTTTGAAACTAAGTGTTTGTTGGCCAAAAGCCCCCAAACTCATGCAGAAAAAAAGTATTGCTGTGATCCAGCTAGTCGATCTTGAATGGTTATTCATTTGAATATGGTTACAACATGCACATTGAATCAAAAATACGATTTTTCTTTCAAATTATTGTTTGAGGCAATTGATTTATTTTAGGTGCTTGCGACCAATTAATAGCTATTTCATAGGAGATACGGCCTATTTTATTAATTTTAGGTTTTCTATTTCATCCTTATAAACTATAAATCAATGTTACTGAAGAAATTAGCAATTCTAAGCCTATTTATTCTGGGGTTTGAATTGAGCGCTGCTCCCATCAAGCACTTGATTCAAATGTCTAATCCACAATCTCATTATTTTGAAGTCACAACGACTTTAGATGTGAGTAAAGAAAACGCCAAGTATATTGACCTTAAGATGGCAGCTTGGACGCCAGGGTCCTATTTGATTCGTGAATTCGCCCGGAATGTGGAGCAGGTTAGTGCTACTGCAAATGGGAATTCCTTACCTATCAACAAAATTTCTAAAAATACGTGGCGGATTTCTATTGTTCCCGGCATGAAAAAAGTGCAAGTAAATTATTTGGTATATGCTTTTGAATTATCGGTACGGACCTCATATTTAGATGACGTACATGGCTATATTAACCCTGCCAATATGCTAATGTATGTCGCGAAGTGGGCAAAAGGTCCACAGGAACTTGAAATTATTCCGCATAAGGACTTTAAAAAAGTGTCAACCGCCCTGAAAAATGTGAGTGGCTTCAAGTATATCGCCAAAGACCTGGATGAATTGTTTGATTCACCTATTGAAATAGGCAATCATAAGGTTTGGGATTTTAAAGTCAATAACATTCCACACCAAATTGCATTCTTTGGCCAAACTAAAGTAGATTCTGTCAAATTTATCGCCGATGTAACTAAGATGGCGCAAGAAGCCCAAAATGTGGTTGGCACGCATCCTTGTGACCATTATTTATTTATAATTCATAACATTCAACGTGGTACAGGTGGATTAGAGCATTTGTATTCGACTACGTGTTCCGTTTCTAGAACAGCCTATGAAACACCTGGCGGCTATCAAGGTGTCATAAATTTATTAGCGCACGAGTATTTTCACTTATGGAATGTGAAGCGTATTCGTCCAATTGCCTTGGGGCCATTCGATTATGAGCAAGAAAATTACACGCACAATCTTTGGTTTTCTGAAGGTATAACTAGTTATTATGCTGAAGTGATCAATCTTCGGACAAAAATGGTTTCTTCAGATGCTTATTTAATTGATCTGGGTAAAGACATTTCTTCAGTTGAAAATACACCTGGTGCATCTGTTGAATCTGCCGCTTCCGCTAGTTGGGATGCATGGATTAAATACTACCGTCCAAACGAAAATTCCCGCAACTCTTCTGTTTCATATTATGACAAGGGATCCTTGTTAGGTGGTATTTTAAACATGTGGATTATTCAAAAAACAGCTGGGGCCAAATGTTTAGATGATGTATTTAAATTGCTTTATGCGAACTATTATTTGAAGCAAGGGCGTGGTTTTACCGATGCAGAATTGGAAAATGCTTTCAGTACAGTTGCCGGCACATCTGCTGCTGGGTTCTTCAAGGACCATATTTATGGCATTAAAACACCGGACTATACAGGTATTTTTGCCAAATTTGGTTATACATGGACTGATGCAAATTTAAGTAAATCAATACCTTACGCGGGTTTATCGGTTTTAAACAATCGCATTACATCGATTTTTAAAGCCGGTCCAGCATTTATAGCAGGATTGAATGTAGGTGATGAAATTGTACAGGTAAACCAAACAGATTTTGTTGGTTTAGATAAGCTAATGGCCGACAAGAAAGTTGGTGATTTACTAACTTTTAAAGTGAAGCGTGACGGTTTAGAGCGTTCTTTTGAACTGAAAGTGACGCAAACTCCTTTGAAAGCTTTCGAGGTTAAATCAGTTGACAATCCAACTGATTCTCAATTGATGTTACGCAAAAAGTGGTTGAGTCTTTAATTGATTTGTTTCCCCATTTCAGCATACATCTGCTGAAAGGTCGTTATGACAAAATTTTGAAAGGAGGAGCTGGATGCCAGCTCCTCTATTTCTTTTTGGCCTGAAAAGTCTAGAACCGAGAATTTATAACTTTGCTCGAGCTGAGGCGTCTCAAATTTCAAAATGTATTTTGAGTTCCATTCAAAAAGTGAGATTCGCATATTTTCATGCGGTATTTCTTTAATAAAATGCACTAGTCGTGAATGATTTTAACACTTTGAATCACATCCCCTTCGCGAATTTGATCGATTATGTCTAAGCCTTCAACAACTTTACCAAAGCATGTATGCTTACGGTCTAAGTGCGCTGTGTTGTTACGTGAGTGACAAATGAAAAATTGGGATCCTCCCGTATTTAATCCACGATGCGCCATTGAAAGTACTCCACGATCATGAAACTGATTATTTCCAGTTAATTCACATGGGATTGAATAACCAGGACCACCTGCTCCAGTGCCATCTGGACACCCTCCTTGAATCACAAAATCTGCAATTACTCGGTGAAAGGTAAGTCCATCATAAAACCCTTTTTCAGCTAAATCCATGAAGTTTTTTGAGTGAATTGGAGCATCCTCTGTATAAAATTCGATTTTCATTAACCCTTTATCGGTTAACATTTCTGCGTATGCCATCTTAATTAATTAAATTTGAGGCACAAAGATAAAAATTATATCCATTATGAGGTACCTCTTTTTATGCATGTTCGCGATTTTAGTAGTCTCTTGTCAATCAGACACATCAAAAAAAGAAGCATCTGATTTTTTTCTGCGCGGTAACGCCAAATTTAAAGAAAAGGAATATTTTGAATCTATTAAGTGGTATACAGAATCAATTAAGAAGCAAAAGGAATTTCCAGATGCGTATTATAATCGGGGTTTAGTATACCAACAGCTCGAGAAAAATGATGAGGCCTTAGCTGATTTTACAATTGCTTACACGCAAGATCCCAAATTTGCCCCTGCCCTGTTTAAATTGGCTGAAACTCTTCAAAATTTGGAAAAATATGATTTGGCCATTACTGAATCTGCTAAGCTAATTAAGAATTTCCCTGATTCTGCAGCCAATTGGACACTTCATGGCAATATTCAGATGCAAAAGGAAATGTGGAATGAGTCGATGGTTTCGTATGATCGTGCACTAGCTATTGATTCCCTTTCGGTAGAAACGATGATCAATCAAGGTGTGGTTTTTCAAGAATTAGATCAATTGGATCTAGCGGAGAAGATGTTTAAGCACGCATTGAAACAAGGGAAATACCAAGACTTAATTTATAATAATTTGGGATATGTGGAGATTCAGCGGATGCATTGGGTACTGGCGAAGCAATATGTTCAAAAAGCATTAGCAGTTGATCCTAAAAACCCATTATATGTGAAGAATTGGGAGCGAATTCAAAAAAAATCAATGCTTGAATAAGCTCATGTAACCTTGTAATACCTCCGTATTTTTAGTTGAATCGGTACAAATTTCTAAGATTTTTGCACGATCGCTTGGCTCAAAAAAATGGCTGAGTTCTTGATTCAATTCATTCCAATTATGAACTTCTAAGTAGTCTATTCCAGCATCTAAAGCTGTATTTTTAGCTCTAAATGGCTGATGCGTTATCATAAATTCACCTAGCTCTGGAAGGTCTTTTGCTCCATCTAATATGCCAAAAATACCTCCTCCAGCATTGTTGAAAATGATAATGCGAACATTCGAACCTACATACGAATTCCAAAGTGCATTGCGGTCGTATTGAAAAGCCACATCACCTATCAGCGAGATAACTAATTTTGTTGTTTTTTGGCTCGCTCCGATCGCCGTACTAAGACATCCATCAATTCCGCTTGTACCACGGTTTGAAAATACTTCAGTTTGAGTAAATACTTTTTCTGTCCAATTGACGTATCGAATCGCCAATGAATTAGCTATGTGAACTTCAGAATCCTGAGCGTCTATAGTTCCAATCAACTGGTTGTAAATAAGTAACTCTGACCAACTTTCTTTTTTAAAATAGGTCTCCTGTATCGCCTCTACCCTGTTTTTTGCACTATTTACAGCCGATACCCCCCTAAGGGTTTGTTGGCACAAGGACGCTAACACCTGTTCCGATTTCGCTTTCACCACGCGTGTTAGACATTGAAATGGATCAGGTTGTTCGATGGGATTTGGGTGCACCAACCATGATGCATTGGGCTTATGGTTTCTCAGAAATTGTTTAATGCGTTTGCTAACAAACGATTTACCAAAATGAATATGAAATTCTGGTTGGAACGAAGATAAATTCGCTTCATTAGCCCAAATTAAATCATGATGCAATTGGCATTCCGAAGGTAGATTTGCTGTTGCATCACCTACAACCGGTATCCCTTTAAGCGCCAATTGGGCAAATAATTTATTCTCAGCTTGATTGAATTGTCTTTGGCCAACGGTGATAAGTAGTGAAGCATCTGGATTTACATCAAAATCGGTATCTAATTCAGGGGTTTTATAGGCTTCAACTGCCTGAGGTTCCCGAATTTGCGGTAATGCCTCTCCGCTTGTTGGATAAAACGGCTCAGCGATGGGTACATTCATGTGTACTGGCCCTTGTGGAATTGCCATGGCTTTTTCCACGAGCTGATTTGGTTGAAAGGGAATGAAGCTTTCGGCATGTTTGACATGCTTGCCAAAAAGATTTTCTTGGTAGATTGTCTGGCCATCCCACTGACCAATCCATTCGGCTGGGCGGTCTGCAGTTAGCACAATGATTGGAACTTCTTGGAAGAATGCCTCAGCTACAGCCGGAGCAAAATTGAGACCCGCAGAACCTGAGGTGCAGCAGATAATTACTGGTTTTTTCGTTTTCAATGCGCGGCCAAGACCAAAGAAACCAGCTGAACGTTCATCTGAGATGGAATAACAGTGAAAACCACCGTGACGAACTAAGGCCAACATAATAGGTGCGTTTCGAGAACCTGGGCATATAATTGCCTCATTTACACCTTGTTGGTGCAAACCATCAATCAAATCCACAAGTCCATCAGGGTATGCCATAGCAAAAAAAAGCCTCATAAGAGGCTTTTAATTTATCCAAGATAAGTTTTTAGGGCTTTACTGCGTGACGTATGACGGAGGCGGCGAATGGCTTTCTCTTTAATTTGTCTTACGCGTTCGCGTGTCAAGTTGAATTTTTCACCAATTTCCTCAAGGGTCATCGCGTGCTCACCATTTAAGCCAAAATATAAGGTTACGACATCAGCCTCACGTTGGGTTAACGTGGATAATGCACGTTGTACCTCACGGCGTAATGAATCGTTGATCAAACCCGAATCAGGTTTGTCTTCCGAATCATTTTCCAAAACGTCTAATAATGAATTTTCTTCACCTTGAACGAATGGTGCGTCCATAGAAACATGTCGACCAGAAATTTTTAAGGTATCGACAACTTCACCGGTAGAAATTTCCAATACTTCGGCTAATTCTTCGGGTGAAGGCTCACGTTCAAATTTTTGCTCGAGTTCAGAAAATGTTTTCGAGATTTTATTTAGGGATCCTACGCGGTTCAATGGCAAACGAACGATACGAGATTGTTCAGCCAAAGCTTGTAGGATGGATTGACGAATCCACCATACAGCGTATGAGATAAATTTAAATCCACGCGTTTCATCAAAACGTTGTGCTGCTTTGATCAAACCTAAGTTTCCTTCGTTTATTAAGTCACCAAGGCTAAGACCTTGATTTTGGTATTGTTTAGCTACCGATACCACGAAACGTAAATTGGCTTTCGTCAAACGTTCTAAGGATAATTGGTCTCCTTCTCGGATTTTTTGTGCGAGTATTACCTCTTCATCCGGTGTCAATAAATCCACCTTACCGATTTCCTGCAGGTATTTGTCAAGCGATTGACTTTCCCTGTTGGTAATTTGTTTGCTAATTTTTAGCTGTCTCATAGGATTTTACAACAGATTGAATGGGCAAAAGGTTTTCTTTTGCCCATAAATTATTTATTCAGCGCTTGCTTCTGGTTTTGGTAGTAGTGCTTTTGCAGAAAGACGGAATTTACCCGTTTTCTTATCTACTTCTACCAATTTAACCTGAACTCGATCTCCTTCTTTGAAAACACCGTCCATCGTTTCAATGCGATCCCATGAAATTTCAGAGATGTGCAACAAACCGTCTTTTCCCGGTAAGAACTCGACAAAAGCACCAAAAGCTTGGATATTTTTCACTTTTCCTTCATAGATCTCGCCTACTTCAGGAAGTGTAACGATTCCTTTTACCATGCGAACCGCATGTGCCATAGCATCTCCATTTGAAGAGAATATACTTACGTATCCTCCGTCTTCTTTTTCTTCGATGGTAACTGTGGCACCGGATTGTTTTTGGATATCTTGAACTACTTTACCACCAGGCCCGATTACTGAACCGATTTGATCTTTTTGGATCTTAATAACGGTAGCACGTGGAGTTTGTGGCTTGAATTCTTCACGAACGGCAGGCATCGCCTTTTTCATTTCATTCAAGATGTGTAAACGACCTTCTTTGGCTTGCGTTAACGCTTCAGCTAAAACTTCGTATGACAAACCTTGAACTTTAATGTCCATTTGGCAAGCTGTGATTCCGTTTTCAGTTCCTGTTACTTTGAAGTCCATATCACCTAGGTGATCCTCATCTCCTAAAATATCGGAAAGAACTGCATATTTTCCAGTTTTTGCATCCGAGATTAAACCCATTGCAATACCTGAAACTGGCGCTTTGATTTTAACACCAGCATCCATAAGGGCTAATGTTCCTGCGCAAACTGTTGCCATCGACGAAGAACCATTTGATTCCAAGATGTCTGAGACAATACGTAATGTGTACGGAAAATCTTCCATTTTTGGAAGAACCTTACGAATCGCACGCATGGCCAAGTTACCATGTCCTACTTCACGTCGTCCTACCCCACGATTTGGCTTAACTTCTCCTGTTGAGAAACCTGGGAAATTGTAGTGCAACATAAATTTATTGTATCCCTGCGTCATTGGTTGATCGATGATTTGCTCATCCATCTTAGTTCCAAGCGTGACTGTAGTCAACGATTGTGTTTCTCCACGAGTAAACACAGAAGAACCGTGCGGAGTAGGTAAATAATCTACTTCACAAGTGATTTGACGTATTTCGTTCAATTTACGGCCATCTAAACGGTAGCGCTCTTGCAAAACTAGTTGGCGAGCTGCTTCTTTTTCGATATCGTGTAAATATGTTTTTGCCAACGAAAGATTAACCAAATGATCCTCAGGCAACGTAGCGATAAATTCGTCTACAATAGCTTTGAAGCCAGCTTTACGCTCGTCTTTCTTTGGATTAGCTAATTTAGCTACTGCCAAATACTTCTCGTAGTAGTTTTTCCACAATTCAGCACGCAACTCTTCGTTGTGTGATTCGTGTGAATACGTACGTTTTTCTGTTTTTCCACAAGCTTCAGTTAACTCATTTAATGCCTTACATTGAATTTTGATGGCATCATGTGCGATACGTAAAGCTTCTAACATTTCTGTTTCTGAAACTTCATCTCCTTCACCTTCCACCATTAAGATATCGTTTGCATTTGCAGCAACAATTAATTCTAGGCTGGCGCCGGCTAATTCGCTAACGCTCGGATTAACTTTATATGTACCATTGATTTTTGCGATACGTACCTCAGAAATAGGTCCGTTGAACGGAATATCTGATACGGCTAGAGCAGCAGCAGCTGCTAAGCCTACAAAAGCATCTGGTAAAACTTCAGCATCACCTGAAATTAAGTTGATCAAAACTTGAACATCTGCATGATAATCATCTGGGAAAGTAGGACGTAATGCACGGTCTACTAAACGCGAGATAAGGATTTCATAATCAGAAAGACGGGCCTCTCTTTTTAAGAAAGAACCAGGAATACGTCCGTTAGACGCAAATTTTTCTTGATAATCTACAGATAATGGAAGGAAATCTACTCCTTCTTTGGCCTCTTTGTTTGCTACCACAGTGGCTAGCAACATCATATTTCCTGACTTTATGACAACAGCTCCATCCGCTTGCTTGGCTAATTTGCCAGTTTCAATTTGGATTTCCTTGCCATCTGGCATCGAAATATGCTTTGTAATGATGTTAAATGACATACGTTTCGGATAAAATTTTCACGCAACCTCGCGTGAAGAAGTGTAATGTTTGAAGAATTCAAACGGAGTAAATTAAATAAAACAGGGCTCCATCGACATGAAACCCTGTTGAATTGTTTACTTACGAATTCCTAATTCAGCGATAATCGCACGGTAACGAGAAATCTCAGTACGTGTAAGGTAATCAAGTAAGCGACGACGCTTACCTACTAATTTTAAAAGCCCTAAGCGTGTGCTATGGTCTTTTTTGTTCTTCTTTAGGTGCTCAGTCAAATGATTGATTCTGAAAGTGAATAACGCAATTTGCGACTCAGCAGAACCAGTATCGATTTTAGACTTTGCATTCCCTTTTGATTCGAAAATCTCTTGTTTTACTTCGGGTGACAAATACATCTTTTACCAGTTTATAATGTTTGAAAAATTAATCCACAAAAGTACTTCTATTTATCTAGAATTGCAAATCAATTGGGGCGTTGCCATTTTTGTTTGAAGCGACTCCAAATAACCAAATAATTATCTGCTTCGAATAAGCGAGAGTCATTCACGGCGATGCGTAGAAAGTAGATTCCTATAAGCGTTAGGATGGTATTTGAAATCCATGCACCGATTTCCAAGAGGACTTTTCCTTCTTTTGCCATCTTGTCGCCTTGCTGGCTCATGATGTACATCAAGATAAAAAAGGACACGGCTACGACGACAGGAATGCCAAATCCTCCTTTTTTGATGATGGCGCCTAATGGTGCACCGATTAGAAACATAATTAAAATAGCGAGTGAGGTCGTGAATTTTCTGTGCCATTCTAACCGTGTTTTCAATAGTTTATCTTGTTTTGATTCCAAATTCACACGATTCGTTTCACCAAATACTTCCATGTTGGTGATCTGCTGATCCACCAAATCATATAAATCTCTATTTCTTTTTTTTACTCCTGAATCGATTCGTGCAGCAACCCAGTTGGTTTTTTTCAAGGTCTTATATGAATAACGAACGGGGTGAAAGAAATAAATAAAATTAGGCCCACATGCCTTTGGAAAACCATTTTTGATATTTTTTATCACATGGCGCAGGGAATCTTCGTCTTCGTCGAGTTGCACGTTACTTCGCATTATTTCATGGTGGGCAAATTGGTTGTCTTCTGTTTTGTGCATGTCAAAAGCTTCAAGTGACATGACAATTTTACTCTTTTTGAATTGGTGTAATGCCAAATCAGTTGCATTTAAATTACTTCCTCGATCGGCGTCCTCTACGTAGTCTTTTCCATTAAATAGCTCGAAAATCAGGTATTTTTTATTTAAAATGGTGTACATCTGAGCTGAATCCGCAAGTGTTACATGGCGATTTCCATCATTGTGGGTATGATCGTAAATAATAAGGCTTTTGAGCGTTTTATTATCGGGATATTTTTTTGCCACTTTAATTGAATAACCGGGCAAGTCTGAATAGAAAATACCCTCTTTTATATTCAAAGTAGTTTTGGTGGTTTTTATATCGTAAAGTAGTCCCCAACCTTTTAAATTGGCCCAGGGTAGTGCCACATTATTAAACCAAAACATGAAAATACTTAGGCCAATGGCCGCAATGAAAATAGGTCGCATGATGCGGATAATGGATATACCGGCACTTTTAAGCGCTGTCAACTCGAAATTTTCACCTAATTTACCGAAGGTCATCAGGGAAGAAAGTAATATGGAAAGCGGTAATGCTAACGGAAGTGTAATCAGTGAAAAGTAGAAGAAGAGTTCGATGTAGATAAAGAATCCGAGGTCTTTTCCGAACAAATCAGAGAAATAAAAAAGAACTAATCGGAGCAGGAAAATAAAAATGACAACCAAGGTGGTAAGTGCAAAAGGCCCCCAAAATGCTTGTAATACGAGTTTGTCAATTTTACGCATACTAACTTCCGACTATTTCTTTTAGTTTATCCGTAAGATAGTCCCATAATTCTTGCGCGTCAGCAGGACTTTTGAACGTTGATGCGCTGTCGTATATTTTCAAATAAGTGGCGTTTGTTAATTCACTTACGTCGAGTTTAATTTCAATGAATGCGCTTAAAGGTGCTTGATCGGCACTTGAAAAGTCGAATTTAACGGATTTGTTAACTTTATTTTGGACTAAATGTCCCGTATGGGTTTCGTCGTCCCAGTTGAATATGAACAGCTCTGAATTTTTGACGGTTACTTTTTCCGCAAACCACTGCTGAAGCCCGGAAGCGGAACTGATATACGGATAAAGTACTTTTGGAGAGGCTTTTATCTCATATTCGAATTCAAAATGTTGCTGTCCCATATGCCTACTTTTATTGATATAAACAAAGGTAAACTATCTTGCCTAATTCCCAAATCTGTCCCAAATTTAATAAGTATTCATAAAATATTTGTGACTGTACTAGCTTTCAACTACATTTGCACCATGTTTTGGCGGGGTAGCTCAGATGGTTAGAGCGTTGGATTCATAACCCAAAGGTCGGCAGTTCGATTCTGCTCCCCGCTACAAAAAAAGACCTTACGTTTGTGGGGTCTTTTTTTTTGGACGTTGGATTGTAGAGACGCGATACTTCGCGTCTATTACGAAACAAAGACGCGAGGTATCGCGTATCTACAATATGTCTTTGTAAGCCAATACCTCTACCCCAAATTTTTTCAAGAAATCGACTCCTTCGTCGGAGGCTAAGCCTTTGTAAGCAGCGTAGCTATTGAGGTAAATCACACGTTTAATTTTCATGCTGTAAATAATGCGTGCGCATGAAATACAAGGGGAAAGTGTCACGTAGATGGTTGATCCTTCGATAGAAGCACCATTTTTTGAGGCATATAAAATGGCATTTTGTTCTGCATGTAGAGCAAGTGAACATGATCCTTTCGAATCTTTTGGACATCCGCCTTCTTCATGAAAATCTTCGTCACAATTATGTGTTCCTTGGGGCGGACCATTGTACCCAATTGAAATGATTCGGGTATCTTTGGTCAGCACCGCTCCTACTTGCGCGCGCGTACAATGCGAACGTAAGGCTAATTTTTCCGCAAGCTCCATGTAGATGGAATCGAAGGTTGGTTTCATAGTTGGACGTCAGACGTTGGACGTTAGACGCTGGACAGCAGATTATAAAGCTAACGTCTAAAGTCTAATTTTAATGATGCACCCCGCCTTCGCCATGCACGTGACCATGTGCAAGTTCGTCGGCAGTTGCCTCTCTTAGTTTAATGATTTTACCTGTAAAAATTAATTCTTTTTCTGCCAAAGGGTGGTTGAAATCCATCATCACGTTATCATCTCCAATAGACACAACAAGGCCTTGCATGCGTTCACCTTGATCATCTGTCATGGGAATGTAATTACCTACGACAAGGATGTCGTCGGCTTTTTGTCCTTCCACTTCAAAGATGGATTTCGGTAATGATATGATGGCATTAGGATCTAGGTTACCGTAGGCATCTTCAGCGGCAATATTGAAATTAAAGGTATCCCCCGTTTTCAGGCCCAATAAATTAGCCTCAAAGCTTTCAGGAAGTCCGCTTAATCCGTGGATAAATACCATTGGTTCGTTCTCATCTACAATCTCAACAACGTCTGGTTGGCCATTTTCATCTGGGAAAGCAAGTTCGTATGAGATAAAAACAACGGTATTAGGTGCAATTTGCATGTAATCATGTTTTGAATGAGGGCGTAAAGATAGGGAAAAAGAGTTGAAAGTCACTAGTAGTCAGTAATCAGTAGTCAGTAATCAGTAGTCAGTAATCAGTAGTCAGGACTCAGTTATCAGTCATAAAAATTAATTATCTTTGAAAACAAAATTTCAAACGTTTCCACTCTCTATTGACAACTGACCACTGATTACTGACTACTGACAACTGCACCCCATGCAAAAATCCCCTCAAGACGTACTTAAAGACATTAAAGCCAAGAAATTTGCGCCTATCTATATCATTCATGGAGATGAGCCATTTTTTATTGATCAGGTGGCTGATGCACTAGAAGATGGGATTTTGCGGGAGGATGAGAAGAGCTTTAATCAGTTTGTGTTATTTGGTAAAGATCAGACAATGGGCTCCGTAATTTCCTATGCGCGTCGGTATCCGATGATGGCTGAGCGGCAGGTGATTATTGTCAAAGAAGCTAGTTTCTTAGAGGCTTTGGCAAAAGGTAAAGAAGTTAAAGGAAATGATGACCTCAAGGCGTGGGAAGATTATTGCGAAAGGCCCACGGATTCAACAGTACTTATTTTTACAATAAAGAATCTAGTTGCCGAAAAAGCAAAGGTGCTCGCGCTTGCGGATAAACTTGGAGTAATTGTATGCTCCAAAAAGATTAAAGAAGATAAAGTGGGTGCCTGGCTCAAGGATTACTTGGCACAGAAAGGGTTAACTATCCAAGCAGCTTCCGTTGAATTAATGGTTTCATTTGTGGGTGCCGACTTGCAACGCATGGCGCACGAGGCCGATAAATTAGTTATCAATTTGCCGCACGGATCCGAGGTAGGTGCTGAAGAGATTGAGCGATTCATCGGGATTAGCCGCGAATACAACATATTTGAATTTCAAAATGCGCTTTCATCGCGTAACATTGCCAAAGCACAAAAAATTGCCTTTTATTTTGCCGAGAATACAAAGCAGAATCCGGTCCCTCCTATGTTAATCATGTTATTTAACTATTTCATGAAGGTGCTTCAGGTACATGATTTGGGTTCTATGTCGGACGCAGAAATTGCCAAAAACATCGGAGTAAATCCCTACTTCGTTCGTGATTACCTGAATGCCAAACGTAATTATTCCCTAGCTAAAGTTGTTCGAATTTTAGAAGCAATCAAAAATGCGGATTTAAAAGTGAAAGGGGTAATCGGTCATGCAGTATCCGAGCGTGAAATAATCTTGGATTTAAGCTTTGAGATTTTACATCTCTAGTCGATGGGAGAATAATCATTGACTTTTATATAGCCTATTTGGCCATCTTGTAGGCAAGTCACCCAAACGTCTTTCGTGTTCCAGTAGTTTATTCGATTCCCTTTTTGTAGGATTTTTTTAACGGGAGCTGCCGCCGAAGCAAATTCGCGTAAATAGGCTTTTTCACTCGTGATAATTCCATAGCGTAAAAATCCAGGAAAATTTGCGAAAAGGAGAACAAATGAAAAATAGGCCATTAAATATATAATTTGAACCTTTCTGAGGCGTCTGCGGCGGCGAAATTTGAAAATGAGAATTAGTACTCCGTAGAGACCTAAGCCAACTAATATGCTGGTGACGTAGGGGAATAGCGCAAAATAAATCCATTCAATTTGATCAATCAGCGTTACTTCATACCCAGTTAGGTTGCGCTTTACTCCTATTTCCTCCAAGCGTTTAGCGATTGCCAGCGAATTTTGTTTTGCGTGAATACTAGACAAAAAGTATAATTCACTTAACCAATCATTTTTTGCTTTGGAGATAAATGCCAATTTTAGTTTGATATTTTCAGACTCCGCAAGTGCTTTAGGAAGATTTAAACGGTATATTTTTTCCGCTTCTAATAGTCTGTTCGCCTGAAATAGAGAATCTGCTATTTTTATTTGCATTCTATCTATTTGGCTGTAAGCGCTTTGACAGTAGGCCAACAAAAAAATAGAAAAAAATATAATTTTATTTAGAAGCCTTGCTTGCATAATTCGAAAAACCGTCTTAGTTTTGCACCGCAATAAGGCAATAAAATGCCTTAAATGCAAATGAGAGTCGGTCAGTGATCGAATCTCCTTTCGGTTCCAGCGTGAACCATTTTATATAACAAGCGCAAGCTTGATGATTCCGTAGCTCAGTTGGTAGAGCAATACACTTTTAATGTATGGGTCCTGGGTTCGAATCCCAGCGGGATCACTTTAATTTTAATCAAATGTCTGTAAACCAATAGTTTACAGACATTTTTTTGTAGGTCAAGGTTCAAACTAATAAATAATTCTTTCGAAACTACCTCATTTTAACCACTCCCAGCGTTTGGCCCAATCATTTAATACGTCATTACGCCATCTATGGACAGTTTTACCCCCTTGTATCTTTCCTTCATATAAATTTAATTCTGGCTTATCTGTATACCAGTAATCGCCTAAACGAAAATCCATAGGGTTCTTTTTTCCTGGCCACGTATTCGTGACAACGAGTTGGCCTGGTGATAATGCTATGCCAACGATCATACTACTAAAGCGATACGAAATGGTTTCTGCCTGCTTTGGCACATATTTTAAGCCATAATTTCCTTGACCCAAATAATACCCGGGCCATTTTTGGACATGATCTTTATAGCTAGTCTCCATCCAAAAACATGCTGAATCTTTCGATATAGAAATTTCAGGCCCTTTGAAATGAAATTCAACCAATGTGCAAAAGGCTACTGTATCGCTGAGCGTTGTGCTTCGATCAAAAATAACTCGTGGACTTTGTGAAATGGTGGTGAATTGGCCACCCCAACTAGCTTTCGTAGGATTTTCGGGATTTCCGTCCATCATGTAGAGAAGTGATGGGGTATCTCCCATTTTTATTTCTCCCTGGTAATAGTTTTTAAAATCTTTACCCAATTCACCAGCTCCCCGAATGTGTTTTTCATAATAATTGGAAGGATTAATCTCATCTAAAAGATCCGATTTTGAAAAGAAACCATAATAGCTGGAATTAACTTCGATCAAATGAAGCTTAGGAAAATTAGATGCTATATAGGAATAGCTGTTGGCCCCCCACTTTTTGTTAGGTCCCCCAATCCAATAAACTCTAAGCTTACTTTGAATTTCTGGTGCATCATGCAAGGCCTGTGCCACATCATCCAAACCTCCCCAAACCAACACCCATACGGGTTGGCCACTTTTCTTTTTGGCAGACTTTATAATCCAATTCGAACCCTCAGTCGCACTTAAATAACCTTTGTAAGGTGCACTTCCATGACGCCCTTGTTTGGTAATCGAACGTAAAAATTCAGGTGAAGGGTAGCCTTTTGTATGTTTTTTAAGTTTTGGTAAGTCTTTTTCATACAAATCAATCATTCTTAAAATCTCAGCGATACTCCCCTTTCCGTAGGAAGGCGATGATATCAATCCTTCTAGTTGGAAGCGATCCGCATACATCAATAAATGCGCCATGGATTGGTTATCGTCGGGGTCTGTTCCTCCAATATCCGTACTGATTAGAATTCTAGGCTTTTGAGGAACAAGCTTTTGAGCTACTATTCCTGTGGCTGTCAAATAAATACTTAAAAACACTAGTAACCCCTTCATCTATTCAAATTTATCTAAGCCAGTAAGCTTTATTTTAAATATTTATTGCACTAATTTCATCACTTCCACATCCCCTTTTACTGCATTAGCAGGCAATGGATATGCTTCGTTAAATACACTCAATTCAGCTGGGCTTAGGACTTTGGAAGGACCTTCATCTATATGTCCATCTGCATCCATGACGTTTGATAAATCTAAGGATAAGTATTTAGCCATGAAGGGATACATGCCCATGCGCTTATTGGGCCCATAATCATGTACATCTTTGGCTAAGTGCACATTCTCCACCAGGTTTTCTTTTTGGTATAATGCATAAATCTTTTGCATGAATGGAAATTCAACCTTAGGTGTATTTTGGGTCCAATCGGCCCCATCTGAAATCATCAACATAGGTTTAGGTGCCATTAATGCAGCTATTTCTACGTTATTGGTTTGATAATTGCCTTTCTTATGAATGGGCATACCGCTCTCACAATTACATCCGCCAAAGAAATGAGATGAAATCATGACCGTGGGCGCAGATACTTTAATGCGAGAATCTAGAGCCGTTAATAAAAACGTTTGCGTTCCCCCACCTGATTCACCGGTAATGCCAATCCGATTTTTGTCGATCGAAGGTAAATCCAATAAGAAATCCAATGCCCTAACACTATTGATCGTTTGTAATTTTAACGAAGACGCAATGCCATGTGAACATTGCTTGCTATCGTCATACCCAACCATATCCCAGGCAAATACAACGGCTCCCATGCGGGCTAAGGTAGCGCAACGGATTTGCGTTTGATCTCTGGTACGTCCTTTTAATTGATTATCATGACCATGAGGACATAAAATACCCGCATAAGTAGCATATTTTTTAGTAGGTCTATATAAACTTCCTGTGACATAAAATCCTGGCAAGCTCTCAAAATAGACAGTTTCGATGGTATAGCCATCAAACTCTTTTTTACTATGGATGACTGCTTTTGACTTTAATTTAGCTGGAAATTTTTGTAAGCCCATCCCCTCTTTTATTTGTTGGACGATCAATTTCGACCTGCTTTCCCAGGCTTTTTTTGACACAGGCACGTGTGTATTCAAAAATTCTGCTCCCTGAACCTCCGTGAAATATTTTCCTCGGCATAAATCAGTCGACACTGCATTTTGATTCGTTTGTCCTTTCATAATCTGTGTGCTTCCAAGGCATATCATCAAAGAAATACTGACAATAAATTTATTTTTCATAGCTGTAGGTTTTTATTCTCCTTTAACAAATTAATATTTTTCCCGTTCTGCCCTCTTTTTGATACGCGATTACGGCTTCTTTGAATTCAGATAACGCAAATTTCTCCTGAACATCTACATGGACCTCCTGCGTCATTAAATAGGTGAAAACTTCATTTATGGCCTTATTTATACCTTCTTGGCCTAATTTTTCCCACCAAGAGGTTAACCACCAACCTTCTATTTTCAAATTTTTGAAAATTAATAAGCCCGAGTTTAAAGGAATGGGTTCTAAACTTAATAATCCGAAGACCAACATGCTCCCTCCTGTTTTTAAACAAGCAAGCGCTTTGGCTCCTTGCTCTCCACCGACGGCGTCAAAAACAGCGTCAACGCCCGTTTCTGCTGCTGCACGCACTATTTTACCAAGGTTTTCCGTTTGGACATCTACTACGATGGTGGCTCCTATATCCAATAAAGCTTGTTTTTGTGCTCCATTTCTAACCGTACAAATCACCTGTATGCCGCGCATCTTAGCCATTTGAATCACTAATTTCCCCCAAGCTGAGGCTCCTGCTGTAATTAAAAGCCATTGGCCTTTTTGTAAACCACTGGTCTCCAACATCCCATAGGCGGTAATGGGATTCACAAAGGCCTGGCAAGCTACATCATCGCTCATCCCCTCGGGTGTGGGTATCAATTGGGCCGTGGGTACGCAAATATACTCTTTCCAAGTGCCTATGGCCGTGAATATTACGCGAGTTCCTTTCGGATATTGTTCTGATTTTTCGATCTCTCCTGCCGCTTCAAAACCCGCACTGCTAGGTAATTTTGCCGTAATTCCATAGCGACCCTGGATGAACATGATGTCAGATGGATTAATATTTCTAGCTGTAATTCGGATTAAAGATTCATGCGCTCGAGGCTCAGGAATGGCTACTTCTTCTAATAGTAATACGCTTTCTGGCAAACCAGTCTCTTTAAATATAACTTGTTTCATCTATATTTTTTGTTGAATTCTGAGGTAAATTACCATAGTTGATAATTAAATTGTTTAAAATTTTCAAACATGCATTCATTTTTATTAACAAACCAAGTAGCCCTCATCGAAGTTGTTATTGATGTTGATAAAGGAAAAATTGTTTCAATAAATGATAAAAAAACCAAAAAATTATAGAATTATAATATTTATTGGCTCGCTTGATTAAGCATTTACACTAACTTCAATTAATATACCTGCTCTTGTATAAGCGAATTAGTCAAAGTTTTTAATATTGATTATTAAAAAGTATTAACTTCTTGGAAGTTGGGATAAAGATAATTATCAAGTTTATTTAAATCTACAGGCCCCATCGGGATCACAAAGCCTCAAAGAATTCTGTGGCTTTTTGGATTTAAATCCCTCTACTAAGATTTGATTCATTTATTTTGATTATTAACAAAAAATCCATTTTTTTTGTTAATTCATTTATAAAATGGTCAACGCAAAAAACCTTTTACTTCTTGCACTTCTTTTTTCATCTTGCTCAAAAGACGAAATTACTCCAGTTGTTAATACAAGTCAGCCTACTCAACCTGAGGTCAAATTTGTTTTAAAAGTGGAGGCTGGTGCCGGTGGTAAAGTAGATATTGCAGAAGGTACCTATTCCAAAGGAACGGAAGTAACCATTCGGGCAACGCCAAATAATTTTTTCAATTTTTCTGGTTGGAGTAACGGTAAAAGTGAGAATCCATTAAAATTAGTCATGGACAAGGACATTTCGCTTAAAGCGGAATTTGTCAAGCAAGACCTGAACTTAACTTTTAGTTACACGGAATTTAGTGAACCCGTATTGCCACCCTCACCCGAAGGATTAGCGTATATAAAAATAAATGATGTACCGCATTTGATTATCCCATTTGCGGATTTAAAAACAACGAAAGTTGACTATTTGCGCATATTTCAGTTTGATGAAAAAGCTAAAAAAATAGTTGACAAGACTAAAACCATCTTTAAAACAATAAGTGAAGTTGGTTATCCTAAAAGCCCTTTAATCGTCAAAGATTTCAACAAAGATGGGTTTGTGGATTTGTTTTTGGTAGATCACGGCCAAGAGAATAGTATGATAAATGGACGCTGGGAAGGTGGCTATTTGTTGATGTACTATGGTTCTGCTAATGGGTTTATTAAACAGAATTTTCCAGGAATTACAGATAAGAAGCTCTTTTATCACCATGCAGATGTAGGGGATTATGATAATGATGGAGATCTAGATATCATTTCTCAACGCTGGTCATCTGCCTCAGAGCGCGTACCTGCAGATAATACGGTTTCATTATTGAAAAATAACCAAGGGAAATTCGAGATTATTACATTAGAAAAGCCATTAGATAGCGTTGGAAGTGTTCTATTTACCAATTTGGACGATGATCCTTTTTTGGAAGTTATGTGCGCAACCTATCGAAATGACCAAGGCTCCTTGTGGGCATGGGATCCGATGGCCAATACTACAAACGTTATTAATAATAAAATGGGACCCTATGAAATTCACGACCTTGTCGAAATTTCAAATGCGAAAGGGAAAAGAATCTTGATTTTTCCAGAAGATTACCAGGGCAAAAAAACACCTATTTTAACTACCTCAGATAACGGAAAAACGATTAGCAGCTCAACAGATATGTTTGATTTTCAGGGAAGAGATGCCATTGTAAATGACTTTAATGGAGATGGTTTGGCTGATCTGTTTACCTATTATGGCAATGATGGAGAGTGGACATCGTCCTCTTATGGCCCATTGACTAAATCCATTTATTTAAATACAGGGAATAACACATTTGCCAATCCGCAAGAAGTGAAAGATATTTTCGGTAAAGATTTTACCAGTTTTATCGGCAAGTTGTTCTATCCATTGGAGTCAACACCAGAAGGCTATAAGTTTTTACGCTTCGAAGAATTTTGGCCCTCTCCTTTCCCCAAGGCGGCAGAAATTGTTATTTTAAAAATGAAGTAAGTTTCTTCATCTTTATAAATCATAGCGGCGTTGCTAAATTATATGATTTAGATTATCGACTTTTTTACATTCGAGAATAATTTTTTTGGTTTTTGAATCCTAATGGGTATTTATTGATACCATTTTTATTTTTAAAATCTCACAAATCTCTATTTTCGACAAGTGCTTTAATTTTGAAAAATTATTTAACGGTCATTTGAAAATTTGAAAAAAAAAATAATTTTGAACTAAAAATTCAGATTATAATGAGAGAAGATGTTAAAAATCTTTTGAGAAAATGGAAGAAATCATTCAAATAGCAGATTGGTAGATTTCAATTTCAATTAAATACAGCTTTTGGAATTACAAATTCCAAGATTTTAAACTTTGAACTTGATACGTTGCCTTATTTGGATCGTGAAGATTATTCTTTTGAAGTTGTAAAAAAAAATATAGCTCCATATAAAAATCTGCCCTATGATTTAGAAGATAAATTAAATTTTTTTAGGGAATTTGGTTATGTCGTACTAGAAAATTGCTTACCTCCTGATGCATTTGATAAGATTTGGAGTGAAATTGAATACATAACTGATCACAATGAAAAGTTTGATATCGATGCACTCGTTTATCAGTTCAATGATCATAAGGAAACACCAATTCGACTCATACCCAAAGAAAAACTTAGAGATGTAGGAACTCGGTTTATTGATTACCATGATAGTTCTGTTCCTGCAAAAAAATTAATCACTCATCCTAATTTAACGCCATTTTTGCAGGCTAGTCTAGCTCCAGAAGTAAGTGTATTTCAAAGTTTGATTTTTAAATATAGTAGTCAGCAAGATGTTCATCAAGATTTTCCTTGGGTTACGACTAAAATTCCAAGTCACTTAGCTGCGGCATGGATTCCAATGGAGGATGTACATGTGGATTCAGGTCCTCTTTTTTATTATCCCAAATCACATCGAATACCAAAATTTGATTTTGGGAATTCAGGAATATTATTTGATCCCAACAAATCACTATTTAGTCCAGCTGAATTTTCTAACTACCTAATTAAAACATGCGCGAAATTTAATATTAAAAAAGAGGTTTTACTTATAAAAAAAGGAGATGTTTTGATTTGGCATGGAGCATTAGCACATGGGGGAATGCCGATAAATGATATCCAAAAAACACGAAAATCTTTTGTTGTACACTATTCTACCGTCCAAGGAAATCCTTATCACCGAAGAGCATCTGAGGTGGAAGCAAATCCGGATAAGTATAATGGAGTTACTATTTATTCAAATCCTTTATTACCGCATCAAAAAGATTTGTTTACCTAAAACTTGCTTTTTTCTTTCTCGAGATATTTTCAGTTTTGATTTAAATGGAGAAATTTAATTTCACTATTTATTGAAGTACATAGGTAACTTATCATTCGTTTTATTCTTGGAAATTGAATATTGCCAATTCGTCTGACTCTATGGGTCATTCACATTTTTTGAGTGTGAACATGTTTGTAAAGTATTTTATATATCAATTTGTCTAAATAGTGCTTTATCCGCATAAAAAGTGCCAAAAGGTATGAGTGAAGCTACAAAAGCACCAACTATTTTCAGTAGGTTCCATCGATGTAAAAATGAAACTTGAAGCAGTAAAACGACGTAAATAACAAAAAGAATTCCATGGGCTAAACCAACGATGTAATTGGGCTGAGGCATCGCATATTTGTATTTCAAGATCATCGTAAATCCTAAAAGTAAAAACGAACAACCTTCCAAAAATGCGATAATGCGTAGTCTTCCTATTGCCGTTTTTAATAAATTTTTAATCATTGTGTCATGTTTAAGTAAAGGATGAAATACTAATTTAAGGAATCATCCATTGAAAATGATTTTGAACGTAATCAAAGAATGCGTAAACAAACAACGCCAAAATTTTGTTGGCCCACTTTACTATCCTCCTATGTAAAATTCTCTTGTTCAATTTCTTATGATAATTCAATGCTTGGTAAACAAAAGTCGATTAAGTAACATCTTCTAGTAGATAAAGCCGTTTTCTGCCATGCTTCTGCTGTAATCTCATTATGGTGTAATTCTGCGATCCCTTATATTACGTAACTGAATACGAGCTGCAGCATCATAAAACAATCCCATAATGGATGGATTGATCTTCAATTCGTCACATTTTGGTCTTCGAATGTCTTTTAAATTTACTCTAATTACTAAATTCTACTCTTAGTGGAACCACTTCTTGGGATTAAATTTGCTTGCCCAATTTTTAATCATTAATCCCGAATAAACTCCCCTCTTGGCAAGCCTTTGAAATAATTAATTTAGGTATTCCAAATGATTATAATTTGGAATTTACCCCGCTAATTTTTCCGTTTTGTTTCTAAAATAAATAAGGGCCAAAGGCACGAGACAAAGTAGCATTACAAAGGAAGCAAAGAGGAAAATATAATCCATCGAAATCTGAGCATCTCGGAGCATTCCTCCCGCATAAATGCCGATTCCTCCCACCACACATGCAAATAAATTTAAAATTCCATAGGCGGTAGCCCGGTATTTTTCATCAATAATCGTACACAAAATTGGCATCAGGTTCGCATCCGAAAATACCTTGGTAAAGGCATACATCATAAATCCTAAAATCGCTATTTCAATGTATTGGGTATTCACGGCTAATAGAACACCAGGAATTGCGATCAATAGGCCTATCGCAGGTATCAGTATTCGCGCTCGTTTATTGCTTTGGTTCCAGCGATCAGCCAGTAAGCCACCGACAACAACCCCAACCATCGAAAAAGGATATAAATAACCCGTCGCATATAAGCCTGCAATTCCCTGAGAAACATGAAAACGCTCTTGATAATACGTGGGTAGCCAGCCCATAATCAGCCAGCCAACAATTCCCAATAAACACCAAAATCCAAGTAACAGCGTAAAATTGAGATTAGTCATTAAGGTGCTCATCACCTGGAAAAAATCGATCTTTTTTTCTTCATTACGATGGCTGGAGGATTCTTCCTTGCTAACAGGTTTGTCTTTGAGGAAAAATGCTAATATCAAAGCATATCCTATACCGACTATACCAAATAAATAAAAAGCATAATTCCATGTATGCATTTCGGCCAACCACCCCCCCACAAAGCCTAAACTTTGCCCCGCGATAATGCCCGTCATATGGATTCCTACGGCTAAAGACCTCGTTTTATTGCCATGATAATCCGTAATTAGTGCCAAGGCTGCCGGCAAATAACAGGCCTCACTGATACCCATAACAGCCCTAGTCAGCAATAGTATACTAAAATCCGTTACATAAGATGTCAACCAAGTGACCACGGACCAAATGCATAAACTAAAAATAATTACCCGACTCCTTTGAAACCGATCAGCTAAAAAACCTCCAATGGGGCTACAAATCCCGTAGGATAATAAAAATACGGTGGTCAACAACCCGAATTGTGCATTACTCATCGGAATTTTTTCAACAATCGAACTTCTCATCGTGCTCAACATCGTGCGATCGAGGTAATTCAGAAGCCCAACCAAGCATAATGAATAAACAATAAGCCATTCCTTTGACCATAAGCTAGTCTTTAGAGATTGCTCAACCTCATACACTGGAACTGCTTGATCAGGCTTATGGTTTATGGACATATCGGCTCGTTTTTCAATGAGAAACTCTTTTGAGAATTAATCAATTTAGTTGATGTATGACTTTTTTGAGATATGATTTTGATATTTTGGCTAAATAAATCGATGTTTTTCCCTCATGGGAGGAATAATAGGTAACCCATAAATAGTTGCCATACGTGACCATTCCTGCATAACTCGTGTCGCCACCTGAAGGCAATCGGATGATTTCCTTAAAATCCTCTGAGCCCTTTTTGACAAAAATGCCGGTCGACATGGTTGTTCCCTCATGAATTCTTGTCGCAGCTATGATATTTGCTTGATTTTTGTCAAATATAAAATTCGGGCCACCAAGGCGCATGGGCATTTTTTGAATGGTCCAATCTTCAAAAGGAAAGGTACTCTTTGCCATGACGCCCATTTTATCTTCTAATTCTCTTCGAATCATGACATACATGGTATTTTGTTTGTCTATGCGAATGGTTGCCTCATTTGGGAACCCTGAAACTTCGAGTTTAGACACCTTGCTGAACTTTTTTCCGTCACGTGTTTTTACGAGATAAAGTGAAGTAGGGCCCTTTCTTTCATCGGGTCCGACCTGATAATCGATTCCATATCCGATGCCTTTGTGCCAGGTCACTCGCCAAATCCAATCACCCCAAGAAACGATGGAGGGGTCGATTTCAATAGGTTCTGGTGCTGAAAATGCCGAGCCTGACGCATTGGAAAAAGATACATGCGGGATTCTACCTTTTAAAATTTTATTGACATATATACTCCCACCGATGATGACCATGATTCGACCCTCGGGCGTAATCGATAATTTTGCATCGCGTAAATCAAAGCCCTTTTTTTCCAATAAGGCCACTTCATTCCAGGTTTTACCCTCCTTCGATTCTAGGATGCGAATTTTTCCATCGCTTCCACCTACGTGGCCTGATCCTTCACGGAAAACACAATAAAAATGACCTTTAAAGCGAATCAAATCGGTAAATGCGTTATGCTCTCCCTTGTCCCAAATTTTGGTGATTTGTACATTTTCCAATGCTTGTCCTTTAAGGTAAAAGGCACAGCACATAAAAATGAAAATAAGTGGACGTAGTTTCATAACAAATTGATTTTAAAATATAGGATTTAATTGGTTTATTTAATTTTTTTTGGCTTGCATTTGTAACCAGGCATAAGCTGCTGCGGCTTTAATATCTAAATAATCAGCCTCAGCGGGGTCTTGAGAGGTCGTTGAATCCATGTTGATAGGTCTAGTGGATAATTGTATTCGTTCAATAATCATCCGGTCCTCTGCGGAGGTAGAAGTCGCTAGGGCCTTGCATAATTCTATTTTTTCTGATTTTTTGGTTGAATGTTCAAAGTGAAGGAGGCATTTCCTTATTTCTTGAAATAGGTCATCTGAATGGTGCTTGGATTGTTTGTAATGAACATAAGCGCCACCTATTAGGTAGGCATAGGCCTCCGAATTTGGATTTTCTTTCAACGCGGAGCTGGCAAAGGATTTCCAAGTAGCTGTATTCATTTTGGGCAATAAAAATCCGAAGGTATAGGCGGCTAAAGTTCGGTTTTTGGGATTTTCATTGCTTATTTCCTTGAGCAGGGCTGTGTAGTCTGGAATTTCATGGGGATGATTTCCCAGCGAATAGCCCCAACGGGTAAATGAATAAATCATGCCCTCAGAATTAAGGTCCTGACGAACCACTGCCTGATTCAAATTTTTGAAGGAAACGCCAAGTTTGGCTAATGATTCGGCTGCATGAATTCGATCGGGCCCAGAACTAGTTAAATAGGCTTTTTTGATTTTAGTTAACCAATAGTTGCGCTGTGTGCTTTCGCTGGAAGCGAGGAATTGGGCGCGCCAATATCCAATTCGTTTCTCAGGGGTTTCTTCAAAGGGTTTAAGTTGGGTCAACGCTAACTTCTCGGCCTCTTTTTTTAAACCTAATTTTGCTAGAAATTCAATGGCGTGGACAGAAACCCAAAAGTTTTTGCATTGGGCCACTTGGATTAAGGCTTGGATTTGATTTGATTTTGTGGGCAATTCAGCTGGTTGACCTACCTGACCAAGCCACATGCTAATGGTAAGAAATAAGGTCAATAGGTTCATTTTCTTCCATCTAGGGAAATGATTGAATCAAAAAAATCGACCTCTTCTAGCTGCCTTCTTAATCGCTTTAATTCCTCTGGATTTAAATTACGTAAAGGACTTCGACATACACCAAAGTTCAAACCGGTCATATTCATGATTGCTTTTCCACCCACGATTGCGTTTACGTGATTTAACATGATTTCTACGACTTCAATTGATTTCATTTGAAGGCTACGGGCCAAGGCATAATTTTGATTAGAATACGCATTCAAAATCGCATGGTAAACCCCAGGCATAAAATTAAAAGTAGTGCCAATGGCTCCTTCGATACCTAGGACAAGGCCATTAATCAAAATCTCATCATGTCCATGCAAGATGTCGAATCGACCATTTTCTAAGGCTATGCATTGATGCATATCCATGTAGTCGGTATGGGTGAATTTAACACCAGCTAAGTTGGGGATAATCCCAGATGCTTTTTTGAATAATTGGTTTACCTTGATATGGGAACCTGTAACAGCGGGTAAATGGTAATAGTAAAAAGGGGTATTGGGCGCGGATGAGGCTACTTGCTTGCAAAAGTCAACCATCACATCTATATCTGAGGAAGGGAAAAAATTAGGTGCCATACAAGCCACGGCGTATACGCCATTTTTCTCCCCATGAGCGGCTAAGTCCTTGGCTATTTCGATACTGGAACTCCCTACATGTACGATGATTTTGAAATTATCATCGCTAAATTCCATCCATTTTTCAATGATGGCTTTTCGTTCCTCTATCGTTAATAACATCCCTTCTCCCGTGGAACCATTGACAAAAACGCCGGCGACTCCTTGACTCTTTAATCGGTCGGCATAGGCTGGAATTAGGTCCAAATGAATCTTTCCATCTGGGCGAAAAGGAGTAAATACCGCTGCAATTAAACCTTTGATTTTTGGGTATGGAAACATGTTATTTGAAAAATTAAAATTTTTCTAAATTAAACATTATTATTTAAAATTTAGATCAGTCGATTTAGCTTATTAAGCCTTTTTACTAAAAATCGAAAACACATCTTCTACCTAATTCACACGAAAATTATATACCAAAGCTGAATTTAAGTTCAATTTTGATGTCAAGGGTAGTTTTTTTACCTTTTGTATTCACTGCCTTAAATTTGATCTCAGGCACGACTTATTATGTACCATGCACCTGAAAAGGAATTTATAGCGTATCATAGAGATCAAATTTTTAGAAAGAAATAAATGTGGCTCTTCGAAAGAAATGCATGGGGTGTGAAAGGAATCTCTATTTCTATTGGCACCGTTTACTAATCGTGTCCAACAGTCCTTTTCTAAAGCTTCTAAATCATAACTTAAATTGTTGATGATTACGTGATCTTGTGTCTCTTTCAATCGATTTTTAATTTTTTTAAATATAAAGAAATTGATTTGTCAAAAGGTAAAATGTTGATTAACTAATTTGAGAGATTCTATTTATATATCGGTTAATCTAGACGCTCTCCCGTGTAGTTATTGGCGTTCGCTTTATTTATGCATAATTTAGTGATTAAGTTAATTGATGCCTCAAAATGAGCACACTTTATACATATTTAGAAAAATGAGAATCGGATTTGAAGCAAAAAGAGCATTTTTGAATTTTACCGGTTTAGGTAATTATGCTAGATCTGTCATTCAAATTTTAGCAAATCATTATCCAGCAAATCAATATTTTATTTATAGTCCCAAACTGAAAAAAAACAATAGAACGGATTTTTTATACCATTTAAGTAATGGGACAATAAGAACTTCGCCATTTAAATTATTCAAATCGTATTGGAGAAGTAAAGGAATAATAAGCCAACTTGTAAAAGATAAGGTGGAGCTTTTCCACGGCTTAAGCCATGAAATTCCAATCGGCTTAAATAAAAAGGGAATCAAATCCGTCGTGACGATACATGATTTAATTTATATTCGGTTTCCTCACTTTTTCAAACCTATAGATCGATTTATTTACGGCATAAAATTTCGGTCGGCATGTGAAAATTCCGATCGGATTATTGCGATAAGCCAACAAACGAAAAATGATATTGTTGATTTTTTCGGAATAGACGAACGTAAAATTGACGTGGTTTATCAGGGTTGCGATCCAATTTTCAACCTACCCATTAGTGCTGCTGGATTAGCGCAAGTTCGATTAAATTACCAACTACCTACAAATTATTTACTCTGCGTGGGCACGTTGGAAAATCGTAAAAACCAATTGGTAATTCTAAAAGCTTTAGTTCATTTACCCGAACATATACATTTGGTGTTAGTTGGCAAATCAACTCCATACGAACACGTGCTACGTGATTTTATTTTAGCTAATCAGCTTGAAGATAGGGTAAGCATTGTCTCTAATGTTGATTTTAAAGACTTGCCGGCAATTTACCAACAAGCAGAAATGTTTGTTTATCCTTCTTTATTCGAAGGTTTTGGTATTCCGATTTTAGAGGCATTAACTAGCGGTATTCCAGTGATTGCCGCAAAAGGGTCCTGTTTAGAGGAAGCTGGAGGTCCCCATAGTTTGTATTTTCAACCACACGACGAAATTGAATTGACTGCGTCTATCGCTCAGATTCTTGCTGACAAATCCCTAAAAAATGAGATGATTAAAAATGGCAACGAATTTGCATTAAAGTTTAGTGACGAAAACATCGCCAAAAATCTACAGGAGGTATATCACAAAACAATACAAGATTCAAATCTGTAGAAATTTGAGTTCAATAGGATTAGTCCGCGTTTAATTACGATGAATAGTATCGCACATTTATTCTGGCTTATAGATGCGCTCTGCCGTTCTTAATACCTCCGCCTTATCCAAGGTCATCCGCTTGGTTTGTTGGGCCTGATACATCGCCCGCTGATCCGCGAAATGCTTGGATTCCGGATGCGAACTCGCCCCAAACGTATTCACGGTCTCAATAAGTGGTAATCCTCCGTCTTTGGGGAATTTAACAAAACCGATATACGCATCTCCACTGTTCATTTTTCGTTGAGATTCGCCAAATGGCTCCGACATCACCGCGGCTAATACATCCGGCATACCCGCCTGAGGCCAATCTTCATTTCCGCGTTTTAATCGCTGGTATTCACCTAAGGTTACATCAAGCCGACCATAATGCTTCAGTAAGAAATCATGGACATATTGACACAGCTGCACGGCTTCAGCCTCGGATAGAGGATCTTTGGATCCATTTGAGCGTATTTTGGAAGCATTGTAGTAGGCAATGTTGTAATATAAAGCACCCACACTTTCCACATTCGTCACATGATTCCATTGGTTAAGCCCCTTTATAATGGTCGATAATGCTGGATATTTTGCAGCATCCAAGTTGAAAATCGCGGAGGCATCCCAACCATACGGATATAAAATCTTCGTAGGCAGTTGGCGATCAAATTTAATCCGCTTTAAATCTTCCCACGTAATCTTATCTAATCCGTCGATGAGCTCTTTTGCCCGTTGGCTCCGATTATTGTGGTAGGTCTCATACCCATCGTATTTGTCGAATTTGGCAGGATTTAAATTCTCGGCTGTACTTGTTGCCAGGAAAGGCGAATGATTCGTGTTGAACAAATACCCACTCGCCGGATTCGTATACTGCGGTAATTCATCTAAAGGTTTGAATGTTTTCCAAAGCGTCGCGCGGGTATTTCCGGGTAGTGTGGAGGCCCAATTGTATTTTGGGTCCGCATTGCGATAGGGCATCTTGCCATTCGAGATGTAAAAGATGTTATCCGCTTTATCTGCATACATAATATTAAACATGGGCAAATGATTCTGATTCAACGCAGCTTTAAATTCAGCAAAATTTGTTGACCGATTCATTGCATACCATTGTTGCAATGCACCCGCATCCATCAAGGAAGGTAGTCGGATGGAGAAATATGCTCCTTTTGGCGTTTTTACGGTCGGTCCATAGATCGATTTATACGCCATTTTGCCCACGGAGAATGGAATGCCTTTGATGTTTAATTTGACTTTTCTTTTTTCTAAGTTTAGCCATTCGCCATCCACTTTGTATTGTCCTGGATGATCTTTGTCGGTTTCCAACTGATATACATCGATTTTATCTTGAAAATTTACGGTATGCGCCCAAGCCAAATTTGGCGTAACTCCGTGAAAGATTAACGGTCCACCCGGAAACAAGCCCCCTAAAATATTCCAACCTTCTTCGCTTTGCACATGGGCTTCATAGAATGCAGTAGCGCCTTCAATGGGCTGGTGCGCGTTAATGACGAGCATGGTCTCCTCTGACGCAGATTTATTGCTTTTTATCGCAAAGGCATTACTACCCTCGCCCGTAAATCCTTTTAAATGCGGAATGGATCCATCGAGAATCTTGGGAAGTGTTTTATCTACGCCGCAGAAAATGGCTACGGAGAACATGGTTGTCGCAATGTAATCCTCTAAGGCAATGGGAAACACGTGTTTGTTTAATACTTCGGATGGGTGTGCTTTGGCATAAGCGGTAATTCCTTGCAAATAGCCTTGTACTAATTGAATGAATGCAGGATCCATCGCTTTGATTTGTTGGTCCACCACCTCGCGCGTATTCAATAGTCCAAAAACAAAATCAACCGGAGCTCCCTTTTTTCCTAAATAGGTACTCAGCTTCCCTTTACCTGTCAAAATGAGTGTTTGGATGGTTTTGAAGTCATCTTCCGCGTGTGCCCAAGCTAAGCCATACGCCACCTCTGGATCTGTAGGTGCGAAAATGTGTGGTATGCCATAGCTGTCGCGCGCAATGGTGATTTGGTTGGTACGGATGGTGGGAACTTCTGCCTGTGATTGGGTCAATGTACTTAACAGGCATATTATAACTAGTAGAGATTTTTTCATGGTTTGTCAAAAAGGCGTTTAAGCAGTGCGGATGTTCTAGCTACCGGGTTTGTGCGTATTTCTTTTTCTTGCAGCGCGATTTCGTCAAAGATCCCTTGCAGAGCTTTTTCTGTAACATAGTCGGCCAAATTCGGATTAATTTTTTTATTACTAAATGGGATAGCCTGGTATGCTTTGAGCGCTTGATCCCAATACTGAGTCGCCTTCACTTTTTCTAATGAGGTTTGAATGCTTGGCCTAAAGCTTTGCTTGAGGTTTTCTTCTGTTTTTGAACGTAGGTAGGTTGTAGCTGCAAATTCATTTCCTTGTAGAATTTGAAGGCCATCGGTGACAGTCATACCCAAAATGGCTTGTTTGATAATTGGTGCTGCGCTCAGGCAGGCATCTTCTGCGGCGCGGTTTAGGCTTAGGATAAAATCATCAGCTAATTTATTCAGGCCAATGCTGCGTAAGGTATTTTCTATTTTTTGCGCTTCGGGTGGCATGACAATTTTACGTGCTGCATTCGTGAAGAAACCATTGGGTTTAGCTAATGAATTACATGCTTGGTCGGCACCTTTTTGAAGTGCTTCCTTCAACCCCTCTGAAATTTCGGCTGAGTTTATTTTAGGTTTTGATGTGATTTCTTGGGCTTTCTTGAGTATGCCGTTTAAATTCTGTGCTTTCAACTGCAGTGAAAGGAATAAGATAGCAAGGATGCGTAGGTAGGTCATAAGCTTAAAATTAAGTCTTTTTTATTTTTATCACTATATTTAACGTCCAACAAATCTATAGGTCTCTATGAAAGTAACACTTACTTTATTCTTAGCTCTTTTTATCCCGTTTTTATCGTTTGCGCAGGCCGACAGTCTTTTCATAAAAAGGATGTCGGATGACATTATGCGTAACGGAAAAGCGTATGAGTTGTTATATGAATTGACGAAAAAAATTGGTGGGCGGTTGGCCGGATCGCCGCAGCAGCAACAAGCGATTACGTGGGGAAAGCGGAATATGGAATTGTTAGGACCGGATAAGGTATTTCTTCAAGCTTGTAAATCACCTAATTGGAAGCGTGGAGGTGCTGATTTTGCCTCCATTGTAGGCGTTCAAGGTGAGGCACGTGTTCAACCTTTGGCTGCATTAGCGTTAGGAAATTCGATGGGATCGAACGGCATGATTGAGGCAGAGGTGGTGGCAGTGGCTAGTTTTGATGAATTAGAGAAGCGGAAGTCTGAGGTAAAGGGTAAGATTGTTTACTACCATAGTGTTTTTGATGAAACTAAAATTCAGACGTTCAGAGCTTATGGGGAAAGCGGTGCTTTTCGTCGGTCAGGAGCATCTCGAGCCGCCAAATATGGTGCTTTGGGAATCATGATTCATTCGTTGAGTACGGCGCCAGATAATGCGCCGCATACTGGATCCATGTCGTATGAAAAGGACTTGCCGATGATCCCAGCGGTGGCTTTAGGGCCGAATGATGCTAAAATGCTGTATGCGTTAGCACAAAAAGGCTCTGTAAAAGTTCAAATGCAAACGTATGGTCAATTCTTGCCCGATGTAGATGATCAAAATGTCGTAGCTGAAATTAAAGGATCCGAGTTCCCGAATGAGTATATCACGCTAGGCGGGCATTTGGACTCTTGGGATGTGAATGAAGGAGCTCATGATGATGGAGCGGGTGTTGTGCATACGTTGGAAGTGTTGCGTGTGATGACGGCATTAAATTATAAGCCAAAGCGTACGATTCGATTTGTGCTCTTCGCGAATGAGGAGAATGGTGTGCGTGGAGGCAATGAATATGCGAATCAGGCCAAGTTGAAAAATGAAAATCACATTTTTGCGCTAGAGAGTGATGCAGGTGGATTTACACCGCGTTCGATTGGAATTACGGCCACAGGGGCAGCATTCAAGAAATTCCAAGCATGGTCTAGCTTGTTGAAGCCGTACGGAGCAGAAGTGACGTTAGGTGGAGGCGGAACGGATATTGGGCCTTTGGCGCGTGTGAATCCATCGACAATTATAGCGGGTTTGGTGCCTGATAGTCAGCGTTATTTTGATTTACATCATGCGAAGACGGATGTATTTGAAAATGTAAATAAGCGTGAATTGCTTTTGGGGGCAGTCAATATGGCTGCCATTGTGTATTTAATAGATCAGTATGGTGTTAATCCTTAATCGTATGAAGACGTTATTATTTTTCGTGGCTTGTTTTTTTGTTATTTATTCGGGGCAAGCGGCCCCTAAAAAGAGCCAACGGGTTTTGGTGTATACCAAAAACGGTCCTGGCTATGTGCATGACAATATTGCGTCAGCGGTGGCTTGTTTCCAAGGATTAGGAAAGGCGCATCAAATTCAAGTGGATGTTTCAGATGATCCTGCAGTATTTACGGAGGAGAATTTAGCGAAATACCAAGCCTTGATCTTTACGAGTACAAACAATAATGTGTTTAATTCGGATGAACAGCGTTTGGCGTTTCGGCATTATGTGGAGGCCGGCGGTGGTTTTGTGGGGGTGCATTCCGTGACGGGCACTGAGCGTAATTGGCCTTGGTTTAAGATGATGATTGGTGAAACTTTTTCGTGGCATGCCAAATTTCAGCCTTTTCGGATCTTGAATATTCAAGCATCGCATCCATCGATGCAGGGCGTTCCTGTCCGCTGGGAAAAGGAAGATGAATGTTACTTTGGCAAGGAGTTATATCCAGGCATTCAGGTGTTGATGATGCACGATTTAAGCAGTTTGGATGTTAAGCAAGCGGATTTGGTCAACCAATATGCAGGTTCGTTTAAGGGCTATTTTCCCGCGGTTTGGACGCAAAAATTTCAAGGAGGCCATGTGTGGGTGACGACCTTAGGTCATGATAAAGCAAATTATCAGGATCCTGTGTATGTTAATCACGTGTGGCAAGGCTTGAAATTTGTGCTCGATTGCGTGAAAGGAATTGATTATTCGAAGGCGAAGTCGGTGCGGTTCGATGAGGGGATTTGGGTTCAATAAGTTGATAATCAAGTTTTAATATCAGTTTTTTCTAATCAATATTTTCGTTAAGCCATTATCTTAATTCAAGATTTGAAATAGTTTGCTTTTTGCAAACTTTACAGTAATTTTGTTATGAAGATATTGCTAAAAAGAACGATTGATTATTACATGCATTTATATCCTGATGCACGTCATTCATTATTCAATTGGAATTATGAATTTGCTACTCATCATTTTTCAAACTTTAATGAAATAAAGGCTGTTTATCGTTCCGCAAGTATCATTGGTAATAATCGCGTGGTATTCAATATTAAAGGCAATGCTTACCGTTTGATTGTTTCTATGAATTTTACTCAGGGGGCTTGTTATATTATTTGGTTTGGGAACCACCAATCTTATGATTCAATTAACGCTGAACGAATCCCATTTGATACAAAAATTGTTAAAACGTAATGCTATGAAATGGAAAGTTTTAAAAACTAAAAAAGATTATGCTAAAGCTGCCAAACGCATGATAGAGATTTTTCATACGGAGGAAGAGGGTGCATTGCTTGATGAACTCGAATTATTGATCGTATTGATTAAGGATTATGATGATCGAAATTTTCCTTTGTTAAACATGGATCCACTTCAAGTGATTATTCTTAAAATGGATGAAATGGGAATTAAATCCAAGGATTTAGTTCCTTTGATTGGTTCTAAAGGACATGTATCAGCCGTTCTTTCGGGCAAGCGAGAAATAACCTTGAAGATGGCTCAGCGTTTGAGAGAATTTTTTCAATTACCTGCGGAGGTGTTTATATAACTAGCTATAAACCTCCTGCCCTTTTTCCAATCCCATTTTAACTTGCTGCATTAATTCTACTGGCTCAAGTACGCGAATTTCTTGCGCATAGCGTAAGAAGAAATTAACTACTTCTTGGTCAATCTCCAGATTTAGACGTATTTCTACCGAGGAGTCGTTTGAAGGACTGATCTCTTGGCTCGCATGAATCGGATATTTTTCAATGTAGTTTAGCATCCAACTGTCTTTGGAAAGCCAACAGCGAATTTTTGAAGCCGTCATACTACTACTTCTAAAAAGACCTAAGCAATTTTTGAAATAATCTGCAGGCCTAAAGTCTGGATGTATCCGCACACGCGGTTGAACTGCCACGGAATTCACCTCTACAATCCGGTCTAAAGCGTATAATTGAAGTTGGTCTAGGTCAACCTTAATCTGTACCTCATCTGGGCTGACCGGTTGGAAAAGTACATACCAGCCCGTATACCAACCGTTATTGTATTCTTTTAACAACACGGGTAATCCGCGCGTTTGTTTCTGTTTGGACTGTGATGATAAACCGCGATGGCTGAAGTCGACCACACGTTTCGCATAAATGTTTTCCAAAATGATAGGCATTAAATCAGCCCCGGAGCGTGCGCCGTCTTTGACAAGTTCAATGGCCGACCATGGTAATATTTCGTGGTATTGCGACAGGGTATTCTCTAATGCGATAGCACGTAATTTATTGACAACCCCCTCACCTGCTCCTCCGGCAAATAAATGCTTATTGGCCTCAATCGATGAAGCTATTTGTTGCAATTCGCGATCTGAAAATGTAGGGAAAGCGCTAATGTCATCGCGTATGTATACGTAATTTCCCGTGGCACGCGAAAATCGCAGTAATTCGCCATTTTGGTCTTGGAGCGTTGGATAGCGTGTTTTCAGTAATTCCTTAAGCTCTCGAATATCTCGATTAAATGTCCGTTCGCTATAGCCAGGAATGTCGTGTTCGTCCTGCAAATAAGATGAAACACTTGTCAAATTCACTGCAAATGCTTTTTGCAGAAACAAGCCATTCAAAATTTTCAGTCGGTCCGTCGCTAACATCTTTTTTTCTTAAAGCTATGAAATTTCTTATTAACCGCCAAATGTTGGCGGTTAACTAGGATAGCTTTGTACCAACAAAAAAGCAAAACTTATGATCACACAATCAATTAAATCGTTGTTAACCTGTCTTTTGGTGGTATTTATTTTCAGTTATGTTAGTGAAGGAATCTTATTAGCCTTTGCCATGAAAAAATCACGTCGTTCAAATTGGATAAAAATCGGCCTTATCACGATTTTATTTCTAAGCTGCTTAGGCTTTATTATCGCTCCTTACCATGTCTTTGGACAAACCGAAGCAGACGGTTTATATACGTTGGCCTTCACGTTTTATGCGCTTGTTATGGCGATTGGGAGTGGAATTAGGACGCTAGCGAAATAATGTAGAGACGCGATACTTCGCGTCTATTTTTGTTTGCGTAAAAATGGATCTTAAATCATTCATAGACGCGAAGTATCGCGTCTCTACATCATTGCTTTCAGTGCAAAATACAACACCGACGGACATAGCAAACATCCAAGTCCCGTATAAAAAGTGGCCGTCATGGCGCCATAAGGTACAAGTTTAGCATCTGTGGCTGCAAGTCCTGCGGCCACACCACTCGTCGTTCCTAGTAAACCTCCAAATACCATCGCAGATTTTGGATTATCTAAACCAATGTATTTGGCAATTAAGGGTGTTCCAATAGTCACCAAAATGGACTTAATTACACCCGCGCCAATGCTTATGGCGATGATGTCCGAACTAGCGCCAACTGCCGTTCCAGTCACTGGACCTACGACGAAGGTACATGCACCGGCGCCGATAGTTGCCAAACTCTCGGCATCCGTGATTCCCATCGAAAACGCGAGTAAAGCTCCACTTGAAAACGTGATGAATACGCCAAGAAACAAGGAGAAAATACCTACTAGCCCCGTTTTTTTGATCACCGCAAAGCTGGCTCCCATGGCTGTAGATACAATCGCGAAATCCCGAAATACAGGTCCCCCCATTTGTTTAAAGCCACTCAAACCAGTTAAATCCGCAATTCCATTTTTGCCTTCTGTCAGAACGCCTGCAAAATAGGCTAAAACCAATCCCGCAAAAATGGCGATTGCAGATCCAGGTATTTTCTTTCTAAATATGATTTTGGAAATACCTTCGGCCGTATACATAATGATTCCTGTGACTAAAAACGCCACAATCAATCCATTTTTGTCCAATAATGTTTCGATGTAATTCATGTTAGCGTTGGTTTTTGTTGGCCAACAATGGCATGAGTGATAAACAAATGATTACTGGAATGATGCCTGCCAAAACTGCCAGCATTCCATTGGTAAAGGCTACGCGGACGTTTTGGATGGCCGACATCGCCACAATGATAGGGATGTACATTTTACTCCAGAACAAAATCCCTTCACCCATTTCGACATGAAATAGATTTCGTTTTTCCAATTCATTCTGGGCCAAAATTAAAAACAACATGGCAAAGCCCACGCCACCTACATTAGCCTCTATGTCTAATAATCTCCCTAAGGTCTCCCCGAGTAATTGACCTGCAATAAAACAGCCGGCTAATAAGGCCACTCCACGTAATAACATCTTATTGAATTAAGTTGACAACATCTTTTTTGGTTACTTTTCCCATCGTATTTCGAGGTAATTCGCTTACTACTAAGTATTTACGAGGCGTTTTGTAAGCAGGCATTTGTTCCCGCATCCAGGTATTTAAGTCCTTTTCATCGACAAGCCCTTGCGTGACAATCGCTGCAGCAACTAATTCTCCCCATTCATCATTGGGTAATCCCACTACGGAACAATCTTTAATGCCTGGATATTGACGCAAAACTTCTTCAATCTCCAACGCTGAAATTTTATAACCCCCAGATTTGATGATATCGACTGAGTTTCGACCTAAAATACGGTAGCCACCCAATTCATCCAACGCGGCGATGTCACCTGTTTGGAACCACCCATCCTCCGTAAATGATTCTGAAGTCGCTTTTGGTTTTTGCCAATATTCTTTAAAGACGTTCGCCCCCTTGACTTGTATTTCACCTTCTTCTGATAAACGAACTGATACACCTGGAAGCGGATAGCCCACATGTCCCGCTACGCGTGGTCCATCGTACGGATTACTCAAGGCCATGCCAATTTCCGTCATTCCATAACGTTCCAATAACAAATGCGTCGAAATCGTTTGCCAGCGTTCCATGACTGAAACGGGCAAAGCAGCTGAGCCAGAAATCATCAAACGTAATTTGGCCAACGCATTTGTCAACTCTCCCTGAACATCC
Source organism: Aquirufa sp. (assembly GCF_044377215.1). Taxonomy (GTDB): domain Bacteria; phylum Bacteroidota; class Bacteroidia; order Cytophagales; family Spirosomataceae; genus Aquirufa. Next base: position 60,262 of record NZ_JBILJM010000002.1, read on the forward strand.
TCTGGTTGCGCCTCCCAATAATTGATTAGCTTAAAATAGATCGTTGGCACCGCCATAAACACATTAATTCGCGCTTCTGTAATCAAGTCAAATATGCCCTTTTCACTGAAATTGGGCATAAACTCACAGCTAGCCCCTGCCCACAAGGAGCAAGAAACGACATTAACCACGCCATGCACATGGTGCAAAGGCAAGACACAAACAGTTGAATCTGCAGAAGTCCATTTCCAGGCCTCAATTAAGGCACTTATCTGGGCATTCAGATTTGCATGCGTGCTGACAACTCCTTTAGGTAAATTCGTTGTCCCGCTGGTATACAAGATCATGGCGCCACGGGAATCGTCGATTTCAGGTAAATCTTGCGTTTTTCCACCCTCATTTTTTCCAAGGACAATAAAACGACAACCCAATTCGGTTGCCAAATCGTTCATTAAATCTTCGAATTCAGGCGAGACAACCAAGATATTCGCACCCGAATTCTCTATCGTATAACGCAAGGATGGTATGGGATAGCTTAAGCATAGGGGAACAACGATCCCTCCGGCTTGCCAAATTCCCCATTGTACGCGCACATAATCAAATCCAGGCTGGACCATAAAGGCTACGCGACCTTCCTTTAGGTCCTGTTGGCCTGCTAATAACGTAAACGCAAATTGCTCTGCAGCTTGATGTAATTCGTTAAAACTGTAAGACTTACCGTCGGAAATGATAGCTGTTTTATCAGCAAATGGTTGGGATTTAATAAATATTTTAATCATTTATTAACTATTGATTAGTTTTAAACAACATCTATTTTTTGTCTCAATCACTTATTTTGTCAAAGAAAAATAGATGAAAGACAATTAATATATGGAATTTTTCTCAAAATACTTTGCATGGAAAATCACTGAATAACCATTGAAGATCTTATTTCTTTTGCAATTATTTTTGAAGCAATTGGCGACCAATGTGTATCATCAAACAGATAAACATCTTTTACATTTTTTGCCTTTTCTGTCAATATTTTTTTGGAGTCTAGATAAATATATTCCTTTTTCATTAAGCCCATGTGTTCAAAAAACAAGGGTTTAGTGTAGTTATTTTTGGTAGTTATTTCGTCGTAATAAAAATCAAATTTATCAGGACATGGTAAAACTATAAGTTTAATTCCTCTTTTCTTTAGTTTTCTTGCTAGCACATTTAACTCATTGTTGAGTAAAATAATATTAGCTAAATTATTGTTTATCTGTAGAGAATTGTAGTCGTTACTTGCAAAAAGTAATTTTTTGAATCCTGTAGAAAACAAAGGACGCTTGGTATTCACTTGATAAACAGCAGAAGAAAAAGCATCTTCATCAAATAAATATAAAAATGTTCTTAATGGAATTTTAAGTGTTTTTTGGCTAAAAAAATGGTCTTTGATTTTTACCGTTTCTTTTTCAGATTTGTTTTCTTTCTTTTTTTCTTGATTTGCTTTGAAAATCCTGATGAGGCTATCCGTTTTCAGTTGACCATTTTTATTTAAATCTAATCCTCTTTTTACCAATTCTCTCTCAACTGACTGTAAAACTATGTACTTAATTTGAATATGGTCGAGTACATCTCCATTTAAAATGTTACTGAGTAATTCCAATGGATTAGAATTTGAATATCGATCAAAATGTAGAACCGAAATATAATTAGAATCAGCTAAATAGTTCTTGTATCCATAATTTCCTTGCTCTGAAAACGAGTCTCCAATGACGAGCGCTGTGAATTTATTTATTTTTTTAAGGTCTAGTTCTGAAAATAATGTGTAATTCTTTTTTCGAAATAATTCATTTTGAAAAATATCCTTAATATCATAACCATATATATCAGCAATATACCCTAATCTTAACAAGTCCCCTTTATCCTCTCTGTAAAAATATACTCCTACTAAATATATGAGAAAGAATGGTGACACGAAATAGGCTATTTTCTTTATAAGTATTTTCATTCTTAAAATTCAAAATAAATAAATTGTTGGTCCTTTCCTCCAAACCAAAATAGAGAGGTAATAATCATGAAGTAGAATATGTAACGAATTGATTTATGCCATTTTAATCCAATTTTTGCTAAAGCAAAGTGTTCTTCTCTTCCAATCCATTCCAAAATAAAAAAAAATAGGATTAGTGATATTAAATCTAAATTTACGTCAAGCTCTTGAACAAAAGTGGCATTTAAGATTATACGCGATATGAAATAAAATGCATTTTCAATATTTTCGGATCTAAAAAATATCCAAGCCAAAACAGTTAAACTAAATGTTACTAGCATTGAAAAAAACTCATTTAATGTTGGTAATAATTTACCTTTGGCTACGATTTCTAAATTTTTCCTATTCGTTTGAAAGATTATTGAAGGCATAATATATAATGCATTGAGTAAGCCCCAAACAATGAAAGTCCAATTTGCTCCATGCCAAAGTCCACTAACAAAAAATATAATAAATGTATTTTTCACTTTAACTAAATTATTAACCCTACTTCCTCCTAACGGAATGTAAAGATAATCTTTAAACCACGATGATAGTGATATGTGCCATCGTCTCCAAAACTCTGCTGTGTCCCTTGAAAAATAGGGAAAATCGAAATTTTTCAATAATTCAATTCCAAAAAGTCTTGCTGTTCCTAACGCGATATCTGAATAACCTGAAAAGTCACAATAAATCTGAATTGAGAAGAACATCGCCCCTGAAATAAGGGCTAAACTGGAATAATTTTGAAAATCGTTAAAAACAATATTGGCAATTTCAGCACACTGATCTGCAATTACAATCTTTTTGAATAAACCCCACAATATTTGTCTTAAACCATCGATTATTTTAGTGTAGTTAAATATCCGCTTATTTTGAATTTGAGGTAAAAGGTGAGTGGCTCTTTCTATGGGGCCTGCTACAAGTAGCGGAAAGAAACTGACGAAAACTGAATAATCAATAAAACTTGTTTCTGCATTTATTCGTTTTTTATAGATATCAATTACGTACGAAAGTCCATGAAATGTATAAAAAGAAATGCCAATTGGTAATACGACATTTAAAGTCCATGGATTTGTATGGAAGCCCATACTACTAAGTAATTGAGTAAACGATTCGGTAAAAAAATTGTAGTATTTAAATACGCAAAGAAGACTAAGGTTAACGATCACACTCGACCAAAACCATACCTTTTTACTTGTTTCACTTTTTGTGTTAGCAATTTGAATTCCTGAAACAAAATCAAGTAGAGTAGAAAAAATTAATAGAAATAGAAATCTCCAGTCCCAGAATGCATAAAAAAAATAACTCGAAACTAATAGTAATAAATTTTGAAATTTTATACTATTTTTCGCTAAAGACCAATAAATTAAAAATACGATTGGTAAGAAAACAGCGAAATTTATTGAATTAAAACTCATTATTTATTTTTTTAAATCAATACAATTTTTGATAATTATGATCAAAAATGATTATTATTTGATTAAGCTAATCAATTGACAGTGCTAAATTAAATCATTTCGGTTCTTTAGAAGTTATAAATTTTTGTCAGCTTACATTTTAACGTTTCTAATTCTTAACCTCCATATGGTCTATCTCTTGCCATTTCTCGACCCTTGGAATCCAAACTTCCTGCACATAGTGATTATGAATCGGATGATTGGAATATAAATCATAAGCTGCTTGGTCCTCAAAATCCATACCCAATCCATGTGTATACGGATTGGTAGCATTGAATTCGAGTAGAACTTTTAGATTCATGACTCCAGGTATTTGAGCGAGCTTTCTTGATTCTGAGATGAAAAAGGATTGCTCAGCCTCTGAGGTCTCCGACTTGAATTTTAAAAATACACTGTGGTATAACATACTTATTTTGTTTACTGGTCCCAAACTTTAGCTAGGACCATCGACTAAAGTCTAGCGTCTAACGTCTAACGTCTAACGTCTAACGTCCAACATATTTGCCATTAACCTCCACGCCCCTGGTACCCCAGCTGGTAATTGGCGGAAGAAAACTAGCCCTGTATAAATAAATTGACCTTTTCCGTAACGTGCCACAGCAATATTTCCCTTTTGTTCCGCTTCACCCGGATCAGTAAATGCTAATGGAAATTTAAAGTTTGGATCGGATGATTCAGCTAAGTAAATACTGCGTTCCTGAACCCAATCAGCAAAATCGGATTCCTTTATCTCATTTGGTTTGTGAAAAATAGGAAGATCCGTTAGGAATTTTGGTGTAGCTTCTTCTTTGGTAATTCGGTTACGGGTAATGGCCAACGGGTATGGACCCATCTGGCTTTTTAGTGGACCTAAATTACTTTGTGTGTTGTACTGAACCACATAATTTCCACCTTGCTCCACATATTTCATTAATTCCGCATGAGCATTGGATAAGTAATCGACCGTATTATGCGCCCGAACACCCGTCAAAACCACATCATACTGAGCTAGATTTGTTGCCTTCAAATCAGATTCAAGTAGGTAATCCACCTGATACCCCATTTGGGTTAAACTCTCCGGAACCTTATCCCCCGCCCCTTTAATGTATCCAATGCGCTTACCTGTTTTCTTGAAATCAATATGAAGTAAATTGACAATTACAGGTGAAAAATAACGCTGTATAGGAATATGCGGGTAATTAATACTTTCCATTTGTAATGAATCAACCCAATTTCCGCGGCTTGTTTCATAGGCCAACTGTAATTTCCAAGTCTCCTTTCCATCAAATTTTTGATCCTTCTCACGTACGGTAATTGGGACATTTTTGCTCATTCCTATGGCTAGACCTTCCGGAAGATCCAATGTTCCCAAACGAGTTCCGGCTTGATTTAATACATCAACTTTCCCCGCTGCGATGGCTCCCATGGCCTTAATTTGTATGTCAAACGACTTTGAATCCCCCGAACCTTTCGGTAATAAAATGTTGGGATGATTGATTTGAAATATACTGCGTGGCGTAATTGCAATCGGTTGGGAATATTCCCCTTTAACTGGATCTACCACGAGCTCTTGGATAGGCCGACTGATCTGTAATTTTTCCCCTTCGATGGTCAAAAAGGCATGAACCAATAGTGCAGGATCTGGTGCTGCTTGGCCAATCTTCTCTTGATCCTTCACCACAAAATGCCCGGTTTCTTTGGTATTTACTAACCAATACGGCTGTGTGATTGATTGACGAACCAGTTGGGTATGGTTCCAATTGACACGTTTGTAAGGAACAACAGGCTCTTTTAACACTGTATCTTTTTCGCCAATAGCAAGTTTCAATGACGTCACATGAATCGGGCTACGAACGATAAATTCCGTTTTAATCATCATGGGATCACCTTGTGCGATCGTTCCGCGATTTGTGTTTCCAGCAAAATGTATGCCTGCTGCTTGTACAATCCATTCATCAATTTGCTTGATCTTTTTCGCTTTCAAATAGCTATCATCCAGCTTATTCAGAGCTTTGCGCACTTGAATCATATCTAGAATGCTTAAATAAGGCTTTTCTGTTTGATAATTTCGAATAAGCAGTCCGATCATTCGCTCAATTTCAGCGCCAGCTTGGCTAGTGTGCCAATGGTTTGGCACTCCCTCTTCAATCGAAATTTTGGGTGCAACTCCTCCCAAGGTTTGAAAATATTCAGTTGACTTTCCGTGATCTACGGCAAATCCAAAACCCTGAGATTTGTGTTGGCTCCGACTAAATGCAGCTAATTCCCCCGTGCTTTGGCCTATGCTCGGCAAGAAATTTCCAATTTGAATCTTGAATTGATCTTCTGAGACCGTTGACGAACTCCCAAAACGAAAGGTATTCCAAAGCAATCGTGTTGCTTTCCACGGTTTGATATCTCCTTTCAATTGTTCTGGAAAGCGTTTTGGATCTGCTGCTGCTTGATACGCCTCAATCGCTAACACCGCCGAAGCCGAATGGTGGCCATGTCCTGCGCGTGCATCGGGTGGAAAACGGGTGAAAATGATGTCTGGACGTAATTTACGTATCACATAAACTAAGTTTGATAACACTAATTCTTTGTTCCAAAAATTGAGAGACTCATCTGTAGACTTTGAAAAACCAAAATCAAAGGCCTGCGAAAAGTGTTGATTTGCGCCATCGATTTTTCGCGCAGCTAAAAGTTCTTGCGTTCGAATCAATCCTAAAGGTATACCTTGTTCATCGCCGATGAGGTTTTGACCCCCATCGCCACGCGTGAATGCAAAGTAGTTGGTTTCCCAATGTTGTTCTTGGGCGAACCAGGCCAACATATGTGTGCTTTCATCATCGGGGTGTGCGGCAATGTGCAACACGGTACCAGTTGATTCAATGCGTTTTAAATTTTCCAGTAATTGGAGTCCGTTTTGTGCCCAAACAACAGTAGGCGCTAACAATAAGGCGATAATTAGTTTTTTCATGCGTTTAATTCGTTTCGTGACCACGGCTGGCGATAGGTTCTCGCCAACAAGGCTGTTGCCTCGGGATCGTTAATAACTGTTTTTGTTGATGGATCGTAGGAAAGCGGTCGGCCTAATTTCATCGAAACATTGGCCAAAATACATGAGGCCGTTGAAATATGGCCCTCTTGGATATCTGCGATTGGTTTGGTGCCTTTGTCGATGGCAGCTAGGAAGTCCAACATATGTAATCTGGTCGCCGGCGCTGCATTTAATTCAATCCGATCTTCCGTTAAATCTTCTGGGTATTTTTCTTTCTCAAAGACACAATCACCATGTAATTTTTGCGCCTTCGGGTCCGTTGGCGTAAAATCATATTTCATCGTACTCATTCGCAACGTCCCTTTTTCACCATAAATGGTTAAGCCCCACGGATATTCTGGGTCAGGAGGTGTTCCCCAGCTGCGGTGCTGCCAAACGCAATTCAAGCCATCGTATTCGAAAACAGCTGTTTGCGTATCAGCAATGTTTGATTTGCCTTCTTTTTGTACGTAAATGCCACCTTCAGAACTAATGCGTTTAGGCCAACCGAGCCCAAGCATCCAGCGAGCTGTATCAAACATGTGAACACACATATCCCCCATGATACCATTTCCATATTCATTGAAGGTTCTCCACCAGCGGGTATGAGGTAGTCCATCGTACGGACGCAATGGAGCAGGTCCTGTCCACATGTCATAATCGAAAAAGTCGGGAACCGCCTGAATAGGTGGGTTACCATTGTTGCGCATGTGGTAATAACAATACATTTCCACATGAGCGATTTTACCTAATAAGCCTGCGTCAATAATATCTTTTTTGGCTTGAATTAAATGGGGAGTTGACTTACGTTGCGTACCCACCTGAACCGTTTTGCCATATTTTCGGGCTGCAGCAACCATGGCTTCCCCTTCTAAAACATCCACTGAAATAGGTTTTTGCACATATACATGGGCTCCTGCTTTCACGGCGTCTATCATTTGTAATGGATGCCAATGATCCGGGCTTCCAATCAGGACAATGTCAAGTTGATTTTCAGCCAAAAGCTTTTGGTAATTTCCATATAAACGGGGTGTTTTGCGGGATGTTTGACGCGCGGCAACGAGCTTTCCAGCCTGTGTCAACATGTTTCTATCAGGATCACAAAGTGCCACAACTTCGACTGGGACCACTTGCATGAGTCTAAAAAGGTCACTTTTGCCGTACCACCCCGCACCGATCAAACCGACACGTAGTGGTTTGGCAGGGTTAACTAAATCGATTCCATGCGCCCCAAACGTCGAGAGCGCTAAACTTGCCGAGGCTCCTTTGAGGAAATGTCGGCGGTTGATGTTGAATAGGTTCATAGGTTTTCAGTTGTCAGTAATCAGTTGTCAGTAATCAGTTGTCAGTAATCAGTATTCAGTATTCAGTATTCAGTATTTAGTCGCTAGTCTCTAGTCGTCAGTCCCTGTTCGTCAGTAATTAGTAATCAGTATTCAGTAATCAGTTGTCAGTTTGCAGTCTAACGTCTAGTGTCTAGCGTCTAACGTCTAACGTCTAAAACAATACTAACCACACTTTCCCCTGGCACATCCATGGCTGCATGTTTGCCTAAGAGATTAATATTTGTTTTAATTAAATCACTTGTTTCATTTTGTAAAATTAGGGCAATTTTACCATCAGGTCGTATGGCGGCTGTTCCGTTTAGTCCTTTAGGTAAACCTTGTAAATCAATGCGGACAGATCCCGTAGGTATAATTCGCGATGCTTGGCCGATGATGTAATAGGCTTGATTTCGGGTAATTTCACCTGTTTTTGAGATGGTTAGCGCTCCTTTGCATTCCGTACAACCACCTGGTGTAATTGGGCCAAAATTGGAGTCATTCGCTAAATTCCACTCCAATGCTGTTTGAGCGTGGTTATTTAGTGAGCCAATAATCACATTTTTGATATGCCACATGAAATCTCCCGCGAAATCTCCTTTTGTTCCGGTCCATTGTTCTGTGAAATATAAGGCTTTGTCAGGGTGCGCTTTTTTGACGGTACTCAACGCTGAAATATCCCCATTATATAGGTGGAATGCTGATCCATCCACATATTTGCGCGTTTCCGGATCGTTTAATATTTCAATCGCATATTCCGGTTTATCGCAGTTGTGATCGTATATGATGATTTTGGTTTTTAATTTTGCCTGAACGAATGTCGGTCCTAAGTGATTTTTAATCCACTTGTTTTGTTGGCCCGCCGTCATCAACAAACTCGGATTATTTCCAGGATGCAGTGGTTCATTCTGCGGTGTCAACGCCCATATCGTCAAACCTTCTTTAACCATCTCTTGCACGTATTTGACTAAATATTGGGCATAAGTTGCTTCATATTCAGGTGCCAACGACCCACCTTTGGTGGCCAAATTATCCTTCATCCAAGCTGGTGGTGACCACGGTGTTGCCATGAATTTAATGCCCGGTTGTATGGATTTAATTTCTTTTAACAGCGGAATAAGCGATTTTTGGGCTTTGGCTAAACTGAATTTACGTAGTGAAATATCTCCTGCAATATCATCATAACTGTATGCCTCACCATCTAAGTCGGTGGCCCCCACTCCTATCCGCAAGACTGAAATACCCATTTGTCCCGCTTGGGTACCAAATAATTCATGTAATAAGCTTGTGCGCTTAGCGGGTGCTAACGCTTGAATGACATCAGCAGATACACCGGTGAGCGTATAGCCAAAACCGTCGATGGACTGAAACGTAGTTTGAGCGTTGATGATGATGCCAGTAGACTGGCCAGATTGAAATGATAGACTTGGATTTTCGTGCCACATATCCGCACGTTTAGGCTGAGATACCCAAACTTGCGCTAGCAATGTTTGATAAACACCTAGTAGCAATATACTACAGGTCAAAATCCGATTCATCGTATAGGTTTAATTTGGATTCAAGATATTGATTTTTTTTTGAAATTGGTGTCCTGACATTTTAAAGCGCAAAAAAATACCGCGATTTTCGCGGTATTCATTATAAAAATAGAAACTACTTTATGCGCTTATGTGCAGCCGCTTTATGACTAGAAACGGCTCGGTGTTCTTCTAATCCCACAATAGTGACCGTTCCTCCCTCGCGCTCATAATCGTTTTTGAAATGCTCTAAATTTTCCATCACGGAGTGATCAACTAATTGCGTTTTAGATAAATCAATGGTCACTTGGAAAGCAGGTGGAATGGCTTCTAACTTACGCTTAATGCCCAGGAAATTTGTAAATACAGCCGCATCTGAAATCTCAACCAAGTAGGCATCACCTGTAAAGGAAACCTCCGTAGGTGCTTTGAATATGGAACCTAAAGGCTTTCCATTCAAAAGATTAACTAAAACTTCAGTTAAAATACCAGCTACAATTCCAACCAGTAAATCCACAGTTAGGGTGACTATAATGGTTACCATAAAGATTAATAACTGCTCTTTGCCTTTTTCAAACGTGCGCATGAACTCTTTGGGATGCGCTAATTTAATCCCAACGGTAATCAACATGGCAGCTAAAGCCGCATTAGGGATCAATTCGATCAAATCAGATGCCATGAGTACACAAATCAGAATGAAAAATCCATGAAAGAAATTAGCCCATCTTGTTTTGGCGCCATTCGTTATGTTTGCCGAGGAGCGTGCTACCTCTGAGATCATCGGTAATCCGCCTAAAAATGCGACTAGCGTGTTCCCGATTCCAATAGCGATTAGGTCTTTATTTGCATTGGATTTGCGATGAAATGGATCCAACATATCCATGGCTTTTACGGTCAATAAAGATTCTAAAGATCCAATGAGCGCAAACATAAGCACAAATTTGATAAAGGTTGCCGTTTGTGAAACTCCCTCAAAACTTACATTAAACTTGATGCTTTCGAGTAAATTGCCAACTTGAACAAGCGCATATCTTGGTGCGGTTGCCTGAAAATCTAAAAGTAGTTCTGCTGGAATGGCGATCGCTAAAACGACCAACGGAGCAGGAATTTTCTTGATGATTTGGTGTTTAATTAATGGCCAACCCATCATGATAACTAAGCTTATTAAACCAATCAGTGTTGCTTTGGGATCCCAGTTCAAGATAAACTCAGGTATGGAAACAAATAACGCGATGGGGTTTTTCCCTTGGCTTAATGCTGGATTAACATCCAATAAAACGGGAATTTGCTTTCCAATGATGATTAATCCAATGGATGCCAACATGCCATGTATAGCAGCTAAGGGAAAGAAATCCATCAGTTTTCCAAGCTTAAATACCCCAAAAAGGATTTGAACCATACCTGCAATCACCATAGCACCTAAAGCTAAGTGCCATCCCATTTCTCCCCCGCCAAATTCATTTACCGCACCCGCAACAATAACAATTAATCCTGCCGCTGGGCCTTTGATCGTTAATCGTGAACCTGCAAAAAAACTGACAACCATTCCGCCAATGATTGCAGTGATTAATCCCATAATGGGTGGAAACTCTGACGCCTTAGCAATTCCCAGACTTAAGGGTAAGGCCAATAAAAATACGATGAATCCCGAACTTGCATCCTGAATGAAATTTTCTTTTAAGCCCGCAAAACCATCCTTAGGATCTAAATTATGATTTTTCATGGGCAGAGAAATATGAATAAAGCAATTTTGTTTTGCTGAGTTTCGTACTGAATTTGGAATTACAAAAATACCGTATCCATGTAGATATAAGCTAAGCCATGCTATATAAAACTTTGTCTAACCTATCATAAGGAATTTTAATTAGTTGATTTACCTCATCCTCATAAACAAACATGGCCAAACCGGTTAGGTTTGGCCATGTTTAACTTGTAATTCCAAAAGACTATTTCAATGAAGCCAAGTATTCAACCACATCTCGAATCTCACGCTTACTTAATATGGATCCCATCGCTGGCATAGATGAAGGGTAATTTTCACGTGATTTGATGCGGCTCACGGCAATTCGTAACGGCTCCGCCTCGCTTGTCTTCAACTGAATTTCTTGGTCCGTTTCTGAAATCACTGATCCACTAACTTCTTGGCCATCTGTTAATTTCAAGGAAATCGTTCCATAACCTGGAGCAATCCGAGCACTTGGCTCAATTAATGCTTGCAATAATTGTTCGCGCGTCAACTTACTAGCTATCCCCTTTAACGACGGACCTACATTTCCACCTTCACCACCAGCAATGTGACACCGCACACATTGTGCCGTTTGGTTGCGATTGAAAATAAAATTACCCGCCTGAATGTTTCCACCAAATAAGGCCTCTTTGAACTCATCTGTTAACGTCCCTTTGGTTTTCAATGCATCTAATTGAGCGACCAATTTTTCCTCTTTTGTCGCTTCCACCGCTTCCATTAAGTCTAATTTAATTCCAGCAGGTAATTTACCCTGCAACATGCGCGCAATTAAATCTTGCAATATCTCCGATGTATTCGCGGGATCCATTTTGGCCATACTCTGCAATACTTGTTGCTGTTCAATGACAGTTCCTTTTTCAAAAATTGGTTGCACCACAACAGGCAATTGCGCTTTTGAAATCGCTATTTTATCCAAAGATCCCATCGCTAAACTGCGCACAGAACGATCTGAATCTTCCATTCCCTTTTGAATAAGCAAAGGCAAATTCGTATCCTTTAATCTGATCAAGGACGTCAATTGCCCACCCCGAACTTTCGCAGTTGGATGATTTATAAACAACTGAGTCTGTTCCGCTGATACATCTTTAATTCCTAATTCGGCTACTAATTGGCCCGTTGCATTCAATACCTCTGTATTCTTACTGCGAATGAATGTAGGAATGATAGGCTGAATCTTAGTAACTACATCTTGTGCATTGCGATCCAATTTACCACGATGCCGACCATCCACGCGGTCTAATACCGATGGGTCTCCCCAGGTACCCAAGGTCGCAATCGCTTCCGCACGCATCGCATCCGGAATGTTAGTGCGCTGTACATAAGCAACTAACAAATCAATTTCTTTTGCTGTTCCCACACGCAAGCAGGCATTAATTGCCCGACGAATAATTACTTCTGAAGTAATGGAAGAATTACTTAATGTCGCTGCCAAAGCAGGCAAAGCCGCACGAATAGACAAATCATCATGAATCGCTCGTGCCGCTTCCGCCACAATATACATATCCGAATCCGTTAAGAAACGAGCTACTTCTGGACTAGCTAAACGTCTTAACACCAAAACCGCCGCAATGCGTAATGAACGATTCGAAGATGTAGCCAAAGCCGCCATCGGCTCCACTTGTCCAATCCGACTTAACGCTAACACCGCCGCATGACGGATATACACATCGACATCCTTATTCTGCTCAATCAATTTCAATAAACCCGGAATAGCCGTAGAAGCCTCCGTACGTCCCAATGCCTGAGCTGCAAAGAATTGAACGCGCGGTGAAACGGATCCCAATGCCGCAATAAGCTCTTTTTCGGCACCTTTATAACGCACATCCCCAATTACCTTCAATACCTGCGCTTGAATTTCTACATCCGAATCTGATAAATAAGGCACTAAATTAGCCGCTGTAGCATTGTTTTTGGCTGCCAATTGACCAATCCCCCAAATGCCATGCACACGCGCTAATTGGTTTTCTTTTTGCTCAATCGCCTTCCATAATTCAGCTGCTTGCCCACGAGCCACCAACTCAAATTGTGCCTTTTGGCGAACACGCATATCTTCATAAGCCAATAAACTTGCTAATTGAGCTACGCCGGCTTTTGAATAATCCATCTGAATATGGGCTTTTGTCGTTGCACGCTCCGCTTCTAAATCATTCGACTTTTGGTCCACATCTATCTTCCAAACACGGCCATAATTTTTAATATCCCAGCCCGTTACCCAATCCGCAACGTATAATGCGCCCTCTGGACCAAAACGAATACCCGTAGGCAAAATCCCACTGACAACATCCACCTCGGATTTGAAATCAAACGAAGCGCCCTTTGGCTTTAAATCAAACGACCAAATGTGTGAGTTATTCACGTTGCCCACAAATTCAACTAAGAAGAATTTGTTTAACCACTTTTTTCCTAATGCAGTACCTGGATTGTAAATCATCCCCGTAGGTCCATTGTGGAAATTCCGAATCGGTGGAATAATGTAGGCTGCTTGCCCTTCCCAACGTGGAATATATAATTTCTCATCCATCCACACTTTGTACAAATTGTTCTTTGGATCCGTGTACTTTCCATATTGCCAGTTGGAGCGCCAACCAATATCCGCCCCCTCAACAATATGCACTAAACGCTCGCTTTCACCTGGATGGTCACCATCATTGTCCGAACTAATAATATTGCCATAGTGATCAAATACAAATTCATGTGTATTTCGAATACCCGAAGCAACAATTTCAAAATCCGTACCGTCTGCATTAGAGCGAACTAAAACACCTGAATTTGGATTAGCCAAATTTCGACCGTCTACCGTCGTTATATTAGCGCCAATGTCACCAATTTGCCAATAGATTTTTCCATCAGGACCCTCAATCACACTAGACATCCCATGTCCTCCAAAACCAATATGTACCGCAAAGCCTGTTGCAATGGATTTGGCATTGGTCCAAAGGCCCTTCTTATGTGTATTGTCTAAGCGCCATAAATCAGGCCCAACGGCCACAAATGCATCATTTTTACGTACGAGTAGGCCACCCGCGACATCCGTAACTTCTTCGTTGAATTGGTTTAAAATGCGCGTTCCCTGATCTGCATAGCCGTCTCCATTTTTATCCTCCAACTTCCAGATTTCTTCTTTTTCAATAGTTAAGTCATGCCAATCATGTATGCCGTCTCCATTTAAATCAGGAAGCCATGCATTCTTCTCACTGTTCTCTGGGGCAAATGTCCGTCGCAAAAAGGCCCTACGATCTTCTACCGTTTGAAAGCCAATCGACTCAGTCATCCAATCACGATGCCCACGAATGTCAAATTCAGAAACCTTACCACGATTTGCGCTATTTAGGTAAACAGCTCCTTGATCGTCAATGTCAATAGCTACAGGATCGGGTGCTAAACTATCCGATGCCCAGCGCGTAATGGTCATTCCAGACGTCAACTTGATAGGCAATTTTTCCTTGGCGGCTTGTGCACGCTCGGCAATTTGATCTTGGTCTTCTAAAATGACTTGATAGGTTTGTTTCTCTAACGCGCTTGTACAACCCCAAACGGCAAAAGCCAGTAAACTACCTGCGATAATTTTCGTTTTTTTCATAGCGTTAATTAATTTTCTTCATCCATCATGCTGCGTCGCTGTTTAGCGGCTTGCTTCGTGGTTTTAAATCGGTAATTAAAAGTTAGATTCACTTGGGTCAGTCGGCCTTGAAATCTACCTTTCGTGTAGAATCCTTCACCCATTGTTTCATTCCGATTAATTCGCGAACTAAATAAGTCCAACACGTTTAAACTTAAGGTTCCGTTTCCTTTCATTATGTCTCTAGAAGCAGAAAGGTCCATCCAAGCAATTTCTCCTCGTGTTCCTTGTGGAGTTTGTTGGGGAGCCTCGTAATTTGCCCGTATTTGAACGTCTACCCCTGAATTTAATTTTATGCGTGATGTATGTCGAACAAACCAAGAATATGTATCGCTTTGATAAGCTGCATTCACGTTTGTCGCATCTGTAATCGCCCTAAATGCATTTAAACTAATATCTGCCTTATAGGCTTTGGCTAAATTCAATGAACTCGTAACTTCAAGCCCCATAGATTGTTGGTTCGCAAAATTCTCTGGTAAAGTCCGCGAAAATCCATTCGCATCCACTGAACGGATCCGATCAATTTTACCCGTTGTATTTCGATAATAGATTGAAGAACTAATACTGCCCTGATCAAAATATTTTAAGTGGCCCAAATCATAGGAATCCGTAAACTCAGGATTTAAATTGGGGTTACCCGAAAAGAAGTTTCGATTATCCGATAAGGTAACGAAAGGACTAAGGTCGTTGTACGTAGGTCTACGGACCCTACGTGAATATCCTAGTTGCAAGGAATTGTCTTTGGAGATCAAATAATTTACATGGGCACTTGGAAATAGATTCGCATACTGACGCGGATTCTTTTCTTTGGTCTGCAGTAATTCTGTTTGAATATCTGTGTTCTCCCCACGAATACCGACTTGATACGAGAATTGGTTTACTTTATTTCCATATATCGCATAAGCTGCCGTGATGTTTTCTTGATACACAAATATGTTTTCTAAGCCAGGTATCGTTGTAAATTCTCCCGAAGCTTGTTGTTCTGTAACGATGTAATCATTCGTCATATCCCGAAAACTAGTTCGTAAACCGGTTTCAATTTTTCCATCTTTGCCCACTGGATTAGTATAATCTACCTGAAGAATCCACTGACGTTCATATTCATCATTTAACGCCCTTTGAACCAAACCATTTTCCGGGAATGCTGAACCATCCCCCTTCTTACTTACCTGCGTATATGTTTGGTCTGAACGCTCCCAATAGTCCAAGTAACGTAAGTCGGCAGAAAACTCCTTACCCTTCTTCGCAAAGCTCTTTTTAAATGTCAAAGCATATTCTGCATTTGGCTCAGCTTCCAATTCAACTTGTTGGCGATCCGTAATACTAAATAAATTCAACTTACTCAATTTATAATCTCGGTAATTGAAATCTGAAATACGTTTCACATCTGTCCGCCGGAAAATATATGAACCCGTTAAGATCGTTTTATCGTTAAAAAAGTAATCCGCTCCACCGCGAATGTTATTCACCATTCCACGAACGTTATTCTTAGAGGTTTGTTCCAAATAGTTTGTTTGGCCATTGGTATACACTTCCTGATAAATATTCCCTCTTCCTGGTGTACGGCGGTAAAATAGTCCATAGTTCAAAAAGAAGTTTAATTTATTTTTTCGGTAGTTGACAATCGCCGTTGCACCAAAATTCTCTGGATAACCCGTTGTCGTCTCAATCGCCCCATTAAATCCTTGGTTCTGATTTTTCTTTAGGACAATGTTAATAATACCTGCCATACCCTCTGCTTCATAGCGCGCAGATGGATTTGTGATGACTTCTACTTTGTCGATTAGATTACCTTGTAAGGAGCTTAGGCCGGAGGAACCGTTGATGCCCACGAGCGTAGACGGTTTCCCATCAATCAATATGCGCACATTATCGCTACCACGTAAACTAATCCCACCTTCTCCACTGACTTGAATCGAGGGTAGATTACCTAAAATTTCGGCGGCGGTCGCACCTTTGTTGGCAATATCAGTGCCTACATTAAAGATGCGGCGGTCTAATCCCATCTCCATGGATGCTTTTTGGCCTTTAACAGTAACTTCTTCGAGGGTTTTAGAACTGGGCTTTATGTCAATGTTACCCAAGTTGGTGGTTTTATCAATGGATACATTTTCTATTTTTTTTGTTTCAAAACCAATGCTCTCCACGAGAACATCATAAATTCCAACTGGAGTATCAAAAGAAAATAGCCCTTTCTCGTCGGTGATTCCACCCGAAATGACTTGCGTTGTTTTTGATTTTTGAATACGAATACTTGAAAAAGGAACAGGTGCTTGGGAAGCAGCGTCGATTACATGTCCAGAAATTTTATACCGATTTTGTGCAGGGGAAATAAATGGTAAGACCAGTAAAAACAGGTATAGGAATTTTTTCAAGGTTGATAGGTTTAAACGTAAATACAAACATAAGTAGACAAGTCGAATTAATTTGCACGAATCTGTAGGTTTATGTTGGAGAATTTCAAGCTTTTGTCGAATTTTCAATAATCTAATTTCAATCAACTACTCGATGAGCAAATACGTACTTAGTTTCCTTTTACTTTCCCACCTTCTTTTTAGTCAATCTGCTGCTGATTTGGCCCGTTGGAAAACCCAAGCATCTCATGTCGAAATAGTGCGTGATACCTATGGTGTGCCCCATATTTATGGTAAATCAGATGCAGATGCGGTATTTGGTTTACTGTATGCGCAATGTGAAGATGATTTTTCACGTGTCGAAATGAATTACATTGAGAAGTTGGGGCGCATGTCAGAAGTTAAAGGCGAGTCACAAGTAGCGAATGACTTGTATATACGTCTGATTATCGATGCGGAGGAGGCGAAAGCGGATTATGCCAAAAGCCCAGCTTGGTTGAAGACCTTGTTGCAAGCCTATGCTGATGGGATCAATTACTATTTATATAAAAATCCGAAGGTGAAGCCTGCCTTATTGACTCATTTTGAGCCTTGGTTCCCTTTATTGTGGACGGATGGATCAATTGGGGCCATATCCACTGGCGATGTGCAAGCTGAGGAGGCCGCTAAATTCTATCAAATTCGTTCTTCAGTAGCATTTACCCAGGTTAAAGCACATGGACCCGATGAGAAATTGACGGGTTCGAATGGGTTTGCGGTTGGCCCAACTCTTTCAAAAAGTGGTCATTCACTCCTATACATTAATCCGCACGTAACGTTTTATTTCCGGCCAGAAGTACATATGAATAGTGAAGCGGGAATGAACGTTTATGGAGCCGTTACGTGGGGACAGTTTTTTATCTATCAAGGATTTAACCCTTATGGTGGCTGGATGCATACATCAAGTGAAGTAGATGTAGCTGATTTATATTCAGAGACAACACGTACAAATGGTACCGGATATCAATATCAAGTAGATGGTCGCTGGTTGGACATCAAGGAAAAACAAATCTCCTTACGCGTGAAAGGTGAATCTAATCCACGTACCGTAAAGGCTTTTTATACGCATCGAGGTGCGGTCATGGCTTCGCGGGATGGCCGCTGGATTTCAGTTCGTTCTTTTAATCGGTCGTTAAAAAGTTTGGAGCAGAGCTGGTTGCGTACGAAAACCAAGGGATTGGCAGATTATACGAAAGTGATGGAGATGCGTGCAAATACCTCGAATAATACGGTTTATGCGGATAATCAAGGAAACATTGCGTATTGGCATGGTAATTATGTGCCTAAGCGGGACGCGTTAAAAGATTGGAGTTTAGTGCAAGATGGGAGTACTTCCATGAATGATTGGAAAGGATTACATGAACTAAAGGAAATTGTGCAGGTGGTGAATCCGGAAACGGCTTGGATCCAAAATTGCAATTCGACCCCATTTACGGTCTCGGGTACCTCGAGTCCGAAGCGAGCTGATTACCCCGTTTACATGGCGCCCGATGGAGAAAATTTTCGAGATAAAAATGCTGTGCGTTTGTTTAGTCGGGCACAGCGTATGGATTTGAATGGCTTGATTGCCTTGGGATATGACCGAAATTTAGCGGCATTTGAGGTGTTACTCCCGGCATTAATTCGTGATTTCGATGCGCGACCTGTGGAGGCCTTGCGGCCATTGGTGGATAGTTTACGGCATTGGGATTACCATGTTAGTAATTTATCTGTCGCACAGACCCTTGCGGTTCGTTGGGGTTTAAAGATACTACCGAAGATTCCGAAGCCTTTGACTTTTGGTGGTCAATCGGATCCGGTTCAAAACTTTATGAATTATGCGGCTAGTCATCCGGCTACGGAAACTGTGGAGGCTTTGCAAGCGGTATATGCTGATTTGATGCGAGACTTTGGACGTTGGAATGTAAGCTGGGGTGATATGAATCGTTTCCAGCGTTTGTCCAATACCGCCATTTTTGATGATGCAAAACCAAGTATTCCAATACCGTTTACGTCTTCGGCATGGGGTCAGCTTCCTTCCTATACAAGTAGACCTTTTCAAGGGTCAAAAAAATGGTATGGAGTGAATGGAAATAGCTTTGTCTGTGCGGTAGAATTTGGGTCTAAAGTAAAGGCATATTCGTTGTTGGCCGGCGGCCAACAAGGCGATCCGACGTCACCTCACTTTTTTGATCAGTCGCAAGATTATGCGGATGGGAAGTTTAAGGAGGTTTTATTTTACAAAGCGGATGTGTTGAAGCATGTGGAAAAACGATATAAGTTAAATTGACGTTGACCTATCCCCTTTAATTGTTTAAATTGAGTCTTAAATTTTCCACGATGTCTGGCACTGTTTTTTCCAATCCCAAGCAATTTGAAGCGATCTTTCACGAAGCGGCGATTGGAATATTGGTAACTAACTCGGAATTTAATGTAATCCTATCCAATGAATTTGCTCAAAATTTGTTTGGCTATGCGGGTTCTGAGTTAATGGGTCAAAATATTTCCATCTTAATTCCCAATCACCTAAAAGGTCGGCACGAAGGACATTTGGAAAAATTAAATCATCAGCCTATTTCGCGTCCCATGGGTGCTGGATTAGACCTAAAAGCCAAACGAAAAGACGAATCCCTCTTTCCTATTGAAATATCTTTAAGTCATTTTAAAGAAAAAGAACAGATGTATTACATCGCCTTTGTCAGTGATGTCACATTGAAACGTAAAGTAGAAATGGAGCTGATTTTGAAAAATCAAGAGATCAATCAGCTTAACGAATCGCTTGAAGAAGAAGTTAAAGCACGTACGCAAGCCTTGCAAAATACGCTGGGTCAATTAGAAAAACAGACGCATGAATTGGAAAATGCGCTACAAAAAGAAATTGAATTAGGAGATCTGAAAACGCGTTTCGTGTCCATGGCATCCCACGAGTTTAGAACGCCACTAACATCCATTTTGTCTTCCGCAGCACTTATTGAGAAATACACGGAAGCAGGCCAACAGCCTAAGCGTGAACAACATATTCAACGTATAAAATCTTCTGTTTCTCATTTAACTGAAATTTTGGAAGAATTCCTGTCTGTAGGCAAACTAGAAGCTGGAAAAGTGGAAGTGCGTCCAGAAGATTTTAGCGTCTCTGAATTTTATGACGACCTTGTCTCCGCTTTAGCGGGCATGAAGAAGCCTGGTCAAGACATTGAATTAACTATTTCTGACCCAGCTGCACGCTTTAGCACTGACACATCTATGTTGCGTAAAATTCTATTAAATGGCCTCTCCAATGCCATTAAATTTTCGCAAAAAAATGTCTTTCTACGCGTGCAAATGCTAACAAATTCCATGGAGATCACCATCCAAGATCAAGGAATTGGAATTTCTGAACAAGACCAAAAGCATCTATTCGAACGTTTTTTCCGTGGGGGGAATGCCAATATCATTCCAGGAACAGGTCTAGGCCTACATATCATGGATCGCTATGTGCGCTTAATTCAAGGCCAATTAACCTTAACAAGTGAAATAGACGAGGGAACAACCATTACCTACATATTACCTAATTTATCCTAGTTATGACCACTAAAATATTAATTATTGAAGACAATCAAGATATTCGTGAAAACACCGCAGAACTGCTTGAGCTTTCCGGATATGCCGTTGATACCGCCTCAGACGGCATCGAAGGAGTTCGCATGGCCAAAATTGGTAAACCGAACTTGGTTATCTGTGACATTATGATGCCCCATTTAGATGGGTTTGGTGTGTTGCAAGTTTTTGCGAACCAACCGGAATTAGCGACGATTCCGTTTATCTTTTTAACGGCAAAGACGGATCATGCCGACATGCGTAAGGGTATGGAAATGGGGGCTGATGATTATTTGACTAAGCCTTTTCAAGAAGTGGAGTTGTTGCGTGCGATTGAATCACGACTGAAAAAACAACAAACAAATTTTGCTGCGACGGATTCACGTGATGATTTGGTGGTGGCCCAACAAGCCATCGATTTTTTAGACTTTGAGAAGTTTCCAAATGATAAAAAACAACAACAACTTGCTAAAAAACAATTAGTTTATAATGAAGGCGACATGCCCACTCGCCTATTTTATTTGGTCAAAGGTAAAGTAAAAACCTATCATACAAATCGAGATGGCAAATATTTCATTACATCATTTGTCAAACCAGGTGAGTTTTTCGGCTTTGTAGACCTTTTGGAAAATCAAGCCTTTCGCGAATCAGCTGAAACGCTTGAAGATGCTACGGTTCTAAGTATTTATGCCAAAGACTTCATGGAGAAAATGAAGGAAAATATCCACGTGGAAATCTATTTCCGTAAGGCATTGACAAATTACCTCTTGAAAAATGAGTCTATTTTATTCTCAATGGCTTATCAATCACTACGTAAGCGGGTGGCTCAAGCCTTAGTGGAACTAGTTAAAACCTACGGAAATAACCAAGAAGGTCCCGTTGTCATGAAGTTATCACGTGAAGATTTAGCTTCCCGCGTAGGAACGGCTACTGAGTCCGTTATTCGTACACTGAGTGATTTCAAGAAAGAAGGTTTGATCGAAGTGAAAGGTGCTGAATTAACGATTTTGCATGCAGATAAATTGGCCAACCTCAAATATTAAGGTTTCAGTGATTCCGAAAAGGGATGGCAAATGATCGGTGCGATTTTGGCATGACGCAAATAAGCTGAATGCGCAAGTCCCATTCCGTACGCTCCACGAAATAATAATGCGATGACAACAACCCAGCCAAGCCACTTGAGCCATGGTGTGGAAGCTCCCAACCATTTAATTCCCCAGAGTGAAAAACGCAAAGCTGGTAGTGTGGCTAACCCAAAAGCCAACATGCTTAATGCGCCTAACCAAGGGTTTGGCTGGATCAATGCAATACTTAGACCACCTAATACAAGCCCGCAAGGCAATAATCCATTGCTCATGCCTAAGAAAAAATATCCGATTGGTCCTAGTTTTGCACCGATGTGATGTAAATATTTCCCCACATATTGATGGAGAAATTGAATGGCATTGTCCCCTATTTTATGCGTTAGAATTAACGCAAGTAGTATACCTGCAACAACATAATACGCCTGCCACCAGGATGGAAATAACCAGATGGATCCCAAACCAGCCACTGAGAATCCCAATATGCCATACATGAAAATCCTGCCCAAACCATATAAATACATGCGGGATGAAGTAGATCCTTTAGCATGAATTTGTTGCAATATGGGCCCGCACATGATGGCGCAATGCCAGCTGCCCGCTAATCCAATTAAGAAAGCATAATACCAGGTACCCATGTTTAGTTGATCAGTAAACGTGCTTCTTTTAAGTAGTCATGCCCGTTGACGCTCCATGAAACCGAATATTTCCAGGGTCCTTTTGTAAGGAACTCGCTTGGAATTGTCCAAGCCTCACCGTCTTTTGACGTCCATACCAGACTTTTGTCTTGTTGCGCATTCGACGGCCGGAAGAATTGTATTCGTGCCGACTCAATTCCCATGGGTAGTCGCACAAGCATTAGTTTGTGCTTAGCAAAAAATTGAACGTGTAGCGTATCGGATGTGGGGACTTTTTGATTTTTCAAGTCCAATTTTTTTTGAAACTTTTGACCATCTTCATAGTAATTATCGCCTACTAATTCAATGACCTGATGCGTCATTTTGATATAGAAATAGGCCATAAATGCACCAAATAGCACAAATGTCAGTATAATTCCATGCCCCCAGTGGAAGCCTTTTTTGCTTGATTTATTCATCTGGTTGTATAAAACTAGTTTTCAAATTTTCTTCATTTCCTTCATCGCTTATAATCTTCACAAGAACTTTTTTACCGGGTTTCCATGCTCCAGTACGTGCTTGTATAAAAAATTCCCCTTTGGCCATTTGGCCTTGTTGAATCTGTTGAATCGGTTTTCCCACCCAAACGAGTTTTAGTGGCGCATCCACCGAAACTTGGAATCCCTGTGCTTTCATTGATTTATTTAAGATGCCTAGTTGATATAAATTTCCCACCATGTGCGTCTTTTCGTCGTATTGATACGTCACTCCGGGTGTCCGCAGCAACGTGGATTCCCAGTCACGTCGTGTGATAAGCATGATAGCTAAAATACCTATGATTAACATTAATGCCGAGGTATATGCGGCTATCCGTCTGGTGAATTTTAGTTTGGTGCCCGAATATATACCGTTCAAGGAATCATATCGGATTAAGCCTTTGGGTTTATGCACTTTGTCCATGACTTCATCGCAAGCATCGATACAAGAAGTGCAACCGATACATTCTAGTTGGTTGCTACCATTTCGAATATCGATTCCCGTAGGACAAACGCGCACGCACCAGTGACAATCAATGCAATCCCCTTTTTCTTCCGTCATGGTTGCCTTCCCTCTAGGCTCACCACGTTTGTGGTCATATTGAACCAGTATCGAATTATTATCTAATAAAACTCCCTGTAACCGCCCATAAGGACAAACGACGATACAAACCATTTCCCGGAATCGAGCGAAGACGAAATAAAATACCCCGGTGAAAATCAACATGGCAGCTAAGCCTTTCATATGATCGTTTGGATTTTCATTGATCATTTTTAGCCATTCCTGTTTTCCAATAATGTACATCAAAAAGGTATTCGAGATGACAAAAGCTAGTATGAAAAACAGCATGTGTTTACTGCTCTTTTTCAGGATTTTTTCATTTGTCCAAGGGCTTTCGTTTAACCGTCGTTGTGCCTTATCATCCCCTTCAATCCAGTATTCAATTTTACGAAAAAGCATTTCCATAAATATCGTTTGTGGACAGGCCCAGCCGCACCAAATGCGACCAAACAATACAGTAAATAGACTTATGAAAATCAGGAAGGATACGAGCCCTAAGGCCACTAAATGGAAATCTTGCGGGAAAAATGGAACAGTCCAAAATATGAATTTACGTTCCAGAATGTTGAATAAGAAGATGGGCTGGCCATTGACCTCTATCCAAGGTAATCCAACTAACAAGGTTAATAGCAGGTATGAAAAATATGTCCTTAATTTATACAATTGACCAATAATCCGTCCAGGATAAATCCACAGTCGCTTCCCATCTTTGGCCTGATTATATAGATGATTTCGAAAATCATCATTATTTAAATTGATTTGAGACATAAAAAATAAGGTCCGATTGCCTCGGACCTTAGGGATTAATTAAAATGAGGAGGTTCTTCCCTGACGGTGCTTTTGTGAAGCATTTTATACATAGGGCAAATTCGAACAAAACCAGTTGTCGCGATAATGGCTGAAACCACATAAGCGGCAATAGTTAAGTTTTGAGGAATTATTTTAGCATAAGCTAAAATGATCAATACGACTGCCAAAGCAATACGTACAATACGGTCCATTTTACCAACATTCTTTCTCATAAGTGTATGTGTTTAAGGTTATTTAAGTTCTTCACCTTGTGGTTCCTTAGCTCCGGGAGGATTGGTGCCTTGCAAGGTTAATACATAAGATGAGACCTGTTGGATTTGGATTGGATTTAACGATTTTTCCCAGGCAATCATGCCTTTTTCCGGTATACCATGTGTAATGGTTCTATAGAGGTCTTTTATTCCACCCCCATGTATCCAGAATTTGTCTGTTAAATTAGGTCCTACGCCCCCCTGGCCCTTATCTCCGTGACAAGCTACGCAATTTGTCGAATAAATAGTTGAACCCGATGTTAAATCTTTCGCGTCCGTGGCAAGGGTAACATTATCTTCATTGATGGAATTAGCAAACTGTTTCATGTAGGCTTCCCGCGCTTTTTCTGCTACTGCTACTTCGGTTTTGTATTCACCCGCTTGTAAATTTTCGGTTGCATAGACGTGGTAATACGCCCCATAGAAAATACCAAAAATGATTGTTAAATAGAATAAGTACATAAACCATGGTGGTGTAGGATTATCCAATTCCTCAATCCCATCATAGGTATGTTCCATCATCAAATTCCGTTCTTCTTCAAGTGGTTTCAGTCCCGTGAATTTTTGCCACCAGGTTAACGTATCTTCGGCTTCCTGAGGCAACTGAACAAGTTTTTTTAAGGCTGCATTTAACTGAAGGGTCACGATTAAGATTACAACTCCTGTTAAGAAGATTAAACTAACCAACCAAATTTCGATAAAAGAGAATGTCATATGCTATCGTGTTTTTACTTCTTTTCAAATGGTAATTGTTTCATCTCGTCGATGTGCTTATGATCCATCAGGAACATGTACAAGCCCACCACCGAAAAAAAGACCATGAACGTAATTAATGAGAAGATCATGTAAGAGTCTGCTCCGGGAATATTTGATATAAATTGCTTGAACATGTTCTTATTTTTTAGAGATATCCGTTCCTAACCGTTGGAGATATGCAATCATGGCTATAATCTCCTTATCTGCCGAAACCTTTATTTTTTCCTCCGCCAAACGCGCTTGAATCGCTTTTGATTGTGTATTCAAATCGGTGACAGCATTTGCAATCTCCGCATTGGTATAAGGAACCCCCAATTTCTTCATGGCATTCAATTTAGCTTGCGTTTGAGATGTACTCAATGTTTGTTCATACAACCAATCGTATGCCGGCATAATTGACCCTGGAGACATTGATTGCGGATCACGCATGTGATGATAATGCCATGAATCTGGATATTTTCCTCCTTCACGATGCAAATCTGGTCCTGTTCGTTTTGATCCCCACAAGAACGGATGGTCATACACAAATTCCCCTGATTTGGAGAATTCGCCATAGCGTTCTGTTTCGCTCCGGAAAGGACGGACTAATTGCGAATGGCATCCCACGCAACCTTCACGGATATATATATCTCGTCCTTCCAATTCTAGTGAAGAATATGGTTTCACCGCCTCAATAGTAGGTACATTCGATTTGACCATGAACGTCGGAACCAATTCGACGAGTGATCCTATTAAAATCATGATTAAGGAGCCAACCAACAATTGGATTGGTTTGCGTTCAATCCACCTGTGCCAATGTTCCCCTTTTTCAGGCTCTTCAGTTACCGCTAAGGGTACGGCTTCAGCAGGCTCATTAGCTAATAACGTGCCTTTTTGCATTGTTTTGAATAAGTTGTAGGCCATCAATATGGCCCCCGTCAAATAGAGCGTCCCACCAATTGCCCGCATTAAGTGCATCGGCAATAATTGCAAAGTCGTATCTAGGAAGTTGCCATACTGCAAAGTCCCCTCTGCCGTAAATTGCTTCCACATCATACCTTGGGTAAATCCAGAGATATACATGGGTATTGCATATAGCGCAATCCCAATCGTCCCAATCCAGAAGTGAGATTTGAGTAATTTTTCTGAATATAACGTAGTTTGAAAGATGCGCGGAAACATCCAGTACAAAATCGCAAAGGTTAAGAATCCATTCCAGCCTAAAGCACCTACGTGAACGTGCGCAACAATCCAGTCGGTAAAGTGAGCTATGGCATTGATGTTTTTCAAACTTAACATAGGCCCTTCAAATGTGGCCATACCATAACAAGTAATGCCAACCACCATGAATTTCAAAATCGTATTTTCACGAACCTGATCCCATGCTCCCCGCAAGGTTAATAAACCGTTAATCATTCCACCCCAAGATGGAGCAATCAACATGATCGAAAATACAACACCCAGTGATTG
This sequence comes from Aquirufa sp., assembly GCF_044377215.1. GTDB lineage: Bacteria > Bacteroidota > Bacteroidia > Cytophagales > Spirosomataceae > Aquirufa. The sequence goes on from NZ_JBILJM010000002.1 coordinate 86,911, forward strand.
TGCCCAATCCGGTAAACTGGAGTATAATAAATGGTGAGGGCCTGCCCAAATGTAAATGAAAATTAAAGCCCAAAAGTGTAGGATGGATAATCGGTATGAGTATACTGGACGATTTGCCATCTTGGGCAGGAAGTAATACATCAAGCCCAAAAATGGCGTCGTTAAGAAAAATGCGACCGCATTATGTCCGTACCACCACTGAACTAGGGCATCTTGAACGCCGGCATACACATAATATGATTTGAAAAGTGAAATAGGCAATTGCATGGAGTTAGTCAAGTGCAATACCGCCACGGTAATAAACGTTGCGATGTAAAACCAAATCGCTACATATAAATGACGTTCTCGTCTTTTAAATATCGTACCAAACATATTTACACCAAACGCGACCCAAACCAAGGTAATGGCAATGTCGATTGGCCATTCTAATTCTGCATATTCATGCGAGGTGGTAATCCCTAAAGGTAATGTGATGGCCGCAGCAACAATGATGGTTTGCCAGCCCCAAAAGTGGAAACTAGATAAGATATCACTAAACATGCGCGCCTTTAAGAGGCGTTGTAACGAGTAATAAACGCCTGCAAATATGGCATTCCCCACAAAGGCAAAAATAACTGCGTTCGTGTGAAGTGGCCGTAAACGACCATAAGAACCGTATTGGGTAAAGTTTACAACGGGGTCAACGAGTTGGGATGCAATAATGACGCCCACTAACATGCCGATTACACCCCACAAAATTGTTGCTAATGCAAAGTTTCTAACAATCGTATTGTCATAAGCGAAATGCTCTATCGTGGTAGATTTTGTATTCATAAAGGTTTATTTATTTTTTCTTCTGTTAATATGCGCATCGCTGGCGTAATCAAGTCTTCTTGTTGGCCATTCTTAATCGACCACACAAACGCTATTAAAAAGCCCACAGCCATCAGTAAACTCAATGCGATCATTACGTACATGATTTCCATAGGTATGGGTGTTTATTTATTCCAAAATTCAAATTTATCACTCGGCAAAAACATGACTTACGTCAATTTTGGTATTTCATTTTATGACTTTAGTGTATATCCTTTCCAACTCATGCCCAGATTCGCAATGAGTAACATACTAATTGAATTTACAGGCATTAAAATCGCGGCGATTAAGGGTGATAAATCCCCTTGAACGGCGTAGCTTAATCCAATGGCATTATACACTAAGGACAAAAGAAAACTAAGTTTGATCAATTTTAGGCCAAATTTGGAGAAGGCTAATAATGTAGGTAATTGAGCCAATTGCTCTCCTTTTAAAATGGCATCACTCGCTGGCGTAAAATGTAAATGATCATCAGAAATCGCAATTCCAACATGTGATTGTCGCAAAGCCCCCGCATCATTTAAGCCATCCCCGATCATTGCCACGCGCTTTCCTTGATCTTGCAACGATTGAATAAACTTCATTTTATCCATTGGGCTACATTCAAATTGATAGGTACTCGGATCCGGAAACCAATCCAAAATGCTTCCTGCATGGGCCTGTTTATCTCCTGAAAGTAAATACACCTTGTATTTAGCTTGCAACTGATGAATCATCACCTCAATTCCAGCTCGGTAAACCCAGGGAAATTCAATAAATCCTACAGAGATACCTCCAATTTGAATATACAATTGCGATTCGGATCGGATGTAGTCGTTGTCTTTGGGTACTTGGTGTCCGGTGAATTTGGCATTGCCTAGACGATATTCGATTCCTTCTATAATGGCTTCAAGCCCTTTGCCCATTTTTTCAGCAAATTTTTCTAAGTGTACAATAGGCTGATTTTTAGGCAGATAGCGTACGAATTGACGCGACATGGGATGTGTGGATTGTAAGGCCAACGAATAAAGTGCACTCCATTCTGATGAGCTTAATTCTCGGGTTAATTTTGCGATCGGATTTTGGGTACTCGGTAACGTTAATGTGCCCGTTTTGTCCAATACAATCGTATCTACCTGAGCCATGCGCTCAAAGGCTTGGATGTCCTTGATGAAGAAATTACTTTTTGCAAGCCAACGAATCCCGTGGCCTAGCGCAAATGGATATGAGATTGCCAAAGCACATGGGCAGGCAATAACTAAAATGCTGACGACGGAATTGGACCAACGGCTTGGGTCGGTAAAATGCCAGTAACTGCCTACGAGGATGGCTAGACTAATGAGGCCCACTGTGAAATATCCGCCAACTTGATTCGCAAAATTTTCCCAATTTTCTGTTTTATGTAATGGGTCTTTAAAGGCCTGTTGCTCCCATAATTGGGTCAAATGACTCTGTTTAAGTTCTTTTTTGATTTCAATTTCGATACGCTCGCCGGTATGTCGGCCGCCCGCATACATCGAATTCCCTTCATTAAGTTTGAGTAATTCACTTTCACCCGTCACAAAACTGTAATCCATTTGACTTGATCCAGTAATCAACACCGCATCTGCTGGAATGATTTCTTGGTTTCGGATGATCAAATGATCACCTATTTTGATTTCATTGAGCGGATAATTCACTTCAATGCCTTCTTCCAATTTGCTTATTACTAAAGGGAAATAAGCTTTGTAATTACGCTCAAACGATAGGAAATCGAAGGATTTTTGTTGGAACCACTTCCCTATCAACAAAAAGAAAATTAGTCCCGATACGGAATCTATGTAGCCAGCTCCTGTATGAGAAAATACTTCGTAAACGCTGCGGCCATAGCCAACGAGGATGCCGAGTAAAATGGGTAGTTCAATTGTCATTTTGCCCAGCTTGATGTGAGCCCATACATTTTTGAAATATTCCGAACCGGAATAAAATACCGCAATGCTACCTAAAGCGATATTTAAATAACCAAATAGCTGTTTAAGCGAGCCATCTTCGATACCTAAATATTCAGGGAAACTAAACAACATGGCGTTACCTGCGCAAAAGCCAGCAATCCCCAGTTTGATAAATAACTGAGTTTGATGATTCGCTCGTTTTCGTTTTTCTTCTGGAACCTCATCAGACGAGATTAAAGGTTCATAGCCCAAACTAGCAAGCAAAGTAGCTAATTGGCCCAAATTAATCTGATCCTCCTGAAACCAAACTGTCAGATCTTTTTTGCCAAAATTCAAGGTCGTTTTGACGATTCCCGGATTTAACTTTGACAGGTTTTCTAATAGATATAAACACGATCGACAGTGAATAGCTGGTAAATGAAAATTGACTTTCGAAACTCCTTGACTTGAAAAACTGATGAGTTGATCTTGAAAATGGGGATTATTTAAAAATTCAAAATTTTGTTCGGAAGGCGCTTTTCCTGGATTTACATCACAGACATAATAATCTTCCAGGGAGTTATCAGTGAGTAGTTGGTATACCTGTTTACATCCATGGCAACAGAAGGCTTTTTCTTCGAAATGGGCAATTTCATCCAAACAGGATTTATGGCAATGGAAACAGGTCGTTTCTGTTAGGTTGGTTAATTGATCTGCTTCACTTGCGTGCATGTCACTAAATTTTAGACAAAAATGAATCCTTTTTCTGCTTCAATTTGTGATATATCGCACCATGAAAACTGATGATTGTCATAAATCAGTTTCTAGAATGCGTCTACTTTTGTTCGGCAATGAAAATAACGAAGGATCTTCTAATTGAGACGGAACGAAAAATACTTGGTAGCGGTATTTTGATCAATTATTTACCAGCGGAGTTTTTGTTTAGACAAGGCCAAAAAGCTGAGTTTGTGTTTTACTTAAATCGGGGTTCCATGGAAATGCAATGGCCCGAGAAAGATAAGAAGATACAGATTGGCCAGCGAAATGTTTTCATTGGGTTAGACGAGGCTTTTAGCCAAGGACGTTATGTCTGTACAGCTATGACGACTGAATTGTCGGAGTTTTTGGTATTTGAACGAGCTTACTTTATGGAGTTAATTAATGAATTCGAATACGCGATTCCTTACTTAGAATCAATGCAAGAGGCATTTATTCGGAATTTAAGCCCCAAAGAAATTAGCTATTTTACCTAGCCAACTAATATTAATAGAGTGGTAAGTTATGGGTGTAAGCTCCTGCTGGATTTTATCTGGCAGGACTTTTTACGTTAATGGACTATCTTTTTCTTTTTTTAAGGTGTTGTAAACGATACGGTCTAGCCAGCCGTTCATCCATTTATTTAAGAATACCGTTAGCTTACCTTGGAAAGTTAACACCAATGTTTTTTTTCTGGCTTCATAGGCCTTTCGGATTTCATTTGCTACTTCTTCTGCCGACATCATTTTGCCTTCTTCACGCATGGAGTTTCCGGCAATTGAACCATCGCCAACTAAAGATGCGCTTCGGATGTTGGATGCCGTAAATCCGGGGCAGGCAGTTAATACGTGTACACCCGTGTCTAATAATTCAGTTCGTAAGGCTTCTAGAAAGCCATTCATAGCAAATTTTGAGGCTGAATATCCGGTTCTTACCGGTAAACCACGGTATCCCGCAATGGATGAAATTCCGATGATTCCACCCTTGGTTTGTTTTAAATAAGGTAAAGCTGCGTGGCATGCATACACAGTACCCCAAAAATTAATGTCCATCACTTGTTTTAAGACGTTCAGGTTGACCGTTTCAAACATCGACCGCATCGATATACCTGCGTTATTGATCAGCAAATCGATCTGTCCGTAGGTTTCTATTGTCTTATTAATCATGGCCTTGGTCTGCTCATCAGAGCTGCTATCGCAAATGATTGCCGTTACATCAATCTTAGCTTTGATTAATTCTTCTGCTGCGATTTGCAAATTCTCTTTATTTCTACCTGTGATAACGATTTTGGCTCCCTGGTTTCCAAATTCAAAAGCCAATGCTTTTCCAATTCCTGATGAAGCGCCTGTGATGATGACAACCTTATTTTTCATACCTAATTATTTCCATGCGAAGTTAAGGTTTTATCTGGAATTGGTTGGCTTGACCATTTAAAGCCTTATTTTTGCACATATTTACAAATAGATGAGTAAGAAGAAGGAAAAGAAAGTGCCGGTGGTGTTGGAGCAAATAGCCATTTTAGATTTTGCAGCTGAGGCTAAATGCATTGCCAAAGTGAACGATGAAGTCATTTTTGTTCAGGGCCCGGTAGCTCCTGGTGACATTGCGGATCTCCGCATTTTAAAATCAAAAAAGAGTTTCAAGCAAGCGCAAGCCATTCATATTCAGCCTTTATCCGAACATCGGACGGAGGTTGCTTGCGCACATTTTGGTATTTGTGGAGGTTGTAAATGGCAGCACGTTTCCTATGCTTCTCAAATTGCTTTTAAAGAACGTCAAGTGCGCGATAATTTAACACGTATTGCTAAGGTTAAATTGCCTGAATTTCAGCCTATTTTAGGTAGTTCGGAGGAATATTATTACCGAAATAAGTTAGAGTTTACGTTTTCTTCGGCTCGGTGGTTGACCGAAGATGAAATCGGGAAAGAAGATTTGGGATCAATGAATGCCTTAGGTTTTCACGTTCCAGGTCGTTTTGATAAAATTTTACCGGTGGATCATTGTTATTTACAACCTGATCCATCTAATGCCATTAGGAATGGTGTGCGTGATTTTGCTCAAGCCAATGGAATTTCTTTCTATGAGTTGAAGATGCAAAAGGAAGGTGCATTACGAAACCTGATTATTCGAAATACGCTGACGGACGAACTGATGGTGACGGTGCAATTTGCTTATGCATCTGAAGATGAAATTCATTTAGTGATGAACTATTTGAAGTTGGCATTCCCCGTGATCACGTCATTAAATTATGTCATCAATCAAAAAGGAAATGACACTTTCCATGATTTAGACGTAGTTTGTTTCCATGGAAAACCATTTATGGTAGAAGTAATGGAGGATTTGAAATTTCAAATCGGTCCTAAGTCTTTCTTCCAAACAAATGCCAAACAAGCGCTTCATTTATACCAATTGGTCCGCGAGTATGCATGCTTAACGGGTAATGAAGTTGTTTATGATTTATACACGGGAACTGGAACGATTGGCTTATTTCTTGCCAAACACGCCGCTAAGATTGTGGGCCTCGAATATGTCGACATGGCCGTAGAAGACGCGAAAATCAATGCAACTTTGAATGGAATTACCAATGCCACCTTCTTTGCGGGTGACATGAAGAAGGTACTGACGCGTGAATTTATTGCGATTCATGGGAATCCAGATGTCATCATCACAGATCCACCGCGTGCGGGAATGGATTTAGATGTGGTGAATCAGATTTTAGAGGTACAGCCTCACACGATTGTTTACGTAAGTTGTAATCCGGCTACGCAAGCACGTGATTTGGCATTATTAGACGTTGCCTATACAGTCGACGTTGTTCACCCGGTGGATATGTTTCCTCAGACGCATCATGTGGAAAATATTGTGAGGTTAAAGCTAAGAAATAAGAGGTAAGAAGTGAGAGGTAACAACTACTCTTACCTCTCACCTCTCACCTCTCACCTCTCACCTCTAAAAAGGGCTATTTAACGGATCAAAATCTTCTTCTGGTGGCAAGTTCATTTTACTTCCCTTGAACACTGAATCAGAATTTCCTTGTTCGAATGTTGATGTCTGATCACCAAGAGCACTTAATTTAAAGTTTTCTCCGCCATCACCGCCGCCAAAAGGTTGGAAGTCTAAATCACAATATTTGGTGAATTTACCAATGAATTTTAACCAAACACTGTCAAGTGAACCGGAACGGTTTTTGGCCATAATGATCTCTCCCATGCCAGCTAGTGAATTTCCTTGATCATCTGCAGTGATGCCGTAATATTCGGGACGATAAATAAACATTACCTGATCTGCATCTTGCTCGATGGCTCCAGATTCACGAAGGTCGGATAGTTGAGGTTTTTTATTTCCACCACGTGTTTCCGTGGAACGATTTAATTGCGATAATGCAATAACTGGTACGTCGAGTTCTTTGGCTAATTGCTTCAATGCACGTGAAATCTGTGCAATTTCTTGTTCCCGGTTTCCGCTAGCTCCTTTGCCGGAAGAATCGCCGGTCATCAACTGCAAGTAATCGATGACAATTAATTGAATGTCTTTTTGGGCTTTTAAACGTCTACATTTTGCACGCAATTCCAAAATAGATAAGGCGGGTGTATCGTCAACGTATATTGGGGCTTCAAAAAGTCCTTTGATCTTCGTGTGAAGCTGTTGCCATTCATGCGGTTCTAATTTTCCACGACGAATTTTATCGGCCTCAATTTCTGCTTCCGCGGAAATAATACGATTAACTAATTGAACCGCACTCATTTCAAGAGAGAAAAGTGCCACTGCCTGGCCATGGTCGACAGCTGCGTTCCGACAAGCCGAAACGACAAAGGCTGTTTTTCCCATACCTGGACGTGCGGCAATGATAATTAATTCTTGTTTTTGCCAGCCAGAGGTTAAACGATCCAAATCTGTAAATCCGGATGGAACCCCAGTTAAACCACTTTTCTGTAATTGTTTCTTTTCTAATTCTTCAACAGCCTTTTTCAAGATATCCGACATACTTTCGTAATTCTTACGAATGTTTGATTCTGCAATCGTGAAAAGTTCCTGTTCCATCTTATCTAAAATATGAAACACATCCGTTGTGTCCTCATAAGATAGTCGTTGGATTTCTGAAGAGATTTGAATTAACTGACGCTTAATATACTGCTCAATGATAATACGCGCATGAAACTCCACATTAGACGTGGAACTAACACGAGATGTTAATTGGGCCAAATAACTCGTTCCTCCGGCCTTTTCTAAATCCCCTGTACTTTTTAAATGGTTGTTGACCGTTAATAAATCAACCGGCTGTGACGCTGTAAATAGGGCTTGAATCGCCCCAAAAATCTTTTGATTGGAATCTTTATAAAAAGTTTCTGGTTTTAATAATTCAATAACATTGGCTAAAGGTTCTTTTTCCAACATCAATGCACCCAATAATGCTTCCTCCAGGTCAATAGCTTGGGGAGGTAATTTCCCTAATCCCAAGTCGCTTAAGCGCTGCGGAGCATTTGAACGAACATTGCCAGAGCCTTGTCGTCCTTTATTGAAAATTTGTGCGGGGGTATTCGAATCCATAGACTACAATTTTACAAATTTTATATAAAATTAACATGTAAATCATCGGATAAAATTTCAAGATTTCCCTATTTTAGTACTTTCATTCATGCCATAATCATAACTAGTTGATCGAGAAAAATATATCCTTGTCCGAAATCTCCTTGATTGAGTTTCTTGGAGTTTCCAATGCACATTTTCAATTACTCGTGGACGCATTTCCACAAACGAAAATCATCTCTCGCGGAGACCAGTTGACCATTCGAGGTTCAGATGATCAAATTGCTCTAGTTGAAGCGATCGTCAATCAATGCATTCAGCACTTGAATAAACACAGTACGTTTACGGCAATTCACATGAAGGCCTACATCGATTCGGTGTTAAACCCAACGGGTGAAGAGACGGTTACCCCATGGGTGGAGGATAAAGATGTGTTGCTTTTTGGGAACAAAGGAATTGTAATCAAAGCGAAGACGCCTAACCAACGTAAACTCGTAGACGCAGCTAATGAAAACGATATCGTTTTTGCCATTGGACCTGCGGGTACTGGTAAAACCTATACAGCGGTGGCTTTGGCTGTTAAAGCATTGAAAAATAAAGAAGTTAAAAAAATCATCATTACGCGTCCCGCGGTAGAAGCTGGAGAAAATTTAGGTTTTTTACCTGGTGATTTGAAGGAAAAAATTGATCCATATTTACGCCCCATCTATGATGCCTTGGATGATATGATCCCTGCGGAGAAGTTGAAATTCTATTTGGAAAATCGGACTATTGAAATTGCACCTTTGGCCTATATGCGTGGACGGACTCTAAACAAAGCATTTATTCTGCTTGATGAAGCGCAAAATACGACTTCGATGCAGATGAAGATGTTTTTAACTCGAATGGGTATTCAGTCAAAAACCATCATTACAGGTGATAAATCACAAGTTGATTTGCCTAAAAATCAAACATCTGGCCTGGGAGAGGCCGAACGTATATTAAATGGAATAGAAGGTATTTCGTTTGTTGAATTGGATGGTTCAGATGTTGTCCGACATCGATTAGTTCGTAAAATTATTGAAGCCTATGGAAAGCAGGATAAATAAAATTACGCAGGCCCTATCCCCTGTTGAAATTGATCTTGTTTTTGCGATTCGGACGGAGGTTTTTGTCGTGGAACAAAAATGTCTACCTGTTGAAGAATTCGATGAGTTAGATGCAGTTGCCATTCACTATCTGTACTGGGTTAACGGCATTCCAGTAGCTACGGGTCGCTATCGTAAAACCGACAAAGGAATAAAAATTGAACGCATTGCCACCTTAGCTGCTTATCGTGGTCAGGGGTATGCCTCTAAAATGGTGCGTTTTTTGATTCAGGAGGCACAAATCACTTATCCTGGTGCGAATTATTTCTATTTACATGCCCAACAATCAGTGATGCCTTTATATGCGTCTGTCGGTTTTGTTGCTTTTGGTGGAACCTTTATTGAAGCCGATATTGTTCATCAAGCCATGTCATTACATCTTTAATTAAATCCATGTCAACCAAATCAATTCAAGCTATTTACCCTCCGGGTCCTCCTCATTTTGTAGGTGACGGATTTCGAGTACATAATTTTATTCCGAGTAGGCATGGCTTAGACATGGAGCGCATGAGTCCATTTATCATGATGGATTATGGTGCCAAATTTTATTTCCCTCCTTCAGATACACCACGTGGCGTGGGTGTACATCCCCACCGGGGATTCGAAACAGTAACCATTGCATACAAAGGACGTGTCGCGCATCATGACAGTGCAGGTGGTGGTGGAATCATTGGAGAAGGCGATGTGCAATGGATGACTGCCGCTTCAGGTGTATTGCATAAAGAATACCACGAAGAAGAATTTAGTAAATCAGGTGGTGATTTTCAGATGGTTCAGCTGTGGGTTAATTTACCGGCAAAGGATAAGATGTTGGCACCCAAATACCAAGCAATTTCAAATAAACAGATTCCGCGTGTTCCTGTTCATTTAGGCGAGGTGGAAGTGATAGCAGGTTCTTATCAAACTGCACGCGGAGCAGCAAGTACCTTCACGCCAGTTAATTTGTTGAATGCCAAATTGAGTTCTGGAGGAAAGGCAAGTTTTGATTTTCCTGCCAATTACAATACGGCGTTACTGGTTATAGAAGGTAAAATTCAAGTTAATGGAGTTGAGGTAGCCCCAGAAAATCATTTCGTTTTGTTTGATACCGATGGAACTCAATTTGAGATTGAGGCATCTGAAGAATCTGTGGTTTTGATACTTAGCGGCGAACCGATCAACGAACCGATTGCTTCACACGGACCTTTTGTGATGAATAGCCGACAAGAAATTATGCAGGCTTTTGAGGATTTTGAAAATGGAAAATTCGGTAATTTAGAGTAAATACTATTTTGTTTTTACACGAGATTTTTCGGCATCTAATCCGGTTGCTCGTACCCTCGCTCCTTTTATAGACATATTTCCAAACCGGTAAGTGAAATTCAAACGAACTACACGCGAATCTTGACGTGGTCGAACGACAATATCCAAGTCGCCGTATTTGATATATACATTTGGATTCGAGGTAAACAATACGTCTTGTGCGTTTAAACGCAAAACACCTCGCTTGTTGAGCATTGTTTTTTGAATACCTAAATTAAGTGCTCCTCCTGCTCCAAAAATAAAGGCACTTTCCAACCCACCCGTGAAATAATTTCCGCCAATTTCAAATCGGAAATCTTTTGGTAACGTGAAAATGTGGTTCGTGTTTATATAGAACATGTTTCTTGCTGGGCTTAAAGCTGTATTTTCAATCTTACCTGTTAACTCTGCCCGATTGAAATAGATATCGGTGTTGTTCGTCCACCATTTTTTAATTGGTATAGGTAGTGAAAAACCTAAACTGTAATTAGTCCTTTCGGCCATATTAGCGGTGGTTTGATACGATTTTCGTGCTTCCGTATCCTGTTTTAATATTTCAGTGATGACATTGGTCGTATGGCTGTAGCCGAATGTTGTGCTGAAGGCGCCTAAAAAGGTATGGCTTAATTCAATCGAATTAGTTAGCTGTGGCGTCAGCATGGGATTTCCCACTTTAAACGTGTAATTATCTAGAAAGAATACGAATGGATTTAGGTCCCCATAATTGGGACGGTCGATCCGACGGGAATAGTTAAATCCAAAACTGTGTTTTTGGGAATAATCATATTGGATAAATGCACTTGGGAATAGCTGTGCGTAATCTCTGTGGAACGTTGAATCTTTCACGTTTGACGTATACGCTTCCGAAATTCCATCAGCCGCCGTCCATTCGCCGCGTAAGCCGAGCTGATAACTTAATTTTCCAATGGCTCGTTCCGTATTTAGGTAGGCGGCATGAATTTGCTCGCGGTAAATGAATTGATTGCTTTGACCTGTTAAAAACTTAAACTGTGCGTCACCTTCATTTTTTCCTTGAAAGCGCAAATCGTTATCTGTCTGTACGTAGGAAGATTTAAGACCGGTTCCCCATTTTGATTTTAAGAAAGATGGAATGACGTAATCTAGTTTAAAGGAGTATTGGTCCACGAATGATTTGGCATCATTAATCAACAAAGAATCGACACGCAATGGTTTGAAATTACCTGTTAAAAACTGAGATTTTAGATTTGAAGTACTATTGTCGGCAAAGCGCGCATAATCCAAGTCAATCGTCAATTCCCTCCCTGTGCTATCATACGTATGTTTTACATTGAAATTAGCGGCATAGTTTTGACTTGGATTTCCCACATTATTGATCGTATTTAATCGGAAAAGGGCATCGCCTGTTGTCGTATTTTGCGTGGTTTTATTCAAGCCATCCCGTAAGGTATATTGATTGAAATTGCCTGAAACCAAGATGCCCAACGTAGTTTTTTTGGAGAAATACCAGTCAACCCCACCTTTGAGTTGGGTACTTTGATTCTCGTTTTTATAGGCAAAGCTATTTTCCCAAACTTCATTTTGCGCCCTAAAATTTCGAACTAAGTTATTTTTTTCTAACAGTGTTCGATTGATTACAGAACCGTTCCCAAACCAGTTCCAGCCATTTTTTCGGTAGTTAAGATTTACTCCTGCACTCTCACGGGCATAAATCCCTTGGGCAAAGGTTGCATTGGCAGATCCATTCAGACCAATGTTTGAATTCTTTTTTAACTTAATGTTAATGATTCCTCCCGTTCCCGCTGCATCATAACTTGAGGAAGGGTTGGCCATAATCTCTAATTGGGATATTTGGTCTGCTGGTAAATTCTTCAGATAATTCGCTAAATCAGCTCCTGTTAAATATGAAATTTTGCCATCAATCATCACTTTGGCTCCTGATTTTCCGCGAAGTGAAATGTTGCCATCTTTATCTACAATCACCCCTGGGGAACGCTCTAATAGTTCCATGGTGGTATTTCCGGCAGCCATGGCCGAGTTCTCTACATTGACAATTGTCTTATCTAATTTCCTTTCAATAAATGGTTTGGTCGCTGTGACTTTAACCTCCGCTAATTCAGTGCTCAGCGGACTTAAGGTAATGATGCCTAATTCAATTTTACTATCAGCCGTAATTTCTTCTAGGTTCAATTTGATGGATTTTAATCCGGTGGACTGAATTGTCAGGGTAAACTTTCCTAACGGTAGTTTGCTCACACGTAAATCACCGTTTTCATCCGTATTCATTCCCTTGACGATGCTAGAATCAGCGGATTTTTTTAACAGAATCGTCGCAAAAGGAAGTGATTCTTTATTGGTATCTTGAAGATGGAGGTGTAATGAATTTTGGCCAATAGCCGAAAAGCTACTTAGTACGAGTAAAAAAAGAAATCTCATGCAGTTGAACTAAATGTAAAAATTGACCAGCAAGATGCACGTGAAGTACAAACAGTTGTCTGATCAAAAAAAGAAATGCCCAAGGTTTGAGCCTTAGGCATTAGTCTTTCAAATAGTAGTTGAAATTAAAATGGCAAATCGTCACCACTTTCAGCAGCCAATGGAGGGAATTGATATCCGCCAGCAGGGCTTGCTTCAACATTAGGTGGAACGCTTGGGCTAGAGCCCGAACGATCAAGACGATAGGCACGAATTTCAGTGTACCAACGTTCATTATATTCGCGTGATTCTACATTAAATTGAACCTTTACGATTTCTCCTTCTTGTACCGGTGCTAGATCTTGGGTTTTGTCTCCCCACACCGACATACAAACTTTTTTAGGATATTGATCTTGTGTTTCAAGGACAAACTCTTGTTTGATCCAGTTGGAACCATTTTTACCTGTTCCTGTAACCTCAGGTAATTTCTTGATTAGTTTTCCGCTTAGTTCTAAAGCCATTAATTGAATTATTTGAATTTTTGAATTGTTGGCAAGTAAGTAAATATTTGGTAATTTTGCTAACCGTTTTTGGCGATGTGGTGAAATTGGTAGACACGCTACCTTGAGGTGGTAGTGCCGCTTTAGGTATGGGAGTTCGAATCTCCCCATCGTCACGAAATTTTTTGTTTAATCTGTAAATCATGTTGAAGATGAAGCCTTACAGTGTGTTACTTTATTATAACTATATTCCTATTCCCAATCCGGAGGAGTATCGCATCAAACACCACCTTTTTTGTATCGAAAATAATCTGCTCGGCCGTGTCATTGTCGCAGCTGAAGGATTAAATGGTACGATTTCAGGTCTTGCATCAGATTGTGATGCCTACATGCGTTGGTTAGAAAATGACCCAATTTTTGCCGGTACTGATTTTGATTTCAAAATAGAATCTCACGATAAACATACGTTTAACAAGCTTCATGTGCGTGTTAAAGCAGAGATTGTTCATTCTGATTTACCAGTGAATCCACGCATTAAGACGGGTAAACATCTAAAGCCGAAGGAATTTAAGGAGATGTTGAAAAACGATCCCGATGTAGTCTTGGTCGATATGCGTTCTAATTATGAGCATGAGTTGGGTAAGTTCAAAGGAGCCTATACCTTCGATATGGAGAATTTACGTGATTTGCCTGAGCATGTACAAGAGATTGAACATTTGAAAGGTAAAAAGGTAATTACGTATTGTACTGGAGGGATCAAGTGTGAAAAAGCGTCAGCTTATTTGTTGGAGAAAGGTTTTGAGAATGTATACCAACTCCACGGTGGGATAATTAAATATGGTTTGGAGGAAGGTGGCGAAGACTTTGATGGTTCGTGTTACGTGTTTGATAACCGGGTGGCCACGCAAGTTAATTCAGTTAATCCGGAGGTTATCTCCACTTGTTTTGTTTGTCAGGAAGCATCTGATCACATGGTGAACTGTGCAAATCCGGAATGCAATGAGCATTTAGCTATTTGTCCGAGTTGCTTGAAAGAAATGGAGGGTGCTTGTTCGACAGCATGTAAAGACCATCCGCGAAAGCGTCCTTACAATGAAAAAGGATATTATTCCAAAAATTCGGTGGGTTATTCGCCGGAGCTAGGATTCAAGTCCTTTGGCAGAAATGAAAAAATAGAAAAGAGAAAAATGCTTTAAACTATTTTTTTAGTAACCTCCTCTACGCGGTATCTCGTTATATCCTTGATAAGATCCAACGGCATAGGTAAATGGTATGGGAATTTTACTGAGCCTTTCGCTCCCTCAAATGAGTTTAAGCGTTCACTAAATTCCGTTAATGCGCGCGGTCCAGGATAAAATCCGATGTGGTTGTTCCAAGCCGCAAAGTGTACTAGGTTTTTCTGGTACTTGAAAGTTGGCATTTCGTATGACATGATCTCTTGCGTTCCTTCTGGAACAACGGATCGAATGGCATCTCTAACTTCGCGTAATATTTTCTGAGTGGCTTCAGGAAATGTATTGATATATTCTTCCATTGATTTAGGCTAATTGACGATGTCTGACAAACAAAAATAAGGGAAAGGCAAAAGCGAAGCCAATCAATACCGTTGCTGCTAAGTATAGGTAAAGGTATTTGATTTTGATGCGGATTCCTTCGACCAACATAAAAAAGGTTCCCGTAATAGCTCCCGTCCAAAAATCACAACTCAAACTTTTAGCATAAGGATCCATGGTCCAGGTGCTTTTGCAAAATGCAATCACATCAAAGTTCCCTCCATTTTCTTGTATACCCACAAAGACAAAATAGGCTGTAAATCCACCGCCTACGATGGATAAAAGCAAATACAGATAATGCGCATTTTTCATACGATTGATTTTATAGTTATTTTTCTTCCTCTTAATTCAATGATTTCATTGATTTGTTTTCCTACAAGTAATTCACCTAAGGGCGAATCTGCTGAAATCGCATAAAATGGCGTTCCTGAGCAGCTTAATTTTCCTATTCCCACAGATAAATAATAGTTTTCCGCATCCGTTTCGATGAAACTGCCTAGGCCCACGCGCGTTGGATTTTCGTGTATATCAATGCGCTTCATTTGGGCTAGTTGGCCTTTTAGCATATCCAAACTCGCACTTATCTTATCCATTTCCCGTTGCATCATTTCTCTGCCCGTTTCAAACTTATCGCCTGCACTACTTTTGGTATCGGAATCTCGGGATTCTTTGGCCAACTGAAAATCCTTTCTCCCCTGCTCCATTCGCTCCTCTAGATGTTGGAGAATAACCGAATGAATTTCTGCTTTGTTGCTAACCATATAAATGAAATGATTTCGGAAATTATCAATAATTTCGCGGATGACCTATTTCTCGCCAACTGACTTAATCATAAATCCGGACGGTAGTTCGTATCATTTAGCGATTCGCCCAGATCAATTGCCTGACCAATTGATCTTAGTGGGTGATCCTGAACGGGTTCCCAAAGTCTCCCAATATTTTGATCGAATCGATACCCAAATTCATAAACGTGAATTTATAAGCCATTTTGGAGAACTAGGCGGTCGGCGCTTAGGCGTAATCTCCAGTGGTATTGGTGCGGATAATGTGGAAATCGTGTTGAATGAATTGGATGCGTTGGTCAATATCGATTTTGAGACACGTCTTGAAAAATCAGTTAAAAAATCCTTGAATCTGATTCGCATAGGTACTTCTGGGAGTATTCAATCTGCTATACCTGTAGATACTTTTTTAGTTTCGGAGGCAGCTATTGGATTTGATAATTTGGCGCAATTTTATGGATTTGAATCAGATAAAATGCTTTCAAGTGATCTATTGCGGGATTGGTGTGAATCGATTCATTATCCATTGCCTGTGTATGGCGCTCAGGCTAGTTCAAAACTAATAGAACAATTTCAGATGATTCCGTTGCGCGGATATACGTTAACTGCTCCTGGGTTTTATGCGCCTCAAGGAAGAACTGTTCGGATGAATTCCATGTTGCCAAATTTCTTGCAGTATGTTGCGGCCAATGCATTTGATGGTCATTTGATTACTAATATTGAAATGGAAACAGCGGCATATTATGCCTTTGCAGCATCTTTGGGTCATGAAATGATATCGCTTAATGCCATTTTAGCGAATCGCCAAACGCACGAATTTTCACAAGACCCCGAAGGTCAGATCCAAAAACTTATTGAGCTGACTCTAGATTCAATTGCATCACATAATCGTCCATAACATAGCCATTACCTATATCTAGGACCATTTCTTTTGCTCGGAAGAAGCCTATTTTTTCATAAAATTGAACAGCTGAATTGAATTTATTTACATTTAATTCAATTTGCCTCACTCCTGCTTTGAAAGCTACATCTTTAATGAATTCAATGATTTTGGTACCTGCGCCTTTTGATTTTTGGTCTGGATCAAGATAGATTTTGTGCAATTTCATTTTGCTGGGTTCCGTTATTTCCATCGCGAAATAACCAATCACCAGATCTTCTTCTACGGCCAAATAAAACGCTATCTGTGAATTGATTTGCTTCATCAAAACTTCCGTTCCATACATCATAGCCAACATATAGATCGTTTGATCCTCGGATAAAATATGGCTGTACGTAGGACGCCATGCTTTTTCAGCGATTTGTTGGATAACTGGTATATCAGAAATGACTGCTTTTCGGAATTGCATAGACTAATTTAATGCGCGCAAATTTGTAAATTGCGCACAAATATACAATCTATGAAGCCACTTATTTTAATTGCCAATGATGATTCTATTTCTTCCAAAGGAATTCGTGTTTTAACTGAAATTATGTCAGAAATGGGTGAGGTAGTTGTAATTGCACCGGATACGCATCAGTCTGGCATGGGACATGCGATTACCATGGGAGCTCCTCTTCGCGTGACAGAAACTTTTGACTTTGGTCCTCAGGTCAAATCCTATAAATGTTCCGGAACTCCTGCCGATTGCGTAAAAATTGGAAAACATTTGATTTTAAAGGATCGAAATATTGATTTAGTCGTATCTGGAATTAATCATGGTTCCAACGCCTCGATTTCTGTTTTATACTCAGGAACAATGTCGGCCGCCATCGAAGCTGCCATGGAAGGAATTCCTGCCATTGGATTCTCCTTATGTGATTTTCGGGCCGATGCAGATTTCAGTCATTGTCATGATTTTATAATTAAAATAAGCCAACAAGTATTAACGCATGGTCTACCGAAAGGCTTGACGTTGAATGTTAATTTTCCGGAGAAGTCGGCAGAAGCGCCGAAAGGAATTAAAGTCGTTAAGCAGGCAGATGCGGTTTATCGGGAACGTTTTGCAGAGCGCAAGGATCCGTATGGCCAGCCTTACTATTGGATGGATGGCGATATTGAACATTTCGACAAAGGAAATAATACAGATTTGGATGCTCTAGCAGCCAATTACGTGAGTATTGTACCTATCAAATATGATCTGACTGATTATGATGAGTTACGTGAGATGCAAACTTGGGAACTTTAGCGCGTAAGTCATTAAGGTCGCTGCTGATAATACATCTTTAATTTCCCCGTTTAGTGCCATTTGAATGGCCTCTTGAACGGGGATTTTTTTGATTTGTAGTATCTCGGTAGATTCGGGCTCAGACTCTTTCATGGATAAATTTTCTGCCAAATACATCATCGATTTTTCATCAGTAACTGAATTTGAGAGGTACTGCTCCCCCAAAAACGTCCATTTTTCTGCAATTAGGCCTGTTTCCTCTTTTAGTTCACGTTTGGCTGCGTCAAGTGGTAATTCATGTAGACAACCTCCCTCAGGTAATTCCCACGAATAGGCATGGATGGTGTAGCGGTATTGGCCAACTAAATAGGTGTTCCCTTCACTGTCGATAGGCAGCACAGCGATCGCTGTATTTTTAAAATGGACTTTCCCGTAAATCCCTGGTTCTCCATTGGGTTTAATGACATCATGATGTTCGATTCGAATCCAATCGTTTTCGTATCGTATTTCTTCACGGAGTGTTTTCCACGGGTTTGATTCCTGTTCCATCCAACAAAAATACTATCTTTGTTGACAATTTACGCGCATGAAACAAAGGCTAATTATTTTTTCCTTTTTCTTGAGTTTGCTGATCATGTCGGCAAAGTTTTATGCCTATTATCTAAGTGGTTCCACGGCCATATTAACAGATGCATTAGAGTCCATCATTAATGTTGTTGCAGCAGCATTTGCCTATTATTCAATCTATTTGGCTTCATTACCTCGCGATTTAAACCATCCCTACGGTCATGGGAAAATTGAATTTTTCGCTTCTGGACTAGAGGGAGTTTTGATTTTGCTTGCGGCAGCCTATATTTTCCTACATGCATCTCAGCATTTGATTGCAACGCCGAGTTTACAGCGTTTAGATTTCAGTATGTATGTTTCGTTGGGGTCAGCATTACTAAATGGTATCATGGGATTTTACCTCGTTCAAGTAGGGAAAAATTCGCATTCTCCTGCGCTAGTTGCTGATGGGAAACATTTGAAATTAGATGCTTATAATGGCTTTTTTATCGTTTTTGCCTTGGCAGTCACGTATTTAACTCAATGGCTTTGGGTGGATGCATTAGCTTCTTTGTTATTTGCAGCGATGATGTGCTGGCAAGGTATTCGCCTAATTCGAGAATCGGTTGCAGCTTTGATGGATGAAACAAATCCTACTGTTTTTAATAAAGTAATTGAATGGATTACGCAGCACAGACGGGTTGTTTGGATTGACCTGCACAATTTACGTATTCAGCAATATGGCGGTGATTTACATATTGATTGCCATTTGACCTTGCCACGTTACTGGGATTTAAACCGCGTGCATGATGAAATTCATGACTTTGAAGTCAAAATTAGTGAAGTTTTACCTACTGAAATTGAGATATTTGTACACGTAGATCCGTGTTTGGATGATTGTTGTTCACACTGTGCAATAGACGACTGTCCTATACGGAAAGCTCCTTTTACCAAGAAAATCAATTGGAACGCCACCAATATGGCATTAAACCAAAAGCACTTTTACGCGCTTTAAGCTGGTTTTAATTTACCCATTCCTCCGTCTACGCCCATAATTTGACCTGTAATCCACGAATTCTCTGGATCCAATAAGAAATACGTCAAATTAGCCATGTCTTTTGACTCTCCCACGCGTCCTAAGGGATGACGTTTACCACTTGCCTCAATTTTTTCTGGAGAATTGAGTAAACCTGCTGCAAGAGGCGTATTTGTTAATGAAGGAGCAATGGCATTTACACGTATTTGTAAAGCTGATAATTCTGCGGCAAGTGAACGTGTAAGTCCTTCAATCGCACCTTTGGAACTAGCAATTGAGGCATGAAATCCCATACCCGTTTGAACAGCTACGGTACTAAATAGTACGATTGAGCCTGATCCGTTTTGTTTTAGATTAGGAAGATACGTTTGAATCACTTTTACAGCGCCGAGTACGTTGATTTGAAAGTCCGACTGGAAATCCGCTTGGGTTAGTCGGTGAAAAGGCTTTAAAACAATACTACCTGGATTGTATACAATGCCCTCAATCGGCCCATCGATTGTTGGCAAGGCTGCATCTGTAGACGCATCCCAAACATGATTCTTGCAATTTTCAGCAGCTGTACGTGCAATGTTAATGACACGATGTCCTGCTTCTAAAAGTTTATTAGCCGTAGCGGCGCCAATTCCATGACTGGCGCCTACAATGATATAAGTTCCCAAATTGCTTAGTTGTGAAGTGAGTCTAAAAATTCTCGCTTTGTATTTTCTTCTTGGAATTTACCTCCGTAAAATGAAGTAATCGTAGATGTGGCATCATCTTTTACCCCACGCGAGGAAACACACAAGTGTTTAGCATCAATAAATACAGCAACATGATCTGTTTCTAAAACTTTTTGTAGGTATTTGGCGATTTGCATGGTTAATCGTTCCTGAACCTGTGGACGTTTTGCAAAATACTGAACAATACGGTTAAGTTTTGATAAACCAATTACTTGACCAGACGAGATGTAGGCAATATGTGTTCTACCTACGATGGGTACAAAATGATGCTCGCAATTCGAGTAAAAACTGATGTTTTTCTCAATCAACATCTCATTGTATCCGAATTTATTATCAAAGAGCGCTATTTTGGGCTCATTTGCGGGATTTAATCCACTGAAAATCTCTTTAATATACATTTTTGCAACTCTTTTGGGAGTGCCACGTAAAGAGTCATCAGTAAGATCTAAACCTAAGGTCAACATGATTTCGCGAAAATGTGATTCAATTTTCTCGATTTTTTCTGCATCAGAAAGATTAAAAGCATCCTCCCTCATCGGTGTTTCGATTGAGGTGGCTACGTGATTATCTCCAATTTCTTCGTCATTTAA
This sequence comes from Aquirufa sp., assembly GCF_044377215.1. GTDB lineage: Bacteria > Bacteroidota > Bacteroidia > Cytophagales > Spirosomataceae > Aquirufa. The sequence continues at coordinate 107,613 of NZ_JBILJM010000002.1, forward strand.
CAAGAAATGGTCTGTATCAATTAGCAGGGAATTCAACGAAATTTCTTTCTGTTTCATATAATTTTATTTTCAATTCTAATGTTGAGTCGATGTGTGGTCTGAGTTTACCAAAAATAACAATAGCTATATTTTCGGCTGTTGGATTTAAATTTGCAAACTCAGGTACATCTAAATTTAAGTTATGGTGATCGAATTTTTTACAAACTTCGCGTTGCACCAAATCCGATAAAATTTTTGTATCAATTACATAACCAGTATCCGGATTAATTGTTCCCGTAACTTGAATAATTAATTCATAATTATGTCCGTGGTAATTGGCATTATTGCACAAACCAAAAACTTGCTTGTTTTTTTCGTCACTCCAAGCGGCATTGTGTAACCTATGTGCGGCATTGAAATGTTCTTTTCGGAAGATACTTACTTTAGGTGCGTCGTTCATTTTTTTATATAACTTGTAAATTTACAAGACTAATTTGATTAAATTTCAATTTCAACTTCTTTAAACCTCGTAAGACAAATTATGAAGCGAAGAAAATTTATCGCTAAATCGCTCGTCTATTCTTCAGGCGCTGCTTTTTTACCACACTTAGCTAAATCACAATCATTACAACAAACAAAAGTGCGTTTAGGTTTTATCGGAGTTGGCCTTCGAGGCCGCGATCACCTCGGAATGGCGCTTTATCGTGACGATGTTGAAATCGTGGCCATTTGTGATATTGACCCCAATGCAATTTTACAGGCTCAGAAATTGATTACCGATAAAGGTCGCAAGCCTGCTGCTGTTTATCAAAAGGGCGATCATGATTTTGAAAATTTAGCTAAACGCACTGATATCGATGGTGTTGTTATTGCGACACCTTGGGAATGGCACGTTCCCATGGCACTCGAGGTTATGAAACAAGGTAAATATGCGGGAGTTGAGGTATCCGCTACCGTAACTTTACAAGAGTCTTGGGATTTGGTCAATATGTTTGAAAAGACTGGATCACATTGCATGATTTTGGAAAACGTATGTTACCGACGTGACGTGATGGCTACACTCAATATGGTCCGTCAAGGGATGTTTGGTTCACTATCACATGTTCAATGTGGCTACCAACATGACCTTCGCGAGGTAAAATTCAATAATGGGAAGCAAGCTTATGGTGGAGGTGTTGAATTTGGTGCCAAAGGTTTTTCTGAAGCCAAATGGCGCACGCAGCATTCGATTGATCGAAACGGCGACCTTTATCCTACGCATGGATTAGGTCCGGTGGCAGAGATTTTGAATATTAATCGAGGAAATCAATTTGCCTACTTAACCTCTATGGCTTCACCTGCGATGGGTTTACATCAATATATCGAAGATAAAGGAGGTAAGGATCATCCCAACGCGAAAGTTAATTTCAAATGCGGCGATGTTGTTCAGACGATGATAAAATGTCATAATGGGGAAACCATTTTGATTACGCACGATACAAATTTACCACGACCTTATTCTTTAGGATTCCGAGTTCAAGGAACAAAAGGGATTTGGACAGAAGATAACAAGTCTATTTACCTGGAGGGAGTTTCTCCGAAACAACATCGTTGGGAAGATTTTAAGCCGTATCAAGAAAAATACGATCATCCGCTTTGGAAGGCACATGCAGCAGATGCTGAAAATGCAGGACACGGAGGAATCGATTATTTTGTACTCCGCGCATTTATAGAATCTATTAAAAATAAAGTAGCTCCACCAATCGACGTATATGATGCGGCGGCTTGGTCGGCCATTTCACCACTTTCAGAGGAGTCTATCGCGAAGGGCTCCGCTCCTATCCAAATTCCAGATTTTACGCGTGGAAAATGGAAAACCAATAAACCAATCTTTGCATTAAACGAACAATACTAAATCTATGACTAACGCTAAACAATCCAATGGCCCTTTAATCATGATCGGAATACTCTTTTTTGTATTCGGATTCGTTACTTGGGTGAATTCAGTACTTATTGCATTTTTTAAGGATGCGTTCCAACTGAATAACTTTCAATCATTATTAGTTACCTCAGCCTTCTTTATCTCCTATTTTGTTATGGCTATTCCTTCTTCATGGGTATTGGCCAAAACAGGGTTTAAAAATGGCATGTCTTTTGGTTTATTAGCCATGGCTGCAGGAACGTTGTTGTTTATACCTGCTGCCAAAGCAGAGAATTATAGTTTATTCTTATTAGGTCTTTTTGTGATCGGTACGGGTTTAGCGCTTTTGCAAACGGCATCGAATCCCTATGTTACAATTTTGGGGCCTTCTGAGAGCGCAGCACAGCGAATTTCTGTGATGGGAATTTGTAATAAAGTTGCTGGAATTCTAAGCCAAGTTATTTTTGGTGGATTGCTTTTGTCATCTGCTGCGGGAGCGGCTAAACTTGAAACTGTCATTATGCCTTATGGTATAATGACCGCTATTTTGGTTGTCTTGGCCTTATGGGTGCGTTTTTCTACGCTACCAGAAGTGGAAGCGGAAGAAACTGAAGAAGAAAAGAGCGCTACCAAATCCAGTGTTTGGGAATATCCCAATTTAGTTTTGGGTCTCATTGCATTCTTTTTGTATGTAGGTGTCGAGGTAATGGCTGGGGATACGATTATCAATTATGGCGTTTCTAAAGGTTTCAGCATGGATATTGCTAAATCTTTTACCAGCTATACCCTATATGGTATGTTGGCCGGCTACATCGTAGGTATATTTTTTATCCCTAAATACCTTAGTCAATCCAAAGCATTAAACTATTCAGCAATTTTAGGAATTGTTTTCTCTGTAGGCGCTGTAGCATTAGATGGATATTTATCTGTTTTATGCATCGCATTATTGGGCTTAGCTAATGCATTAATGTGGCCTGCTTTGTGGCCTTTAGCTATTCAGGGATTGGGTAAGTTTACCAAAATTGGTTCTGCTCTAATTATCATGATGATTTCTGGAGGTGCCTTAATTCCTTTGGTATATGGTTCGATTGCTGATAATCTTGGCGATACGCAACTGGCCTATGTGATTATGGTTCCGTGCTATTTATTTATACTTTATTATGCAACAATTGGTCATAAAAAGAGTTCTTGGTAAGTAGAAAGATAATGTAGAAAAGCCCCCTCTCTCCATTGATAGCTGGGGCTTTTCTTAGTAATTTTGTTTTATGTCTCGAATATTTCAATCTCCTAATGCTCATTTAATTGCCGATGGCAATCAGTACGCACGTTCGCTCGTTTCTTATCAACGCAGAGAAACTATACCTGTTCAGATTGGAGATTTATATTTAGGATCAGATTTTCCTATTCGAATCCAATCCATGACGACTGTGGATACGATGGATACGCAAGGTTCTATCGAACAATCCATTCGGATGATCGATGCAGGTTGTGAGTTAGTTCGAATTACCGCCCCTTCTGTCAAAGAAGCTCAAAATTTAGAAAATATTCGGAAAGGATTACGTGCTCGTGGATACCATACACCTCTAGTTGCGGATATTCATTTTACCCCCAATGCGGCTGAACTTGCTGCAAGAATCGTAGAAAAGGTTCGGATTAATCCAGGCAATTATGCCGATAAAAAGCGCTTTGAGACCATTGAGTATACAGATGCTTCCTATCAATCAGAATTAGAACGTATACGGGATAAGTTTTTGCCATTGGTTAATATTTGCAAGGAATATGGCACTGCGATGCGCATCGGTACAAATCATGGTTCTTTATCAGACCGTATATTAAGTCGGTACGGTGATACCCCATTAGGTATGGTCGAGTCTGCTTTGGAGTTCTTACGCATTTGTGAGGATGAAAATTATTTCAATGTTGTTCTTTCGATGAAATCCTCCAACACGCAAGTGATGGTGGAAGCATATCGTCTGTTAAGTAAGAAATTAGTTGATGGTCAGTTCAAGGCTTATCCATTGCATTTGGGTGTGACAGAGGCTGGTGAAGGGGAAGATGGCCGTATTAAATCGGCTGTTGGGATTGGTACCTTATTAGAGGATGGATTAGGTGACACGATTCGTGTTTCATTAACGGAGGATCCTGAATTTGAAATTCCTGTTGCGCAGGAACTTGCGCGTCGTTATCAATCACGGGCATCTATTAGTACACCGATTCCTTCCTTCAAGACCAATTTACCAGGTATAGATTCGCCTATAAATCCGTTTGCACACGAACGAAGAATTACGAATGAAGTATGCAATTTTGGCGGCCATCAAGTACCACGTGTGATTGCCGATTTTTCACAGATTGCTCAGATTAGTATGAACGATTTAAAAGCTTTGGGACATTTTTATTTGCCAGAGCCAGATAAATGGGCTATGAACGACCTGGGTGCTGATTATATTTTCACCGGGGATATTGGTATCGATTTTATGTTACCGAATGGATTAAAACAAATTGTTAATGCGGCGCATTGGAAAGGCGATGTACATGTTTTCCCCTTGTTTAGTATTGAATCATTCGAATCAGATATTCCTAAGCACCCAGAGTTAAATTTCATTACGTTAGATTGTTCTGATTTATCATTGGTAAATCGCCTACCAAATGAACGTGCTGTGTTGATTTTAAGTAGTGAAAATCCACACCAAATGGCTGATTTGCGCCGAACATTTTTCGAATTACTACAAAAGAATATTCAGATTCCCGTGGTGATTCAATTAGCCTATTCGAATGTGGACTCAAATCAATTGCAATTATTTGCGCCCACGGATGCAGGTGGTTTGTTTATTGATGGATTAGGTGATGGTATTATGCTTTCAATGCCTTATGTGACAGATAAATATGAATTATTGAATGCGACCGCTTTTGGAGTTTTGCAGGCTAGTCGGATGCGTATTTCTAAAACAGAATATATTTCTTGTCCATCATGTGGCCGAACGCTATTCGATCTTCAAGAGACAACTGCGCGCATTAGACAGGTAACTGATCATTTGAAAGGTATTAAAATTGGTATCATGGGTTGTATTGTCAATGGTCCAGGTGAAATGGCAGATGCCGATTATGGCTATGTGGGTATTGGTAAAGACAAAATCGCCCTATATAGAGGCCAAGAGGTTGTTAAAAAATCAGTTCAAGCAGATGCTGCTGTAGATGAGTTGATTCAGTTGATCAAAGATGATGGTAATTGGAGAGATCCACAGATAACGAATTAATTATGAGCAGATTAAAGGAACAATTTAAAATTGGCGAAATTTTCACCTATTTCATTCGGGTTTTTCAGAAACCTAAACCAGGCGCCCCCACAAACTTTAACATTCGCACGATGCATACGATCAACAAGATATCGATCGTCATGTTTTTGTTTTGTATCCTTGTGATGCTTTATCGTGCCTTTTTGCGCTAATTAGCGAAGCCCAAATTTACACCAATTTGCTTGTGCGTATTTAAGGGCCGCTTTGTCTTTTGTTTTTGAATTGACAAAATCACATAAATATTGGTATTCTTTCGGACCGGGTGCACTTGGAAGTGCATCGATTAATTGATCGATAACTTTGATTGCGGCCATTGCCTTCTTTTGCTTAAATAAAAGAATACTTTCGGCCATCCATGTTCGGCGAACAATGGACTCTTTATCAATTCCGGTCTTTGCCATTTGATCCTTCAATTTCGCAATTTCAATTGCTGAAAGCTTATTGACTTGAGAACTGGTCATTACAATCTGAAAAATATTCTCATATATCATTTTAACCAGTGATGGATCTGCGATGCGATTGTATTGCGCTAAATGACTGACGTAATAATCAAAAAGTGCATTGTTATTATTCATCATGACCATTTGGATGATGTTTATCGCGCTTTGACTCACATATTGGTTGGTGGGCATTACCTTAATGAGTTCATTCACCAATTTTATATTCGTTATTGTATCTGCCGTCAAACGCGCAACTTGTGCATAGTTTAATAAGAAGGCAAAACTGCGTTCTCCTGCTTTGTATTTACTCGCAAAATTTGTGGCTTGTTCAGCAGGATTTGACGCTTTTTGAGCAATACTGTTCACATTAATGATGGTGTTTTCCTTTTCGCCAAATGCTTTTGCTTGAAGTAATTTCATGCTTTTGGGATCAAAAAACAAAAATGTAGGGGTCGCGTTAATGTTGATTTTTAATTGCTGTATTGCTTTTAAATTTTCAGGCTTACGTACGTCTAATTGAAAATTAACGAAGTTGGCATTATACAAAGCACCTACCTGTGGCTGAGCAAATGTCCCTTTAAATGAATTGCATACATGGCAAGTTGGCTCATATACTTCTACAAAAAGTAATTTATTTTGTTGTTTAGCCGCATTGATTGCTGCTTGTAAATTGGCCGATTTGATAAAGTTTATCCCTTTTTGCGCGTGTATACTGGTGGCGAAAATGATACAAAGGAAGAGTGATTTTAGTAGACGCATATTAATAGATTATTGGCCTTTTGATGCAGCCGTGATTTCTTTTTTCAAATTCTGAGATAGTTTTTTACAAACTTGCTCAACCTCAAATGCAAATTCAGTATCCCCAGTAGCTTGTAATGCTGCATCGCCGACTGTCCCCATGATTTCAATAAAAAACCGTTTCATATCGAGTGTCTCCATATCTTTAGTCCATAGAGGTAGAGTTAAAGTCCCTTTGTGATACGGGTCCCATGTCGCGACTAAAATGGCTTTTGTTTCCTCGATACCTTCGTTTGGATTGTCGGTTGCTGACCAAGATATTTGTTCAGGTATATTATTTTCGTCAAGTTGTATATTAAAATGGATTTCAGATTGTTTCATTTCAGGCGTTTGTTTTTCGTTTGTTTGATGTAATTCCAAACTAAATAAATCGTATTTTCGTACAAAAGTAAGAAAACTTAATGGTTCGAGCAGAAATTATTACCATTGGCGACGAGATACTATATGGTCAAATCCTTGATACGAATACACAATGGATTAGTCTCGAGTTAGATAAATTAGGGATTAAAACCGTGCGGAAATCATCCGTAGGTGATCAAATTGATGAAATCGTTCAAATACTTAAGGAAGCACAAAAGCGAGCTGATGTTGTTTTTATTACGGGTGGTCTTGGGCCAACCAAAGATGATTTGACGAAAAAGATACTTGCAGATTTTTTTGGATGTTCGCTAGCTTATCATGCTGAAGCATTGCAAGATGTGACTGATTTTTTTGCGAAGCGAGGACGTGAATTAAGCGATTTGAATCGTGATCAAGCATTATTGCCAACAAAATGTACATTTATACCCAATAAGCAAGGTACAGCACCTGCTATGTGGTTTAATGAATTAGATACTATTTGGATATCCATGCCGGGTGTACCTTTTGAGATGAAGTCGATTATGGAGACGGAAGTACTCCCACGATTGGTTAATTATTTTAAATTGCCTGTCATTGTTCATCAGCTGGTGAAAACGGTAGGAATAGGTGAATCATATTTGTCTGATTTAATTCAAGACTGGGAATTACAATTACCTAGTCATATTAAATTAGCCTATTTGCCTTCTTTGGGTATTGTGAAACTTCGTTTAACTAGTTTCGGAGATTCAGCTAAAAGTCTGCACGAGCAAATTTCGCATGAGTTTGCAAAGGTTATGCCTTTAATTAAATCATACGTTTTTGGTTATGAAAAGGATGAGCTCGCCGATGTTGTTGGCAAACTTTTGATAGAACAAAAATCAACATTAGCCTTAGCAGAAAGCTGCACGGGTGGATATTTAGCACATCAATTCACGCAACACCCAGGAAGCTCAGCCTATTTTTTAGGGGGTGTACTTGCCTATGCAAATGAGGTTAAAATGAATCAATTGGGTGTTTCCTCTAAAATTTTAGATGAGGATGGTGCGGTAAGTGATTCGTGTGTTATCGCTATGGCTACAGGTGTTCGCCAAATGACTGGAAGTACGTATGCACTTGCCACTTCTGGAATTGCTGGACCTGAGGGTGGTACGCCAGATAAGCCGGTTGGGACTATTTGGATAGCTTTAGCTCACCCAAATGGCGTTTTGGCAAAGAAATTAACGTTGGGGGGAACGCGTATTCAAAATATACATTTAACATCATTAACTTCAATTAATTTATTGAGAAGATTTTTACTTAACGATTTGGCTGAATAATATGGCGCTTACGGAAATTGTTATGCCCAAAATGGGTGAAAGTATCATGGAGGCTACTGTTTTAAATTGGTTAAAACAGCCAGGTGATTTTGTGGAAGCTGATGAATTTATCTTGGAAGTAGCCACAGATAAAATTGATACGGAAGTCCCATCTCCTGTCGCCGGAGTATTAAAGCAAATTTTAATTCAAGAGGGTCAGATAGCAACCATTGGAAAAGCGATTTGTGTCATAGATGCAAGTGAAGTTTTAGCTGTGGAATCAAAAGGATTTTCAAGCGAAGAAGTGTTTCATCCTGAACCAGAATTGAATGTTTTACTAGACCTTAGTTTAGGCAATTTTGATGGTGCTGAGGTGAAGTCAAATCCATGGGTATCTCCTTTGATTAAGCAGATATGCCAACAAGAAAGTGTGTCCCAGCGAGAATTGAGTGGGATACGTGGTTCCGGAATGGATGGTCGGGTGACAAAGAAAGACGTATTAAATTACATTGCTGTTCGAAATTCAAAGCGTGTGATTGCTTCAGGTACGTTAAGTCAGGGGGCAGGTTTGCGTTTACCGGGCGATGAGGTGATTGAAATGGATCGAATGCGTAAAATGATTTCGGAACGCATGTCTGATTCAAAGCGAATTTCTCCGCATGTCACCTCGTTTTTAGAGGCCGACATAACAAATATTGTGCTTTGGCGTGAAGAAATAAAACATAAGTTTCTTGATAAATTTAAAGAGCCCATTACCTATACGCCTCTCCTATTTATGGCCACAGCAAAAGCGATTAAGGATTTTCCGGGAATTAATATTTCTGTAGAAGGTAACTACATCGTTCAGCATCGTCAAATTAATATTGGAATGGCGGTTGCCTTGCCAAATGGTAATTTAATTGTACCCGTCATACACAATGCTGATCAGTTATCCTTAATTGAACTTACGCAAAAAGTGAATGATTTGTCGGCACGCGCCCGCAAGAATAAACTAACACCCGCTGATTTAGAAGGAGGAACCTATACAATTTCAAATATTGGTGGTTTTGGAAATTTAATGGGTACTCCCATTATTGTTCAGCCGCAAGTAGGGATACTTGCTTTTGGCATTATTGAAAAGAAACCTGCAGTTATTACAGGACCTACTGGCGAGGATCAAATTGCGATTAGGCAAAAGATGTTTATTTCTCATTCATATGATCATCGCGTGGTGGATGGAACGCTTGGTGGCGGATTCCTTAAACGTGTTTCTGATTATCTAGAACAGTTTGAGCCACAATTTAAGCTATAACAAAAAGGCCGTCGATAGACGGCCTTTTTGTTATTAAAATTTTGCGTTGGGATCCTTAACATTGGGACGTATAATACGAAGCCAAGTCAAAATCTTTATCATTGGATAAGTTGGATCAAACTCGAACCATTTCGTGGCGAAATTGACACGATTAGGCAGTTTATGATGATTATTTTGAAATAACTCGCCCATCATGATCACATCGAAAACCAATGAATTTTTTGAATGGTCATGATTATCATAATTTTGATAACCATATTTGTGACCGGACCAATTGACAATGGCACCGTGAACAGGACCCATTAAGAAATGCACCGGTAATAAAAAGAAGAATGCCCAATGCATATCAAAATAAATAAATGCGATAATGTAAAGAGAAGCATAAGCAACGCCCCAGCCAACACGGGAATACCATGAATCACCAATTTTCTCGATTGTTTTAGAAACGGGATAATCATGTTCAAAACGATCTTCAACTGTTTGCTTTCTGTTTAGAACCGCATTGTAAATATCTTTCGTTTTCCACATCATTGTAAAGACGTTACTTGAAAACATAGGCGAATGCGGATCTTTTTTCGTGTCAGAAAAAGCATGGTGCATGCGGTGAAGAATTGCATAAGCCCGAGGACTTAAGAAGGAAGAACCTTGTGAAAGATAGGTTAAAAAGTAAAAGAACTTTTCCCAAAATTTGTTCATCAAGAACATTTTGTGCGCTGAATAACGGTGAAGAAAAAAGGTCTGACTAAATAACGAGATGTACCAATGAATGATAAATGCGGGAAGTACTAATTGCATAAAGAATTTTAATTTTTTAATGACAAATTTAAACACCATTTTTCCTTTAAACGTTTTAAAGGCTACTTATTTTTCTGATTTTTATCAGATTTAGATTTAATCATGTGCAATGTGAACGCCTATGGTTGCAGCTAAACAAGCTGTTTCCGTACGTAAAATCGACTTACCTAAACTGAAAGGTATGTAATTATGTAAAATTAATTTTTCTGATTCATCGTTACTAAAGTCCCCCTCTGGCCCTATCAAAATATGATAACTCTGATTTAGCCTCAACTGTTTTGACAAAGTCTTAACTGGGGGATCTGATATGTGTGCAAACAGTTTTTGTGTTTCCGGTGAATCTTTTAAGGCCTCTAAATATGAGTTTAATGGCAATAGTGGAGTTATTTCTGGAAGAAATAAATTTTTTGATTGCTTTAAAGCAGCAACTGCGATTTTCTCTAAACGATTTAATTTAATTTCTTTTCGTTCTGAATTGCGCGAGGTAAAAAAATGAATGCCATGAATGCCAAATTCGCAGCATTTTTCAACCATCCATTCCATACGCTCCATTTGTTTAGTTGGCGCTACATAAATATGTATTTGAAACGGTATTATTTCTTGTTTTTCTACGAGGGTTAGCTGTCCAAATGTTGTGTTTTTAGAATCAACATTAATTAAAATAGCGGCATATTTGGCTCCTTTTCCATCTAAAAGATAAATTGGGTCTCCTGATTTTAAACGCAAAACCCGACATGCATGAAAAGACTCTTCTTCACTGAGTCGATTCTCGCTTGTCGGGTTGGGCGCATAAAAAATATACTTACTCATTTATAGTTCAGGGTCTTCTGAACGGAATGAGAATCGGGATGGATCGAGTGATAATGTACCTCCATTGAAATCAGAAATAAATTTTTCAATCACATCAATTTCAAATGCTGGCACATAAAGAGCAACGTCTAAGCCTACACCAAAATCGAAATTTTCATCAATTTCGATATATTCGCTTACTTTGACTTCGTCGTTTTCTTCAAGTTCATCGATTATCTCGAGAATCATAACTTCAACTTCCTCTTCGAAAGCTTCATTTTCAACATATGATTCATCTCTATTTTCGATAGGTACATAAAGTGGAAAATGATGCATTACCTCTTTTTCTGCGGCCTCATAAATAGCACTTGAATAGTGCAATTGTAAGGTGCAGAGCATCGCATCATATATAACTTCCTGCTTGTTATAATGACCCAAAAACTGAATATGAACCATTTCGTTATCATTGCCAATAGGTAAATTTTCATCATCAATGTAGACAAATGAGCGTTTTTCCTGAGCACACAGACTTTTTAAATTTTGGATTTCTTCAATAGAAAAGCCTGGATTAGGTGTATTTGGCATATTTATTTAATTAATAAAAGTTCACGGTATTTAGGTAAAGGCCATTCATCGTCGTCAACGATCAGTTCGAGTTTGTCAACAGAGTATCGGATTTCCTCAAAGTATCCTTTTACTTTAGTTCCATATATAGTTGCTCTTTCCTCTAAATCTTCAACATTGTTTGCCTCTTTACGCGCTTCAGTCATTTCGCTTTGTAATCGAACGATTGATGACGTGTATTCGGATATTTTTTTAATCATTTCGATTGTTGGTGCATAATAATGCGGATCAATACCAATTTCCTTTTGACCTTTTACATTTTCAACCAATTGAGTTTGATATTTTAATGAAGTAGAAACAATGTGATTAATTGCCATATCGCCGATTACGCGCGATTCGATTTGAATCTTCTTTACGTAATTTTCTAGTTCTATTTCATGGCGTGCATGCATTTCCTCTTTGGAATAGATACCATGTTTAGTGAATAGTTCAATGGATTCTGGACGCGCATATACAGCCAAGGCTTCAGGTGTCGTTTTTAGGTTTGATAAGCCGCGTTTTTCAGCTTCAACTACCCATTCATCAGAATAGCCATTTCCTTCAAAGCGAATTTTTTTGGAATCTTTGACATATCGCTTTAAAACTTCCATAATGGCAAGTTCCTTTTTAATTCCTTTTTCTAAAATTACTTCTACTTCCTTACGGAATTTGATTAACTGATCTGCTACGATTGTATTTAAAACAGTCATTGGAGCAGCTGAATTAGCTGATGAACCTACCGCACGGAATTCAAATTTATTTCCAGTAAATGCAAATGGAGAGGTTCTATTGCGATCTGTATTATCTAAAATTAATGATGGGATTTTATTGATCCCCAATTTCAGGTATACATTATCACCTTTTTCAAGTGTGATATCATCGATATCACTCATGTTTTCCAAATCATCTAATACTTGGCTCATTGTAGAACCTAAAAATACGGAAACGATGGCCGGTGGAGCTTCATTTGCGCCTAGTCGGTGCTCATTACCAGCTGACGCAATAGATGCTCGTAATAAATCTGCCCGATCGTGCACAGCTTTTAGCGTATTAACAAAGAATGTTAAAAAGCGTAAGTTTTCTTTTGGCTTAGAAGACGGGGCTAATAAGTTAACACCGGTATCAGTTGCTAATGCCCAATTGTTATGTTTTCCAGATCCATTGATTCCTGCGAATGGTTTTTCATGAAATAAAACTTTCAATTTGTGTTTTGAACCTACTTTATTCATTAAGTCCATAAGCAAGGCATTGTGATCGCATGCCAAATTCGCCTCTTCAAATGTAGGAGCCACTTCGAATTGAGCTGGTGCTACTTCGTTGTGACGTGTACGTACTGGCATGCCCAATTTCAGTGCTTCGATTTCGAAGTCGACCATAAATGCATTTGCCCGATTAGGAATTGAGCCAAAATAGTGATCTTCTAATTGCTGTCCCTTCGCAGGTGCATGTCCAAATACAGTTCTACCTGACATAACTAAATCGGGTCTTGCATTGAATAATGCTTCATCTACTAAAAAGTATTCTTGTTCAGCACCTAAGGTTGGAATGACTTTACTAACATCCCGATTAAAAAACTCTTTAACAACGGCTGTGGATGCCTTATCTATCAATTCAATCGACTTTAAAAGTGGTGTTTTATAGTCCAATGCTTCACCTGTATAGGATACGAAAACAGACGGAATACATAAAGTAGCGGTTCCGGCTGCATTTTCCATGATGAAAGCAGGTGAAGAAGGATCCCAACCTGTATATCCGCGTGCTTCAAAAGTAGATCGAATACCTCCATTGGGGAAGGAAGATGCATCTGGTTCTTGTTGGACTAACGCTGAACCTTTAAATTTCTCTACAGCCTTTCCATTGCTTAAATCGATATCAAAGAATGAGTCGTGCTTTTCTGCTGTCGTACCTGTAAGAGGTTGAAACCAGTGCGTGTAATGCGTTGCTCCTTTTGAAATCGCCCAAGATTTCATTGCCGCTGCAACTTCATCAGCTGCATCACGATCAATTTTCGATCCTGTTTGAATAGCCGTATTGATTTTCAAATAGGCTTCTGGAGATAACAAAGAACGCATGACTTCATCACTAAATGTCATACTTCCATAGTAATCGCTTACTTTTTCAGTTGGTAATTTAACAGGTGTTCCTGCGCGCATTTGAGCTAATTCAAGTGCTTTAAATCGAGTTATAGCCATTTTTGTTCGTGAAAATTTGAAGGTTAAAAATAACCAAAATGTCCGGATAATTTAAATGATTAGGCTAGTAATTTAAAAATTGTATTTACGTAGGTGATTATTTGAATTTTTGCGGATTTTCAGAATAATGGTTATGTTTTTTTAGTATTTGGCAAATTTTCTGTTGTTTTTTTGAAATACTGGTTTAAATTTGTATCAATAATTCCTATAAAAGTATTTTTATTATCATTTTAAGTATAAAATCATGGCTAAATCAAAATTAGAGTACATTTGGTTGGATGGTTATCAGCCGACCCAAAGTTTACGTTCTAAGACTAAAATTGAAAATAATTTTAGCGGTAAATTGGAAGACCTGGATATGTGGTCTTTCGACGGTTCATCCACTCAACAAGCTGAAGGGGGTTCTTCTGATTGTTTGTTAAAGCCTGTGTATGTTTGTCCTGACCCATCGCGACGCGATGGATTTTTGGTTATGTGTGAAGTGTTGAATGCTGATGGTACACCTCACGTTTCGAATGGCCGTGCTACGATTGAAGATGATGATAATGATTTTTGGTTCGGATTTGAGCAAGAATATTTTCTTTGGGATCCAGAAACGAATAAGCCATTAGGTTTTCCAGCTAATGGATATCCTGAACCACAAGGACCATATTACTGTTCGGTAGGTGCTAAAAATGCGTATGGTCGTGAGATTATTGAAGAACATTTAGATTTGTGCATAGACGCAGGTTTAAATATTGAAGGAATTAATGCGGAAGTTGCCGCAGGCCAATGGGAGTTTCAGATGTTTGCTAAAGGTGCCAAACAAGCTGGAGATGAAATTTGGTTAGGTCGTTATATTTTGGAGCGTTTGGGAGAGAAATATGGTGTTGCGATCAATTGGCATTGCAAGCCTTTGGGTGAATTAGATTGGAATGGATCTGGTATGCACGCTAACTTCTCAAATACCGCTTTACGTACAGCTGGTAATAAAGGCACATATGATACGATTTGTCAAGCATTTGCTCCATTCGTGAAAGAACATATTGAGGTTTATGGCGCTGATAATCACATGCGCTTAACAGGAAAACACGAAACGGCATCGATTCATGATTTCTCTTATGGGATTTCTGACCGTGGAGCATCTATCCGTATTCCTATTGCTGTTGTCGAAAAAGGATGGAAAGGTTGGTTAGAGGATCGTCGTCCAAATTCAGCCGCAGATCCATATAAAGTAGCTGCCCGTATTATTAAGACAGTTAAAACAGCAAAAGTTTAAGACTATTTATCTTGCATTTATATACTTTTATGATCAAAAATGGCGGGAATTCCCGCCATTTTTGTTTTACCTTTGCATCCTGATTTTTTGTTATGCGGAAAGTAGCCTTTTATACATTAGGATGTAAATTGAATTTTGCTGAATCAAGTTCAATCGCTCGTTCATTAGAGCCTTTGGGGTTTATGCGTGCCGATTTTCAGGATTCTCCTGATTTATTTGTAATCAATACGTGCAGTGTAACGGAGCAGGCCGACAAAAAATGTAAAAAAGTAGTTCGGGAGGCAAAAAAAATTAATCCAGCGTCAACGGTCGTTATTATAGGTTGTTATGCTCAGTTAAAACCAGAGGAAATTGCTTCGATTCCTGGAGTTGACCTTGTGCTTGGTGCCAACGAAAAGTTTCAAATGCCCACCTTGCTCCCGCCCTATTTGAATCGACAAGTTAAAGATCTGCCAAAATTAATTGCCACAGAGATTCGATACGATTTAGATTATCATGCTTCCTACAGCGTTAATGACCGTACGCGAACATTTTTAAAAGTTCAAGATGGCTGTGATTATCCGTGTTCGTATTGTACCATTCCTTTAGCGCGGGGACAATCTCGTTCTGATAGTATTGAAAAAGTATTGGCGCTAATTGAGGAGGTAGCAGCAAATGGCGTAAAAGAAATTGTGTTAACTGGAGTGAATATTGGCGACTTTGGTATACAGCAGGGCAAACGCGTGGAAACATTTTTTGATTTGGTACGTGCCATTGATACAGAATCCTCTATTGAGCGATTTCGAATTTCAAGTATTGAACCTAATTTATTGACGTCCGAGCTGATTCAATTTTTAGCTTCTTCTTCTCGGTTTGTGCCACATTTTCATATTCCATTGCAATCTGGTTCAAATTCAGTATTGCGTTTAATGAAGCGAAGGTATCAACGTGAGTTATATGTTGACCGTGTTTCTCAAATTCGATCTGTTATGCCAAACGCCTGTATTGGCGTTGATGTAATTGTTGGCCATCCCGGAGAAACACCCGAATTATTTCTTGAAACATATGAATTCTTAAATTCTTTAGCCATCTCTTATTTGCACGTTTTCCCGTATTCTGAACGTGCCAATACCTATGCAGTGGATATTCAGCCTAAGGTAGTCGGGATGCAAAAGGCAGAACGATCAAAAATGTTACACATACTTTCTGAGAAAAAACGTCACGCTTTTTATATGAGTCAATTAAGTCTAACAGGTTCTGTTTTGTTTGAGGAATCAAGCGAAAATGGTTTGATGGAGGGGTTTTCGGAGAATTATGTTCGTGTCGCTGTACCCTATGATCCATTGCAAATTAATACAATCCAACCAGTGCGATATAAATCCATTATGGAAACTGGTCATGTTCAAGGCGAAGTATTAATAGTCGCTAGTCGCTAGTCGTCAGTTTCCTCTCACCTCTTACCTCTCACCTCTCACCTCTCACCTCTCACCTCTCACCTCTCACCTCTCACCTCTTACCTCTTACCTCTCACCTCTCACCTCTCACCTCTTACCTCTTACCTCTCAGCTCTCAAAAACAAAAAAGCCAGAAACTAAAAGTCTCCGGCTTTTTAATTGAAACAAAACCACAAGAACCATTACTTGCGGCTTTGTCGTGTTTGGATTATTCGGCTAACGACTCATCGTGTTGCGAAATATCCAATCCTAATCTTTCTTCTTCTTCATTGACACGTAATGGAATAATTTTATCCGTTATAATCAATAAGATATAAGACAAGCCAAATGCGAACGCCGAAACAATCGCTAAAGCCAATAAGTGTTTAAAGAATAAGGTAGTCTCACCATAAAATAGGCCATTTTCAGCCACAGCAGCGTTAACTGCAGATGTAGCGAAAATACCGGTCATTAACATGCCGACCATACCACCTATGCCATGGCAAGGGAATACATCTAATGTGTCATCCAAATTTGAACTCGCTCTCCAATGTGCAGCTATGTTTGAAATAATAGCAGCAACAACACCAATAAATATGGCAACTGGAACTGTTACAAAACCTGCAGCAGGTGTAATGGCAACAAGGCCAACTACCGCGCCGATACAAAATCCTAGGGCAGATACTTTCTTACCTCGTGATACATCAAACAATATCCAAGATAACCCAGCTGCAGCAGCTGCAACGTGTGTCGTTGCAAAAGCTGTTACAGCTAAGCCATTAGCGCCAACAGCAGAACCTGCATTGAATCCAAACCAGCCAAACCACAACAAACCAGTTCCCAATAAGACGTAAGGAATATTAGCTGGAGGCAAAATGTTAGATTCGATGTGTGACTTACGGCGACGTAGGTATAAAGCTCCTGCTAGTGCAGCCCAGCCGGCCGACATGTGAACAACTGTTCCTCCAGCGAAATCAAGAACGCCTAAGTTAAATAAGAAACCATCTGGATGCCACGTCCAATGCGCTAAAGGAGCATAAACGACAACACAGAACAAAATCATAAACAAGACAAAAGCACGAAAATTGATACGCTCGGCTAGAGCACCCGAAATAAGGGCCGGCGTGATAACCGCAAATTTCATTTGGAAAAAGGCAAATAATGCAAATGGAATTGTGAATTTTAATTGGTCAGTTGAGCCTAAAGACAATTTGTGATCAAATACATTATTGAACATAAAAAATGTTCTAGGGTCACCTATCCAACCACCTAATGAATCGCCAAATGCTAAGCTAAATCCAAAAACCACCCAAATTACGGATATAACTCCCATGGCGATAAACGATTGTAACATTGTGGAGATAACGTTTTTGTGGTTTACCATTCCACCATAGAAGTAAGCTAATCCTGGTGTCATTAATAATACTAAGCCTGATGCAACAATCATCCAAGCAGTATCCCCTGTATCTAAACCTTCTGTAGGTATAACTCCAGGAACCGAAGTTGTGAAAAGTGCAAGCACGGCTACGGCGACTAAAACAAGAAGCGGTATCCAATTTGGTTTTTGAGTTGTCATGTTGGTACGTTTTGAGTTATGAATAAAAATTACTTAAAAATTAAAACTTGTAGATAAAGTGTATTCCCAATGTTGTTTGAGATTTTTGACCTTTGCCATCACCATCAATAAATTGATCTGATTTATATGAATCTGAGCGTAACTCTGGCTTAATTAATAAATGTCCATCTGCAGCTGTAAATGTTCCTGTTAATGTGAATGAGTTAACATCAGTCCCTGATCCGTCTGCCGCACGCAATGAACGCGCCCCACTTGTGTTGTCAAATACCTCATAGCGACCTCCTAAGCTAAATGTTTCTGTAATGGCATAGTTGGAATACAACGCAACACCACCCCATGTTTTGCTATCTCCTACGCTTCCGCCTCCTTGAAAATCACCAGTTTGAGATCCGTAAGCGGCGTTTAGGCCAACTAAATATTTGGGTGTAATTTGATATGAAGTAGTTAAATCCAATAAATTGTAACTGCCAGAATCATCTTTACCGCTAGCTAGGGGAGCAGATTCGTTTGACGAAATACCATTTACATAGACGTTCCAGCCAGCTGCTGGAGATGTGAATACTTGGTAAATAAATCCTTTGGATGAGTTGTTGTCATTTAAATTATCAACATTGTTGACCAAGCCAACCATGGTAGCAAATTTATCACTGAATGAATAATTCGCTTTCGCACCAATGTGATAAAATGGGCCATTGTTGAATAAATTAGAAAGAGAATAATTATAGTTAACTGGAGCATCAATTACTTCATATCCTATATGTGTTCCAAATTGCCCCATCGTAAAGGTTAATTTATCCGACGCTTTCCAATTGAAATAGGCTTGCTTTATTGCCAAAGCAGTGCTTCCTTTTCCTAATGGACCAACTAGGTTTCCATATTGTCCTAAATCAGCATTAGGTCCGAATGTTAAGTCAACTACGACATCCGCGTTTTTAGTCGCATAACCAAATTTGGTTTGAACAAGCCCAAGCGAAAATTGGTTTGATTTCTGATCGAATGCACGCTCGTATCCAGAAGATCCTAAGTTGCTTCGTGAAGTTGGGTTATTGAAATTCAACATGTAATATGAATCGATATAACCTGAGAAAGAAAATTTTGGTGCTTCAGCTTCTTTTTCTTGGGAAAATCCACAAAATGCTGTTGCCGCAAATAATGCTGTTAGGATAGATTTTTTCATGAAAGGGATTGTTTAAGTGTTTATAAATGCTTGACTACAATTCAAAGGTTTGACAATAAATTGTATTATCCAAATATATTCAAACAAAAATTAACTAATAATTGTAAAAAAAACATAAAAACATAAAAATTAGGTTAAAAATTAAACTTGATTTTAATGAATTTACAAAAAATATAGAAAAATAAGTAAAAATATAAACTACTAATTTGAATATTTGAAAAATTATATATCGCTTAGATTAATTTGATATGGGGCAAAAAAAAACCCATCGATTGATGGGCTTTTTCTAAATGAATATTTTGTTTAGTTATGCTTCGGCGTGTAACCAAGCTTTCTTTTGTTCTAAAGTCTCTTTATCTTCAACATGATCCGGATCTGGAACGCAACAATCCACAGGACAAACTGCAGCACATTGTGGCTCCTCATGGAAACCAGTACATTCCGTGCACTTATCTGGTACAATGTAGTAGAACTCTTCTG
Organism: Aquirufa sp.; assembly: GCF_044377215.1. Taxonomy (GTDB): domain Bacteria; phylum Bacteroidota; class Bacteroidia; order Cytophagales; family Spirosomataceae; genus Aquirufa. The sequence continues at coordinate 127,230 of NZ_JBILJM010000002.1, forward strand.
ATATAGGGTCAACGGGTGATTTAGCATCCATGGATGAACCATCTTCTAGTTCAACTTCAGTTAATGAAGTACCTCCAGCCCACGTCCACTCTACTCCTCCTTCATAAATGGCTGTATTTGGGCACTCGGGTTCGCATGCTCCACAGTTAATACATTCGTCAGTAATGATAATTGCCATAACAAGTATTAAAAATTTTACGCAATTTACGTAAGTAATTTTGAATAGTAAAAATTTTATAATGACTATTCATGTTTTTTATGAACTTTGTGTTTCCATATTTAATTAAATGGCTCTCCTATTATGAAGAAAGAACGTTTTGTCAAGCTAGTTTCATTTCTTAAATCATACTTTTCTGATTCGTCAAATCAGGATAAAATAGAATTATTTATAGAAAAAGCTAAAAATGAAAATGCTTGGTTTTCGGATTTGCTTATTCGAAATGCGATGGAGGCTATAACGGAACAATTTTTAGATGCTTCGCGTTGGGAGGATATTTTCGATCAATATGGAGCTCCAATACAAGAGAACCTGAAAAAAGTGGGTTTGATATTGCCTGGAAATCTGCCGGCCGTTGGTATGCATGATCTGCTCATGACCGTGGCGAGTGGACACCAGGCCATCGTTAAATTAAGCTCCCAAGATCGGTCTTTAATGACGATGTATATCGAATTAATAAATTCATTTGATTCTGAACAAAAAGTGGAGATTCAAGAGCGTATGTCGGGCGTTGATGCGGTTATAGCCACTGGATCTGATTTTTCTTCTGGATATTTTGTGAATTATTTTGCCAAAATCCCTCATCTTATTCGTAAAAATAGAAGTTCTGTAGCTGTACTTACGGGAAATGAAAGTGCTGATGATTTTAAGCAATTGGCTACTGATATATTTATGTATTATGGATTAGGTTGTCGGAATGTTTCTACAATAGCTATTCCTGATTCAATGGATTTAGTCCCTTTGTTTGATGTTTTGACATTAGAAGATTGGGTTTTAGACCATACAAAGTACTCCAATAATTACCAGTATCACAAAACATTATATCTGCTGAATCAAATTCCACATTTTGATTTAGGTAATCTGATAGTTACTGAAAACGATGCTCTGGTATCTCCTGTTGGCGTTTTACATGTGTCCCGATATACTAGCGAAATAGAGCTTACTGATTGGTTGGCAATTAATGATGAAAAGATTCAGTGCGTCGTAGGTTCAGACTACATCCCATTTGGCCAAACGCAAAACCCCGCTTTAGATGATTTTGCTGATGGTGTCAATACGTATCAGTTTTTAACTAGTTTGTCGTAAACGAATTGTTTCAGAATGACCGCTCCAGTTGTGCCTATTACTGCACCTGTGATTACATCTAACGGATAATGGACACCTAAATAGATCCGACTATACGCCATGAGGCTGGCCCAAATTAGCAATGCTATGCCTAAAGGTTTGTTTCGAGTCAGTAAATAGAATCCCACGGCGACTGCAAATGCATTTGCAGCATGAGACGAACAAAATCCATAAAGTCCGCCTGGTCCGTTCGGCATATGAATCCAGGATTGGAATTCCGGTACATGACTAGGTCGAAGCCGTTTAACGAGTGGTTTTAAAATGGAAGAAGAAATTTGGTCAGCCCAAACAATCGTTAGCACTAAATAAAAAACGCTAGCCTTAATTGATTTCCGATTATGCTGAAACAATTTCCAAATAAGAAAAGCATAAAGTGGAATCCATACATATTTATCGGACAAAAATTGCATAATTGGATCCACTGAATTGCTATGCCATTCATTGATTACCTTAAATAAGTTTTGATCCCATGCTGGAAACATCGTTTAAAATTTAAAGTGTTCCCGAGCTCTTCCCAAGGTTTGTTTAGCTATAGGTTCAACTTTTCGTTCCCCTTCGGCTAGTTTTTCCTCAATCACATCTGGATTGTTGATATAAAAGTCAAATTTCTCACGTGCATCTTTGAAATAACGCAACATCATTTCGTGCAAAGCTTGTTTCGCATGACCATATCCATATCCTCCTTGGATGTAGTTGGCATGCATTTCAGCTGTTTCTTCGGGTAAGGCCAATAAGCTAAATAGTTTAAACGTAATGTCTGTAGCTGGATCTTTGGGATCTTCCAAAGGAGTTGAATCGGATTCGATTTTTTTGATTTGTTTTAACAGGTCTTTTTCTGGTAAAAAAATATCAATGTAGTTATTTAGGGATTTACTCATTTTGTTGCCGTCTACCCCTGGGATTGTCATGACGGATTCATTAATAGCTGCCTCAGGAATGACAAAGATGTCTTTTTGTGCCATGCGATTAAATGTTCCAGCAATGTCGCGTGTCATTTCAATATGCTGGCGTTGATCCTTTCCTACAGGAATAAGTTCGGCATCATATAATAAGATGTCGGCAGCTTGTAAAACAGGATAGGTGAAAAGTCCGGCATTTACTTGCGCCATTTGGGCAGATTTATCTTTAAAGCTATGCGCGTTTGCAAGCATAGGAAATGGTGTGATGCAGTTTAAGTACCACATTAATTCTGTATGATAGGCTGCTAATTTGGATTGACGGTAGAAGTAATTTTTATCGGTGTCAAAACCGAAAGCCAACCACGCTGCCGCAATGGACAATGTATTAGATCGAATTTGTTCCCCATCACGTAAACTTGTCAGGGTATGTAAATCAGCGATAAACAAAAAAGATTCGTTGCCCGGTTTTTTAGAAAGTTCTATGGCAGGCAGAATAGCGCCCAAAATATTTCCTAAATGTGGTTTACCTGAGGACTGAATCCCTGTTAAAATGCGCATAATGACTATTTTAATAAATTTCACAAAAATCATTAAATTCAATCAATTCTCCCAATTTATTTTGGGAAAGAATCGCTAATTTCGTTTCTATTTTGGTGCAATGATTCATGTCTATCTCCCCTAGCCTTTTAGCTTTTTTATCGGAATTGAAACAGCATAATTCACGCGAGTGGTTTGCTGAGCATAAAGCTAGTTATGAATCAGAAAAGGCCATATTTGATGGATTGATTGAACAATTGATTCAGGAATTCTCCGCCTTTGAAAATATGGATGGTGTATTGAAGAAGCACTGTTCCTATCGTCTTTACCGCGACGTTCGCTTTTCAAAGAATAAAGATCCGTATAAAACTTGGTTTTCGGCGAGTTTCTCTGAAGGAGGTCGTAAGTCTGGCTACATGGATTATTATTTGCACATCGAGCCCGGTGGTAAATCATTTTTAGGTGGTGGAATGTATAATCCCACACCTGATCAGTTGGCTGCTTACCGCCAAGAAGTAGATTATAATGGTGCAACACTTCGAGGAATCGTTGAATCTCCTTCATTTGTTAAGCTTTTTGGTGAAGCAGAAGGTGATTTGTTGAAAAAAACTCCCAAAGGTTTTGATCCAGATCCCGCTGATGAGGTCTATTTGCGGCGTAAGCAATTGTTTTATTGGCATCATTTTTCAGACAATGAACTTGTCTCACCTGATTTTACCTCGAAGTTAATGTTGGCCGCCATGCATTTAAAGCCATTTTTAGATTTCTTGAATGCCACATTTTTTGATAAAGAACCCTTTTTAAAAGCTTAATATTTTATGCAGTTTTCGCATTTACATAATCACTCTCAATTTTCTTTGCTCGATGGCGCATCTAAGATTTCTTCGATGTTTAAAAAAGCAAAGGAGGATAATATGCCAGCTGTTGCGATTACAGACCATGGAAATATGTTTGGGGTGTTTCAGTTTGTGGCGGAAGCTGGGAAACAAGGTGTTAAGCCGATTGTGGGTTGCGAATTTTATCTGGTAAAAGATCGCCATAAACAGGCATTTACGAAGATTGACAAGGATAAGCGTTATCATCAATTATTTCTGGCTAAGAATCCGGAAGGATATCAAAACCTAGTCAAATTATGTTCGCTAGGATTCATGGAAGGTATGTATTCCAAGTATCCTCGTATTGATAAGGAGCTCGTATTAAAATATCATAAGGGTTTAATTGCGACAACTTGTTGTTTGGGGGCGTCTGTTCCGCAAGCGATTTTACGTGATGGTGAAGAAGCAGCGGAAAAGGAATTTAAGTGGTGGCTGGACCTATTTGGCGAAGATTATTATATCGAAGTTCAAAATCATTATATACCTGAACAACAGACAGTTAACGAGGTTTTGTTAAAGTTTGCTAAGAAGTATAATGTCAAAGTTATCGCATCAAACGATTCTCATTATTTGGATCAAAAAGATTCGAATGCCCATGATATTCTTTTATGTATCAATACGGGAGAAAAGCAAGCTACTCCTACCTATAAAGATATCGAGGGTGATTTTGACATGAAGGGAAAGCGTTTCGCTTTTTATAATGATCAGTTTTATTTCAAGACAACGGAAGAAATGACCCAATTGTGGTCGCATGTTCCTGAGGCGATTGATAACACCAATGAGATTGTTGGCAAAGTCGAAACCTTGAAGTTGACAAAGGATGTGATGTTGCCAAACTTCCAGATTCCGACCGAATTCCTTAATCAAGATGATTATTTGGAGCATCTAACCATGGAGGGTGCGAAAAAGAGGTATGTCGACATAGATCAGGTCGTTGAGGAGCGAATTCGGTTCGAGTTATATACGATTAAGACCATGGGTTTTGCCGGTTATTTCTTGATTGTTGCCGATTTTATTCAAGCTGGGCGTGATTTAGGGGTTTATGTGGGTCCTGGTCGTGGTTCGGCGGCAGGGTCAGTTGTTGCCTATTGTTTGGGAATTACCAACATAGATCCGATTAAATATAATCTGCTTTTTGAGCGTTTTCTAAATCCGGATCGTAAGTCATTACCCGATATTGATACGGACTTTGATGATGAAGGCCGCCAAAAAGTAATTGATTATGTTGTAGATAAATACGGCAAAAATCAGGTTGCGCACATTGCGACCTATGGTACGATGGCAGCCAAGATGTCGATAAAAGATGTAGCTAGGGTGTTGGATCTTCCACTTTCTGAGTCAAATGCGTTGGCTAAATTGGTACCAGAAAAGCCCAAAATTACCTTAGAACGTATATTTAATGCGCCATTAAATGGGGATAAGAGTTTGGCTGATAAAGAGGGCTTGAATTCTGATGAGATTGAACAGGTTAAACAACTACGTAAAATTAAAGAGGCAGGTGGATTACCTGCGGAAGTGATTGAAAATGCATTGGTATTGGAGGGTTCCGTTCGTGGAACGGGTATACATGCGGCTGGGATTATCATTGCTCCTTCTGATTTGACAGATATTTTGCCTGTCGCATCATCTAAAGATGTCAGTTTATTGATTACGCAATATGATGGCTCTGTCATTGAAAATGCAGGCGTAATTAAAATGGACTTTTTGGGTTTAAAAACTCTATCCATTTTGAAAGAGGCAGTTCGATTGATCAAGCAGAATCATGGGGAAACGATTGTTTTGGATGATTTGCCTTTAGATGATCGATTGACGTATGAATTGTACCAACGAGCGGAAACAAATGGAACTTTCCAATTTGAATCGCCTGGTATGCAGAAACACTTAAGGGATTTAAAGCCCGATCAGTTTTCTGATTTAATTGCGATGAATGCCTTGTTCCGTCCAGGACCTATGGTGTACATTCCAAATTACATTGCGCGTAAACATGGTCGAGAAAAGATTGAATACGATGTTCCTGAAATGGAAGAGTACTTAAAGGACACGTATGGTATTACTGTTTATCAGGAGCAAGTAATGTTATTATCGCAGAAATTGGCCAATTTCTCCAAAGGCGATGCCGATGTGCTTCGTAAGGCCATGGGGAAAAAGGACAAGGCGACGATTGACAAAATGAAGGGTAAATTCATGGAAGGTGGTCAAGCGAATAATCATCCTGCGGATAAGTTGGAAAAGATTTGGACCGACTGGGAAGCATTTGCTCAATATGCCTTTAATAAATCCCATTCAACATGTTACGGTTTAGTAGCCTATCAAACGGGTTACCTAAAAGCTAATTATCCGTCTGAATATATGTCGGCGGTTCTTTCAAATTCTTTAGGGAATATTGAAAAGATTACGTTCTTCATGGATGAGTGTAAGCGGATGGGCTTGACTTTACTAGTTCCTGATGTGAATGAGTCATCGCGCTCATTTGCGGTAAATAAAAAAGGTCAAATTCGTTTTGGTCTAGGTGCGATTAAGGGCGTTGGCGAGGCTGCGGTCGATGCGATTGTGGAAGAGCGTAATTTACGTGGCGAGTATAAAGATATTTTCGATTTTGTTTCACGGATTAACGTTCGTCAGGTTAATAAGAAAAGTTTAGAATCATTAGCGCTTGCAGGTGCCTTTGATTGTTTCCCTGAGGTGCAGCGCGCGCACTACTTTGCATTGGATAACGAGAATACGACGTTTATTGAAAAGATTGTTCGCTATGCTTCACGTATGGCCGAGTTAAAAGCGGAAGCAACGCAGTCGCTATTTGGCGAACTTGGAGCCGGAACTGGTAATGACATTGTTAAACCTAAAATTCCCGTATCTGAGTCTTGGTCTGTGATGGAGCAACTTCGAAATGAAAAAGAGGTAGTTGGCGTTTATATTTCAGGTCACCCGTTGGATGAGTATCGTGTGGAGATTCAAAATTTTACGAATTCAAATACGACTTTATTGGATTCTCGGCCAAATGCGGTACAATCTATAGCTGGCATTGTTACGAAAGTAAACGTACGCACCTCTGCGAATGGAAATCAATTTATGATTTTCACTTTGGAAGATTATTCAGGTAATTATGAATTTGCGCTTTTTGGCAAGGATTACATTGAATTTGAGCGATTTATAGGTCAAGACCGGATGTTGTATATTCAAGGGTCGTACCAACAAAAAAATCGCTACATGGAGCAAATGGTTTTTAAGATTCAATCCATCGAATTACTGTCTGAGATTCTAGAAGAAAGAACGAAGGAATTGAAGCTTATGGTAGATTTACGCTATTTAAATCCTGCCTTAATGGATAATTTGCATGATGTACTTGAAAGAAATAAAGGCACTAAAAAGCTTGTGGTTGAGGTTTTTGATGAAGCAGAGAAGCTACAGATGGATTTTCTATCACGAAAGATGCAAATTCGGATCGGTAAGCCTTTGATTGCTGAATTGACTGACTTAGAAAATGTTACCTTCAAATTAATTTCATAAATTATTGAAAGGGAACTTAATCTTATACGTGAAATGTTTTAATTTTGAATTTTTAAAATAATCTAGAAAATGGGAAAATATGTAGAGGCAACTGATGCCAACTTTAGCGAATTAATTGGAACTTCAACCCCGGTGTTGGTTGATTTTTGGGCAGAGTGGTGTGGGCCATGTAAAATGATTGGACCTATTGTGGAGGAGTTAGCTGGTGAAGTGGAAGGTCAAGCAATTGTGGCGAAAATGAATGTAGATTCAAATTCTGCGATACCTGCTTCTTTAGGCATTCGTTCGATTCCAACATTAATGGTATTCAAAAATGGTGAAATGGTGGAGCGTTTAGTAGGTGGAAATATTCCAAAGTCTGTTTTGTCAGAAACTTTATTAAAGCACGCTTAATTAGCTTTCATAGACCTTGTCCATGGCTTGTAGCAAAATGTTGCAAGCCATTTTTATTTCATTTTCTGTGATAACCAGAGGTGGAGCAATTCGAAGGGCATTATCACAGAATAGGAACCAATCTGTGATGAGTCCATTTTCTATACATGTATCAATTACCGCCTTAACTGTTTGAAAATCTTTCATTTCAACGGCTATCATAAGTCCAACACCTCTGACTTCTTGAATTAGTGGATGAATTAATAATTCCTTAAATAAGTTGGATTTTACGGCAACACGATCAAGTAAATTAGCTTCTTGAATATATTTTATAGTAGCTAAAGAAGCGGCGCATGAAACTGGATGTCCGCCAAAAGTTGTAATATGACCTAGAACTGGCTCATAAGAAAGCGTTCGCATGATTGATTCATTGGCCATAAATGCACCTATAGGCATTCCTCCTCCCATCCCTTTTGCCGTTAAAAGAATATCCGGTTGAATTTCCATGGCCTGATAGGCCCAAAAAGTTCCTGTCCGTCCGAAGCCAGTTTGAATTTCGTCAATAATAAGTAAGCAGCCTGTTTGGGTACACTTTTCGCGTAACGCTTTGAAAAAAGATTTTGTGGCTTGCTTCACTCCTGCTTCACCGGCTACGATTTCAATAACTATGGCTGCGGTTTTTGCTGTTATAAGAACTAAGTCATCCATATTTCCATGTCTGATGTGTTTGATATCAGGCAATAGTGGTCTAAAGCTATTTTTAAAGTTTTCGTCGCCGGCTAAGGATAAAGCTCCCTGCGTAGCACCGTGGTAGGCATTTAAACAGGAGATAAATTCGCTTCTTCGCGTATATCGCTTGGCTAATTTCATGGCTCCTTCAACAGCCTCCGTACCTGAGTTTGTGAAATATACCTGATTTAATTTTGGTGAATTTGTTGATTTAACTAAAGCCTCAGCTAATAATACTTGAGGACTTTGGATATATTCACCATATACCATTAGGTGCATGTATGCGTCAACTTGATTTTTAATGGCTTGAACAACTTCTGGATTTCGATGGCCAACATTGGAAACGGCAATTCCCGAGATTAAATCGATATAGGACTTACCAGAGCTATCTTTTAAATAGATATGTTCGGCGGAAACAATTTCTAAGGCCAGTGGGGCATCCGACGTATGAGCGGTATATTTTTGAAAAAGCTGTCGGTTAGTTAGTTCCATTTATCCCAAATTTACAGCCTTTTATCAAATTATCAGTTTCTGGTATGGTGTTTTGCCCGATTTTCCCTTGTATTGCATTATGAAAAAGCCACTAATTACATTATTATTTATTTTGTTTACATCTTTTTGGGTTTTAGGCCAAACTTTATCTGGCGTCGTTAAAAATAAAAATGGCGAAATATTGCCTTTTGCTACTATATGGGTTACAAATTTGAATAAGGGGACTTTGGCAAATGAGGATGCTAGATATGCTATTCAATTGCCTAAAGGAGAACACGAAGTTGTTTTTCGATTTCTTGGTCACACGCCTAAACCACATAAAGTCACGATTTCGGGAAATTTGGCGCTTGATGTCATTCTTTCCGAAGAAGCGGTAACGCTTCAGGATGTTAATGTAGGAGGTTTAAAGGAGGATCCAGCCATTGGAATAATGCGTAGGATGATATCCATGGCCCCATTTCATTTAAAAGAAATTGATCGGTATTCGGCTAAAGGCTATGTCAAAGGAGCAGGCAAAATCACCTCCATATCTAAAGTCATGAATGCGCTCGTGGGTAAACAGTTGGAAAAGGAGGCCGGAATTAAAGTGGGATCGACCTATGTATTAGAGGGAATCAATCAGATTACTTATACCCGGCCCAATAAATTAGATGAAAAAGTACTTTCAAATCGAAATAATCTACCGGCTGTAATAAAGAATTCGGGAGCTCCCAATTTACGAATTACGCAAACGAATTTTTATTTGCCAAAGGTTTGGGGCTCATTGATCTCCCCGATTTCGCCATCTGCGTTTTCTTTTTACAATTTCGCCTATTTGGGTAGTTTCCAGTTAAATGGTCAAACGGTTTCGAAGGTTCAAGTCAAACCTAAGTCTACATCGAATGATTTATTTGAAGGCACACTTTCAATTGTGGAAGATACTTGGAGTATCTATTCCTTCAGTTTAGCATTCCGAAATTCACAGGGATATTATACGTTTCAGCAACAAAACGCCTTGTTTCAGGGTGTTTGGATGCCTGTTAATTATGACGTGAATATAAATTTTGATGCCATGGGATTCGGTGCAAATTTCCGGTATATCACGCAGGTTAAAGAGTATTCAATTAAAGTTAATCCTGCTTTTGTTGTCAAGCCAACGATTATCGAGGAACGCTTGCATAAGGATTGGGCTAAAGAAATTAATAAAGAAAAAATAGCTTCTCCTAAATTGTCTTTGGGGAAAGAATTGACACGTAAAAAGTTAAAGAAAGTACTGAAAGAAATAGATAAGGAAGAGAAGAAAGAAGTGAAGAGTGAAGAGTTTAGTTCTGATTATACCATCACAGTTGATTCGTCGGCCTCTATAAAAAAAGAGGAATATTGGGAAGCAGAACGTCAGGTTCCTTTAACAGAAGCTGAGGTAAAAGGTTACAAAGAAGCCGATAGTTTATCTGTACAAGACGAGAAAAAACGTTTAAAGGATTCGGTCAACTCATTGCCTCGTTTTCGATTTGGGGATATTGTGAATGCTAGAACCTACACGTATGGTCAGAAAGGATTAGGAGCTCGTTTGACATTGAGTGGGATTCAGTCTGGATATAATGCGGTTGATGGATATCATTTAGGACGTGGTTTAGATTATCGATATACGTATAAGTTGTCTGATTATTGGGAAACTGGATTTGATATTCGCTATGCTTTTTCTAGAAAGGCACTGAATGGATCTGTACACTTCGTTCGTAATTGGGATGAGAATCGACAAAGGGTTAGTCTTTCTGGCGGTTCTACCATGGAGCAAATTAATTCAACGGAGCCCATTTTAGCTAATATTAATCGATACTATGCCTTATTCTTATCGCAGAATTTTTTGAGGCTCTATCAGAAGGATTTTATTAAAGGTTCTTATGCATTACAATTGAATGCTAAATGGAGACTCAGTGCGGATTTGGAATTTAGGTCTCGAACTAGTTTAGTTAATCAGGAGGAGAATGGTTTATTCTTTAAGGAACGTCGTTTTGCTTCAAATGGATTACCTTTTATGACAAGTAAACAGGCTTATGCGTATGTTTTTATGCGTTATCAACCAATGGCTACTTGGAGACGATATAATGGATCCCGGAGATTATCTAACGAGGTAGGACCTACAATTACTGGTGGTTACGAACAGGCATTAGGAGATAATCCGTTTACAAAAGTTTCTTTTCAAGTATCGCAGTCTATATCTTTAGCTAATTGGGGGGAATTTAACTACCGAATTACAGCTGCTCATTTTATTCATAAACCATCATTGATTTTAGATTACCAACATTTTAAAGGTAATGAGATTAACGTTTCTAGTGGTGAAACAAGCTTTTTAGCCCTACCTTATTATACACTATCAAACCCTGGAGGTCATTTTAAGGCTTTTTTATCGTGGCAGCCTAGAAAATTTATATTTACACAGAATGCTTTTCTTGCACTTTATGGCTTGAAAGAAAAAGTAGGTTATTCCTATCTTCAGACTACTGTTAATTCTCAAACGGTTCATTACCAAGAGCTTACTTATGGTCTGGCTGGTATTGGGAAAATTTTAGGTATTGATTTAGTCTATCCGATGGGTACTGTTGTCCCTGAAAAATTGAAAGTTCTTGTCAGATTGCCATTCTAATTGTTTATTTGCACCTTTTTGCCTAAATTGTGCTAAATTTTTTTGATATAATCTAAATTAAACTTTATGAATCAAATTGTTTACTTAGTTCCTGCTTTTGGTTTGGTGGGATTGCTTTACACAGCATGGAAATTTAGTTGGGTATCCAGACAAGATGCCGGAAATGAAAAAATGCAGGAATTAGCCGGTTATATAGCGGATGGAGCTATTGCATTTTTGAAAGCTGAATGGAAAATCTTAACATATTTTGCAATTCCAACGGCTATATTACTTGCTTGGTTAGGGACACAAGAAGGAACTCCTGAAAATCCTATTCATTCATCACCTTTAATTGCGATTGCCTTTTTAATTGGGGCTATTTTTTCAGCTACTGCCGGTTATATTGGTATGATTGTAGCTACAAAAGCAAATGTACGTACTGCTGAGGCAGCGCGGACTTCACTTGCAAAAGCATTAAATGTTTCATTTACGGGAGGTTCTGTAATGGGAATGGGAGTAGCTGGTTTAGCTATTTTGGGTTTAGGTGGATTGTTCATCGCCTTTTACCAAATTTTTGCTGAAGGAAAAGCGCTTACTTCAATGGAAATGAAAACAGCAATCGAAGTATTAGCTGGTTTCTCTCTAGGTGCAGAGTCAATTGCCTTGTTTGCACGTGTGGGTGGTGGTATTTATACGAAAGCTGCTGATGTGGGTGCCGACTTAGTAGGTAAAGTAGAAGCTGGCATTCCTGAAGATGATGTTCGTAATCCTGCTACTATTGCTGATAATGTTGGTGATAACGTTGGTGATGTAGCTGGAATGGGAGCCGATTTATTTGGTTCGTATGTAGCGACAATTTTGGCTACGATGGTATTAGGTCAAGAAATTGAGGTTTCTGACAACTATGGTGGTTTCTCCCCTGTCTTATTACCTATGTTGATTGCTGGGGTGGGTTTGTTATCTTCTTTAGTTTCGACCTTTTTTGTGCGTATTTCAAAGGAGACGGATTCAGTTCAAAATGCGTTGAATCTTGGAAATTATGCGTCTATCGCAATTACATTTGTCACTTCATATTTCTTAGTTACTACTATTTTGCCTGAAAGTTTAACCCTACGTGGTACGACATTTTCATCAATGGATGTTTTCTATGCGATTATTGTAGGCTTAGTAGTGGGTACATTGATGTCGATCATTACAGAGTATTACACGGCAATGGGTAAACGTCCAGTGGATTCAATAGTTCAGAAATCTGGAACGGGGCATGCAACCAATATTATTGGGGGGTTAGCTGTTGGAATGGAGTCTACGGTTTTACCTATTTTGGTATTGGCTGCAGGAATTATTGGTTCATATCATTTTGCAGGAATATATGGTGTTTCTATCGCGGCTGCAGGTATGATGGCTACTACTGCCATGCAATTAGCGATTGACGCATTTGGTCCAATTGCAGATAACGCTGGTGGTATTGCAGAGATGGCTCAATTACCATCTGAGGTACGTGATCGTACTGATAATTTAGATGCGGTAGGAAATACGACAGCGGCAACGGGTAAAGGCTTTGCGATTGCTTCAGCGGCTCTTACATCATTGGCTCTTTTTGCTGCGTTTGTTGGTATTTCTGGAATTACGCAAATAGATATTTACAAAGCTGATGTTTTGGCTGGATTATTTGTTGGTGGAATGATTCCATTTATCTTTTCTGCATTATGTATTTCGGCGGTTGGAAAAGCGGCCATGGAAATGGTTAATGAAGTTCGTCGTCAATTCCGTGAAATTCCAGGTATCATGGAATATAAGGCTAAGCCTGAATATGAAAAATGTGTTGCTATTTCAACAGAGGCTTCAATTCGTCAAATGATTTTGCCAGGTGCAATTGCGTTAACTGTACCAGTGCTTGTTGGCTTTACCATGGGACCAGAAGTATTGGGAGGTTTATTAGCCGGAGTCACTGTTTCAGGTGTATTGATGGGAATTTTTCAGTCTAATGCAGGTGGTGCTTGGGATAACGCTAAAAAATCGTTTGAAAAAGGAGTATTGATTGATGGTGAGATCTTTAAGAAAGGTTCTGAGCCACATAAAGCGGCAGTTACTGGTGACACAGTAGGTGATCCATTCAAAGATACCTCTGGCCCTTCGATGAATATATTAATTAAGTTGATGTCAATTGTTTCGTTAGTAATCGCCCCGTACATTCACGTAGGGAAGTCGGCAGGACATGCTTCTCACTTAGAGAAGGCTCCTATCGTCAAGGTTATGGCTAAACGCTAGTTACAAAATATATTCATAAAAAAAGGCCTCAATTTGAGGTGCACCCATTTTATTGGACAAAATTAAACAATAGATTTGACATAATGAGCTCGGTATCCCACTGGGCTCATTCCATTTAGATTCATTTTTATTCGTTCATGATTATAGTATTTAAGGTAG
>NZ_JBILJM010000052.1:0-8222 GCF_044377215.1 Aquirufa sp.
CCAGTTACTAAAACAACAAAAAATTAAAAAAGTATATGGCATAGGAACTCAAATCGAGCGAAATAAACAATATTTCAATGATATAAATACCTATTCAACAGCGGAGTCATTGGTAGAATCAGGAGATCTAACAAACCTACAAGATTCAATAATACTATTGAAAGGAGCACGAAAATTTGCCTTTGAAAAAATAGTAAATGCTTTAGAGACGAAAACACATTGTACTCAACTCGAAATTAATCTAGAAACATTACACCATAACTTAAATTACTATCGAAATCTAGTAGGAAAAGAGACTAAAATAATGGGCATGGTAAAAGCACAAGCCTATGGAGCTGGTGCCGTAGAAATAGCCAAAATACTACAATCGCAAGGAATTGAATACCTAACAGTAGCGTATACAGATGAAGGTATACAATTAAGAAACAATGGAATTTATACACCCATTATGGTGATGAATCCCCAAGTGGAAGAATTCGATAAAATGGCTTCATATGCGTTAGAACCTGAGATATATAATTTCAGCTTATTAAAAGCGATAGACGAATACAGTAACAATCATAACAAAAATATCAAAATCCATCTAAAATTAGATACGGGGATGAAGCGTTTAGGGTTTGAAATGAATGAAATTGACAAGCTAAACGATGAATTAAATCAAATGCCCCAACTATGGGTTGTGAGTATTTTAAGCCATTTAGCAGCCTCAGAAAACCCAAAGCATAAAGAATTTACTTTGCACCAAATTAAACAATTTGAAAATGCCTCTCAGGCAATAAGTGATCGCTTAGGCTACAAACCATTATGGCATATAGCTAATTCAGCTGCCATACAAAATTACCCAGAATCAAGGTTCGATATGGTGAGATTGGGCATCAGTATGTATGGAATTTCTGGTAATTCGGTCGAAAAAAAATCACTAGAAAACGTATTAACACTAAAAACCTATGTTTCACAGGTAAAAAATGTAGCAAAAGGCGAAACAGTAGGCTACGGTCGGATAGGACAATTTCAAGAAGATGGCAAGATTGCTACCCTCGCAATTGGTTATGCAGATGGCTATAATCGATCACTTGGTTCAGGAGCAGGACTATTTGAAATAAGGGGTCAATTATGCCCAACAGTAGGAAGTATTTGCATGGACATGTGCATGGTAGATGTTAGCCATTTACCAAAAATAAATGAGGGAGACGAGGCAATCGTGTTTGGCGGAAAAATACAAATAGGAACCTTAGCAAAAGCGGCTCAAACAATTCCTTATGAAATGATGACTGGGATATCTTCTAGAGTAAAACGCATTTACATTCGAGACTAAAACATACAAATCTTACACGAAATTACAGACTGCATGAAAAAATTCTTGCGGTCTTTTTTTTGCTTAAATATTCGAAGACAACAAATCAACTGAATGAATAACTAGTAAGTCAATTGACAGCTGACCACATTTAACTAGTTGAAAGTAACATTATCATTAATTAGCTAAAAAGCTAATATATTATAGCTAGCCAGACAATTGATTAGCCATTAAACTAATTATATATTAGCCGTTATGCTAATTAAAATCGGGTGTATTTAAATACCATTCAAAAATGTTGAATAGGCTTGATTTTGATTTATAATTTGAAAATATTAAATTAGCTAAGTAAGTAATAATAATATGACTATCGAAGCGATAAGCAAAGCTATTGGGGATGAATCCCGACGTAGAATCATTGAGATGCTCAAAGATGGCGAGATGCCTGCAAGTAGTATTTTTGATCAATTCGACTATGCTGCGCCGACAATTTCGCGTCATCTATCCGTGTTAAAAGAAGCAGGAATTGTTAACACGCGAAGAAATGGAGTGTTTATTTATTATACACTAAACGCGGATGTACTAGGGCAGTTGGCCAACTGGCTCAGTCCCCTACTCCCACCAACAATTCAAACTCCCAAAGTAGCACCTAAAGAACGGGCAATACGAGTACCTAAATTAAAAGTAGAAAATCCATTTGATAAATTTCAAAGCGAATTTTAAAATAAGAATAATACCATTTTTATGAAACGATTTGTTATCATTATTCGAGGCCCTGTTGAGGGAATTTCAGGAGAAAATAGCTTGGCATCTTCCGAAGAATTAGAACAAATTCGTTCATGGCTAAAGTCGGTGAAAAAAAAATATCAAGACATGTTATATCAGAAATTTTCGGGTCAAAGTCTATATCTTTCAGCCAGTGGAAAAATAGAACAAAAGATAGTTCAGCTTATTGATGGAGGAGAGATCTCCCAAGTCATTACCTTAATTATGTCTTCCTGGGAAGAGGCTACTACTGTAGCAGAAAGTTTTCCGTTCCCAAATACCTATTATTCAGTAGAATTGCGCGAAATGGCATAAAAATGCCTCATACGAATCATATGAGGAATTTTTATGCTAAAGCCGCGAGAATCGCGTATTTTTTATCTACTTATACATTGATGTCGCCTACCATATTCTCAGGACGCACCCAAGCATCAAATTCTTCAGCAGTAACATAACCGAGGGCTATTGCTGTTTCTTTCAATGTAGAGCCGTTTTTATGTGCAGTCTGAGCAATTTCAGCCGCTTTATAATAGCCTATTTTGGTGTTTAAAGCGGTAACCAACATCAATGAGTTGTTTACGTGCTTTGCAATATTAGCATGCAAGGGTTCGATACCAACAGCACATTTATCATTAAATGCCTTGCAAACATCGCCAATGAGACGAGCCGAATGTAAGAAATTGTATATCATCAGAGGCTTAAACACATTTAGCTCAAAATGGCCAGATGCACCACCAATATTAATGGCAACATCATTTCCTAATACTTGCGCTGCCACCATAGTCATTGCCTCACATTGTGTTGGGTTTACTTTACCCGGCATAATAGATGAACCCGGCTCATTATCCGGAATATAAATCTCTCCTATTCCCGAACGAGGCCCCGAAGACAACATGCGAACATCATTTCCAATCTTCATTAAGCTAACTGCAACCGTTTTTAAAGCTCCATGTGCCTCTACAATTGCATCATGTGCTGCCAAGGCCTCAAACTTGTTTTCAGCAGTTCTAAAAGGCAATCCTGTTAATGCAGCAATATGCTTCGCCACATTTTCCGAATAGCCTTTGGGTGTATTGATTCCTGTGCCAACTGCTGTTCCTCCAAGGGCTAGTTCGGCCAAATGATCTAAGCAGTTATTAATTGCCTTCAAACCATGGTTCAACTGAGACACATAACCGGAAAACTCTTGTCCCAATGTCAAAGGCGTTGCATCCATGAAATGGGTACGGCCAATTTTAACCACATCTTTAAATGACTTTGCCTTCGCATCTAAAGTGTCCCTTAATGTCGTAATACCTGGAATGGTCACCTCCATCAAAGCCTGATATGCCGCAATGTGCATGGCCGTTGGAAACGTATCATTCGATGATTGAGACTTGTTTACATCATCATTCGGATGTACAAACTTCTGATCATCCATTAAGTTCCCACCTTGAATCACATGTGCACGGTAAGCAATCACTTCATTACAATTCATATTTGATTGCGTACCTGAACCCGTCTGCCAAACAACTAATGGAAATTGATCCGCCCACTGCCCAGCCAAAATTTCATCACAAACTTGTGAAATGAGACTTTTTTTTGCCTCATCTAAAATACCTGCCTCAAAATTCGTAATCGCAGCAGCCTTTTTCAGATAAGCGAATGCTCTTATAATCTCCTTAGGCATCTTATTGATATCTTGGGCAATCGGAAAGTTCTCAATGGAACGTTGCGTCTGCGCACCCCAATACACATGAGCAGGCACATTTACTTTACCCAAGGTATCTTTTTCAATTCTATATTCCATAATGGCTATTTGTGTTATTTTTGTAAGCAATTCACAAAAATACCACCAAAACCAACATGGTGAACTAGATTTTAAATAAAAAAATTATGATTACGATATACGGAATACCAGCCTGCAATACGATGAAAAAAGCATTCGATTTTCTAGCGAAAAAAGATATCCAATACACATTTCATAATTATAAAAAAGAAGGTATTTCGGCTGTCACACTTCAAAATTTTATTGACAAATTAGGCATCGAAAAAGTTCTCAATAAACAAGGAAGCACCTACCGCCAACTGAGCGATCAAGAAAAAGATACCATATCAGAAAAATCCGCAGCATTTTCATTCTTATTGGTTAAAAATTCTGCCATCAAACGCCCCATCATAACAGATGGAAATAGAATCATTGCAGGATTTAATCCAGAAGATTTAGACAAGTGGCTAAATGACTAATTAACCCTTATAAAAAAGCCATTTTGACAATTCTTTCCACGTAGCTTTTTTTCCGTACATTAAAATTCCTACCCGATATATTCGGGCTGAAATCCAACTACAAACAAAAAATCCGATAAGTAAAAAGACCATCGAGGCGACTAATTCCCAAATAGGTACCCCATATGGCAATCGAACCATCATATTAATCGGGGAGGTAAATGGAATCATAGATGACCAAAATGCAATCGTACTATCAGGATCCTGCATAGTATACTGTGCAAGCAAGAAAGAAAAAATGATCGGAATCATCACAATAAATGTGAATTGCTGCGCCTCAGTAGCGCTCTCAACAGCCGAACCAATAGCCGCAAATAAAGAACTATACAACAAATATCCCACGAAAAAATAAAACAAAAAAGCAAACATCACTAACGGAATATTCGTACTCTCCAATACTTTCGTTACTTCTCCCATAGGCGAATCTTGCATGGCTTTTGCCATATCTGCATTCGCTTTAATTTGTGCATCTTGACTAAGGCCAACCATAGAAGATGCCTTCGACGCATATACTTTACTGGTTACTTGAGTCAGCCCAATCGTCAAAACAATCCATAACAAAAACTGCGTCAAACCAACTAATCCTACACCTATAATCTTACCTAACATCAATTGATACGGCTTTACAGATGAAATAATAACCTCGATGATTCGACTACTTTTCTCCTCAATAACCCCATTCATAACCTGAGACCCATACAAAAGGAGTGTTACATACAGAATTAATCCCATCACACCAGCCAATATCATGGCTCCGGCTGAACTTGAATTTGTTTCATCCCCAGAATCAGAAATCGTAATTGTATCACTTTCAATATCAACCTGCGTATCTTCGTACACCTTTTCAGAGATACCCGCTTGATACATCAACTCCTGTCTAACCTTATTTTGAATTAATCGTTCAACCGATTCTTTTAAAGAAAGTCCGATATTCTTTGATGAATAAATATGTACCCCTTTGGGGTTTGACAAAACATTGGCTGGAATACTCACAAACGCGTCATATCCATCCTTGGAAAACTCCTTCTTGAATTGCATTTCCGACTTGGAAATAAAGGTGAAAATTAATTCCTTGTCTTGTAAATCAGCAGGTTTCCACAAGTGACTCAAATCCAATATGGCCACTTTTTTCTGTTCCTTATCTTTCATCGCCAGCCAAATCGGAATCGCATAAATAGCGGTTAAAAGCACAGGTGCCAATAAGGAAGAAATCCAAAATGATTTCTTTAAAACACGCGTTATATACTCACGCTGAATAACTAGTAATATCTTATTCATATTAATTTGTCTCGCTTACAACTTGTATAAATATTTCATTGAAGGATGGAATCAACTCCTTAAATTCCAATAAACGAACTTGCTGAATTAATAATGCAATCGCCTCATTCGTACCAATCCCCTCCGATAAACGTAAAACCGCATGGGTAGGTTGTTGGCTTATTACCTCAATACCCGGAATATGCGTTAAAATACCCTCAAATCGAATCATAAATTGATTCTTTTTAAACCTCGCCTGAACTTCTGTTTTATTACCAGATAAGACCACACGTGCATGATTAATCAAGGCAATCTCATCGCACAACTCCTCCACGGATTCCATACGGTGCGTCGAAAACAAAATAGTTGTTCCACGCTCTTTAATAGCCAAAATTTCATCTTTCAACATATTGGCATTAATGGGGTCAAAACCTGAAAATGGCTCGTCCAAGATAAGCAACTTAGGTTCATGAACCACCGTAGCAATAAATTGCGTTTTTTGTTGCATTCCCTTGGACAAATCATCTACGGGCTTATTCCACCAATCTTTTATATCCAATCGAATGAACCAATCTTTTAATTTAGCTAAGGCCTCATCCTTACGCATACCTTTTAATTGCGCCAAATACAACAATTGCTCTCCCACCTTCATCTTTTTATACAAGCCTCGCTCCTCAGGTAAATAGCCTATTTGATCCGCATGCTCCAAACGCAAACGTTCTCCATCAAAATAAATCTCTCCAGCATCCGGACCCGTAATTTGTGTAATAATTCGAATCAAAGATGTTTTTCCTGCTCCATTGGGGCCCAACAAGCCAAAAATGCATCCCTTGGGGATTTCAAGGCTAATATTTTGCAAAGCTACATGCTCGGCATAACGCTTCTCTAAATTCCGAATTGATAGTAACATAATTGCTAAAATAAATTAATGTTCGAATGTAAAAAAAAAGCGTTCACCCCCAAATCAAAATGGGATGAACGCCTAAAATAACGGATAAGATTTTAATCTACTTTTTGATAACCTTGGTAGCAGGTTTCGCTACAGGTTTGGCAGGAGACTTAGAAACTACTTTTGGAGCAACTGCAACTGTTTCTTTGCGCATTAATTGAGAAACTTGCTTTAACTCAGCTGCCTTTTTTGCTAATTTTTTCTTTTTTTTGGCTTCTTTATCAGCTAATTTTTGCTTTATTTTAGCTGCCTTAGCCTTAGCCCTAGCTGCCTCTTTATCTTGCTCAGCAATCAATTTAGCATATTTCTTGGCGATTTCACCTACGGACTTTTCGACAGCTTCTAATACCTTTTTCGCGTTTTTCTCTGTTAATCCAGTAAGCTTTGGCAAAATGAGATTACTCAACTGGCCACTTAATACTTTTTTGTTACCGTCCATTATGTTTAAATTAAATTTTCAATAAATCTAGGTAAAGAAATGAGAAGTAAAAACTTATACGTGTTAAGTTTTTAAAGTATTTAAAAAATTTAATATTGGAATAACTAAAGAACTGTCTTTGAGATAAAATCCCAAGCTACAATTCCCATCGTAACCGAAACATTTAAGGAATGCTTTGTGCCAAATTGGGGGATTTCTAAAGAACCAGATGCCCCTTCAATCCAAATATCATTTACCCCAAAAACCTCATTTCCAAATATAAATGCATATTTCTTGCCAACTAATGGCACAAAATTATTCAGTGAAATCGATTGAGACACTTGCTCTATACAAAAAACCTCATAGCCACTTGTAACTAAATGTTTGAGGCATAACTCAGGCGTTTCAAAATAACTCCAATCTACAGATTCATCAGCTCCCAATGCTGTCTTAGAAATCTCACGATGCGGCGGCTTTGCAGTAATTCCACATAAATAGACATGCGCACATCGAAATGAATCAGCCGTACGAAAAGCCGATCCAATATTATTCATACTGCGTATGTCGTCTAATACAAATACAAAAGGAAACTTGTCTACCTGTTTATAGGAAGGAAGATCGAGCCGATTTAGCTCATCCATTGACAATTTTTGAGGCATAAAGAATTAAACAATCCAACTAAACGGGTAGGCTAACTCAGGCACCTTAACACGCTCAGCCAAACGCTCTAAGCGTGCTGGTAAACTAATTACATAATCCCGTGCCTTTTCTGCTTGATCATTCAACCCTCGAATCCCCTCTAATTCCCAATCTTGAATCAAACCACGCATAATCGTGGTATAATCCATTGTAGTATAAACACCAATGCGCTGAGCAGCATCTGAAAAATGATCAAACAATGAACTCTTTGCCCCATTCATCTCACGTAAGAAATGAGCAGGCATGACTATTTTCTTTTTCATCATATCGGCAAATGCCAACATCATTTCTGAGGGATCTAATTTGAAAATTTCAGACACAAATGCCTTATATGCCTTTGCATGACGCAATTCGTCAGCTGCAATTTGTGCACACATACGGGACAAATTCGAATTTCCATGCTGCTTTGCTAAAGAAGCCGTTCTCCGATGTGAAATATTCGTCGCCCATTCCTGAAACGATGTATAAACAAAATTCCGATAGGGATCAGCAGAAGTTCCAATATCAAAACCATCTGCAATTAAATGCTGAGTAGAAATTGCTACAGCCCGCATGTCAACCTTACCGGACAAGTA
>NZ_JBILJM010000024.1:0-38429 GCF_044377215.1 Aquirufa sp.
GTTGTATGCATGTATTTTAGTGGCAATGAAATCAAGGCTGAAGCGACACCTTCTGTTGCATAGGCAAACGCATCGGTATCCGTTCCAGTGGAGCGTGAAACGGCTTGACGTTGGAAGTCAATGTTGATTTCTTTCGCTACATCAATGATAAAATCACGCACATTATTTTGAACCGCTGGTCCATAGCAGATAACTGGCCCTTTTCCGCACGACATATCACCTTGTATTTTTTTGTTGTACATGGGTGATTGCGTGTCATGTGTCACATCCGTAATAAATGCCAAATCCGGTTTCAAGCGGCGAACAATCATTTCTGCTCCACGTAGGCCAATTTCCTCTTGTACGGAATTAACAACGTATAATGTAAAGGGGAGTTTTATTTTATTTTCTTTTAATTTTTTGGCTACTTGTGCAATCATGTATCCACCAATGCGGTTGTCAAGCGCTCGACCCACTAAATATTTTCCGTTCAACTCGGTGAGCCCATCTTCAAACGTCACTACGGTGCCAACGTGAATACCCATTTCCTCTACTTCTTTCTTATTCGAGGCACCGCAGTCGATGAATATATCATCTATGGTAGGGGCTTTGTCTTTGGCAAGATCACGAACGTGGATGGCAGGCCAACCGAATATGCCTTTTACCACCTTGTCTTTTGTGTGGATATTGGCACGCATCGACGGAGCAATTAGCGCATCTGATCCTCCATTCCGACGTAAAAACAGGTAACCATTATCATCAATGTAATTGACAAACCAAGAAATTTCATCCGCATGTGCTTCGATAACCACCTTATAGGGCTGACCAGGATTGATTACACCCACGGCAGTTCCATAGGTATCAATGATTTTTTCATCGATGTAAGGCTTGATATAATCTAGCCAAATTTCTTGTCCCGAGGATTCAAATCCGGTTGGAGAAGCGTTGTTCAGGTAGGTGTATAAAAATTCGTTGGCTGCTTTTGGCATATATTTTACTTGTTGTTTGAGTGCGCAAATTACGAAACATGTGGTAAAAACTATTTTTGTTTTTCGATTATTTCATTTCAAATTAATCTTGAATTTTATGGTTTAAAGGAGATAAATCGTATTTTTGAAAGTTACAAATAGCCAAAGTCAAAAATAATCTAGTGATGAAAAAAATAGCTGTATTTACATCGGGTGGTGATGCCCCAGGCATGAACGCATGTATTCGAGCAATCGTACGTGGTGCTGCTTATCACGGTGTGGAAGTTTACGGTATTGTGCGCGGTTACAATGGAATGATCAAGGGTGATATTATTCCTCTAAATTCTCAATCGGTAAGTAACATCATTCAGCGTGGGGGAACAATTCTAAAATCAGCACGTTCAAAAGAATTTATGACTTCAGAAGGTCGTCAAAAAGCTTACGATCAGTTAAAGGAAAAAGGAATTGAAGGATTAGTAGCGATTGGAGGAAATGGAACTTTCACGGGAGCTGAGATCTTTTTTAATGAATATAAAATACCAACCGTAGGTGCACCGGGTACAATTGATAATGATTTATACGGTACGGATTATACGATTGGTTTTGATACAGCTGTAAACACAGCTTTAGATGCAATTGATAAAATTAGGGATACGGCAGATTCACATGACCGTGTCTTTTTTATTGAGGTTATGGGACGTGATTCAGGTTATATCGCGGTTCAGTGTGGTATTGCTGGGGGCGCCGAGGCTTTGTTAATTCCAGAAAATTTAACGCCTATAGATGAAGTTGTGACGATACTTAATACGGGTTTTGCCAAGCAAAAATCATCATCTATTGTTATTGTTGCCGAAGGTGATGAAGAAGGAAATGCGCAAGTTGTTGCCAAGAAAATCAAAGAAAAAATGGGTAACATGATTGATATTCGTGTAACTACATTGGGACATATTCAGCGTGGTGGAATCCCAACGGCCTATGATCGTATACTTGCCTCACGCCTTGGACTCGGGGCTTTAGAGGGTTTATTACGTGGAGAAAAGAATGTGATGGCAGGTGTAATTAATAATCAGTTAGTTTATACGCCATTTCATGATACGATTACAAAGAAGAAACCTGTTTCGGAGGATTTGATTCGTATGGTTGAAATTTTATCAACTTAGGCGTATCCGTTAAGCTTATAAATCACTAAGCCAAATACCTCTCTAACCAGTTGGGAAAATCGTGCCAAATGATTATCTGACGGCATTAACCATTCAAGGACACCCATCGGGCTGTCCTTTTTTTTATGATCCACTGGATAAGCCACTGGATTTAAGCCGACTTTTTCAAAGCAAGCTAGCGAACGGCGCATATGCGCTGCGGAGGTAATAAGTAATATGGGTTCTCGCGTTTCACGCAATATCATTTGCGTATACGTTGCATTTTCATGTGTATTTCGGGCTTTTTCTTCTCGAATGATATCTAAGGAATCTACACCCATTGTGATCAGGAATTTGGCAACTTGGGCTGTTTCGCGAATTTCATCCGTACGCAGTCCCTTGATACTAGTGTCACCTCCGGTTATTATTATTTTGGAAATTATGCCTGTTTTGTAAAGCAGGATAGGTTGTAGCATGCGATCTGCAGTTTCACCTACCGGTATTCGTGTCGGGTCTTCTTGGAGAGTTTTGATTATCCCTCCGCCTAAAATTACACCATACGTAAATTTTTGATTGGGTTGTAATATTGTTTGGGGTAGTTCATACCATCGATACAATTGATTGACAAAATAACCATTCGTAAATAAGAGTAACATGCCTAAAGTCAAATAGAGAATTTTTGATTTTTTTTTCCAAATCCCATAGATTAGGCTGATTAAAATCCAACTAATTGGTAAAAGTATAAAATCGATTATTTTCGATAGCGTAAAAAACATTGTAAATTTCGTTTCGTAATAAGTTTCAATTTATTCTAATTATATGAAATTCATCTTATCATGCTGCCTATTTTTCCTTCTTGCTGGAGGTGCTCTCGGTCAAAAAACAGCTACTTATGAGATTAAGGGCACAATTAAAGGTTTAAAAAATGTTGACGTTTATTTGGCGCATTATTTTGGTTCGACCCAACAAGTCATTAAAGATACAGCGCGGGCGAATGAGTTAGGTCAATTTACATTTCAGGGGAAGGAAGAATTAGCCAAAGGATTGTATTTAGTTAGTTTTTCGGGAAACAAATATTTGGATTTAATTATTGGTTCGGATCATTTTAGTTTTGAGACCGATACATTGGATGTGGTTACACATATGAAAGTGATAGGTTCGGAAGAGAATGCGGCGTTTTATATGTTCCAACAAGAAATGTTTAAACAATATCAGACCTTACAAAAGCTTACGGATGCACAGCAAGTAGAGGCGTCTAAAAAACGAATCGTAGCCTACCAAAAGGACTGGATGCTAAAGAATCGATCATTATTTGTATCCAAGTTAATTAATGCCACTTTTGAGCCTGAAATACCTCCCTATAAAAATCCTGTTAAGAACGCAGCGGATAGTGCTTCGTTGTATAAATTTCAATTTTCATTTTACAAAAAACACTATTTTGATAATATCGATTTGAATGACGAACGATTTATTCGTACGCCATTCTTGCAGCGTAAAATCGAGAAATATTTTGAGGACTTGGTTGTGCAAGAATCTGATTCCATTAGCAAAGATACAGATGCATTATTAGCTAAAATAAAGCAAGTTGATGTTCGGAAATATGTCATTTACAAAATTGCTAGTACCTATGAAAACCACAATATTGTAGGTACTGATGGTGCTTTTGTTCACATAGCTGAGAAATATTACATCGGCGAACCTTCATTATGGGATACGACAACAGTTCGTAAAATGAAGGAAAGATTGTTCGTTATTAAACCGTTGATTATTGGTAAAAAGATTCCTGAAATGGTGTTGACTGATCCTGCAGGAAAAAGACTTCTTTTATCCACGGTTCCTAAAAATTATACGGTTGTGTTTATCTATGATCCAGAATGTACACATTGTAAAGAGGAGACTCCTAAATTGCTCCAACAAGAACCTTTTTTTAAAGAAAAGAATATTGGTGTTTTCGCCGCTAGTATTGTGCGTGACAAAACTTTATGGAAGAAGTTTATTGAGGAATTTAAGATTCAATCTTGGTATAATGGAATTGATATTCATTTAAATGCTAAGAGCGGGGTGGAGGAATACTATACAGATTTTAAGAATACGTTTGACGTGTATGCTACTCCGGTCATTTATGTGCTTGATAAATCAAAACGGATTATTGGAAAACGCATTCCTGCGGATAAAATTCAGGATTTCATCAACTTTTATGAGCGAAAAAAATAGTTAATTGATTTTCTTTTTTACGTATTTTTTGTTTCGTATAACCTTTTTTGCCTGATATTTTTTCCGGTATTTTAGGCGGGTTTTCTGGTAAAATTTTGTGCTAAATTTAGGCGTAGTCTCTAATTCCAATGATCGGTAGGGAATCAGCATGAGTTCGTTTTCAAAGCCAACGACTTTTAGTTTAACTTTTGCTAGACCCACTTTTTTTAGATTAATCATTCTAGCCGCAGCCTCTGTTAAATCAATGATTCGTCCTCGCTTGTATGGTCCGCGATCATTAATGCGAACAATCACTGATTTCTTATTATATATATTAGTGACCTCAATAAGTGTATTAAATGGATATATACGATGGGCAGCTGTATATGTATTTCTTTTTAATTTTTCTTGATTAGCGGTTTTTCTAGCGTAAAATTGGTTTGAGTAAAATGAAGCTATACCATAACTTTCTTCGCCGAGTTCTTGCGCAGGTAGCGCATACACGGTGGAAAAAAGCACTAATAAAATCCAATTTATTTTGCTCAATGGGCTTTTAAATAGAGGTCAAAGTTTAGATTTTATTATCGCATTTAAAAACTTTGTACGTAGAACGCTGATTTATACGACTCTAGCAACGATAAATTTTTTCATAAATATTTGAGTGAATCAGATTATATAGTAGATTTACGAATTGTGAAACCAAAATTTTAGTTTAAAGTGGAAGAAAGAGATAGAGAAGAATTATTTTCAAAACGTATCCGGGCTGGTAAAAGAACCTATTTTTTTGATGTTAAGTCAACACGCTCGTTGGATTATTACATTACGATAACAGAAAGTCGTCGGCATCAGAAGGAAGATGGATTTGTATACGAAAAGCACAAGATGTTTTTATACAAAGAAGATTTTGACAAGTTTGTTGAAGGTTTGCATGAGGCAGTTAATCATGTAAAAACGGAGCTTATGCCTGATGTTGATTTTAATTCCTTTAAGCGTGATGAAGATGAATTTGGTAGTACAGATCTTAAGTGGGAATAAGATTTTTCGGTAAATACAAAAAAAGCCTCTGAGTAATCAGGGGCTTTTTGATTTTTAGCCGTACTTTTGTGGCTTCATTTTTTAATTAAATTATGGGATTAACTTGTGGTATTGTTGGTTTACCTAATGTGGGCAAATCTACGTTGTTTAGTGCTATTTCGTCTAATAAAGCTGAGGCAGCGAATTATCCTTTTTGTACGATTGAGCCGAATGTGGGGATTGTTACTGTTCCTGATGAGCGCTTAAATATCTTAGCTGAATTTGTAAAGCCAAATCGGATTTTGCCAACTGTTATTGAATTTACAGATATCGCCGGTTTGGTGAAAGGTGCATCAACAGGTGCAGGTCTTGGTAATAAGTTTTTAGCCAATATCCGTGAGGTAGATGCCATCATTCATGTGGTTCGTTGTTTTGAAGATGAAAATATTATCCACGTAGAGGGGCGTGTTAATCCGATTTCTGATAAGGAAATCATCGACATGGAATTACAGTTGAAGGACCTAGAATCCGTTGACAAAAAAATACAAAAAATTGAACGTGCGGCTAAGAACGGTGATGCGAAAGCGAAGCAAGAGCTTGCTGCGGTCCAACAATTTAAATCGGCTTTAGAAGCAGGGCGTTCGGCAAGAACGGTTGAGATGGATGCTGAATTACGTGAAACAGCCATAGGAGAGTTGTGTTTATTGACTGACAAGCCTGTGATTTATGTAGCGAATGTAGATGAAGATTCAGTAGCCAAAGGTGGAAATGAGCACGTGGAATCATTGCGTGCCAATGTTCAGGCTGAAGGAGCCGAAGTAATCGTTATTTGTGCGGCCTTGGAAGCTCAAATTGCTGAAATGGAAGAGGAAGAAGAACGTGTTATGTTTTTAAATGAATATGGGTTAACGGAGTCAGGTTTAAGTAAGTTGATCCGTAGCTCATATGCCTTATTGAATCTTATTACCTATTTCACGGCTGGTGTACAAGAAGTTCGTGCTTGGACGATACAAAAAGGTTGGAAGGCACCTCAAGCTGCTGGTGTTATTCATACTGATTTTGAACGCGGATTTATACGTGCAGAGGTGATTAAAATGGCCGATTACCAAACATATAAAAGTGAGGCTGCTTGTAAAGAAGCAGGCAAGTTGAGTGTGGAAGGTAAAGATTACATTGTGCACGATGGAGATATCATGCATTTTAGATTCAATGTTTAACGAATTGAGTTGATGCGCTGAAAGCCAATTAACGCGTCGATTCGTGTACCTGGTTTTCTGAAATAAACCAAAATGTCATATTGGTTTTCAGTTTGAGCATAATTCCCTTCCAAGTAATCGGAAGGGTTTTTTGTTTCAAAACGGTAGTTATATATTCCTTGCTTGAGCACTAAGTTAGCCTGATACATACCTGATGTAGGATTGTAGGTCATTTTGTTTGTTGCATTTTTTTGATAATTATTAAAGCCGCCTGTTACATAGACGTCTTCGGGCGCTTGATTATTCGCTTTCAAGTTAAATTGGCAAATGACATAATCTGCGTAGCGCGTGTCATGAACGTTTTCATAATTGCTGATAATGTAATGGCCATTTAAATCCCTTCGTTCTGTGTAGGTATATAATCCTTGTGGAACTTCCACTTGTGTTTTCACGATGGTTTCCGTTTCCTTTTCATCAATGCTAGAAACAAAATTCAATTTCTGTTGCACACTGCGTAAATCAATTAATCGAAATTCATTTCCCGCGAGCACACTATTTTCTTGATTAAAACTCGGGAATCGAATGCTACGATCCATGCTGTTTATCACAGGTTTGGGTAGATTTTTTAAGATGAAATTTGGTTCATTATTTTTGCGAATAAAGACCCGTAAGTCGTCTTCTGACTGAATCATTAAACCATCTGAATACTTGAGGTATAATTGAAGGACCTGGCTAGTTGCCCGGCTTGCATTTGTCTGGCCAAATTGCACGGAAGCAGCTACTTGAATCTCATTTTCTACAATGGAAAAACGTTGCGTAAATACGGTATCTCGTTTATTTCGGTTGGCATATACCTGGGCGATGTAATTTCCAGAAATACGTACTTTGGGTAACGCAATGTGATAGTTCAAATATGGAACTTTTGTACCCATAGATGATTTAGCGTCTCGCAATGGGATGTCATTAAAATCTTGTAAATACTCAATTTCCGATAGGGAAGAAGGCGTCCAATCGGACTGGCATGATATAATTCGCAAATAATACGTATTCGTTTTTAACGACAAATCATCAAAGGAAAGAAACCAAGCGTCTTGTTGGCGTAAATCAATGACCGGTTGGCTTTGAATATATTGTTGAGGATCTACATTGCCAACAAATACCGTTTTGATATTTTCGCGGTGGATGGTGCTTTTAATTTGTGCTATGGCCACTGGCATAGACAAAATTAAGATACCGAAAATGATTCCTATGCGTTTCATTTTATCCAATAAGCAATTCCCAAGCAGTGGTTGTTTCGTCTAATTTTAACTGCACTTCAGTTCGATTAAGCTCCATTTTTTTCAATTCGTCAAATTTCGATGCTTGAGCTAAAGCGGCCATATCATGTTCAATAGTTTCTAATTCATTCTCCAAGGTCATGATTTGAGCCTCAAGCTTTTCGATTTCCTTTTCGGTTGATTTAGACTTAGTGATATGCTCAACGGGAGCTAACTCGGGTTTCGGTTTTTCCTTTGTTTTTGAAGATGGAACTTCTTCGTTTGTCCGCGAAGCCATCCAAGTTTCATATTCATCAAATGTACCAGGATACTCTTTCACCTCATTATCTTCGATATACCAGATTTTGTTAGCAATGTTAGAAACAAAATAACGGTCGTGTGATACGACTACATAGGTTCCCTCATATTGTTGCAAGGCTTGAATCAATATATTAACCGATTGCATGTCCAAGTGGTTAGTTGGCTCATCCAGCAATAAAAAGTTGGCCTCCGAAATAAGTACTTTAGCCAATGCAACCCGTGATTTTTCGCCTCCAGATAAGACTTTAATCTTCTTGAATACTTCCTCCCCAGAAAACAAGAAACATCCTAGTACGCTACGCAATTCCATTTCGGTTTTGGTCGTACCTGTAGATTTTAGTTCCTCCAATAAGGTATTTTCAACTGATAAACTTTCTAATTGGTGCTGCGCAAAAAACGACTCAATCACATTATGCCCAATTCGTCTTTCTCCTTCAATTTGTTCCGTACCAGAAATCACACGTAATAGGGTAGACTTACCTTTACCGTTGGCACCAATTAAAGCGATTTTGTCACCACGATTAATAGTTGCAGATGTATTTTTCAAAATTACTTTCTCGCCATATGCTTTAGTAACATGTTCCAAGAATAAAATAAATCGACCTGGCTGAGTTCCAAAGTTGAATTTAAAATTCACTTTAGCCTTTTCATCAATTACATCATCAATAATATCGATACGATCCAGCGCCTTAACACGCGATTGAACTTGCTTTGCTTTCGAAGCTTTTGCTTTAAATCTTTCTATAAAGCGTTCAGTTTGTCGAATTTGGGCTTGTTGGTTTTCAAACGCACCCTTCTGAACCTCATTTCTAAGCGTTTTTTCTTCTGTATAAAACGAATAATTTCCAGGATATAAGGTGATTTTGGCGCCTGATACTTCCGCAATGTGATCAATTGTACGATCCAGGAAATAGCGATCGTGTGAAACGACTACAATTGAGCCCTCATAATCATGTATGTATTTTTCTACCCATTCGATGGAAGGTAAGTCCAAGTGGTTGGTAGGCTCATCGAGTAATAACAAGGATGGTTTCTGTAGTAATAATTTGGCTAGCATAACGCGCATGCGCCAACCACCGGAGAATAAACGCAAAGGTTGACTCAAATCTGCTGTTGTGAAACCGAGACCTTCCAGTATTTCTTCCGTTTTGGATTGTATCGTGTAACCGTCTAAACGTTCGAATTCTTCTTGAAGTTTAGCGAGCTGGTCTACATCCTTGTCTTCATAATTTGTTTCCATTTTATGAAGTACTTTGTCAATTAACTTCTGAAGTTCCAATTGGCGTTCAAACGCCTGCATCGCAACCTCTAATATGCTATCGTCTGTTTGATAGGATAATAAATCTTGATTTAAAAAACCAATAGTACACTCCCCTGATTTGGATATATTTCCACCATCGGGCGAGTATTCGCCAGATATTAACCGTAAAAGGGTGGATTTACCTGTACCATTGGCTCCAATTAAGCCAATTTTAGCTCTTGGTTTAATGTGAAGATTTGCACCATCATAAAGTGCACGACTACCGAAATAGAAACTTAGATTGGATATTGATAACATGGGTGCAAAGATAATCGTTTATATCCAATCAATCAGCCTAGGGACTTAAACGATTTCGTGCTTCTTTGCCGCCTAAATAGGGACATTCAAATAGTGTATTGAAATTTTCAAATACAAGCGCCGTTTTGTGGTACCCGAGTGCTTTCGCTAATGTCGTTGTTCGATTATTATCTCCCATAGATAATTCGATATCATCCATCGTCATTTGGCAAGGATGCTCATATCCGCAAGCATGGGCGATATCCGCAATTTCCTTAACCAATGTATGGTGATATTGATTGAAGCGTTCACTTTTTAAAGTGATATCAATGCCGCTTTGCAACCATTTGCTTGATGTTGCAATACCAGTTGGACACGTATTTGTATGGCACTTTTGTGCTTGAATACAGCCAATAGACAGCATGGCTTCTCTTGCTATATTAATCGAATCAGCTCCCATAGCAAAAGCCATTAAAGCCTTTTCTGGAAAACCAAGTTTACCGGAAGCGATAAAAAAGATTTTATCGGCCAATTCATGGCGTTGGAATATCTGGTACACTTTCGCAAATGCAAACGTAAATGGCATGGACACGTGATCAGCAAATGCATGTGGTGCAGCACCTGTTCCTCCTTCTCCGCCATCGATTGTAATGAAATCTGGTCCTTGATTGTGCTTTTTCATGTAGGTGGCTAATTCCTCCCACTGTTCAAGCTTTCCGATGGCTGATTTAATGCCAACGGGCAAACCGGTGGCTTTGGCCATGCGTTCGATAAAGTTGACTAATTCAGGTATACTTTTAAATTCTGAGTGAAATGCAGGTGAGAAGGCGTCTTTTCCTGCCTCAATTCCCCTAATGTTAGCGATTTCTTGATTTACTTTTGAGGCAGGTAACATTCCTCCTTTTCCAGGTTTAGCGCCTTGTGATAGTTTAAGTTCAATCGCTTTTAATTGTGGATTTTCTTTTGCTTTTTGGATTAGTTTATCCATCGAAAATGAACCGTCTAATTCACGCACACCAAAATAGGCCGTTCCAATATTAAGTACGATATCAGCCCCCATTTGGTGATAAGGGGAAAGCGATCCCTCGCCTGTATTATGAAAGCAACCAGCAATCTTGGCACCTATATTCAATGATTCAATCGCTTTAGCTGATAATGATCCAAAACTCATACCCGAAATATTAACAATGGAATATGGACGGTATGGTTTTTCTCGTTTGTGATAAAGGCCGATTACCTTATTTGCTGGTACTGCGCCAGGATTTTTTCGTGATAAATGATCTGCAGGGGCGTTGTAGCCCATCATCGCATTTTTGATAAAGATGTAACCGGGTGAATTGAAATCCTGATCAGAACCAAAACCCTGCAAATTATTTTCTTTTTTGGACGAAGCGTAAATCCAAGACCTTTCTTGGCGATTAAAGGGAAGTTCCTCGCGATTATTAGCAACAATGTACTGCCTTAATTCAGGACCAATTTTCTCTAGCCAAAACCTTAAATGACCTACCAGGGGAAAATTGTGTGAGATGGTATGTTTTTTCTGAATAAATACATCTCGAATAATAACTACTACTAGGATACAAACAATCCAGAACCAAATTGAATTTATGATTGTCATTTGTTGATGATTTTGAACAAAATTGCATAATTTTTCCCAATTCTTATTTTTATCTTTGTCGTTTATTTTATCTATGCAAGCAGATTTTTATCAGTTAAAGCAATTTGTCATTTCCGTCTTTACTTCCATTGGTTGTTCTGAAGCAGATGCTGAATTAGCCGCCGATGTATTAGTGTCTGCGGATGCTCGAGGAATTGATTCCCATGGGGTAGCTCGCTTAGCTGGATATGTTCGATTATTCGATCATGGCCGACTAAATACCAAACCAAACATTAAGATTCTTCATGAATCACCTTCAACCATCTTGTTAGACGGTGATCGTGGTTTAGGATTAGTTGTTGCGCCCAAAGCAATGGAAATAGCTTGTGAGAAGGCTGCTTTGGCAGGCACTGGCTGGGTTGCCGTTCAAAATTCGAATCATTTTGGGATTGCTGGGTATCATGCGATGAAGGCGGTGCCCCAACAAATGATTGGTTGGGCCATGACGCATGCAGCCCCTTTAGTTACGCCTACGTTTTCAAAAGAAAAATTGTTGGGAACCAATCCAATTGCGGTAGCGATTCCTGCAAAGGAAGAACCTGCGTTTTTGGCCGACTTTGCATCTACGGCTGTGGCTTACGGAAAATTAGAGATACTCCAACGAAAAGGTTTAGATACACCTGATGGTTGGGTTCAAGATAAAGATGGCAATCCATCTAATGATGCATTTGCAATTAAAAATGGAGGCGCTTTGCTTCCCTTAGGTGGTGATCGGGAACATGGATCGCATAAAGGATATGGTTTAGGTGCTGTTGTTGATATCTTATCGGGTGTTTTGTCAGGAGCAAATTTTGGACCTTGGGTTCCCCCATTTGCCACGGCCGGATTTATGCAAGCTGGTGAAACCGTGGGCAAAGGAACGGGACATTTTTTAGGGGCAATGCGTGTGGATGCTTTTCGTCCTACGGAACATTTTTTACACGATATGGATATGTGGATTCGTCGGTTTAGGAATGCAGAAGCCGTTGAAGGCAAGCAAGTATTAATCCCAGGAGATCCAGAAAGATTATTAGAAATTGAGCGTAAACGAGATGGTATTCCATTGGTACAACCCGTTGTAGCAGATTTGTCGGCCTTAGCCTCTCGCTTTCATTTAGACTTTAAATTAGATTAATATGGTGCCTAATAAACGAATCAAAATTTTCATTTTGGGTTTATCCTTGTTTTCAGCCATGTTTTCATACTATGTATGGCAAGTGTTCAAGACACCTAATTTTAATGTCACGGGTAAAAAAGACTTTGCTCTCTTAATTCCTGCAGGTTCTGATTTTGCAACGGTATTGGATACGTTAAAGAAGCATGACATGGTACGGGACCAATTGAGTTTTCGTTTTTTAGCTAAGGTGATGGGTGTAGCTTCGCGGGTTCGTCCGGGTCGTTACCTTATTTCAAGTGAAACGGGAAATTTCGAGTTGCTACGAAAAATGCGTAACGGGAAGCAAGATGCCATTAAAGTCGTGATAAATAATTTGAGGTTGAAAGAGGATATTGCAGGGAAGTTAGGTCGCCAACTGAGATTTGATTCAACGTATATCTATCGCATGTTGGATTCCAATGAGATTGTTTCTGCCTATGGTTATACCAAAGAAACGATTCCATGCTTATTTATTCCCGATACATATGAAGTGTTTTGGACATCGTCATTTGATGCTTTGATGAAAAAGATGCAACAGGCGAATAATCGTTTTTGGACGGATAATCGCATTAAGCAAGCAGCTAACCTAAATTTAACACCAGTTCAAGCAGGAATTTTAGCTTCCATTGTTTATGGTGAAAGTAAAGAATCTAGTGAGCAAGCACGCATTGCTGGCGTTTATTGGAATCGATTCCGTACAGGAATGCCGCTTCAAGCTGACCCAACGATTGTTTTTGCTTGGAAGGACTTTACCATTAAGCGTGTGACGGGTAAGTACACGGTAGTTAATTCACCTTACAATACGTATCGAAACATTGGTTTGCCTCCGGGTCCGATATCCATCCCACCGCGTGATGTAATTGACAAAGTCCTGAATTTGGAGAAACATAGCTACCTCTATTTTTGTGCGAAGGAGGATTTTTCGGGTATGCATAATTTTGCAGTCACCTACGAAGAGCATTTGGTGAATGCCGCTAAATATCAATCGGCCTTAGATGGTTTAAAAATTCATTAATATGTATGCACATGCCATTAAATACCGTGTTTGTTATGCGGATACGGACCAAATGGGCTACGTATATTACGGGAATTATGCGCGTTTATATGAAATTGCGCGGGTTGAAACTTTGCGCAGTTTAGGAGTAAGTTATCGCGATTTAGAGAATAATGGGATCGGGTTGCCCGTTATTGAGCATTACACTAAATTTCATGCCCCTGGTTTATATGATGATGAATTAACCGTTATTTGTCAAGTTGAAGAATTGCCTGCCGCGCGTATTAAATTTAGTTATCGCATTAAGAATGAGGCAGGAGAGTTGATAAACGAGGGAAATACGACCCTTGTTTTTATGACGCTGGCTAGCAAAAAGGTGATTAAAGCACCCGAGTTTGTGTTAAATGCCTTGCGTCCTTACTTTGAATTATGAGGAAGAATTTCATCAAAGAACTTAAGTTGATTTGGCGTGAGTATGAAGAGCATTATGTGCTCGTTCGTGTGATTTCTATTTTGTATCAAAAGATTTTTCAATTTGACATTGACGTTCGTGCGGCTGCGGTTGCGTACAACTTTACATTGGCTGTTTTTCCAACAATCATTTTTTTATTCAGTTTGTTGCCCTATATGCCCATTGATCATCTTGATTATAAGATGATTTCCTTTATCAAGGCTACTGTGCCTAAGAATTTGCAAGCTGATTTAACGGAGTTAATTACGGAGATTGTGAATAAAAAAAGGGGAGGAGTTCTTTCGTTTGGATTCTTTTTCGCCTTGTTTGCTTCCACTAGTGGTATAATGGCCTTAATTCGTTCGTTTAATTTGACCTATAAGACGAATGACAATCGAGGTTTTCTAAAGGAGCGTGCTGTCGCAGTTGGCCTTAATTTTTTGTTAACCTTTGTGTTGATCACATCTTTTGTGGTCTTTATCATTGGTAACTTCATCGTGAAGTATCTCGCTAAGGAAGGTATTTTAGAGTATAATTTCACGTTTTACCTGACGAAGGTGTTGACGTATTTGATTATATTTTCAGTCTTCTTTTTTACGATATCAATCATTTATTATTATGCTCCAGCGATTCATAAGCGGTGGAAGTTTTTCAATGCTGGTTCGATCACAGCCTCTATTTTGACAATTTTGATTACCAATGTATTCTCTTATTATTTGGTCAATTTTGCTACGTATCATAAAATTTATGGGTCGATTGGTTCGCTGATAGCCTTAATGGTTTGGTTATATTTTATCTCACTTATTTTGATTGTGGGCTTTGAAATTAATGCCAGTATTGATCAAGTGAAGACTGAGGAACAAGACGAGGTGGATTCTAAGGACGACTTCTTTGTAAATTATTAATGAGGATGTCTGCAGAAATCAAACGTATTTACGACAAAAACAATTCGGCTGAATTAATTGATTCAGTTGTTCAAGTCTTGCTAAAAGGCGGGGTAATCATTTATCCGACGGATACCATGTATGCGATCGGTTGTAGTATTCAATCCCAGCAAGCGGTCAATCGTATTTGTGAGATTAGGCAGATTAAGCCAATCAAAAACAGATTTTCATTCATTTGTGCCGATTTAAGTGCGATTTCAAATTTTGCCAAAGTCAGTGATTTTGCCTTCAAAATCCTAAAGAGGTATTTGCCTGGAGCTTACACGTTTGTTTTGCCGGCAAGTTCAAAGGTTCCGTCGGTATTAGTTCAAAGTAAAAAAACGGTAGGTATTCGAATTCCTGATTATGCCCCGATATTAGAAATAGTTAAGCAATTAGGCCATCCCATTTTGACCAGTTCATTGCCTACGCTTGGGTTGGATTTAGAGGATTATACGGATCCAAGTTTGATCGCTGA
This sequence comes from Aquirufa sp., assembly GCF_044377215.1. Classification (GTDB taxonomy): domain Bacteria; phylum Bacteroidota; class Bacteroidia; order Cytophagales; family Spirosomataceae; genus Aquirufa. The sequence goes on from NZ_JBILJM010000024.1 coordinate 15,242, forward strand.
TCAATATGAAAATCAGGTTGATTTAATATTGGATGGTGGTATTGGGGGGATGATTCCTTCTTCAGTAATTGACCTTCACGAAGATAATTTTGATATTTTACGTGAGGGAGCGGGTGATTGTTCTGATTTCAGATGATCACCATTTGATGTTTATCTGTTCTGGTTTCGTATGCTTCCATCGCCGGTGTGACCATAAATATTGATCAGGATATGCAATAATCGACTTCTCTAATCTTCGGGCAAATTTTTCAATTATTTCCCCTTTTTCCATCTTTTCATAGTTTTCAGGGCTAGCTAGTGACTCAAAACTCATCGAATATTCTCCTCTTCCTGTGCGTATAAGTTCCACAAAAATGACTGGGTAATTATAGTCACGGGCGAAACGTTCCATGCCTGTAAAAAAGGCAGTATCCTGATTCAGAAAGGTTGTCCAATACGCTGATTCTGGCTTTTGTGGCGCTTGATCTGCAGCAAGACAAATGGCTCTTAATATGTCTTTTCGGTCGCGGGAAGCAATGATTGATTCCCGTTTTTCTAGTAGCGTCACGCCTTGAAAGCGACTGCGCACTTCCATGGTGAATTCATTGAAATCTTTATTATTTAATCGTTGGTACACCACATCATACGCATTACCCGATAAACCAAGACGATGAATGGCCCATTCCCAATTTCCCTGATGGCCTGCTACGAGAACTACGGGTTGATTGTTATTTAAGTGGGACGTGATGATTTCTTCGTTAACAAAACGCATACGTTGCATCATTTCTTGAGGACTGATGCGTACGCCGTAAAAGAATTCAACTAATTGGTCTGTTAGGTAACCGTAAAATTTATTGCGAAGAACTCGTATCTCATTGTCGGTTTTTTCAGGAAATGAATTCTTTAAATTCATCTCAATTACTTTTTTGCGGTAAGAAATCAAATAGTTAAAAATAATTCGGACGCCGCTAGCAAGTCCATAAAGAACTGAAAGAGGTAACTTACCAAGTAATCTGTAAAAAAACATAGCCTGTTTTTTAAGGGTTAATGCGTGTAAACTTGTAGTTTTGCAAATATCCGATTAATTTTTTTGGAATGCATATTGAGATTCATTATTTGCCGTCTATAGAATACATGGCCTTGATTTATGCCGCTTCAGAGGTTCAATTTGAGGTTTACGAGAATTTCCCTAAACAAACCTTTCGGAATAGAACCCGAATTTTAGGTGCAAATGGAGTAGAAACGTTGACTATTCCTATCAAACATACTTCAGGTACGAAGCAATTAAGCAAAGATGTACAGATTGATTACGGTCAAGATTGGATAAGACGTCACCAAGGTGCCATTCAGGCCGCTTATGGAAATGCGCCATTTTATGAACACTTCGATCCATTTATTCAACAGATATTTGCGAAAAAATTAAAATATTTAGTAGATTTAAATATCCATTATTTTAATTTTTTGACTAAAGTATTGGGAAAGGCTTTGCCTAATTCCATGACAGATGTTTTTATGGGCTTTGAAACTGATTCCAAGTGGAATATTATTCAGCCAAAGGAAACGTGGGAATTGCGGCCTTATTATAGATTAACGCCTTATCGACAGTGTTTTGGCCAAAGTTTCGAGCCAAATTTGTCGGTTTTGGATTTAGTAATGAATCATGGGAATGAATCCTATGATATTTTAATGCAAAGTTTGAACAAATAGCGGCTTTATCGTGTTTTCGAACAAATATAATTAGTGATTTATGGAGGCCAAATTTTCGAATAAAGTGAAAGAAGTAATCGCATTAGCTCGCGAAGAAGCATTGCGATTAGGTCATGATTATATCGGCACAGAGCATTTGATGCTTGGGATGATTCGTGATGGGGATGGTCAAGGTGTCGATTTATTGCATAAGTCTGGTGTTTCGTTAGATCAATTACGTCAGAGTATTGAACATTCGACGGCTTCTACGAGTCGGTCAACTTTCGATAAGCAAAGTATGTTGAATATTCCTTTGACTAAACAAGCGGAGAAAGTGTTGCGTTTGACCTATTTGGAGGCTAAGTATTTTAAGACCAATACTGTTGAGACAGATCATTTATTGATGGCTATTTTGCGGGATGAGGACAATGTAGCGACCCAAATATTAGAAAAATATCAAGTTTATTATGATTTGATCAAAGAAATGGTTGAGTTTCAATCCGATGGTAGCCCGAGTCATAATCCAAAAGCTAGTTCAGATACGGATGATAATGAAGATGATTCCCGTTTATATTCTGGCGGTAATCAGGGTTCAGCGGGTTCTTCCGGTAATGCTACTTCATCAGCTAAGGGTACTGAGAAAAGTAAAACACCTGTTTTAGACAATTTTGGTCGTGATTTGACGAAGATTGCTGAAAATGGCAAATTAGACCCTATCGTAGGGCGGGAGAAAGAAATTGAGCGTGTGGCTCAAATTTTATCTCGTCGTAAAAAAAATAACCCCATATTAATTGGTGAGCCGGGTGTAGGTAAAACAGCTATTGCGGAGGGACTAGCCCTTCGAATTATCCAAAAGAAAGTTTCACGTGTTTTGTTTGGTAAGCGCGTTGTCACACTTGACATAGCATCTTTAGTGGCTGGTACCAAATACCGTGGTCAATTTGAGGAGCGGATGAAGGCAGTCATGAATGAGTTAGAAAAATCGACTGATGTCATTTTATTTATTGATGAATTGCATACTATTGTAGGAGCTGGTGGAGCATCTGGTTCATTGGATGCATCAAATATGTTCAAGCCAGCTTTAGCTCGTGGTGATATTCAGGTTATTGGTGCTACGACGTTGGATGAATATCGTCAGTATATCGAAAAGGATGGAGCGTTAGCTCGTCGTTTTCAGACAGTTATGGTGGATGCGACGAGCATTGATGAGACCATCGAAATATTAAATAACATAAAGGATAAGTATGAAGAACATCACCATGTGATTTATACGCCAGAATCAATTATTTCAGCGGTTAAGTTGTCGGATCGGTATATTTCAGATCGTTTCTTGCCAGATAAGGCGATTGATGTTATGGATGAGGTGGGTGCTCGCGTTCACATTGCCAACATAAAAGTTCCAGCTGATATTGTGGCTTTGGAAGACCAAATTGATTTGGTTAAAAAAGAAAAAAATCAGGTAGTTAAATCTCAGAAATATGAGGAAGCTGCTCAATTGCGTGATCGAGAGAAAAAGTTAATTGAGCAATTGGATCACGCTAAAAACAGTTGGGAAGAGGAGTCGAAGAAGCAGAAATTTACGGTCAATGAAGAGAATATAGCTGAGGTTATAGCTCAAATGACAGGAATTCCTGTGAATCGTGTAGCTGCTAAAGAGGGTCATAAATTACTCCAAATGGAAGCTGAGTTGACCAAACATGTGATTGGTCAAAGTGATGCCGTTAAGAAATTAGTTAAGGCTATTCAACGTACCCGTGTAGGGTTGAAAGATCCCCAAAAGCCAATAGGCTCATTTATTTTCCTTGGTCCTACGGGAGTAGGTAAGACTGAAATGGCTAAGGTATTAGCAACTTATTTGTTTGATAAAGAAGATTCACTCGTTCGTATTGATATGAGTGAATACATGGAAAAATTCAGTGTTTCACGTCTGGTAGGTGCGCCTCCGGGATATGTGGGATATGAAGAAGGAGGCCAACTTACCGAGAAAATACGCCGTAAACCTTATTCGGTTATTTTGTTAGATGAAATAGAGAAGGCGCATCCGGATGTTTTCAATTTATTACTACAGGTTTTGGATGATGGTATTTTGACTGATGGCCTAGGTCGTCGCGTGGATTTTAGAAATACGATTATTATAATGACATCCAATATAGGTGCGCGTGATTTAAAAGATTTTGGATCAGGTATTGGCTTTTCTACGAAATCGCGTGTTGATAATATGGATGAAGCTGCGCGAGCAACCATTCAAAATGCGCTTAAAAAAGCTTTTGCTCCTGAATTTATCAATAGATTAGATGATATTATTATTTTCAATTCGTTAGAGCGGACTGATTTACATCAAATCATTGATCTATTATTAGTTAAATTATTTACGCGTTTAACAAATTTAGGTTTTTCAATTACCTTAACTGATGCGGCGAAAGATTTTATCGCTGATAAGGGTTATGATCCTCAATATGGAGCTAGGCCTTTAAATCGTGCTATACAAAAGTATCTTGAAGATCCTTTGGCAGAAGAAATTCTAAAAGGGGAATTACCTGCAGATGAGGTTATCGAAGCAGATTATGTCAAAGATGAAGAAGTAATACAATTGAAACGAATCAAAAAATAATGAGTAGCATGCAATTAGTGAAAGACAAAGTAGTTTTAGTTACAGGAGCATCCCGAGGAATAGGTCGTGCGATTGCACTTCAATTTGCTCAATCTGGGGCGCATGTGGCATTTACGTATTTGTCTTCCGTGGAGAAAGGCGAATCGCTTGTTAAAGAGCTGGAGTCTTTTGGAATTAAAGCCAAAGGGTATCGTTCGGATGCCTCTATGTTTGACGCAGCAGAGGAATTGGCTGATTCTGTTGTTAATGACTTTGGTCAAATTGATATTCTGATCAACAATGCAGGTATAACCCGCGATGGTTTATTAATGCGAATGAGTGAAGAGCAATGGGATGAAGTCATTCGAGTGAATTTAAAATCGGTGTTTAATCTAACGAAAGCAGTTAGTAAGTCGATGATGAAGGCAAGGGCTGGCTCCATTATCAATATGACTTCGGTGGTTGGCGTAAAAGGAAATGCAGGTCAAGCAAACTATGCGGCTTCCAAAGCCGGTATAATTGGATTTACCAAATCAGTAGCTCTTGAATTAGGATCACGCAATATTCGTTGCAATGCCATTGCCCCAGGATTTATTGAAACGGAAATGACTGAGGAATTGAATGAGGCTGCCATCGAAGAGTGGAAGAAAGCAATTCCGTTGAAGCGTGGAGGGGATGCGAAAGAGGTGGCTGATGTATGTCTATTTTTAGGTTCCGATTTATCTACCTATGTAACGGGTCAAACGATTCATGTGAATGGAGGTTTGTATACCTAGGATTAGTTGACTTATTTGTAGCCTCAATTTCTTCCTGAGATTGAGGCTTTTTTTCTGATTTTATGCGGTATTTATTCTTATTTCTTGTGCTTTTTGTTGCGGCATGCAAAACCATTCCACAGCCAAAAGGAGTAGCTGCACAGTTTGCAACTCAATTTTCTGAGCCTGCATTTTCTACGATTCGTGTCAAAACGTTTATTAGTTACGATAGTTTATTTGGACGGTTTTTGCGTGTAGGTCAACGAGTTATTTCTGCCAACGAGTCAAGCTCCTTAGGTTTTCCTTATTCGGGAACTTTGGAGCAATCGGTTCGTTATAGACTAATTGGGGCAAACCAATTGCAAGTTGTTTTTCCGATGAAATGGGATGCTAAACCACAAATAGCTGGTATTTCAGCAGGTGTACTTTCTGCCAAATCCATGGCAGCTATCAGTCTACATTTGCAAGGAAGATCTTTTGGGAACTACCAAATTGATAACGTACAATTGAATAATCAATGGACGGAAAAGCCAAGTGTTAAGGTATTGGGTTTTCCTGTTCAAGTTGGCGGTGTTGTTGATCAATTATTGATTCCTAAATATCCCGTACTAGCTTTGGAACTAAAAAGTCAACTGAATCAATGGATTCTTCCAGATCAAATGAATAGTATTTTTGGGTCGGGAATTTTGTTGCCAAAAGGGCTGAATATGAGTTCTCTTGCATTGGATTTACATGATTTACAATTCGCGCAGCATGGTTTACAAGGGGATTTAGTGATTCAAACTCGGTTACAAGTAGGGGTAAATTTGGCTGCTCGGTCGATAAAACCTATGATAAAACCCTTATCCGCTGTTGATAATTCGGTGGCATTTGGTGTATATATTACATTAGATGAAATTCGGGGTATGTTGGCAAGCCAACTGAAAACCGATATCTCTCAAGTAGCTTTAAAAATAAATCCTCAAAATCAGGAGTTTGAATGTGAGGTTGTTGATCGGAATGCTTCACGGATGCGTATTTATTTTGTACCTATTTTGATAGAGGACAATTCGATTGGAATTCAAGTTAATTCGATGGAATTAGGCTCATTGGGTTTAATGAAATCGTTATTCTCAAAAAGTATAAAACGTAAAATCACGAATGGAATACATGCTCAGCGGATGCGGACTGATCCGTTGGTTAGTCGGCTACCCACGGACTTCCAAGGTATTCAGGGAGCAAATATTCGCGTTCGTTTGGAGTCGATTCATTATTCAAAGGATACAGTTCTGGTATTGGGTAGATTGTCAGGTGATTGGACGCTACGTAAATAAGTGTACTTTTGTGACGAGAAAATAAATCATCTTATCGCTTTTTAAAAGAGGAAAGTCCGAACAACATAGAGCATCGTGCTTCCTAACGGGAAGGGAAATCTTAGGATTTTACAGCTAGTGCCACAGAAAATTACCGCCTTTCGGGGTAAGGTTGAAAAGGTGGGGTAAGAGCCCACCGCTGATTTGGTGACAAATTAGGCATAGGTAAACCTCACGCGTTGCAAGATCAAATAGGCTGACTGTCGTAAGACAAAAGGGCTGCTCGTCCGTTGTCAGTGGGTAGATTGCTAGAACGTTTTAGTGATAAAACGTCAAGATAAATGATAAGAGGGTAGGGAAACCTACTTACAGAATTCGGCTTATCGATTTATTTTCTCATTTTCTTCGTTTGTATTGTAAGCAGAAAATCGTATTTTTGCAGACATTTTTATAAACCCGAGGGACGAGATCCCTCACAAACCCATGTATAATGGCTGTTAAAATTAGATTAGCGCGTCGTGGACGCAAGAAGTTAGCAATGTTTGATGTGGTCGTTTCTGATGCGCGTGCGCCTCGTGACGGTAAGTTCGTTGAGAAACTTGGCACATACAATCCTAACACAAATCCAGCAACAATCGTATTGAATGAAAAACAATCGATTCAATGGGTAATGAATGGGGCACAACCAACGGATACGGTTCGTGCGATTCTTTCCTTAAAAGGTATTTTATATGCTAAGCACTTACAAGTAGGTGTGATTAAAGGAGCCTTAACACAAGAGCAAGCAGATGCTAAATTTGAAGCTTGGAAAGTTGAGAAAGCGAAACAAATTGAAGCAAATTCGACAAAAATTGCTCAATCTAAAGCGAAAAATAAAGCATCTCGTTTGGAGGCTGAAACTAAGGTTTCAAATGCGCGTGCTGAAACTATTGCTGCAAAAAACAAAGTTGCTGATGATGCATTAGTTGCTAGTGTTGTTGAGGCAATAAATGCAACTGATGAGGATGAAGTAGCGGTTGAAGAAGCTCCGGTAGCGGAAGTTGCAGTTGAAGAAGTTCCAGTAGCAGAAGCAGCAGTTGAAGAAGCTCCAGTAGCGGAAGTTGCAGTTGAAGAAGCTCCAGCAGCAGAAGTTGCAGTTGAAGAAGCTCCAGCAGCAGAAGCAGCAGTTGAAGAAGCTCCAGCAGCAGAAGCAGCAGCAGAAGAAGCTCCAGCAGCAGAATAATTTTTAAAATTGTAAAGAATCATACAAATTTGTTTTCAAGTTTGTATGATTTTTTTTTGTACCTATGGCAAAAACAGAATATTTTGAGTTGGGAACTATTTCAAAACCGCATGGTTTGAAAGGTACCGTACACGTATTTTTGGATGTAGACGATCCGTATGAATACGAAGAATTAGAATCTGTATTTGTCCAAATGGGTAATGAAATGGTTCCTTATTTTATCGTTGATTTACAGATTAGAGATAATTTGAATTTAATGCTTCTTGAAGGTATTGATACGGTCGACTTAGCACGCGAGTTAGTAGGCCTAAAAATATTTTTACCTATTTCAATGTTGCCTACGTTGCGTGATGATCAATTTTACTATCATGAAATAATTGATTATCAGGTAGAAGACGCTGTTTTGGGAACCTTGGGAACTGTCAAAGAAGTATATTCTACGGGTGCTCAGGACGTCGTGATTATGCTGTATAAAGGTCATGAGGTGTTAATTCCACTCACAGATGAAATAATCCCGCAAGTTGATAAAGCTGCCAAAGTGGTTCATAGTCGCTTACCTGAAGGTTTAATCGATGTATATTTGAATGAATCTTATGATGCGGATTGATATCATTTCTGTAGTTCCGAATTTAATGTCGAGCTTTTTCGAGCATTCAATTTGTAAACGTGCGGCTACTGCAGGTTTAGTAGAAATAGTCCTACATGATTTACATGACTTTTCCGAAAAGAAACATAAACAAGTAGATGATTATCCGTTTGGTGGTGGGGCAGGTATGGTCATTTCAATTGAGCCATTAACTAAATGCTTGGATACATTGATGGCTGTACGTACGTATGATGAAGTTATATTCTTTAGCCCTGATGGACTTGTTTTTAAACAAGGATTAGCTAATCAGTTGAGTCTATGTACCAATATGATATTTATTTGTGGGCATTATAAAGGGATCGACGAGCGTGTGCGTGAGAAATATGTAACAAAAGAAATATCCATAGGTGATTACGTACTTTCTGGAGGTGAACTTGCTGCTGCTGTTTGCGCAGACGCTATTATTCGTTTAATTCCAGGAGCCATCGGCGATGAAATGTCGGCACTTACTGATTCTTTTCAAGATGGCCTATTAGCTCCTCCAGTATATACACGTCCTGCTTCGTTTCAAGGCATGGATGTTCCTGAAATTTTACGTTCAGGTAATGATAAGTTGATTGAAGCGTGGCGACATGAGCAAGCTGTCCAACGCACCATGCAACGAAGACCTGATTTATTAGCGGATTAATATGCAACCCAACAATACACTAAGTCCAAAAGTGCTAATATCCTTAGGGTTATTGTATTTGATATGGGGGTCAACTTTTCTTAGCGTCCGTATTTTATTAGAGTTTTTGCCTCCCATGGTGATTACTTTTTCACGTAATCTGACAGCAGGTGTTTTATTGTTAGCTTGGTCTTTATCGGGTGGTCATTGGAAGAAAATGACTAATCAGCATTGGAAAGTACATTTACAAGCTGGATTTTTGCTAATTACTCTAGGAAATGGATTTATGGCTTTAGCGGGATCGATTGTTCCTTCTGGTTTTTCGTCTGTTTTCATGGCATTGGGTCCTATGTTATTGGTCGTTTTTTTCTGGATTTCGGGTCGAAAACCCAATGCGCGTAAAATCTTAGGAACCGTTGGCGGATTAGTAGGTATTTTACTCCTCATGTCCCAAAAGTCACTGGCCATAGCTGGAAAAGAATCTGAATTCTTTATGGGTATTGGCTTTTTATCGGTGGCTGTATTAGGATGGAATTACGGTGTTTTTCGTATTCAGTTTACGCAGTCAAATGTGTATCATTTTACCCAAGTTTGTGCGATTCAAATGATTTCTGGCGGCTTGATAGTATTGGTAGCCAGTACATTACATGGAGATTTAAGCACGTTTTCCGTTACTGAGTTGCCCATCAAGGCATTCGGTGTTTTCTTTTATTTAGCTTTAATTGGTTCGATGTTGGGTTTTTCTTTATTCGGATTTTTATCAAAAGCTTGTGATGCGACATTAGTGGCGACATATACCTACGTTAACCCATTAATAGCCTTGATTTTGGGATACATTATTTTGCAGGAACCACTACATCCGATTTTAATATTTGCCAGTTTTTGTATACTATTGGCAGTTGTTTTGATAACTACAGATAAATCTAAACCATAATTCGATGAAATACGTATTTTTAACTCTTTTCACCATGTCAGTTTCATTTAGCGTTAATGCACAAGGTGATACACGTTTGTATGCCGATAAAATCCCCAACTATAAGGAAGCTCCTAATTTAGTTTCTAGTGCAACAACGGATGGTATCATGCGTGTATCTAATGTTTCAATACCAACTTATACCTTGTTTTTAGCTCCAAATTCGAGTAATACCCCTACACCATTTGTTGTTATATGTCCAGGAGGGGGATATCGTATATTAGCGTCTACGCATGAGGGAACAGATATTGCAAAGAAGTTTAATGAGATTGGAGTTTCTGCGTTGGTTTTATACTATCGAATGCCAAATGATTTGAATCAAGTTAATAAGGAGTTTGCACCGTTGCAAGATGCCCAACAAGCGATTCGCTTAGTTCGCCAACAAGCCCAAAAGTGGAAAGTAGATCCTACTAAGGTAGGTATAATGGGTTTCTCAGCTGGTGGGCATTTGGCATCTACAGCTGCGACACATTTTGACAAAGATTATGTGGGCCTAAATGATGGAATAAATTTGCGTCCTGATTTTCAAATTCTTTTATATCCTGTTGTGACATTTAGAGATTATGCACATGCTGGATCTCGTCAAAATTTGGTTGGAAATAATCCTTCAGAAGACCAATTACACCTGTTTTCAAACGAGGAGCAGGTTAATGCAAAAACACCTCCAGCATTTATTGTACATGCGGCGGATGACAAAGCGGTTCCTGTTCGGAATTCGTTAGCTTATATTGAAAAGTTAAATTCTTTTGGTGTAGCAGCGGATTACATTCAATATGCCAAAGGTGGTCATGGTTTTGGATTGATTAACAAAACGACTCCTAATCGCTGGTTCGATGATTTAGCTAATTGGTTTTCAGCTAATCAATTACGTTGATTTTTGCGCATAAAATAATAAAAAGGAATACCAGCCAATACGATTAATAGTCCGATGGTAGATGGTATCGTTTTCATGTATAAAAGATTTCCTGCGATTAGAACTAAGATAATTAAATAGGTACTTAGTAAAATTTTATCACGTAATACTAGTGGTTCTCCCATGATTTTGGTATTAAATACAGCCAAGACCGTTAGAAAGTAAAATAGTAGAATGGCGAAAACGGTGAAGTCTAATAAACTACCATACGAACCTGAAAAGCATAATAGAATCGCCCATATTCCTTGTATCCATAAGGAATATGCCGGTGCACCATTCGTATTTGTTTTAGCTGCTTGAGCAAAAAATAGTTTATCATGCGCCATCGCTTCGAATAAACGCCCTCCTGCGAGTATGATTCCATTGTTGCATCCGAATGTGGATATCATGATTAATATGGCCATGATTAATGCGCCAATATCCCCAAGAACCGTTTGCAAAGCCGCGGATCCTAATCTATCTTGACTTGCAAACATAATTCCGCGGGCATAGGTAGTTGTTCCAGAAGGGTCGCCAGACAATGGCATGATTCCTAGGTAGGCTAAATTTGTCAACATATATAAAAGACAAACTAAGGCAGAGCCGTATACAAGTCCTTTAGCGATTGTTTTTTGTGGTTGTTCAAAGTCTTGACTTGCAAAGGTGACATTATTCCATGCAGACGACGAAAATAATGGTCCAATCATGGCCGCTCCAAATAGTGTAATCAGAGCCGGTGTGGATACATTTTCAAATGATTTAGTCGTTTCATTATATGTTTTTCCCGCTTCAAAAAAGTTAGTGAAATGAATCCAGTCATTAGAAATTCCTACATAAAGTCCGATAATAATGATGGCAATAATGGCGCCAATTTTAGTTATCGTAAATATATTTTGAATAATGGAGGCAAATGAAATTCCTTTTAGATTAGCCGCCGTTAATGTAGCGATTAATAAGGCAGCTAAAATTTGTTGGCTTGTTATGTAGTCACCTACCATAGGATTATCCGTAATTACTTCGGGGAAGATAAAACCGGCATATTTTGCAAACGCAACTGCGACAGCTGCAATTGTTCCAGTCTGGATGACTAAAAAAGTAGTCCAGCCAAATAGAAAACCAGTTAGTGGATTGTAAGCTTCTTTCAGATAAATGTACTGCCCCCCTGTTGCAGGAAACTTAGAAGATAGTTTTCCATAGGCATAGGCTCCTGTAATGGTTAAAAAACTAGTTAATACCCATGTACCAATCCACCAAATAGGTGAGCTTAGCTGACGTCCCACTTCTGAACTCACTAAAAATATACCGGAACCAATCATTGAACCCATCACTAAAAGTGAGGCATCCATTACATTTAATTTACTTTTCATTGACCTTTGTTTCAAAAACTTTATTTAATACAATAAGCAGAACTTATTACATTTTTCAAAGTTGCATTTATTTTAAGCAATAAGTAACATGAATTTTTAGAATTTCAAAAATGTAAACGTTTCCGTAAACGTTTACGGAAATAAATTAAATAAATTCCTTGAATTTAAATAGTTAGGTTACCTATATTAGAAAGCAAAGTTGTACGCAACACTTTGGTTTTATGTTGTTTTAATTGAATAATACAAATTAGTACTATGTTAAATAAGAAGGCAGTTATTGATGAGGTTCAAGTTTGGGATCAGTTTCGTTTAGGGGACCAACAAGCATTTACTACGTTGTACCAACATTTTGTTCAGCCTTTGTATGCCTATTCATTGGGCGTAACGAATGACAAAGAGTTGATTAAAGATTGTTTGCACGATTTGTTTGTGGAGTTATGGAAGAACCATGCGACGTTGGGGCCTACAACCAGTGTAAAATTCTACTTAATGGCATCTATCAAGCGTAAGATTATCCGGAATATGGAAACGAGTATGAAGCATTTTAACCATCATGTTAATTACATGAAAGATTTTGTTGAAGAAGAAATGTCACAAGAAAGTTTGTTGATCAAATATGAGGAGGAACTTGTGTCAAATAAACAATTAACTAAGTGTATGAATTTGTTGAGCAAGCGTCAGCGCGAAGCTATTTCACTTCGTTTCTTTCATAATATGGATACGGATCAAATTTCCAATTCCATGTGTATTAACCCTCAATCTGTATATAATTTGATTTTCGGAGCATTACGTGTTATGAAAGATGGAATGCAGATGAAAGCTTTAGCCTAGCATTAATTGCATGATTTTTATAACTTTTTAAGTAAATAATTTGTTTGTACTTCTTTACAGGATAATTATCTACTAATTATTTTGTTTATGTCTACGTTAAAACATGAAAAGTTATTGATTCGGGCAAAGTTAAACAACAGATTTTTAGTTAATTATTTGACTAAATTTTATAGAAGTAACCCTAAAAAATTGACCCATGATGAATGCGAAGCGTTATGGACTCAAATCAACTTTACTTTGCAAACCCTAAACTAAATTTTTTAATACCATGAGAAAACAATTACTTTCAAAGGTTCTTTTTAGCATGTTGGGGCAACCTAATTGAGCGTGTTAAAGCACACAATCCACAAGCGGCTCCGTTTATTAAGGCTCATCATATTTTGAGACCTATTCCTCAATTACAGATTGATAGAGCTGAAGGTACTTCATCTGGTTTCCCTCAGAACCCAGGGTACTAGTTTCTAGTTGATTTCCTTATTTTTGTATTAATTCCGGAGAATATTTCTCTGGAATTTTACTTTAAGACTTATTCTTATGAAAAAATTATTCCTTTTATTATGTTTTACTTCGTTTGGAGTAGTAGCACAAAATGAGACTGTTTCTTTTACAAAGCAGTCAGATAAAGTAGATGTGGTCATTGGTGGCAAGTATTTTACATCGTATTTTTTCCCTGGCGAGGCCAAACTTAAGAAAGCTGTATTGTTTCCCATACTGACAGCTTCAGGAAGTACTATTACGCGTGGTTATCCAATGGCTCCACGAGCAGGAGAGCGGGTAGATCATCCACACCATGTTGGAATGTGGTTGAATTACGAAGATGTGAATGGTTTTGATTATTGGAATAATTCCAATAACATAGTCTCTTCGCTTAAATCCCATAAGATGGGTACGATAAAGCATGAGAAAATTGTATCTACCAAAGCGGGAAAAGTGGGCAAATTAGAGGTTACGGCTTCCTGGGTAGATGATGATGGAAAAGGGAAGAAAGTTTTAGATGAGTCAACTACGTATATTTTTTCAGGTTCAAAAGATCTTCGGATTATTGATCGGATTACTACATTAATTGCTGTTAGTGATGTGGTTACTTTTAAAGATGTGAAAGATGGTATGTTTGCGATACGTGTGGCGCGCCAACTAGAAATTCCTTCAAATAAGCCAGATGTTTTCACCGATACGCACGGTATTGAAACTAAAGTTCCAGTGATGGATAATACGGGTGTGAATGGAAACTATGTAAGTAGTGAAGGTATTCAAGGAGAGGCAGTGTGGAGTACACGTGCAAAATGGATGAATTTGACAGGAGAATTAGATAAGCATACGGTAAATGTGGCCATTTTAGATCATCCAGCTAACGTGAGTTATCCTTCTTATTGGCATGCACGTGGATATGGATTATTTGCTGTTAATCCGTTAGGAGTAAAAGTATTCTCAAATGGGAAGTCAGAATTAAATTATACGTTAAAGAAAGGAGAGAAGCTTACTTTTCGCTACCGAACGATCATTGCGGATCGCGGTTTAGGAAAAGATGAATTAGATCAAGCACAAGCTAAATTTGCCCAGGAGGTAAAATAATTCGTATTTAAGGAAATATAATGTATTTTTGCAGTGCATTGGGGCCTTTTATGGCCCTATTTTCTTTACTATATGAAGTTACAATTTTTAGGAGCTGCCAAACAAGTGACTGGTTCTATGTCCTTGCTTGAGTTAGCTGATGGGTATAAAATATTAATAGATTGCGGGACTGATATGGAGCGTGAGATTGATTATGAATCCCCTCTTGAACAAAAGTCTTTTTTTCCTTTTGATGCGTCTTTGATTAATTTGGTCGTACTAACCCACGCACACATTGATCATTCGGGTAATATTCCAATGCTTTATCGGGAAGGCTATGAAGGTCAAGTTTTGTGTACCCCACCTACAGCCGAGTTAGCCGAATTATTGTTATTGGATTCTGCCAATTTGCATTTACGTCGATTGCGTTCCGCGCAAGGAGAAAGTCGTAAAAAGAATAAGCAAATGGATCGATTGTTACGCAGGGGAGATCTTTATTTGCAAAAGGACGTCGAGGATTCGATGGATAATTTTGTAACACTTCAGTTTAATCGAAAGTTTGTCGTTAAACCTGGGTTGGAAATTACGTTTATTCCTGCTGGTCATTTGCTAGGTGCTGCCCATGTTTATTTTTCAATTACGGAGGATGGAGAAACAAAAACACTAGGTTTTAGTGGTGATATAGGTCGTTTCGATTACCCATTACATATTGATCCTCATCCATTACCTGCCTGTGATTTCTTAGTTTGCGAAAGTACGTATGGAAATCGAGTTCATGAGGATAAAACCTCCCCGATGGACGCTTTGGCAAAAATTATTAAGGAAACTTGTATCGAAAAACCAGGTCGGTTAATTATTCCTGCCTTCTCCGTTGGGCGTACACAAGCGGTTTTGTATACATTAAATCGCTTAATTGAAGAACAAAATTTTCCAGCGATCCGAGTATTTACAGATAGTCCAATGGGACGTAGTTCAACGCGGATTTACCGAAAAAACATATCCTATTTAAATCCTGAGGCACGCGCTTTTCACAAAGAATATGATGATATATTCGATGTGGAAAATTTGGTTTTTTTACAAACAGAAAAAGAGACCAAGGCGATAAAGAATTACCATGAACCATGTATCATCATTTCTTCATCTGGTATGATTTCTGGTGGACGCGTAGAGCAACATATTGCAGATAACATTGGTAATTCATATTGTACAATTTTGTTGATTGGGTATTCTGCAGAAGGAACACTTGGAAAGCAGTTGCTTGAGGGTACAGATATGATTCGTGTTAAAGACCGTGAATTTCGCGTTAATGCCCAAATTAGAAAAATAGATGTTTTCTCCGGCCATGCAGATCAAACTGGTTTGCTTAGATTTATTAAGGAACAAAATCCTACTTCACTTAAGAAGATTTTTTTATCGCACGGAGAAGAGGAGAGTATGTTGGAATTTAAAGATAAGATTGACGAACTTGGATTTAAGGAAGTTATTTTACCTTCCAAGCATGATACTTTCGACCTTTAATTTTTACTTTTGTATTGAATTTAAAATGCTCTTATGCGAACTTTATTAGAATTTGAAAAGCCAATTGCGGAATTAGAAGATAAGTTGATCGAAATGCGCAAATTAGCTCTTGAGAATAATGTAGATGTAACTAGTGCCGTAGCATCTTTAACTGATAAAATTTTAGAATTGAAGAAGGAAACCTTCGCAAATTTGACTCGTTGGCAACGTGTCCAGCTCTCACGTCATCCCGATCGTCCTTATACTTTTGATTACATTGAAAAGATGTGTTCGGAGTTTATTGAAATTCATGGGGATCGATCTGTGGCTGATGATAAAGCCATGGTGGGAGGTTTTGGGAATATTGATGATGATTTTTCGGTGATGTTTATAGGCCAACAAAAAGGTCGGAATACAAAGCAACGACAATACCGTAATTTCGGTATGCCAAATCCAGAAGGCTATCGTAAGGCACTTCGTTTAATGAAGATGGCAGAGAAATTCAATAAGCCAATTATATGTTTCATTGATACGCCAGGTGCTTTTCCTGGATTGGAGGCTGAAGAGCGTGGTCAAGGTGAGGCAATTGCACGTAATATTCGTGATATGTTTATGTTGAAGGTTCCTGTTATTTGTATCATAATAGGTGAAGGTGCTTCTGGTGGTGCTTTGGGTATTGCCGTGGGTGATCGTGTGTTAATGATGGAAAATACGTGGTATTCCGTTATTTCCCCTGAATCCTGCTCTTCTATTTTATGGAGAAGTTGGAATTACAAAGAGCAAGCTGCAGAAGCATTAAAATTGACCGCAGAAGATATGTTAGGGAATGGTCTAATTGATGGTATCATTCCAGAACCTCTCGGAGGTGCTCATTTAGATTTGGCTTCTGCTGTGACTATTGTAAAAGATGTCATTATAAAAGAATTAGCGATTTTGAATAAAATGGATCCACAAGAACGCATCATGTCTCGAATAGAAAAATTCGGGAAGATGGGTGTCGTAGTTGAATAAGCTGATGGATTCCAACATAGCTGTTGTTTTTGATTTAGGTAATGTATTATTACCAATAAATTTAGAATTAACTTATTCTGCCTTTGCTAGGTTCACGGAGTATTTTTCTGCTCAAGAGGTACAATACATTACGGAAACGGAAGGTTTATGGGTTCCATATGAATCTGGCTTAGAAACGTGTAGTGAATTTAGAGATCGTTTACGTGCTCGTTTTCAGTTAGAATGTACTGATAGTGAATTCGATTTCGCCTTTTCTGCTCTTTTACTTGAATTTCCTGTCGATGTTGTTTCTCTTTTGCAAGAAGTGAAATCTAATTTTCCTGTGTATTTGCTGAGTAATACGAGTCGTATTCATTCACATTTGTTTTTGCAGAACGATTCTTTGTTTTCATTATTCGATTTTGTTCATTTATCCTATGAAATGGGTGTTTCAAAGCCAGATAAAGCAATATACCAACAAGTCATTGTTTCAAACCAATTGCAAAATAAGCGTATTGTGTTTTTCGATGATAATAAATTTAATGTGCAGTCGGCACGGGAATTTGGGTGGGATGCAATCTTAATAGATCCAACCAATTCTTTTTCACAAGTCAGAAATTATTTACAACAGTATGTTAATTAAATCCCCTCTATTTGATTTTTTGTTTCAGGCTACCGGTTGGAAGGTAGTGGGAAATGTACCTAGACATCTCGCAAAAAGTTTGACAATTGTTTGTCCGCATGCAACTTGGAAAGACTTTACTGTAGGTCTAGGGGCACGTTCTATGATGAATATGCCCATTTATTTTTGGGGTAAAAAAGAATTATTTGATGGTTTTAAGGGAAGTATTTTTCGTTGGCTTGGAGGTTATCCCGTAGACCGTTCGCGAAATAATAATCTTGTTGGCTCCATAGTAGACATTTATAATTCCAAAGACACATTTCATGCTGTTTTAGCTCCAGAGGGTACACGTAAAAATGTAGAATCTTTAAAAACTGGATTTTACTATATTGCAGTTCAAGCAAATGTGCCAATCGTAATGATTGGCTTTGATTATGTAAATAAGGAAATTCGAATTCGTGAGCCATTTATGCCAACGGGCGATTTTGAAAAGGATAAGCTTGTCATCGCTGAGTATTATCAAACAATTCCTGGTGTTCAAAAATCATGGATTTTGAATTATTTAGCTGATCGTGCATAATGCACAATCAGTTCGGCTGTTTTTTTAGAAGCGCCTTCGGTGCCAATAATATCCTGTAAATCCTCGTAGTCCCGCATTTGTTTTAATCTAGTTGGATCATTATCCACAAGTAGTTGTGTGAGATGTTCGGATATATGCTCACTAGAAAATGCAGTTTGAATCAGTTCAGGTACTGCTTTTCGGTTTAAAATAATATTAATTAGAGAGATATATTTAACCTTTACTAGTAGTTTAGCTAAAGAATAAAATAACCAATCTGTCTTGTATACGACTATTTGAGGTATTTTGAGAAGGGCTGTTTCCAATGTGGCGGTTCCAGATGTGACCACAGCTGCTTTTGCTTTTGATAAGGTTCGATACGTGTCGTCGAGGATATAGGTTAACCCTGATTGTTTGATTAATTCACTCCACTCACTTACGCCGGCAATGATGAAATTGGTTTGTGGGTTATCTGCTACTAACTTTTTAAATACGGGAATAGCAGTTTTTATTTCTTGTTTTCTGCTTCCTGGAAGTAAGGCAACAAATGGTAATGGATGATTCCAGTCGGTGGGTGAATTTTGTGATTTAAACTGGACTACTGAATCTTGGAGGGGATTTCCAACATAATGCGTAGAGATACCTCTTTCTTGGAACATTATTTCTTCAAATGGGAATATAACGTATAATTGATCAACCCACTTTTTAATATCTTCGATACGTCCTTTATTCCAAGCCCAAACTTTTGGAGCAATGTAAAATTGGGTATGAAATCCTTTAATTTTGGCAATTCGTGCAGCTTTTAGATTGAATCCACCATAATCAATAAAGATAACCGTGTCAGGTTTAAACGCTGAAATTTGATTTCCGAATTTAGAAAAAAGGCCTTTTAGTTTATTCAAATTTTGAATGACTCCTAATAAGCCCATAATGGCCAATTCGGTATGATGAATAAGAATTTCAGCTCCTTGATTCTTCATGTAATCGCCGCCCCAACCTTTTATGATAGCATTTGGGTCAATAAGTTTAATTTCGCGGATTAAATTTGATCCGTGTAAATCTCCTGATTTTTCTCCTGCTAAAATAAAGTATTTCATTTAGGCTTCACCGTAATATTCAACGGAATTTTTATTTGTTTCGATCAGGTGTAATTTATGTAATTGAGCTGATTCGGACACAGACGTAATTGCAGGTGCTAATATTTTCCAAAATTCCATAATGAGTATTTCGCAACTAGCTAGTTTGCCGTGCATAAAATCCACATCTAAATTTAGATTTTTGTGGTCGACCTTATCTATTATTTTTTCTTTTATAATGTCTCCTAATTGTTTTAAATCAAATGCGAAACCAGTATCTACATTTGGCTTCCCTTTGACCGTAACAATTAATTCAAAGTTATGCCCATGCCAATTGTTATTCGCACATAGTCCAAAAACTTCTTGATTTTTTTCTTCGCTCCAAGCTGGATTAAATAGGCGATGAGCGGCGTTGAAATGTTCCTTTCGGATAACGTATACCATTGTTTTCAGTTTGTGTGACGGATGTCTGGGAAAACAATAGCAGACAATCCAAATATTTCACAAAGGTACAAAAGCTATTTAGAATATATGTAAATTTGTTTTTTAATACGTTTCTATGATCATTGTAACTGGTGCAGCTGGATTTATTGGTAGTTGTTTAATCGCTCGATTAAACGAATTGAATTTTAACTACATTATCGCTGTTGACGATTTTTCATATCCTGAAAAGAATAAGAATTTAGAAGGGAAGCAAATTAAAGAACGTGTGGAACGAACTCAGCTGTCTAGTTGGCTTGATGCCAACTACCGTGAAGTTGAATTTTTCTTCCACATTGGCGCACGTACAGATACTACTGAATTTGATAAGTCTATTTTTGATGAATTAAATGTCAACTATTCTAAAATGGTTTGGCAGATGTGTATTGATTATCAAATACCTTTGGTTTATGCTTCTTCTGCGGCGACATATGGATTAGGTGAGTGTGGTTATGATGATAATGAAGCCGAACTTGCTAAGTTAAAACCTTTGAATCCTTATGGCGATTCAAAAAATGACTTCGATATTTGGGCGTTACAGCAAGAGGAAAAGCCATTTTTTTGGGCTGGATTGAAGTTTTTCAATGTGTATGGTCCGAATGAATATCATAAAGGACGTATGGCTTCCGTTATTTGGCATGCTTTTAATCAAATTACTTCAAATGGTAGTCTTCGTTTGTTTAAATCACATAAAATTGATTATGCTGATGGAGAACAAATGAGAGATTTTATTTACGTGAAAGATTTAATTGATGTTTGTGTCTTTTTAATGGAGCACCGTAAAAACTCAGGAATATATAATTTAGGCACCGGTATTGCTCGCTCATTTAATGCCTTAGGTACATCCACATTTGTGGCAATGAATAAGCCGGTACAAATTAATTACATAGATACTCCTGTGGACATTCGAGATACGTATCAGTATTTTACGGAGGCTAATATGTCTAAATTACGCTCTATTGGATATGATGAAGCGTTTTATACCTTAGAAGAAGGAGTAAAAGATTATGTGCAGAATTACCTTATGGCTGGGAAGTATTGGTAATTTTTTTGATACCTTCTTCGATAAAACCTTGACCGTAAGCTAGCAATTGTATGTTGGCCGCAATCAATCCTAATAGACTCACCTGTAGACTCTTTGTTTGTTTTAAAGCATCGAAAAAGATGGCTGTCCAATAAACTAATAATCCTAAAAAGAGAAAATTCCCAATTGGAGGTATTAGTATATTTAGTATAACAGTATTCCAAAAATAAATAAAGTAACAAGCAGGGAAGAAGTGAACCCATTTAAGTTCATTTGGAAAAAATCGACTGATGTTAATCCTGGCTCTTCCAAAAAAATGTATCTGTTTGTAGAATTGTGCGAAACTAGTTCTTCTTTTATGATAGATAAATGCTTCTGGTAGTAAGCCTGATTTGAATCCTAATGATATACAACGAATACTGAATTCAATGTCTTCACCCATGCGTGTAATGGCAAAACCTTTTGTCGCCTCCCAAACCTTTCTCGAGATACCCATATTAAAGCTTCGTGGATGGAATTGACCGCCTATGTTTTTTGCTTTACCACGAATTCCACCTGTGGTGAATAAACTGGTCATGGCAAAGCTGATTGCTTTTTGCGTAGCTGTGAAGCTTACATGGTCTTTATCAGGTCCACCAAAGAGATCTAATTGCTGATTTTCTAGACCTTTTTTTACTTCTTCTAAATAGGTTGGCTCAATTAATGCATCTGAATCCAGTATGATGAAAAAATCCCCTTTAGCACGTTCAAAAGCGTAATTACGTGCAAAACCTTGGCCTCCATTTTCTTTGAAGAAATAGTTGATTTGTAAAGATTTGGCATACTTTTTAACGATGAGGTCAGCTTTATCAACACTTCCATCTTCAATGATTAACACTTCAAAATTTATGTAGGATTGTTGGGCTACACTAGCCAATAATTCATCAAGTTCCTGTGGACGGTTGTATACGGGTATGATGATGCTGAATAACATGGTTAAGCGAACATCTGTTGGAGTGTTTCTTCGCTAGCTTGAAGAATTTTAGCCAGTTCTTCTTCCTGAATTGCATCTGAAATAAACCAAGATTCGTATTGGGAGGGAGGTAAGTAAATACCTCGTTCAAGCATGCCATGGAAGTATTTTCCATATAGTGCGGTGTCGGAAGTTTTGGCATCCGAAAAATTATTTACCGCTTGATCTGTGAAAAACAAAGTAAACATGGAGCCGATTTGATTGATTGTATAGGATAACCCCAACGAATCTAATTGTGATCGTATTCCTTCTTTTAATTTATTCCCTTTAGCGGCTAACCTATCGTATACGTCTAAGTTATTCGTTATGTGATTTAACATCGCCAAACCTGCAGTGGTTGCAAGTGGATTTCCGCTCAAGGTTCCTGCCTGATAAACCGGACCTGACGGTGCAATCATATTCATTATTTCTGAACGTCCACCATAAGCACCTACGGGTAATCCGCCACCTATGATTTTACCAAACGTAGTTATATCTGGTGAAACGTTGCATATTCCTTGGTATCCACTTGGGGATAGGCGGAAACCTGTCATCACTTCATCGAATATTAATAAAGCTCCGTATTGATCACATAGCTTACGAACGCCAGCTAAATAACCTTCTTGTGGAATAACTAATCCCATATTCCCCACCACTGGCTCAATAATTACCGCTGCGACTTGGTTTAGATTTGCTTCGAATAAATTCTGTAAAGAATCTAAGTCATTATAAACAGCTGTCAATGTATCTTTGGCTGTTGACGCTGTTACACCAGGACTATCTGGTGTTCCAAGTGTAGCTACGCCACTACCTGCAGCAATTAAAAATGAATCCCCATGACCATGATAGCACCCTTCAAACTTGATGATTTTATCGCGTTTTGTATATGCGCGTGCCAATCGAATGGCTGCCATAGTGGCTTCGGTTCCAGAACTTACTAACCGTACCATTTCAATGGATGGTACCATGGAACAAATTTTTTCAGCGATTAGTACTTCTTTGTAGGTAGGTGCACCGAATGAAAATCCATCCGAAAGAGCTTCTCTAACTGCATTTTCAATAACTGGATGTGCTTGGCCAAATAGCATTGGACCCCATGAACCGATTAAATCAATATATGAATTGCCATCTACGTCGTGTAAATAGGCCCCTCTTGCCGATTGCATAAAAATGGGTGTACCACCAACTGATTTAAATGCACGTACAGGTGAATTAACCCCACCTGGAATTAAATTTTTTGCCTTTTCAAAGTAGCTTGAACTTAATTTACCCATTATTTTTTCTTAGGTTTCTTTTGTGTGGCTGTTGCTTTTTGTTGTTCTTCCATCGTCTTCAATTGCGTTTGAAGGTATTGAGAAAACCGAGATTTTTTTGCTCCACCACCTGCCGCAATTTTTACACGATTAGCATCTAATAATTCTTTGATCTTATCTTCATTAACAAAATAACGAATGGCTAGTTGCTGGCCTATCGTCACTAAATTAGATACAAAATAATAGAAACTTAATCCTGCTGAGAATGAATTCATGACAAACATAAAGATGACAGGCGTTATGTA
>NZ_JBILJM010000003.1:0-130668 GCF_044377215.1 Aquirufa sp.
TCTCATTTAATATGTTTCTTCCTTTGAGAGGGAAACGAAATCAAAATAATACTGATATTAAATCAGGTATTAAAGACGCTTGGAGTGGGAAATAGCTTCCTGCAATTTGACACGAGGTTTAACCCTTCAATTTCCTAATAGTCACATACTCAATCATCGCATTATAGTTGCATCTTTCGAGGAAAAGGGGAGCGGTAATCAAAAAGAGGTCTAAATGACCTCTTTTTTTGTTTAAAAACCACGTCCACATTCGTTAAACGGATATTATTTGTGGTTGCAACTTTTTCATTTCCAACATCACTTTTTTAGTAAAAGTTACAACCCTACATCACAAGGATTAGGAGAAATGTTGTCTATTGAATTTATATGGAAGATTTAATGTTGGTTTTTGTGGTTCGAGTTCAGTAGAGGTTTTTGTAAAATTTTCTTTGTCTATCAGTGAGCTAGAGGAGCTTAGTTTTTCCACGTAAATGCTTCGTAATTAGATAAAAATAGCCAGCCTTTTTCTCTTCTGTTTGTATATTTGATAAAATAATTTTAACATAAATGGAGATACAAAATAGTACAATAGACGATTTGGAATTCATACTTGATTTATACAGGTCTGCTACAGCATATCAAAAAGAAAGATTCATTGTTCATTGGCCGGAGTTTGATAGAGACATGGTTATAAATGAAATTGCCGAAAAAAGACAATGGAAGTTAATAATTGAAGGAGAAATAGTTTGTATTTGGGCGACTACTTTTTCTGACCCATTAATTTGGGTCGATAAAGACGCAGACCCATCTGTCTATGTCCATAGAATATCAACAAATCCTAATTGTCGCGGCAAGGCTTATGTTAAGCAAATTGTAGAATGGGCTAAATTATATGCAATTCAAAACAACAAAAAGTTTATCCGCTTGGATACGGTAGGCGAGAATCAGAAATTGATACAACATTACACTAGTTTTGGGTTCAATTTCTTAGGCCTTTCACAATTAACAAATACAGCGGATTTACCGATGCACTACCATAACGCAACGGTAAGTTTGTTTGAGTTAAGTGTCTAGCTATTTATATTTTTCACAAGTTATACCGATATCAAGTCAGGTATAATGAACGCTTGGAGGGTAAAGTAGATTCTTGCAATTTGACACTAAGTTCAACCCTTCAATTTCCAGATTTTGGCAAGTTCAAACAAAGAAAACGGCTGCAACATTCCACTTATTAAGGGAGCGCAAATCAAAAAGAGGTCATTTCGACCTCTTTTTTTGTTTAAAAACCCCTATTAATTTCTGTAAAGAGACATTTTTGGCTTTGGCGGGGTAATTTTTATTTACGTGCCAGTAAATAAAAACGAGGATTGATTGCGACCTATCTACAAAAATGCGCATCAAAAATACAGGCATTGGTTTTTATGATATATTTGGTGAAAATTTATTCTATAATATTTTTTTATAACTTCAATAAAGAAAATTTTAATCGTCAAATCAATGCATATTATCTCCATACTACTTATCGAAGACGAGCCGGATGTGGTCGATTTTGTTAAAAAGGGCTTGGGGGAAGAATCTTTCGAAGTGTCTGTGGCGCTAAATGGTAAAGATGGCCTTGAAATGGTATTAAACAACCCATATGACATCGTTTTGCTAGATATAATGATACCCGAAAAAAATGGGATAGAGGTTTGCAAGGAAATTAGAGAGCACGGAATTCAAACGCCTATACTATTTTTAACAGCATTAAATACGCCAGATAATATTGCCCTTGGGTTAAATTCGGGTGCGGACGATTACCTAGTTAAGCCTTTTAAGTTCAACGAACTGATAGCTCGTATAAACGCAATTTTAAGAAGAATTAATTTGGAAAAAATGGGTGATCAAAAGCCCCATATAAAATATTTTTTATCCAATTTAGTACTTGACGATGACGCTAAAAAGGTTACCCGAAATGGTATAGAAATTACACTTACTGCTACAGAATATCGATTGTTATTCACTCTTCTCAAAAATAAGGGCAAGGTCTTGTCAAGAATGGATCTGTTAGAAAATGCATGGGACATTAATTTCAATGTAGGAACGAATGTGGTAGACGTTTACATCAATTACCTTCGAAAAAAAATAGATACGGATTTTGAGCCAAAATTGATACATACGGCTGTAGGGATGGGCTATATTCTTAAAGAATCATGAGTAGCATACGTAAAATCACCATTCTGTTAATCATTTCAATAAGCCTGATTTTGTTTTTTTTGGGATCAAGCGTTTATTACTTTTTATCTAATTATTCATACGCAGATTTTTATAAGCGACTAGAGGCTAGAGTTAGTGTTGCAGAAAAACGCCATTTTGAATCCAATCAGAGATACGCCCAAGTATTAAAAAACATTAGGGAAGAGCATTTAGAATTACTAAGTGACGAAAAAGAATACATATTATATTGCCCTAACGCAGCTGCAATTAAACAATTAGCAGAGGCGAATTCACTTCCTATTAATTTCCTTAATTTAACTTATACGCAGCAATCTGTTAATTTTCAAAAAGAGGATGTTTTTTATTACGGAAAAAAGAGAGAAACGACGAAAGGTTTTTATTTCGTCATCGTTTCGGCAAAAAATTACTATAACACGCACCATTTAATTTTGCTGCGAAAAGTATTACTTGTGGGGGGCCTTATTTCAATTCTACTTATTATTTACCTGACCAATTTATTTTCAAAGAGATTTTTTGATCCAATAGATAATATAATTACTAAAGTAAATAGTATAAGTACAGATAATATACATTTACGATTAGATGATATTAAAAATACAGACGAAATCAAAAGGCTTACCACCACATTTAATAATCTTTTGAATAGAATAGAAATAGCTTTTGAAACCAACAAAAACTTTATTAGCAATGCTTCACACGAATTTGGTACGCCACTTACGGCTATTATTGGGGAGGCAGACGTGGCTTTATTGAAAGATAGAACTCCAGTAGAGTATAAGGAGGCCTTGCAAAAAATACTTAAACAATCAGAAAGGCTCAATAAAATAAGCCAATCCTTGCTTTTTTTAGCACAAATTGGGTACAAGAATAATAAATTCAACAATACCATTTTAAGGACGGACGAGTTGATATTGCAAGCCAATGAAATCATGAATCAACTAATTCCTAAAAATAATATAAAAATAGACTTTGAGTTGTTACCTGAAAATCCCAAAAAATTAAAAGTAATGGGGAATAAAGATTTGCTCATGTTAGCCATTACAAACATTATGACAAATGCCTGTAAATATTCGAGCAATAAACCAGTAATTGTAAGTTTGGCTTCCACAAACAATGAAATAGTCCTGATAATTAAAGACCAAGGAATTGGAATTCCTGAGTCAGAATTACCTTTTATATTTGACCCTTTCTTTCGGGCAAGTAATACGGCCGCATATGATGGCTATGGGATTGGGTTACCCCTAACCCAAAACATTATCAAAATTCACAAAGGCGAACTAATTATCAAATCTGTGCAACATAAGGGAGTTACTGTTCAAGTAAAATTACCTATAGCGGCATTCTAAGTCGCTAAAATTTCTGTCCCCCTTCAAGCCAGTTAGACCATTATCTACGACTACAATTTGGCTAGTTGCATGGCTCTATTGTGTCTAGGCTAAAAATCTAATCAAATTCTAATCTTAATCTTAATTGGCTCTAATAGCGTCAGCCTATACTTGTCGTATTATTTATTAATCGCGCAAGGCATGGACAAGAAAATACTAATTCCTATCGACTTTAGAATAGAGTCTTTAAATACGCTAAAGTATGCTCTCGAAGAGCGAAAGCAAGAAAAATCAACGATCATATTAATGTATTCAGAGCACATCAGCGATTCGATAACGGAACTATTGTTTTATGATTCAGCAAAAAAAATTAAGGCATTAGCAAGTTCAGAGTTCAATGATGCGATAGCTATCATTTTGAATACATACGAATCTAGTCTTCATGCCATTAAAATAGAACTTTTTAATGGTATGAATAAAAATGCCTTCTTAAATTTTTATACAGCACAACGAATAGATCTTATTTATTTACCCAAAGATTATCGCTTGAAACCTCATAAAAACGGTTTTGACGCAATTCCCCTTATAAAAAAATCGAAAGTTGAATATAAAGAAGTGGCCTGGGCAAGCGACCATGCTTCTGCGAGTAAAGATGAATTAAATCAATTATTTAAATAAACGAATATGAGCGAGTCAAAATTTCCAACAAGCCCATTGGGGCGAATAAAATTATTTTTTACTTTTTTTGATTCTCGATGGGAGGATTTGACGAAAGAAAATTGGTTAAATGTAGCTTATAAAGATTTGAGTGCCGGCTTAATCGTTGCCATGACAGCCATTCCGATGGCGATGGGTTTCGCTATGGCCATGGGAATGCGACCGGAACACGGCATTATAGCAGGGGCATTGGCGTGTGTAGTGGGCAGGACATTTGGCGGTTCAAAATACCAGGTTTACGGTCCTACTGCTGCTTTTATTCCGGTTATTGCAGCTTTAATAGCGAAGTACAGTGATCCAGCAAACGGTGGAACTTTTGAACAAGCGCATGGTTTCCTTGTTTTGGTATCCATTATCTCCGGAATTATCTTACTAATAATGGGTATATATGGCGTAGGTAAATATGCCAAACTTGTCCCAAATTCAATTATTGTTGGATTTACGGTGGGCATTGCGGTGGCTATTGCTGCGACAAACTTCAAAGATATTTTGGGGCTAGATAGCTTTAAAACATTGCTTGGTGATAGTTCTAGAAGTTTGAGTGAGCGAATTAATTTTATGTCGGAACACCTCCATTTAATTAATGTATGGTCAATATTATTAGGGCTAATAACGTTTATTTTAGCAAAATATCTCTTGAAAATATCTATTTATATCCCTGGCCCAGTAATTGCAATGGGCACAGCCACTTTACTGGCAGCCACGTTGTTAACAGATAAAAAAATCATTTTAGTTCGCGATTTATATGGATCTATCCCAAATAATTTCTTCAAAATACAAATGCCATTTTTGCCTGCTTTGAACGGAAGTGTAATACTTGACATTGTATATTTTGTGGTTGGCATTGTATTTGTATCAGGCGTAGAAAGTGTTTTATGTTCGTCGATGGCTGACCGATTAGCTAAAAATGATAGAACGCCATTTAACCCGGACAAAGAATTTTTTGGTCAAGGGTTAGTTCAAATCATCACACCCTTGGTACAAGGATTTCCGTGTACAGGCGCATTGGCCAGAACAGCAACAAGTATAAAAGCCGGTGCTACAACTCCTTTGGCAGGTTACTTTAAAGCTATCCTAAAACTCACCATGGCATTTTATTTGGCTCAATATTTGGAGTTAATTCCGATGGCTTGTATTGGTGGTATTTTGGTTTGGGTAGCTAGCAATATGATCAAACCATCTGAAATAAAAGAGATTAAACAGGCAGGAAAATTCGAATTTTCAATGATGATTTATACGGCAGTTATGGTACCAATGACGGACTTTTTAACTGGAGTACTTTCAGCATTGGTTATTTATTTTGTGGTGAAGTATGCTTTCAAAAAAGTAAAACCAGCCACTAGTAATTAATTTTATTGGGGGCTTTAAAATCAAATTGGTTTTTTAGCATCACAATATGAAAAACGGCTGCAACATTCCACCCTTCAAGGGGGCCCCTCTGGGCAAGCCATCCGTCAACTGACGGATGGCTTTTTCTTTGTCCATCAGTCAGCTTGGGGAGTTACATCTTTTGATTTTTCCATCATGACTTTTTTAGAAATTAGGCTAAAAAAAATATCGTTCAGCGTTTAATTATAAAGTTTCTTAGATTAGAAATATGAAATTAATTAATTGTAAGTACTTTAGTAATCAAAACAAATACCTATACAATGCTCATTGGTGTATTAAAAGAAACAAAAGACTT
Source organism: Aquirufa sp. (assembly GCF_044377215.1). Lineage (GTDB taxonomy): Bacteria > Bacteroidota > Bacteroidia > Cytophagales > Spirosomataceae > Aquirufa. The sequence continues at coordinate 5,923 of NZ_JBILJM010000003.1, forward strand.
TGAGAACAGGGTTGCAATGACCCCCGATATTGTTAAACAGCTCGTTAAAAAGGGATTTTCTATTCAAGTTGAGTCAGGGGCAGGAAATGCATCTTCCTTTGCAGATCAAGATTATTTACATGCCGGGGCGCAGGTTGTTTCCAACAAAGATGTCTTTAGTGCAACGATTTTTTTGAAAGTGAATATTTTTACGCTTGATGAAATACAACAAATACAACCAGAAAGTATTTGTATCTCCTTCATGTATGCCTATACACAACCATTAATTTTGAAGGCTTTACTGGAGAAAAAAATAAGTGCTTTTGCCATGGATGCTGTTCCCAGAATTTCAAGGGCGCAAAAAATGGATGCCTTGAGTTCTCAGGCAAATTTGGCTGGCTACAAAGCCGTATTATTAGGCGCCAATGCATTAACAAAAATATTTCCATTGATGATGACTGCAGCGGGAACAATCACACCAGCTAAAGTTTTGATATTCGGTGCTGGAGTAGCGGGCTTACAAGCTATTGCAACAGGAAAACGTTTAGGCGCCATCGTGGAAGTGAGTGATGTTAGGCCTGAAACAAAGGAACAAGTTGAATCATTGGGGGGGCGTTTTTTAAGTGTCGAAGGTGCAGATGCCGTGAAAGTAGAGGGAGGATATGCGAGTGAAATTTCGGCTGAATTTTTAGCAAAGCAAAAAGAACTGATTGAAGATAAAATTAAAGATGCAGATTTGGTGATCACCACGGCGCTTGTCATAGGCAAAAAAGCACCTATTCTAATTACAGAGGAGATGGTAAAGTCGATGAAAACAGGCGCTGTCATTGTTGATTTGGCCGTCGAATCTGGCGGAAATTGTAGCTTATCTGAATTTAGTAAAACGGTCGAGAAACATAGTGTGACCATCATTGGCGAAGCCAATTTACCTTCGTTGTTATCCACCAATGCAAGCCAATTATATGCGACTAATATTAGTGCCTTATTACTTCATTTAGCCAATAACGAAACTTTTCATTGGGATATGGAAGAAGAAATTACGTCAGGTGCTTTAATTACGCATCAAGGCAATTTAGTACATGCCTTCACAAAACAAATTGTAAATTTTTAAAGGATATTTTTTATGAATATTGAATCATTAATTATATTACTCTACGTGCTTGTTCTGGCAAGTTATCTAGGGTTTGAATTAATTGCCAAAGTTCCCCCTACGTTACACACACCGTTAATGTCAGGTTCTAATGCTATTTCAGGAATTACCATTGTAGGTGCTTTATTGGCTTGTAATGAGCTTGGGTACACTACATTGAGTAAATGGCTAGGTATGTTAGCCTTGGTACTTGCCGTCATAAATGTAGTGGGCGGGTACGCAGTTACAGATCGGATGTTAAAAATGTTTAAGAAAAAATAATGATTTTAATTCAAGTTTTATATCTAATAGCTTCTGTATTATTCATCATTGGTATCAAGATGATGAATAAAACGAAAGAGGCACGCTCGGGTAATTTAGTCTCATCTGTTGGGATGCTTATTGCCATAATAGCAACATTACTGCAAATTAATATCGTATCCATCACGGAAATATTGGCTTGTATGGCAATAGGCTCAGCGATTGGTTTATATTATGCATACAAAGTTGAGATGACCAAAATCCCAGAAATGGTTAGTTTATTTAATGGTTTTGGGGGATTGGCATCGGTGGCTGTAGCTGTTTCTGATTTTTGGCTTAAAACAAATGTTACCATGGTACAAATGGGGATCATCATAACCATTAGTATTGTTTTAAGCGTATTTATAGGGGCAATTACGTTTACCGGATCAATGGTTGCATTTTTAAAGCTAAATGGAAAGGTAACGGGCAACCCTATCACCTTTAAAGGACAGCATTTAATTAATTTAATTTTATTGCTTGTTTTCATTGGTGCCTCTATTTTTGCCGTAGTGAATCAACTAGATACGTCCATTATAATTGTTTTAACAGCTATTTCATTACTACTTGGCGTATTAACCGTTTTGCCCATTGGAGGAGCAGATATGCCCGTGGTAATTTCCTTGCTTAATTCATATTCAGGTATGGCAGCGTGTGCTACAGGCTTTATATTGAATAATAATGTATTGATTGTAGCGGGCTCCTTGGTAGGTGCGTCTGGAATTATACTTACACAAATTATGTGTAAGGCCATGAATCGGTCATTGATCAATGTTTTACTAGGTGGGTTTGGACAGACAATTACTAAATTAGAGGCCGATGGCCCAGAAATTATTGTCAAAGAAGTAGGTGTAGAAGAAGCCGCGATGTTATTTGATGGGGCGTCTTCTGTCATTGTTGTTCCAGGATATGGTATGGCCGTAGCACAGGCGCAGCACGTAGTTCGTGAACTGTATGAATTGTGTGAAAAAAGAAATATTGACTTCAAATTTGCCATCCATCCCGTAGCAGGCAGAATGCCAGGTCATATGAATGTATTATTGGCCGAAGCCAATATATCCTATGATAAACTTGTTGAAATGGATCAGATCAATGATGAGTTTTCAAATACAGATTTAGTATTTGTTGTAGGCGCAAATGATGTGGTTAATCCTGCAGCGCAGACCAATCCAAAGAGCCCTATTTATGGAATGCCTATTTTAAATGCAAGTAAAGCAAGAACAGTCATCGTAAGTAAGAGAAGTATGGGGAAAGGATATGCAGGAGTGGAAAATGAATTATTTGGTTACCCTAATTGCTTAATGTTATTTGGAGATGCCAAACAGACAATTGCGAAACTAGTGATGGAGCTTAAAGAACTTTAGTGCCCTTTAGATTAATCGTTTATCCATAACGGCTCGGATCCGGGCAGTTATGGGCATAAAATTCGACATCCCGCTGCGAACAAACGCCCGGATAATCACCTTTTAAGTCTTGCATATCACGAATCAATTGGAAATGCAGATGTGGCGGCCATCCCCCATTTTCATTCGAATTACCCAGGTGGCAAAGCTTTTGTCCAGCACTTATCGGTAATCCTATTTCTAGTTGGCTTAAATCACCCATCGACAGGTGCCCATATAAACTGTAGATATTTTCCGCCGGGTGATGTAAAATGATCGTTGGCCCATAATTACCAGCCCCATGATTCACCTGAAAACTATGCACTACACCATCTAATGGCGCAAAAACAGGGGTTCCTGCTTTCGTCCAAAAATCCATGCCTAGGTGAATGTTCCTAAAATCAGCTGAAGATGTTGCGAAATTATCGAAAGTCTCATAGATGACCCGGTGTTCTAGATAGCCGCCAAAACCAATCTTATCACCAATCTTCGCTTCGATGTACGCGTTAAATGCGGAGGCATTCCCATAGATTGATGGAAGTAAGTCCAAATTCGTAGCACTTAAATCAAGTGCGACACAAGTGCTATCAGATAGGGCTTTCCCAAAAAGTCGGTCAATCATGCGGGTATAAATATCTCATATGTACCTATTTTCTTATGCTCCATATTTCATGGATGGGATCTCCTTTACTTGATAAGCCGGAGTGTTCCCAATCACCATCTTTTAATGCATAATTGAATTTTAAACGAAGGCCTACGCGCGTCTCGTCTTTCGAAAAGAACTCAATACGCTCGGCATATTCACCTTGTTGGGTCGTGTAGGTGCCACCCCCAGTTCCCAGGAATTGTTTTGTATCGGTATCGTATGCGATCCATTGAAATCGAGTTCCCGATAAAATTTTCATCGTTTTTCTGGCTACGCTGGTGTCGCGTTTTTGCACTTTACCATCCGTGATTCTTCCCGACATCAGCCATGCGCCTTGAAGTACACCAGGCTTGCCGTCATCGATTCTTCTAAATTTTTTCTTGCTGCCTACGATGGAGAGGGAATCATGTGTAATGGCTATTTTAAAGCTGACCTCTGTGCCAACGAGCGCAGCATTATCCGTGTGAAATTCTCGTTTTTCGGTCATGACGTCCCCATTTAACTTCCATGTTCCACCATTGGCATGGATAAACTTGCCGTTACTTGCATTGTATATGGTCAATACCTGATAGCCATCGGCAAAAATGACAACACTTTTTAGCGTGTCTCCACGTTCAGAAATTGATTTGGATTCCCACGCGCCTAACGGGCTTTGGGCATGAACGCCGATCGACAAGGCGGCGCAGATCATTAGTAGTATGATTTTTTTCATTGTCTTTAAGTTAGGGGATTGAATGTTCCCAATAATTTTTCAAATATATAGCTTGGAATTTGTGAAACACGGGAATTCCGAAAAATTATATTGGCTTGTTCATTTTTCGGAATCTGTTTGTATTATTGCCCTAGACACAGAAAATGTCGTTCAAATGACGCTATCATTTCTGAAATAAATTCGTGTAGACCTATCATATTTGTAAATGGAATTTGGTGCAAGATTAAAAGAGCTAAGAACACGGTTGAATATCTCGCAAAAAGAACTTTCCGAGCAGACGGGTTTAACCCTCAGAACGATTCAACGAATCGAGAATAATGAGGTAAAACCAAGTCTTTATTCCGTAAAAGTTCTGGGGGAAGTATTGCAGGCCGACTTATCTCCATTCGTTAAGCCATCCGAAGCCAAGCCCTATGAGTTTAATCTAACCCTTAAAATCACAGATATGAATCAATTCTTACATGACTTAACGGTATTGTTTAAAACACATTGGAAAACGATCTTCCTTATTGTTTTGTTTATTTGGTTATTTACGAGTTACACAGATATCAAATCGGGCATTATGGACGGGTGGAATGGAAAGTAGTTTGGGGCCTTTATTTCGCCACCAAAAACTTATTCACATCCAACCAGTGAACAAACGCATCAAACCATTTATTACTTGTTCTATTCGGATTACCTAAACCAAAGCCGTGCCCTCCGTTTTGATATAAATGAAACTCTACAGGTCTACCCGCTTTAAACCAAGATTCAATCACCCCAAATTGAGAGTTAAACAAGAAATCATCTGAGGCGATGGCATTAAACATCGGGGGAGCATTTTTAGGCACTTTTACGGGCCCCATCCCCCCATATATCGGACCAATAAATGCGAGCGTCATCGTTTTTGAATGTAAGGTAGCGTGCATCGTTAAACCCGCTCCAGCAGAGAATCCAATCATGCCAATGCGTTCCTTATCCACGCCCCAGGCTGCGGCATTTTTTAGGATCATCGCATAGGCCGCCTCAGCATCTGCGAGCTGGTTGGTTAAATCCATTTGAGCCATTGGATTGGTATTCTTTGCCGTGCTATCTGATTTTTGAGGAGCTGGGCGTGGGCGGTTCATCCAAGCGGTAAAATCAACTAATTTTTCTGGGGTTGGGAATAAGCGGTATTTTAGGACGAAAGCGGTAATTCCTTTTTTGGCAAGGGCTTCGGCCACTTCCCAACCTTCATTTCCCATGGAAAGCCAACGGTACCCCCCGCCTGGAGCAACGATAACAGCGGCGCCATTTGCCTTACCCTTTTCTGGAAAGAAGGGCGTTAATGTGGCAGTTGATATATTGCGGGCCATCGGATCTCCCCACTGGCGAAACCACGTTTCCGGCGCAGACTGGTCCTTTACGGAGCCCGTATTTAGGGGAATGGCATTGGGTTCTTTGGGAGTTTCAAGCGGATAAATGGTTCCATCTTGAGCGATAGCAGTAAATGCCAGACAGGCGATAAGGGCAAAAAATAGCGATTTCATCGATTTTGTCAGGTTTAGATTATCAAGATAAATACTTTATCGGGTAAGTTTTGTCATTATTTATCAGGCAATGATCTAAAACTTGATAATTAGTTGGGCGACGTAGTTAACAAGGAATTTAATGTCTAATTTGCCCCTGCAATGAACCAGGTAAAAATCCACACGAAAAAAGAGCTATTAGCGGCACTCTCTAAAAACAGCGAGATGATTAAGTCGTATGGGGTGAAAAGTCTTGGAATTTTTGGATCATTCAGAAAGGGAAAAATTCATGAATCGAGTGATGTGGATTTATTAGTGGATTTTGACCCCAGCAAAAAGAGTTTTGACAATTTCATGGATCTGTCCTTCTTTCTAGAAGAGTTATTTGGCAGAAAAGTCGAGATTGTTACGAATCAATCATTAAGCAAGTTTATCGGACCTCATATTTTAAATGAGGTTCTTCATGTTAGCCTCTAATATCGAATTGGTTCAACATATTCTAGTTGAAACAGCCTTCATTTTACAGCATACCCATGAGAAATCAAAAGCGGATGTAGTCAACGACGAAGTTCTTTGTCGTGCGGTCGTTAGAAGTCTCGAAATTGTAGGTGAAGCTACTAAAAAATTGGACGACGAATTTAAGTCTAGCCATAACCACATTGAGTGGAAAAAACTTGCCGGAACACGTGATAAATTGATACACGATTATTTTGGAATTGACTATGATATTGTCTGGGATATCATCGAATCAAAAATTCAGGATCTAGATTATTTCTTACGGCAAATCGTATAGCTCAAGTATAATTTTTGGTTTTATAGGGCTTTATCATTTATTTTGACACATAATCCGTTTTTACCTATGAAACTTGGAACGTTTGTTACGTGGAGTTTTTTCATCAGCCTGGCTACGTCGCTTGTAGGCGCATTGATGAAGATTTTACATTTGCCAGGAGCGGACCAACTGCTCATCGCGGGTATCGTATCGAATGGAGTATTTGTTGTCACATCTTTGTATGAAATTTGGAATTCCTACAGGATAAACAAAAATGAAAAAATCATGTGGACAATCGCCTTTGTTTTTATGGGAATTTTAGGCGCGATTGCGGGGATTGTTTATTTATTTATGGGCAGAAAACGCGTAGTTTAATTTATGATGAAACAATTCTTGACCAAATATCGAAATGAAGTAATTGTGGGCGTAATAGTCTTTCTCTTCTTAGTTTTCAGAGACGCAATCAAATCCTTTTAAGCTAATTTCAATTTCGAATAGTAAATAACGTAATGAACGACTTTTACAAACAGCCAAAAGCATTCGTCTGGATAGAAGCTATATTGTTTTTTTGCAGGTATATTCCTCGCGATTCTTATCATTGAACAAGGGTATGCTAACTCATTCTTTTATTTAGCCTTCATCTTATACGTTCCGATTAGTCAATTTTATATACCCCGCTATTTACGTTGACCGGCGGATATACCTATTACTCGCCGATGCTTTTAGGCTATATGGCGAACGATAAACAAATAGATTTGCATAGCGGAACAGGCTTTGACCACTTATTTGTTTTGCGGAAAATTAAGCCTGGAGTTGAATTGAGAAATAGGCTGCTTTCGTACCATTTGGTAGGCTTACTACACCTAATTTCACAAATCGAAAATAAGCAGATTCCTGAGTCAGTTACGATTGTGGGAACGTCGTATTTTTTCAATGCTAGGACGCTACATAAATTAGGGTTCCAAGTAGAAAATGCCACGGTATTTTATCGAGCGAACCTCTTCCTCAACTTCATCGATTTAACGTGGATGTATTCTCTTTCGCGTGGGAAGTTCTCCATTCCCTCCGTATGGGACGCTAAAAAAGCGCGGATTCAAGGCAGCGATCTGGTCGCACAGAAAAATAATTTAGCTGCCCTTTATCGTACCTTGAATACAAAAAAGGGCTGAAATGTCAGCCCTTTTGAAAATCGGTTACGCAATAACTCCCAGCTCTTTGCCTACCTCCGTAAAGGAAGCAATCGCGTGATCTAATTGTTCCCGAGTATGCCCTGCAGAGATTTGGACGCGTATTCTCGCCTGACCTTTAGCAACCACCGGATAGTAAAAACCAATCACGTAAATCCCTTTTTCCAAGAGTTTTTCGGCCATTTTTTGGGAGGTAACCGCATCATATAACATGATCGGAATAATCGGGTGTTCGCCAGGTTTGATATCGAAACCGGCAGCAACAATCCGCTCCCGGAAATATGCCGCGTTTTCCTCTAGCTTATCGCGCAATTCTGTCGTTTTAGACAATAGATCAAAAACAGCAATTGACGCGCCAGTAATGGATGGAGCTAAGGTGTTCGAAAATAAGTAAGGTCTAGATCGCTGTCTTAATAGGTCGATGATTTCCTTACGGCCCGATGTAAATCCGCCCGATGCTCCGCCCAACGCTTTGCCCAAGGTACCTGTAATGATATCAATTTTACCCATCACCCCTTTTAGTTCGTGCACGCCACGTCCCGTTTTTCCCATAAAGCCAGACGAGTGACATTCGTCGATCATGATCAGAGCTTCATATTTTTCCGCTAAGGCTACAATTTTATCCAATTGCGCAATGGTGCCATCCATTGAAAAAACGCTGTCGGTGACAATCATTTTTTGTTGGGCCCCATCCGCCACCGCCTGCTTTAACTTCGCCTCTAAATCCTCCATCGAATTGTGCTCATAGCGGTAGCGCATCGACTTACATAATCGAATCCCATCGATGATGGAAGCATGGTTTAATGCATCAGAAATAATCGCATCTTTTTCACCTAATAAGGGCTCAAATACGCCCCCATTGGCATCAAAAGCAGCGGCATATAAGATGGTATCTTCAGTCCCCAAAAAGGTAGCAATTTTTTCTTCCAAGGTTTTGTGAATATCCTGTGTTCCACAAATAAAGCGAACCGAAGATAGGCCAAATCCATGGGTATCAATAGCGTCTTTCGCTGCTTGAATTACGGCAGGATGTGAGGAAAGGCCCAGGTAATTATTCGCGCAAAAATTATACACTTTCTCTCCGCCCTGAATCGTAATTTCCGCCCCTTGCGGCGAGGTGATGACGCGCTCTTTTTTAAATAATCCAGCCTCTTTAATAGACTCAATTTCTTTCGTGATGATTGGTTTATATTGTTCGTACATAAACTTATAGGTTGTGGATATAGGAAGGTAATTTAGTTAAAATTTCAGCGGTCATTTCAGTTAAGCCAAAAGAGGCTTTCCATCCCCAGTCGTTTCTAGCGCTGTCATCATTGATACTTGATGGCCACGAATCTGCAATTTTTTGTCTGAAATCTGGTGCGTACTGAATACTAAATTCTGGATAATGAGAACGAATACGTTCCGCTATTTCTTGTGGTGAAAAACTCATTCCAGATAGATTATAGCTAGTTCTAATTTGGATATCAGAAGACGGAGCGGCCATTAATTGCAAGGTAGCTTGAACAGCATCCTCCATGTACATCATAGGCAAGGCAGTATCCTCTTGTAGAAAGCAGGTAAATGGTTCTTCGTTTATGGCCTTGTGATAAATGTCAACGGCATAATCGGTTGTGCCCCCACCCGGAAGTGATTTATAGCCTATTAGCCCCGGGAAACGCAGACTTCGAACGTCTACACCGTAGGTAGTATAATAATATTCACACCAATGTTCACCGGCTAGCTTGGAGATACCATACACCGTGGTAGGGTTTTTAAAGGCGTCTTGAGGGGTGTTTGTTTTAGGGGAATTTGGACCAAAAACAGCAATAGAACTAGGCCAAAACACTTTATCTAACTTAAATTCTTTTGCTAAATCCAATACATTTAATAAACCTTTCATATTAATATCCCAGGCCTGAACGGGATTTTTCTCACCGTTAGCCGAAAGAATCGCAGCTAAATGATAGATCTGCGTAATCTTTTCTGCTTGTATTAAATTCGAGATAGCGTCTTTGTCTAATACATCAAGGGTTTTAAAGCGGCAATACGCAAATTTAGATTTTACACTTTCTTGAAAATCTGTCGCAATGACCGCATCGCTACCATGTGTATTGACTAAGGCTTTGGTGAGCTCGGATCCTAATTGACCACCCGCACCAATCACCAATAGTTTATTCATTTATAGTTTGTTGTTTCGTGTATAAAATTACCAATGTTGATTTAATTAGGCTACTATTGAATCAAAAACTATTTAATTTCTTTTTGGCCCCGTTTCTGTTTTCATTATTTTTGACCAAAATCAAGATTTACCTATTTAGAATGGAACAACTGTTTAGAGACCTCCTCGAGCAAAATAAACTAAGCTGCAGTTTTGCTTTCAACGAAGTGAATCAGGCAAATGCAGCGCTAAAGCTTAATGCAAATACATCGTCTGTTGGGTTTGTGTACCGACATGTAGCAGAGACCATGCTGATGTTTGGGTATTTTTTCGGAATGCCGAGTGATGTGGCGAACACGACGATGGGCCAACCAGATATAGGCCAAGGCGACGATGTAGAAGCAACAAAAGCCCTATTGGATAAAGGCTTTGCGATGCTTGAGCAACTGATTGAAAATACACCCGCTGGTGGATGGAATGAGCCAATTGATACACCATTCTTTGGCACCGTTTCGAAGGCTAAATTATTTGCACATATTCTGTATCACAATGCGTATCACGCAGGCCAAATTGGCTTGACACTAAAGCGCGCTTAGCATTAGCACCGGTCATGAATTACGTCATCCTTGAATTGAAGGAGCTGCTTTTTCATATCTTTCATCTCCTTCATTTTTTGTTCTAAGGAGATTAACTTTTCGTCTAGGATATCCAGCTTTTGTGATTTGCTATACTTATTGTTATACCAAGCGTCAATCATTTGGCCTATTTCTTTAATCGTGAATCCAACAGATTTTGCGTCACTAATGAATTCTAGTTTTTCAACAGCTACGTCATCATAATGGAAATAGTTGTTGGACTTAACGGCTTCATCTTGTTTTCCTTCAAGAAGCCCCGACTTTTCATAAAAGCGGATTGTGTGAACAGAAAGCCCTGATTTTTTAGATAGTTCGTTTATTAGCATGTTTCAAATATAGGCAGGATAAAAATAAATATCAACCATAGACTATACTCTACTGTTGTGGGTTTAGAAATAAGCCGATATGTTTGTCAAAAAAACAACAGGATGAACAAAACAGTATTGATTACAGGAACCTCAAGCGGGATAGGAAAGGCTGCCGTATTAGAATTTGCTCGTAACGGATGGAATGTGGCGGCGACGCAACGAAGCCCCGAGAAAGAAACGGATTTTGCGAACTTCGCTAATGTAAAACTATATGCATTGGATGTGACAAATTTATTCAGTGTAGAGCAAGCGATAGACCGGGCTATATCAGATTTCGGCCAGGTAGATGTGGTGATTAACAATGCTGGCTATGGAGTTGACGGAACTTTCGAGGCGATGTCCGATGAGATTATTGAAAAGCAATTCAGCACCAATGTGTTCGGTTTAATGCGTGTGACCCGCGAAGCAATTAAGCGGATGCGCCCACAAGGCGGCGGTATGATCATTCAAATTTCTAGTATGGGAGGTAAAATTACATTTCCATTGTATAGCATTTACCATGCGACAAAGTTTGCCGTTGAAGGTTTCACCGAATCGTTGCACTATGAATTAGCGCAATTTAATATCCAACTGAAATTGATTGAACCAGGTCCGATTGTCACCGACTTTTATGGTAGAAGTAGACAATTTGTTAAATCTTCAACCACGAATCAATACGATGGGTTTATTCAAAAATTTAATCAAGCTGCTGAAAAAGTAATGAAGGATGCGGAAGGGCCAGAAGTTGTTGCTAAAACCATTTTTCAAGCAGCAACTGACAACACAAGCCAAATGCGGTATGCGGTTGGAAAACCTGGTCCCTTGTTGTTACTGCTTAGGAAAATACTTTCGGATAAGTTATACTTTTTGATGGTTAGAAAAAGTTATAATTTGTAATTAAACGTATTCCAAATTAAATGTCCTATTGTTCAATTGATGGAGAGAGCACAAATCAAAAAGAGGTCAATTAAAGACCTCTTTTTTGGTTTAAGCCACGTCCTATTTCTGGACGAATAGTTTATTCTTTCGACTTAGTTAGGTCTAGATTTAAGGTAGCATTGAGAATTAGGCCATTGTTATTTTGAAAAATATTTTGACCGTTTATTTGTCTTCCCAATTGCAACGTTTGATTTATATACCCTCCTTCAATTCTCACGTTTTTGGTGAAACGATAACCAAGTAAAATGCCAATTCTATTTTGGTCAAAAATATTGGTATTTACATTTTTCCCAAAGCCGATCAATATTTCATCATAAGCCGCTAGGTAAGCCGTCTTATCTTTGATTTCTCGACCATTTAATGGGACTTGTAGGCGAATCATATATCTCGCTCTGTGAGCTAGTGGAAACTCGTCTTCGCTCATCACATTGACCGAACTATATCTTCCGATAAACCTTTGCTCCAACATAAATCGGTGAGAAATTTCGACAACACCTTCCTTTTGAGACAGCTGGACCATTTCGAAAATTCGATGTTCCGTAAAATCTCTACCCATTTTATTAAGCGGATATTCTCCATAAGGATAGGTTTCCGCCCAGGCGTAACCCCCTCTTAGTAGAACTCGAGGGGTTAAATTGTAATTTAGCCCAACTCGTAATAGGCCTTGCTGCCAGCTAGTAAGCAGGTCATTTCGACGCCATTGGTATTCTGTGTGCATCCCTGTCTTTTCTGATAACTTGAAGGTGCCTAAATAATTGTACCAACCAATGGTATTGGTCGTGAATAAGCGACTGTTTTGCGCAAATGAAATTTGACAGCTAATGGCTAGAATTGCGATAAAAAGTTTACACTTCATACAAATGGATTACAAATCAAAAGAGATATGATGGGGGGGGCAAATTTAAGGCTAAGTTTTCAATTTCAGTTACATGCCTATTTTATATGTTTTTGACAACCAAACTGTCCTAATAAAAATAATTCAAAACGTTATTATAATATTTTAATAATAAATTTAACTATCCTATGCTCACATAAGGATAGTTGCCGCACGCTTAGGTGTTATACTTGTGTCCAAAGTAGTATTATTAACGTATATAGGTATCTTTTTCAAATCCTTTAAACCTTAAACTTTTAACTATGAAAAACATTTCAACGATTCATCGAATTGGAATTCGGTCAATGGGAATATTCCTAGGGCTGTTTTTAATTCTATCGAGTACCTTGATGGCGCAGCAGCAAGCCGCCACAGGAAAAGTGAAAGGAACAGATGGAGAACCGGTTATCGGGGCCTCTGTTTCAGTAGTCGGAACTTCCCGCGGTGCATCCACTGACGGAGAAGGTAATTTTAAAATCACGGTGAGTAGAAATGAAACCTTACGCATAAGTTCCGTGGGTTTCAACACAACGGATGTGGTTTACACCGGGCAGAAGTCGGTGGACGTAATCTTAACTGTTGACAACAAAACCTTAAACGAAATCGTCGTAGTAGGTTACGGTAGCCAAAGTAAGAAAGAAATCACCGGTGCTGTTCAAACGATTTCTTACAAGGACCTAAAAGATTTGCCCGTTACGCAGATCGGCCAGAAATTACAGGGCCAATTAGCCGGTGTTCAAATTAACCAAACCACTGGTCGCCCTGGACAAGGAATGAACATTCGTATTCGTGGACAATTGTCGGTTTCAGCAGGTTCTGATCCATTGTATGTTGTCGATGGCTTTCCTATTACAGGCTCCATCGGTGCCATGAACCCGGATGAAATTGAAGACATCTCCGTTTTAAAGGATGCATCTTCTACCTCACTTTACGGTTCACGTGCGGCAAATGGTGTCGTGTTGATTACGACGAAGAAAGGAAAAGGCTCAGGAATGTCTGTAAGTTTCAATACGTTCACGGGTATGCAACAAGTTCCGATGAAAGGCCGTCTAAAAATGATGAATGCGGAGGAATTTGCACAATTTAAGAAGGAGTCTTTTGAAGATGCGAAACAACCCGTACCAGCGGAATTTCAAAATCCATCTCAATACAAAGACAAAAACAACGATTGGTATGGTGCATTACTTCGTACATCACCAATTACTAGCCATAACTTAACCATCACGTCCAACACGCCAAAGTCAAGAACTTCGTTGGTTGCTGGTGTATTAGATCAAAAGGGTGTTGTTAGAAATACGGACTATCAGCGGTATTCATTACGTTTAAATTCTACCTATGACATTTCTGATAAGGTAACTGTTGGGTTTAACCTAGCACCACAATTGGTATATGACAATACGCCAAGAACTGACGGTGATCGTGGAACAGGTATTTTGTTTAATGCATTACATACGTGGCCAATCATGCCTATTTATGAGGCTGACGGAAAAACGTTGACCAAGTTCAATAGATTCCCTGCGAGTACGGGTAATATATTTGCGTATGCCAACTGGGTTCGTTCGGCGGATCAGTTAATCAATGAAACAACAGCGACAAATTTATTGTCTAATGCGTTCGTTGAGTATGAGCCAATCAAAGGCTTAAAAGTACGTTCATCTATGAATGGAGAAATTTTAAGAACTAAATTCTTTTTCTTTAATCCATCAGAAGCTACTTCTGCAATTAATACGCCTATTCCAACAACCGCCGCTTCAATCCGTGAAAACATTGAAAACTTATCATGGTTAAATGAAAATACGGTAACATACGGAAAGACGCTTTGGGATGACCATAAATTTGAAATTTTAGGAGGTTATACGAATCAATATTTCCGTCAAGAATCGACAAGAATTCAAGCGGATACGTACGCCGATGATCGCCTTCCTACAATTCAAGGAGCGATTAATATCGCGCGTGGAGGAACGAACTCGGGTGTACAAGAGTGGTCATTAACATCCTATTTAGCTCGTTTGAACTATAACTATAAAGGTAAATACTTATTTAATGCGGCTATTCGTAGTGATGGATCGTCTCGTTTTGGAGCAGATAATCGCTGGGGAACCTTCCCTTCTGTAGGCGCAGGTTGGGTTGTTTCAGATGAACCATTCATGCGCGATTTACCAATGGTTTCATTCATGAAATTGAGAGGAAGCTGGGGAATTATTGGAAATAATAACTTAGGAAACTATACCTCATATGCCTTAATTAATAATACAGTTAACGGCGTATTTGGTAATACGGTTGCAACAGGAGCTGCGGTAAGTTCACTAGCAAATCCTAATTTAGGTTGGGAGACAACGCAGCAATTAGATTTGGGAGTTGATATTAATATGTTTGATGATCGCATCAACTTTGCGTATGACTATTACAAAAAGAATACAACGAATCTATTGTATGCAGTTCAAATTGCACAAGAATCGGGTTTCGGAAATTTCAATGATAACATCGGAGAAATTAAGTTCTGGGGTCACGAGTTTTCTGTGAATACAAAAAATACGACAGGGAAATTGAAGTGGACAACAAACGCAAATATTTCGTTTAACCGAAACGTTGTGGTTGCGTTAGCTCCAGGTATTGACCGTGTGTACGGAACGTTTCACATTACGCAAGTAGGCAAGCCATTTGGACAATTTTATGGTTTGATCTCAGAGGGTATGTATAAAAATGCGGCAGATTTAGCTAATTCCCCTAACGTACCAGGACGTTCCACAGTAGGAAGTATCAAACTTAGAGATATTAACGGCAACGGGAGGATTGATTTTGGCGGAAATAACGATGACCGGACGATTATGGGAAATCCTTTTCCTGATTTTGTCTATGGAATTACGAATAACATAACCTATGGTGATTGGGATTTTAATATTATCGGATCAGGATCACAAGGCAATCAATTGCTAGTGAGACATATTTATTCCACAGCTAATTTAGATGGGGTATTTAACATGGTAGAAGGCGCTAAATACCGTTTCCGTTCGGAGGCTAACCCAGGTATGGGTATGTACGGAACGACTGTTGGTGGTGGTAACGTAACCGGTATCGAGCGTGATTGGATGAACAGCCGTTTTGTTGCGGATGCGTCTTATTTCACGATTCGTAACATCACGTTGGGTTACACATTTACGAAGCCAACTAAAGTTTACAAGTCACTTCGTGTGTATACGTCTTGCCAACAAGCTTACGTATTTACCAAATATTGGGGAGGACCTAATCCAGAAACCTCGGCTCAAAGTAATGGTCAAGGTGATGGCGGTAACTTGAGCCCAGGTGTAGATTTATCAAACTACCCAGTTCCAAGAACTTTCACGGTAGGCGCAAACTTCAATTTTTAACTAGCTAACTATCAAACGTTTATTTTAGAAAAAATGAAAAATAAAATCATATTAAGCTGTTTGTTGGCCATAGGACTATCTGGTTGCACAGCTGAATTTTTGGAAATAACACCAGAAACGAGTTTAAGTTCGGTCACGTTTTTCAAAACGGAGGCGGATTTTACGCAAGCGGTGAACGCTTGTTACGTACCATTACGTACGATATACAATGATCGTTCGTATTTATTGTCGGAGATGCACTCGGATAATACGTATTATTTTCGAAATACGGCATTTGGTGCTACTGAGCAACAAGAGGATTTGGCAGATTTTTCAATCCCAGTATCAAATGGTCTAACTACAAATACACACGTACTTAATCAGTATCGTCAAGATTATTTGATCATTGCACGGGCGAATCAAATTTTAGATCTTATTGATAAGGCTGATTTTGATGCTGCAGCCAAAGGTAACCTGAAGGGTCAAGCACAGTTTATGCGTGCTTTCGCTTATTTTGAAATTTATCGTTATTTCAATAAAGGGCCTCTTCAATTAACCGCTGTGGCTAATCGTGAACAAGCTGCTGCTAAGTTGGGCACTGCCGCTGATTTAGAAAAAATCATCATTGGTGATTTGACGGCTGCTGCCGCAACATTAAAGTCTAAATCAACGCAAGAGCCAGGTCGCGCAACCTCTGCTGCAGCTAAAACACTTTTGGCAAATATGTACTTGATTCAGAAAAACTGGGCAGCAGTGGAAAAACTATGTAAAGAAATTATTGCAGAAGGGCAGCATTCATTGATGCCAAACTACAATGATGCCTTTACAACAAGTACAGGAAATAAGAATAATGCAGAAAGCATTTTTCAGGTTCAGTATCAAGAGGGAGCGAATGGGTTTCAAGGAAGTTTTATGTATAACTTTTTACCTCGCCCGATGTCTGCAAGTGAATTGGTGACTTTATCTCAAACCTCAAATCCACAGCCACAAACTGGGGAGGGTAATAACGCTCCAATGCCTGAACTTATCGCTGCGTATGAGCCTGGTGACTTACGGAAAGATGCATCCATAGGATACATTACTTGTGCAAGTACACTTTGGGAAGCCAAAACGTATCCTTATATCAAGAAGTTCGTGAGACCACATTCATTGAATGGTAACCACGGAATGAACTGGCCTATTTTCCGGTACTCAGAAGTTCTTTTATTCTTGGCGGAGGCCTTGAACGAACAAGGAAAAACGGCTGAAGCAGCTCCATTCATGAACCAAGTGCGTAAGCGTGCAGGATTGGCGGAGACGACTGCTACAACTCAAGCGGATTTTCGTACAGCTTTAATGAAGGAGCGTCGTATGGAATTAGCGTTTGAGAATAAGCGCTGGCATGACTTAACGAGAACGGATACTTTTAAAGAAGTAATTACAGCAAAAGGAAATAGAATCAAAGCAGATCCATTTGCACATTACTATCAAAGAGGTTTCACACTTCGGAGTAACTCATTTACTGTAATTGAGAAATACTATCCGATGCCTGCTGATGAGGCGGCATTGAATCCGAATATTAAATAAGTCAATTTTCTTTTTAGAGCTGCCGTTAACTCGGCAGCTCTATTTTTTCTCGCACATGCCTATCCGTCAAATTTTTTTAGCCGTTTGTTTTTTTTTCAGCACGAATATTTTTGCTGCGAATCCACCAAGGTTTAAAAAAATTACGCTTACGTCTACATTCGTTTCAGAGGGTGTTTGCATAGGAGATGTGAATCGTGACGGGAAAAAAGATATCATTGCCGGTGCTTTTTGGTTCGAAGCTCCGCGTTGGACCCAACACACATTTACCACAGAAGTTCGCTACAATAAATCGTTACAAAAATTTCCTGCAGGATATCCCTTTAAAGTTGATGAAGGATATGCGGATTCATTCGCTCAATTTGCGGCTGATATTAATCACGATGGTTGGATTGATATTATCAAAATTGGGTTGCCTGGCGAAGCAATTCATTGGTTGGAAAATAACCAAAATAAGCCAGGACTTTGGAAAAGGCATGAATTGTACAGCTCGTTTGGGAATGAATCGCCTTTATTTGAAGACGTTAATGGGGATGGTCGTCAGGATTTAATTGGTAACGACTCTAAAAATAAGCAAGTGATTTGGCTAGAGGCACCTGGAAAGAAAGATACCACGTGGGTGGCTCATGTCATTTCTTCTAACCCAACATTAGGTACGCATAAATATACGCATGGTTTGGGTTTTGGAGATTTAAATAAAGATGGGCGCAAAGATGTAATTATTAAAGAAGGTTGGTGGGAAATGCCTAGCGATTTAACTCAAGCTTGGACTTTCCATCCTTTAAATTTATCCTATGACGCATCGCAAATCTATGTGCAAGATTTTGATGGTGATGGGGACATGGATATTTTGAGTTCTTCCGCGCATGATTATGGTACGTGGTGGCATGAGGTGAAAGATTTAGCCAAAGGCGATGTGGAGACACACCTAATTCAAAAGGAATTATCGCAGACACATGCGCTTCAGCAGCATGATGTAAATCGAGATGGGCACGCAGATTTTATTACGGGTAAACGCTACATGGCGCACAATGGAAAAGACCCGGGAGAATTTGAAAAGGCGTTACTTGTTTGGTACGAATTGATTCCAAGTCATTCACCTAAATGGAAAGCCCACGTCATCGATGAAGATTCTGGTTCTGGCATTCACTTTTTTGTACAGGACATGAATCGAGATAAAAAAGAAGACCTTGTTCTATCAAATAAAAAGGGGGTTTTTCTATTTGAAAAATTATAGTGAAAAATTTCATACCTACTAAACCATTTTTTAAACTTTTTAAACTAATTTAAAATTCTAAACCAATACATATGAAAACTTATTACCATCGATTCATATGGCTATTTGTCTCCTTACTGGCTCTTCAAGCTCCTAGCTTTGGCCAGAAAAACAAACAGTCAGAGAAGGGGTTTAAATCCATTTTTAACGGAACATCCTTACAGGGATGGGAAGGAGATCCTACCTACTGGCGGGTGGAAAATGGCAGTATTGTTGGTGAAATCACGCCGGCAACGCTATTAAAGCGCAATACCTTTATTATTTACCGGGATGCCAAACCATCTGATTTCGAATTGAAATGTGAGGTTAAAATCTCGAAAGAGGGTAATACAGGAATCAATTATCGTTCTGAGGAGTTATTGCCCGATTTGCCATTTGCATTAAAAGGATATCAGGCCGACATCGATGGTGCGATTCGTTATACGGGTCAAAACTACGAGGAACGTGGCCGGACAACCCTAGGATACCGTGGTGAGATTGTGAATGTGAACGAGCAAACGGATCCAGAAGTTAAAAACAACCTTCGTGCTTATTCAGCTCGTAATGCCTGGTTGCCTCGTAAGGTAACAGGGTCATTAGGAAATTCAGATACGTTGAAAACGAAGATTAAATCAGAGGATTGGAATGAAGTACATTTGATTGTTAAAGGAAATCGCCTTTTACATTATGTCAATGGAGTTTTAATGAGTGACGTCACGGACTTGGATAAAGTTAATGGCAAATCAGAAGGTTGGTTAGGCGTTCAAGTACACGTAGGCCCTCCGATGAAAGTAGCGTACAGGAATATTCGTATCAAAAACCTAAAATAACATGAAACCAATTTTTAAGTATTTATTAGCGCTCGTTGCGGTAGTTGGCCTAGGAAGTGCTGGCTACAACAGTTTATTTAAGATTGAACCTGCTCAAGTGGAAGGGGCAAATCCTAAGTTGGATAAAATCAGATTACAACCTGGTTTTAAAATTGAACACTTAATAAGCCCATCTGATGAAAACATGGGTTCTTGGGTTTCGATGACTTTTGATGATAAAGGTCGCATGATTTGTTCAGATCAATATGGTGGTTTATATCGTTTAACGATTCCTGCGATCGGAGCGGCCAGCGTGAAGCCAAAGGTAGAGAAATTGAAATTTGGCAAAGGCGTTGATACCTTAGGTATTGGAAACGCGCATGGAATGCTTTACGCATTCAATAGTTTGTATGTGATGGTTAATGCGCGTGCAACTAGACCTGGCGCTTCGGCTCCTTCGGGTCGTGGACCTGCTCCTGGCTATACTCCTAGAGGAAGTGGTTTGTACCGAGTTCAGGATTTAGACGGAGATGATCAATTTGACAAAATCACGTTGATGAAAGAATTTAAAGGAGAAGGCGAACATGGTCCACACAGTATCATTTTATCTCCTGATAAGAAATCTATTTTCTTGATTTCAGGAAATCATACTGATGTACCTGAAATGGATGCATATCGTCTGCCTAAAAACTGGCAAGAAGATAACATTTTCCCATTGATCAAAGATCCACGTGGACATGCGAATGACCGTATGGCTCCGGGTGGTTGGATTGCCAACATAGATCCAGAGGGTAAAAAATGGGAATTGGTTTCTGCTGGATATCGTAATGCTTTTGATATAGCTTTTAATGAGACAGGAGATTTATTTGCGTATGATGCGGATATGGAGTGGGATTTTGGTTTACCTTGGTATCGTCCAACACGTATTTGCCATGTAACGAGTGGTAGTGAGTATGGTTGGAGAACAGGTAATAGCAAATGGTCAACAACTTATCCAGATAAT
The DNA here is from genome assembly GCF_044377215.1 of Aquirufa sp. Taxonomy (GTDB): domain Bacteria; phylum Bacteroidota; class Bacteroidia; order Cytophagales; family Spirosomataceae; genus Aquirufa. The sequence goes on from NZ_JBILJM010000003.1 coordinate 26,429, forward strand.
TTACCTCCAGTATTGAATATTGGACAAGGATCACCTACCAGTTTATTGTCTTTGAAGGATGCTAAGTTTCCAGCTAAATACAAGAAATCTTTGTTGGCTTTTGACTGGACATTTGGTATTGGTCACTTAATTAAATTAAAATCTTCTGGATCTACTTTCTTGGCAGATCGCGAAGAGTTTATTTCAGGTATTCCATTGCCTTTGACAGATGGTGTTATTGGACCGGATGGAGCACTTTACTTTATGGCCGGTGGTCGTCGTTTAGAATCTGATGTATATCGTGTAAGTTATGTAGGGACAGAAGAAGCTAGTGCAAAAACATTAGTGGCAGCTCCTAATGCATTAAACGAAACTCGTCGTAAGATTGAGCAATTTCACCAAGGAGCAAATCCAGCAGCCGTTGCATTTGCTTGGCCTTATTTAAAGCACCCAGATCGTTTTATTCGCTATGCAGCTCGAATGGCATTGGAGCACCAGCCAGTTGCTGAGTGGAAAGATAAAGCTATGTCGGAAAAAGATCCGATTGCCGCAACGCAGGCACTTATCGGTCTAATTCGTCAAAGCAAGCCTGAATTTAAATCAGGGATTTATGCAGCTTTATTGGCAATCGACAACAAAGCATTTACGGAATCTCAAACGCTAGATATCTTGCGTGCATATGAATTAGCAATGTTGCGTTTAGGTATGCCGGATGCATCGATGTCATCAAAAATCATTGCGAAATTTGATGCCAAATATCCATCAAACCGCATGAATATGGACCGAGCATTGAGTCGCTTACTTGTTCCTTTGGAGGCGCCTAATGTAATTGAGCGTACCTTAAAATTAATGCAAACGAAGGATACGGCTAGCGCAACAGCATACCGTGTTGAATCTGCAACTTCATCCGCAGATTTAATTATGCGTAACCCACAATATGGAACGGATATTGCGAAGATGTTGGAGAAAATTCCACCTGCACAGCAAACCTACATGGCCACAATGTTGTCTGCGGCTAAAAATAATTGGACTCCTGCGTTGCACGAACAATATTTCAATTGGTTCAAAAGTTCATTCCAATTTTCAGGCGGACGTAGTTATGTTGGCTTCATCGATCGGGCACGAAAATTAGCTCTAAAAAATGTGGCTGAAAGTAAGCGCGCTTATTATGACAAATTGGGCGGTGCAGATATGTTAACTTCGAATGGGAATGATGTTATGAATATCAATTATCCGAAAGGACCTGGAAAGCAATGGAAGTTGGATGATGCGGTAGCGTTATTGGATGCTCCATTAACTGACCGTGATTTCCAAAATGGAAAATCAATGTACGCCGCGACTACTTGTATTCGTTGCCATGCTTTAGGAAGCGAAGGCGGCGGAAACGTGGGACCAGATCTAACTAATTTAGGTACGCGATTCTCGAAAAAAGATATGTTGGAGTCCATCATAAATCCAAACAAAACTGTTTCGGATCAATATGCCGCGACGCAAATTATGCTACGCAATGGAACTTCGGTCATAGGCCGATTAACCAATCAGGATAAAATGGCCTACTACATTTCTCAAAATCCATACGCTCCGGATGATGTTGAAAAGATTTTGAAGAAGAATGTATTAAGCATGAAATATTCGCCGGTATCAAGTATGTTGCCAGGTTTGATTAACAGCTTAAATGGCGAAGAATTAAAAGATTTAATGGCTTATTTGATGTCAGGCGGAAGCGAAAGTAACGCCATGTTTAAGAAAAAGTAAAATGAATTATGCCAGAATGGACCGATAAAATATCGAATCACAAGCAATTAGGAGGAATTGAGACGTCCGTTTTAGATAACGGTGCAGGTAAAGGAGTCCGAATTGCTTGGATTGATACGGGTTCAGGATTTCGTTATAAAGTGGTACTTGATCGTGCCATGGATATTGCGGAGGCATTTTTCAACCAGCATAGTCTTGCGTGGATAAGTCACGTAGGAGTTTTAGGGCCTCAACCTATGTCGAACCAAGGAATTGATTGGCTTCGTACATTTGGTGGAGGCCTTTTGGTTACGTGTGGTTTAGATCATGTAGGTGGACCTGATGAAGATGCGCATGGTACGCGTGGCGTGCATGGTTTAATCAGTAACATACCCGCAGAAATCATTTCTATTCAGCAACCAGATATACGTGCAGGTAATTTAGATATGTCGATTACAGGAATTATACGCCAACATAAAATTTTTGGACCGTGTTTGACACTGAAGCGAACCATATCGGGTCGTTTGGGACAAGCAGGTTTAACGATTAAAGATGAGGTGATGAATGAGGGTAATACGCCGGCTCCTTTCATGCTTTTATATCATTTTAATTTCGGTTGGCCTTTGGTCGACGAAGGAACGGACATCATTTGGAAAGGGAAGCACCGCGTCGCGTCAGATCCCAATTTACTGGGTAGCACGAACATCAAAAAATGCCCGAATCCTTTGTCCGTTCATGATGGACCTGGTGAATCTGTGGTATTTATAGAGCCCGAGGCAAATTCAGATCATCAGGTATATTGTGGTTTATGGAATGAAAAAAAGCAATTGGGGGTTCAGATTTCTTTTGATAAGAGGGAATTACCGTGGTTGACCAACTGGCAACATTTTGCCAAAAATGAATATGTGACCGGCATTGAGCCAGGAACAAATCCACCGATTGGCCAGAAGGCAGCTAGAGAATCAAACGCATTGACTTTCTTAGCCCCAGGAGAAAAAAAATCAATTGAAGTGAATTTATCCGTGTTGGGACCCGAAGTAGGCCCTTACACAACTTATACTAATTTTATCAATTTAATTAACGAATAATGAGCAATAATGCAGCTAAAGCGCTAGAGCAAGGAAAAGGAATTTTACGATTAGCCCCTACATGGGTTCCGAGGTCTTTTTGCGTGCCAGGTAGAAGAATAAAATTACATCCAGATGATTATTACGTTTTGGGTGGCGTCCGCGGTGGAATCGATGAGCGTTGGTTATCGTCAACGACTCCTGCTAAAAATGGTCCATTGACCGGTGAAAATGAAGGCTTAAGTGCAGTTGTTTATTCCGAAGGTGGAAAAGAAGAGCAGATTCTATTGATTGATGTAATCGAAGCATTGAAAGGTGAGGTGATCGGTGATCGTTTATGGAATGAATACAAATCTTGGCCGATGTACTCCAAGTTTTTTGATAACATGGGGCCTTTGCCACATCACATTCACCACAATGATGAGCATGCCGCTAAGATAGGTCAATTGGGAAAACCAGAAGCCTATTATTTCCCACCGCAACTAAATAACCATGGGGGTGATTTTCCCTATACGTTTTTTGGAATCGCACCGGGAACAACTAAAGAGCAAATAAAAGAGTGTTTGATGAACTTTACGAAGGGGGATAACAAAATCACCATGTATTCTCAAGCATTTCCTTTAATCCCGGGCACAGGCTGGGATGTTCCTCCGGGGATGTTGCACGCTCCGGGAAGCATGTGTACGTATGAGCCACAAAAAGCTTCAGACGTATTTGCGATGTATCAATCATTAGTAAATGAAGCCGTAATTCCTGAAGAATTATTGTGGAATGGTACTCCAAAAGATGAAATTGGGAATTATGACCAGTTGATGGAAGTGATTGACTGGGATTTAAATACCAATCCAAATTTATTGGAAACTCGTTTTATGCAACCTATTCCAGTTTCAGATGAGGCGGAAATGGAAGCCAACGGATATTCTGAAAAGTGGATTTGCTACCGTTCAGATGCGTTCTCAGCAAAAGAATTAACTGTTTTCCCAGGACAAACAGTGACGATTACGGATGCTGCTGCCTATGGATTAATCATGATGCAAGGTCATGGTAAAATGGGCGTTTGGAATATTGAAACACCTTCATTGATTCGTTATGGACAATTGACCAACGATGAGTTTTTTGTTACTGAGAAAGCAGCAAAAGCTGGCGTTCAAATTACCAATCATTCAACGACGGATCCTATTGTGATGTTGAAGCACTTTGGTCCATCAAATCCAGATTTAAAATTCTAAACTTCTTAATTTTTTTAAAATGAATACTTATCCAAAATTACACAATGCCACATGGCCTGGTATTGTAGGAAAAGGTCCAGATTCCGAGCCGGTTATTTCGTTGGACAAAATGTTAGCCATGACTGCTGCCGCTGAGGTGGATGGTGTGAAATTTGATGGAGTGGATATAGGTTTATTGCCTCCTCATTTTGATATCGAAAGTGGTAAAGAAGGAGCGAAAGCGTTAGCTGATAAAGTAGCAGCGCACGGATTAGAAATAGGAAGTTTAGTAGCACCTATTTGGGCTGGAAATGCGATGGGAGATAAGGATGCACGTGACACGTTTGTCGATATGGTGCGTCGCTCTTGTGAAATTGGTGCTGAATTACGCAAAATAGGTATTCGTCCTAATGGCATTGTTCGTATTGATTCTGCTGCTGGAGTAGCGGATTGGGCTAAGGATCCAAAAGGAAATTCGAAATTGATTGTTGACACATTCCAAAGAGCTTGTGACGTCGCCGCAGATTTCGGTGAAAGATTAGCTGCCGAAGGAGAAATTTGTTGGGGTGGCATGCACTCATGGCGCAATATGATTCAGACTTTAGAAGCCGTAGACCGTCCAAACATTGGTTTCCAAGCGGATATGTCGCATACTTTACTCTACACGATGGGATATAACTGTCCTGAGGATCGTATTTTACCTATTGATTATCAGTGGGATGATCGCGAGGTATTGAAAGCTTCGTTAAAAGAATTGACTGCTGCTCTTCGTCCATGGACGATTGATTTTCACGTAGCTCAAAATGACGGTACGGTTCATGGAACGGGAAGTCATGATAAGACCGGTCGTCACTGCCAAGCGACGGATCCCAACGGTAAGTTGGTGATTTCTGAAGATGCAGGTTTCTGGCTTCGTGATGAAAAAGGAGAATTAACCAAGGCGTTCAAGCATATTTGTTGGGACGGTTGCATGTTCTCAAATTCTGTGATGGAACAACAAAAAACTTGGAATGATATTTTAGCCGCAATGATTCAAGTGCGCAATGCGCATGGTTGGTCATAATAAACCTATTAACTATGAAACAAATACGAATTGGATTAATTGGCACTGGATTTATGGGAAGAACCCATTCCAATGGATATAACCGTATCCAAAACTTTTTCCCAGAGTTAACCTGCAAGCCTGTTTTACAAGCGGTTTGCTCGCGCAATGAGGCAAGTGTTAAGCAATTTGCCGAACAATGGGGATACGCATCTTACGAGACCGATTGGCGTAAATTAATTGCCCGCGATGACATCGATGCGGTGGATATTTGTACACCGAATGACACACATGCTGAAATCGCTATTGCTGCGGCCAAGGCTGGGAAAATGATTTTGTGCGAAAAGCCTCTATCAAGAACGTTAGCAGAGGGCGAAGAAATGGTCAAAGAGATTGAGAAATCTGGTGTGGCGAATACGGTTTGGTATAATTACCGACGTTTACCTGCGGTTAGCTTAGCGAAGCAAATCATAGATTCGGGAAAACTGGGACGGATTTTTCACTACCGGGCTAATTTTCTTCAAGATTGGACTATTTCACCTGATTTACCGCAGGGAGGTGCTGGAACTTGGCGATTGGATGTTGAGGCGGCCGGTTCAGGAGTTACGGGTGATTTATTAGCCCACTGCATTGACACAGCCATGTGGTTAAATGGTGGCATTGCCGATGTATCCGCGATGACGGAAACCTTTATTAAAGAACGTGTTCACGTTGGTTCAGGCGCAGTGAAAAAAGTAGGCATTGATGATGCATGTATTTTCCATTGCCACTTTGATAATGGCTCGTTAGGCCTTTTTGAATCTACCCGTTATGCACGTGGCCACAAGGCCCTTTATACATTTGAAATAAACGGCGAGCATGCTTCATTGCGTTGGGATTTGCATGATTTAAATCGCTTGGAAATGTATGACCATGCAGATGCATCAATTACCCGTGGTTGGAAGTCTATTTTAGTCACCGATGGCGATCAGCCTTACATGGACAAGTGGTGGGTTCCTGGTTTAATTATTGGCTATGAGCATAGTTTTGTTCATCAAGCGGCTGATTTTTTCAAAGCTTTAGGCGAAAATACACCTTGTGCACCTACATTTAGAGACGCGTTACAAACACAACGTGTTTGCGAAGCCGTGATTGAATCGGCGAATACAAAGTCTTGGAAAGATACGCATGTTGAATGGCCTTGAGTACGAGTTTACTCGTAATTGAGGACCTCTCGCTATCTTTTTCCGAGTCTCAGGTCCTTAAATCAATTTGTTTGACCTTAGAAAAAGGCCAAATACAGGCTATTGTAGGGGAAAATGGAGCGGGTAAATCTTCTTTATTTAAATGCATCATGGGAATTATATCCCCTAGTTCAGGGGATATTTCCTTTTTAGGCAATAAAATTCAGAACAGCTCAATTCGGGAAATTTTAACAGCAGGAATCTCCATGATTCACCAAGAGCTGTTATTGATTCCCGAATTGACCGTGGCTGAAAATATCTATTTGGGAAGGGAATTTTCGGAGGGCCAATTTTGGGGCATTTCTGATATCAATGGCCGCGTTCAGCAGCTATTTGATCAATATGGGTTGGATATTCCCGTGGATATGCCGGTGAAGGAATTGTCGATTGCGAACCAACAAATTGTTGAGATCATGCGGGCGGTATCCCAAGGGGCTCAGGTCATTCTGATGGATGAGCCAACGTCCTCATTGACGGATATTGAAGTGAAATTTTTTGGCCAATTGATTCGCACGCTACGGGATGCACACGTAGGCATCTTATTTACCTCGCACAAACTAGAAGAGATTTTTGAATTTGCTGATGTGATTTCAGTTCTTCGTGATGGCGAGATGGTAGGAACCTATGACGTTCATGCGTTAAATGCACGATCTTTAGTTCAAAAAATGGTGGGCAGAGACATGGCCGATTTTTATCCTTTTTCGGAAACGATTCCCGGAGCCGTATTATTGGAATTGGAAAATGTAGGACTTTCTGGAGTCTTTGAAGGCATTAATTTACAGGTTAGAGCAGGCGAGGTTCTTGGTTTAGCAGGGTTGGTTGGCGCAGGGCGCACAGATATCGGTCAAAGTATGTTGGGAATCAAACCACATACGGAGGGGAAAATGACGTATTTGGGGAAGGAATTTACCCCGAAACATCCCGCTGAAGCAATTGCATTAGGCATGGGATATTTAGGAGAAGACCGAAAACAATTGGGCATGATTCCCGAAATGTCTGTTGGCGAAAACATGACCTTAGGGCTTATGCAGTTTTTCCAAAAATTTCAGTGGATCTTAACAAATCCGGAACAAGCCAAGACCAAAGAGCTGCAAACGAAATTCAATATTCGGGTGAAAAGTGGCCAACAAAAAATGGAACAATTGAGTGGAGGGAACCAACAAAAAGTTTTATTTGGCCGGATGCTCATTAATAATCCGGCTTGTATGGTTTTGGATGAGCCCACGCGCGGGATTGATGTCGTTTCGAAATTTGATATGTATCAATTGATACAGGAAATGAAAAAAGAAGGGAAAGGCATCGTATTGATTTCATCGGATATGACGGAATTATTACAGATGAGCGATCGAATTGTGGTTATTTCGAAAGGCAAACAGCGTGGGGAGCTTTTGCGGAAAGATGCCACCGCTGAACGTGTTTTACAACTAGCATTATAAAGGGGTACATGAAAAATATTTTTTTTAAGAGTCCTACGGGAGGAATATTTGTTGCGTTAGTTTTTGTCTGCCTCTTGTTTAGTGGCCTGACGTCCAAATTTTTTACCCCCATGAACCTTTCGGTTATCTTAAACCAGGTCTCGGTCAATGCAATTTTGGCTTTTGGCGTTACGTTTGTGATTATTTCAGGCGGAATAGATTTATCACTGGGATCTTTACTAGCTGTTTGTGGCGTTGTGGTGGCTTTGTTGTCCCAGCAAGGCGGATTTCCAATTGCATTCGCATTTTTATTAACACTTGTGGTGGGTGTTTTGATGGGAGCATTTAATGGGGTTATTGTTGTACTTACAAAAGTTCCCCCCTTTATTGTAACGTTGGGAACGATGACAATTGGCCGCGGCCTCGCGTTGCTATTAAGTAACGGTCGGCCTATTTCAGATCTAAACGAAACACTGAATGTATTGGGCAATGGAACCGTGGGAGGAATTCCGATTCCCATCTTATTTTTGATTGGGTCCTTTATTATTTGCCAACTCATTTTATCAAAAACTGTTTTTGGGCGCTATGTTAAGGCGATTGGGGGAAACGAAATGGCCGCTTTTGTCTCTGGCGTTCGCGTGAATCGAATCAAAATATATGTGTATATGTTGAGTGGATTTTTTGCGGCTTTGGCAGGTATTTTGTTAACGGCCCGCATTAATACAGGTCAGCCGAACGCGGGTTTGGGATTTGAACTTGATGCCATTGCCGCGGTGATTATCGGAGGTACAAGTACGCGTGGAGGCAAAGGAACGATTACGGGGACTTTATTGGGGGTGTTGTTTATTGGTGTCATCAACAATGGATTGGATTTAATTAACGTCTCTGCATACTGGCAGCAGGTTATTATGGGGGGAATAATTATTTTAGCGGTGGTTTTAGATTTAGTGTACCAAAAATTAAAAAAATAATGAATATAAAGTCGGTTTTCGCGCTATTGCTTTTTGTTGGCTGTATGGCCTGCTCGGAAAAGAAAAATGACAAGTTGGTGATCGGAGTCTCCATGTTAAGCATGCAAAATGAGTTCATCCAACAGGTAGCGGATGCCATTGAGAAATCGGGGAAAACGGCGGATGTGGAAATAATTATTGTGGATGCAGAGCGGTCTTCTTTAAAGCAAGTGGAACAGGTGGAGAGTTTCATAAGCCAACAAGTCGATGCGATCATTCTGAATCCGTGTGAATTTGAGGCGAGTTCTCCTGCGGTTGAAAAAGCCCAACAAGCGAAGATTCCAATTGTCAATGTTAACTCGTCTACCAAGTCGAAGCCTGATGCATTTGTGGGTTCAGATGATGCTGAATCGGCGAAGATGGCGATGGAATTAATCGCGAAACATGTTCAGGGAAAGGGAAATATTTTGATGATACAAGGCTACATGGGACAAGCGGCTCAATTGGACCGGGAACGAGGGGCGAAAGCGGTATTAGCGAAATATCCGGATCTAAGATTACTAGCTTCCCAAACGGGGGAATGGGATCGTGCCAAATCCATGTCGCTCATGGAAAATTGGATTCAATCCTATGGAAATGATGTGCAAGCAGTGTTTGCACAGAATGATGAAATGGGGATGGGAGCTGTGCAAGCTTTGATGGATGCTAAAATCAAGCCAAAGGTTTATGTGGTCAGTATTGATGGAATTCAGGATGCCCGCAAATCGGTCGATCAAGGATTTTTAAATGCGACGATTATTCAAAATGCGGAGAAGCAAGGTTCGGAGTCGTTGCGTTTGGCAATTGCCTTAGCTAAAAAGCAGAAAATTTCGCAGTCAACGATGTTGATTCCCTTTGAAATATATACGAGTAAGTAATGTAAGCGATTTGGAACAGGCTTTGTGATGTAAAGATGTTTTAATTCATGAATTTATTAGAATAAAACAAGGTGATTTTTTGAAAAAAGTATACATTTAAAAAAATAAATTTTCGCTATGAAAAGCTCAAACTCAAATTCGATTAATAGACGTGATTTCCTGACTAAATCGAGCCTTGCCATTGGCTCTTTTTTCATCGTTCCCCGACATGTTTTGGGGGGAACTCGTCCAGATGGATCTCCTTATATAGCGCCAAGTGATCTCATTAATTTAGGATTTATTGGAACAGGAAAGCAGGGAAGAGGGTTATCCAATTCGTTTTTGAGCACAGGTGAGGTTCGCATAGCGGCTATTTCTGAGGTCTATCAAGCAAAGACTAACCTGTTTTTGGATCGGGTCAAAGAAATTTATTCCAAATCATCTTCGCTTGGATCTTATTCCGAAATAGCCCAATATCAAGACTTTACAGAGTTATTGGCACTGAAAAACATCGATGCGGTTGTAATTGCTAGCCCAGACCACTGGCATGCGGCGATGTCTGTGCGCGCTGCAGCTGCAGGCAAAGATATTTATTGCGAAAAGCCACTTTCATTGACTGTAAAAGAAGGTCGTGCCATGGTGGATGCGACGCGAAAATATAAACGTGTTTTTCAAACAGGATCCATGCAACGCTCATGGCCAGAATTTAGACAAGCAGCCGAGTTAATTCGTAATGGCTACATAGGGGAAGTGAAATCGATTAAAGTGAATGTTGGTCCCCCACCCATAGCCTATGATTTAACGGCTGAAGAATTACCAACGGGCTTAGACTTTGAGAAGTGGCTAGGACCGAATGATGCAGTTGCGTTTAATTCGGAATTGGCTCCTCCAATTTCAAAAGATGTGTTTCCGAATTGGCGGAAATACAAGGAATTTGGTGGTGGCGGTATGACGGATTGGGGCGCTCACATGTTTGATATTGTTCAATGGGCACTGGATATGGACGGAAGCGGACCGGTTCAAGTAGATGCACCAAAAACCAATGGCAATGAATTTTTGACCTATACGTACGCGAATGGAATTAAGATGACACACCAGCCTTGGGAGTGGAATAATGCCATCGAGTTTGTGGGTACGGAGGGAACGCTACGTGTGCAAAGAAAGAAATTGGAAACATCGAATGCGGCCTTGAAGGATCGTGTTATTGGGCCGAATGAAAAGCATGTTTACGAAAGTACGAATCACTACAAAGACTTCTTGTCGGCCATGCGCAATCGCACGCGTCCTGTATGCGATGTGGAGATTGGTCACAGAACAGCCTCTGTTTGTAACATCGGAAACATTGCCTATGAGGTTAATAAATCATTGACCTGGAATCCAAAATCTGAAAAATTCAATGACGCTGGCGCAAACGCATTGCTTGGCCGAAAATTGAATAAAACATGGGGGATTAAGTTATAAATGAAAGGGGCGTAATGACCTCTCCCCAATTTAAATTGGCATTGAGGTGGAGGGTGGCTTTATTGAACGTATTCCACCATCCACTCAATGCCATATTTTTCTCGCAAAGTGCCTAAATTGGACCTCCAAGGCCCCTTATCCATAGGCATTTCTACTACACCACCTGTGGATAGACCAAGGAATATAGCCTCTGCTTCTTCTTTTGAATCTGCGCTAACGGTAATCTTACTTCGATTTTCCTCCTCGTTCACCACGCCTAAAAAATTAGCCACATCACTCCCTGATAAAACACAGGAAGTTCCGATGGGTAAACGAACTAACATGATTTTGTGTTGCTCTTCCTCAGGGAATGAGAATTCAGGACTATTCAATTCGCTGAATCGCATTAGGCGTGAAAATTCTCCGCCAAAAATAGAGCGATAAAATTCAAATGCTTCTTCTGTATTTCCGTTAAAATGAATATGGGGGCGTATCCTTGCCATAGTTATTATAGGTGTAAAATTTTCTTACGTCCTATTGAAATTTCAAAACAAACTAATAAAAATAAGCAGAATTAGCCCATTCAATTTTATCAAATTATTGGACCTATTCTAGTTAACAATTCTTATCATAAATGGTAGTAATACGACCATTAGATAATTTTAAAACTTAATATAAATGAATTTGAAAAATCCCCAATACCTTTAATTAATCAAGTTCTTTTTTGTTTGCTCTATTGATTTAAGTACAATTTATTCCCTAATGATTTAGCGTCCAAATTAGGAACTATTGTAAAGAAGTTGATTGCTCATTCACCCTTAGACTACACATTAATAATAAATAAGAAGCTAGGGTCAAAATATTTGTGATTAGTAATGTAATGCTAAAATTTAAATCTATTTATTACTTCGGATTAATTGCTTTAGCTTTGTTTATTAGATCTTTAACATGGAATAGCAATTTCCTTAATATTGACGAACTAGAATGGATTTACTTATTGCAAAGGATAAAAGTAAATGCAATTCCGTTTGAAGGCTTTGTAGCTCATACAACAGGTCCGTTAGCAATATATTTTCTTTCTTTTTTAAATTTTTTTCAGGAAAATCCAACATTATCAGGACTGAGGCAATTTCAATTTTTTATTTGTATTGTCCCCTCGTTTTACCTGTTGTATAAATCGGTATCGGCTGGTGGTAAATGGATTTCTATTCTAATATTTTTTTTATTTATAATAACCAACGATTCTAAATATTCTCTAACTGCCTCTGTTAACGATTTTTTTGCATATAATACTGAGTATATGCTAATGATTGCAATAGCTATAATCTATTATCTTCAACAGGCAGGGACTCACAAAAATGCAAGAATATTTATTATAGCTTTAATGTGTTTCGGGTTATTTTTTATTAAATCTCAAGCAATTGTATTTTCAGGCTATTTTTTGTGCATATATTTTATTCAATTGTATTTATATGACATTAAAAAAGCGTATTTATTGATTTTATATACATCGATAATTACCATTTTAATTATTTTTTTTCTGTTTATAAACGATATATGGGATTCGTTTTTAGTGGAGTATTTGCATAAGAATTTTTTATATGCTCAATCAAATAAGTCTAATTTACTATCTCAATTAGTCAATGTTAACCAAGTATTTTTAGAATCAATATTGTATTTCTGGATTTTATTTGTGGCGTTTGTGGTCTATTTGTTGTGGAGGATATTTAGGTTAAATGACTTAGTATTTTTATCAAATAGGTCTTTAAAAGCAGTTTTACTCCTCTTTGTTTCCCTTTTTGTCGTTTTTGTCTCTACAAATAATTTCAACCATTATAAGGTTTTTTTATTTTTTCCAATGAGTTTGACTTTAGGGGAAGTATTTGCAAGTTTTCGTATTCAATTAGTGCAACATAAAGTACAAGTAGCGGCATTAATAATTCTATCTTATGTAATTTTTTATCGATCTGTATTATTAGAGGTTTATCAATATATTTCAAACAATAAATTGGAAGAATATAGAAATAGCATAGGTGTTAATCCACTTTACGTTAAAGGGGCAAACCCATTTTGGTCAACTAATAATAATTTGAATAAAAAGGAAAGGATTCGTGTTTTCCAATTTCTTCGTAAAAAATTGAATTCTGATAATTATAAAAGCAAAATTTATATTTTCGGCTGGTTTGTTGGACAAGGGTATTATTATGAGCTATTGAAATTTGGTATACCCGTAAGTAAATCGGCACAAAATCAATATTTATTAGATTGGTTTTTTGCCAAAGACTATAATAATTATCAAAAAGAAGAAAATCAGTTAATTTCAGAACTGAAAAAGAATAAACCAGAATGGATTGTTGATTCAGAACGTGTACTATTTTCTTTGAAAAATCTACCAATTGAAAGATTTGTAATTAGTAATTACATCATTGCCTATAAATCTGAAAATTTTATAATTTATAGATCTCGAGCAACACTTTGACACCACTTGATTTCGCATAATCGCCTAATTCAACTAAGCTTGAAATGATGGCGCCGACAGTCGCTTTTTCATCTTGATCTTTGGGGAGGTCATTCGGAAATACCCGTATAAACGGACATCCTAATTGGTCTGCTAATTCAATGTATTTTTTGGCTTCATCCAGATTTTTTTGCCGTTTAGCAGGATCCAGAAAATGCATGTTGGCCGACGAACCTAAGTTGACAATTTTAAGTTTTTTATCCTCTACTTCCCGTCTTGTTGAAGCCAAATTTGACGTTGAAAAGATGGGATTTTTGGGGAGGTCTAAATCGCCTTTATGCCTCTTATTTCAATACCCTTGTAGCCATTTGCGGAGGCATGTTGTAGGGCTTGTGAGAATGTCCAAGCAGGGCAACCGAGTGTGGAAAAGGACAAAAGCGGTTTTTTCGGAGCGGTTAAATCCAAGGCGGTTAGGCCTAAGAGTCCTGAGCTTTGCATTAAAAATTCCCTACGGTTAGTCATAAATACTTGAATTTTATATGGAAAGCCAATGTAAGGTATTCAATGCAAATTGCTTCCAGTCGTAGTCTGCTACTTGCATACCCGCTGAAAATTTGACGGATTTTATCATCACATACATGGCTGTAAAACCATTGCAATCGCCTAGGGCAACTACTTTTCCTTTGCCAAATTTCCCCGCCAAACCCTGCGAATTTGCCGTGCCGGAGGGTGCACTGCCACTGTACTTTTTAATGGTGGCCGATGGCGAAAGCTTGAAAAGGTTGGTATAGCCTGCACCCGTTAATCCGCCACCGCTATATCCCATGATATTGTTTATTTGTTCGCCCGTTTTCTCGCCTTGCGTAATGGGATGATCTGTGTTTAAAAGTCCGTTGCTTCGGGTAAATTTAAGCAGCGTTTCTTTGTTGGGGATCGTAAATTTGGTCTCATAGTTGAGCGAATCGGATACAATCCCAATCGATAATTGAATCCTGAATTTATTGAACAGAGGAGTCACCGATTTATCAATAGGCGCATGTTCGTCGAACATTAAAAGCGATCCTCCTTCAGAAACCCAATCGTGTAATGCCGTTAATTCGTCAGGAGTAAATGTAGTCTCATCCGTTACCTGACTTTTTGAACCAAATTTAAAGGGCATCGCGGGAAAGATGACAATCATTTTATATTTGGCTAAATAGGCTTTGGTAAATTTCAGGGAGTCTACATGTACCCGGTATCCATCTGCCGCAGCCACATCCATCAATGGTTTTGCCAAACCCATGTCCACGATAAAATTGTAATGCCCTTTGTCGAATAAAACTTTTGGGCCCTTGCCTTTGCTATATTTAGGATGCGCGACATTTGCATCGAATGGGCTATCGTTTAACATTTGGCCTTGAGCAGCGAGGGTCACCAGTAGGCAAAAGGCCAAAAGTTTAGATTTCATAGTTTAGGTTTTATTCGAATGTGGAGTAAATTAGAAGAAATTATGATAATTTACCAATTGTCTGATTTGCAAAAGTCATTCATATTTCAAAAAGCCAAGTTGCAGGTATCTAATTTAAATTCTTATCAATATCCATATACCAATGAAGTCTATATTTTTATCCATTTTAATTCTTCTTTTTACTAGTCAAATTTACGCTCAAAATTCGAGTCAAATTTTTCGAATGGCTAAAATTAAAGTGGAACCCAAGCAGCTCGATTTGTATAAATCCCTGTTAAATGAGCAGATGCTTGCGGCGGTTAAATTGGAGCCAGGGGTTTTGTCCTATACGGTAGTCGCCGACAAGAAAGATGCGTCAAGCATAACGATATTCGAGATATATGCGAATCAAGAAGCCTATCAATCCCACATTCTTACCGCCCATTTCAAGAAATACAAAGAGGCTGTGAAGGATATGGTGCTGTCATTGGAATTGATTGATGTTGACCTAATTAAAAAGACAAAAAAGGAAAACATGTACCAGATCTAGATAGGTTTAAGGTATTTTAAAAAACGTAAAGCAATTTATTGGATGTCTGTAGTTAAAAATCAAGACGAGCGTTTTGCTAAGATGAGCTTCGCAACGGTTTATCCATTATACCTCGCCAAAGTCGAGCGTAAGGGTCGGACCGAAGCCGAATTACTCCAAGTAATTGAATGGCTCACAGGATTTAATGAGAAAGATGTAAGTCAGCTGGTTGCATCGAATGTAAACTTTGAAAGCTTTTTTAATAAAGCAATATTGAACCCAAATGCATCGCTTATTACAGGAGTTATCTGTGGGTATCGCGTGGAAGATATCGAAAATCCGATCACACAAAAAGTTCGCTATTTAGACAAAATTGTGGACGAGTTAGCCAAAGGTAAATCCATGGATAAAATATTACGAAAATCAGTATGACAATCGAATCATTTAAAGAAACGCTTGCGTTATACGCACCCGATCCGCAGCTTTCGACTATTCTAAAAAGCCTTTGGTATGATGCGAAAGGTGATTGGAAAAGAGCACATGATTTAGTGGATCAATCACCAGGCTTAGATGCAGCCTGGGTTCATGCCTATTTGCATCGCAAGGAAGGGGATATTTGGAATGCGGATTACTGGTATACGCGTGCGAAGAAAACGCGGCCTTCGTGTTCCTTGGAGGAGGAATGGGCGAATTTGGTGACACATTTTCTGAATGTTTAAGCTCCGATGTGCTTAAGTTAATTACCAAGCGTTGATTTTACCATCCATCCAAGCGGACCGGTCGGTGACAAATTGTTTAAGTTTTTGGATCGAAACGTCATGATTGATCAATATGCCTTTGTCCCAAATGGCATAATTTCGTGTCGCGGCGCCAGATTTTTTAAGGGTTTGTCCGGCTTCGTCTATGATGGCATGCATGGAAGCTGTGGCTAGTTCAGACTTGCGTAAGGATTGCCATCTAACTTTTACTGCATTTCTAAAGAGTGGATCAGCTAATAAGCGATCCCACCAAAACGGCACCATCCAGGCATCATTGGTCACAATTCGGTTGTAATTGGCCACCCAATCATTCATAGGAATTCGGCCACCATCTTCAAACCCTTGGTTTAAATCCCAAACCGGCCCCATAGCTAGGCGCCCGTCGCGGTCTTTCTCCAGAAATGTACTGATTCGGTAAGCGTCTACATTTCTGCATAATTCGCTGATAATGAAATAATCGACAAAGGAAGACAGCACAATAAAATTGGTATAGGTACGCGTATTTCCTGAAAGGTTGTCTGCTAACAGTGCCCGTTCAAATTGGTCTATGTATTTAGCGATGTATTCCTTTTGTGCTTTCGTAATCTCCTCGGCTTTCGGGTAATCGTAGGTGAAATAGGTTTCTACATATTTTTGTGGATGATAGGGTGCCAAAAACGGCGAAAACGAGATTTCCTTAGCGAAGATGTCAAATTTACTTCTGAAGCTATTGAACTCATTGTATGTGGCATCATCGTTCCAGTTGTTCATGAAGTAGCTATCGGGCTTGCCATCATATTCTGGACCAGCATCAGCTTTGTCTATTTTTAAAATATAGCCACCGCTCAGGTTTGTTGAGGTGGCATTTAATGATTTAATGTTTACCCTGTTATTGTCCCGTTTAACTTTTTCACAGAAATAATAGACGCCTTGATAAACGCCATTGACTTCGATTTCGACGAGCTGGCCGCGGCTAGCATACTTGCCTATTTTGTGGGAGAATTCATATCTTACATAGTTGTGAATTAGGCTTTTGTCAATTTGATATTTGTCCTTAAAATTGACAATATGACCAATCAATCGCCAATCTTCTTCTGCAGGCATACCTAATAAAGACACATCCACGCCATCGCCTGTTGGCGTAATCGTTTCGAGATTTTACGCTTTTTTGTCGGAGAGCCGGAAGCTTGTTTTACCCCGGTATGAAATGGAAATCCGTTGCTCTTGTGCGAGCTTTTTTTGTTTATAAATTTTCAGTTGGCCCACCACATCTGACCCATATTTCACCTCTTTTCCTTCGGTGGTAATGACGAGGTAGGGGACTTCGCTTTCGCCAACTTCAACCGCGAATCGCTGGCCTTCATCTCCTTTTGGAACAACAACTGGAATTTCAGTAGGTTTTTCACAGGATATGAAAATGACCAGGGAGAGAAAAAGTAGGCGTTTTAGCATGATGCGTTTACGGGCAAGAAAGGGTGAAATTTTGGCAAGGGTAACGGCTATTTTTCAATTATATTGGGCGGCCTAAGTGCTACGAAAAGCCATGAATCGTTTAGTTATCGGACGAACTTCAACATAGACGCAACAACTTTCTCGGGGACTTCTTCCATCGGAACATGGCCCACGTTTTGGTAGATTTCTGCCTGGCTTCCTTGTATATCGCGTAGGAAATTATCCACATTGTTTACGCCAATTAGGTTATCCTTGTCGCCCCACAAGATTAATGTAGGGGTTTTGATGTCTTTAATTTTTGGAACTGGCGAATTCAAGAATCGCTGGGAACTACCCGTAAACGAACCTTTAAAAATTTGTAATGCAGCTTCTCGGTTTCCTGCGCGAATGGCTATATCATGAAAACGCTCAACCTGCGCATTAGTCACACGTGCAGGGTCGTAGTATACGGTCTCTAAACTCTTGCGTACCAAAAATTTGGGGGTTGCGTAAAGCAATAAATTATTGATTACGGGTGTGGAGGCAATTTTGAAACCTAATGATCCACTTTCGCCTTTTTTAGGATACCCGGCGGCATCGATCAAGATCATTTTGGCAAGACCTTGTGGATTGTGCAACGCATAATTCCAAGAAATGGCGCCGCCCATGGAATTACCTGCCAGGATAAAGCGCTTGATCTTTAATCGGGTGGTGAATGAATCGATGAATTTGTTAAAATACGTAAAGTTATAGGCATTTTCAGGCGATGGACCCGTAAGTCCAAAGCCCGGTAAATCCAAACTGATTACTCTCCGCTCGGCCTTTAATCCCATGGCGACACTGTCCCAGGTATTTAATGAGGACGACATGCCATGCAGTAAAATCAAGGGAATGGAATCCGTTTGAACACCTTCGTCGCGGTAATGAACGTTCATCCCTAAGACGGGCATGAACTTGGAATCCTGATTTGCATACAAAGGAATTAGCTCGTCCACCGGCCGATCTCTTTCGCAAATGATGATTAAGACAAGAAATAAAAAAGCGAATATGCCGCCGATGATTTTACTAGCTAATTTCATGTGGGTACGTTTTGGATGGCCAAAAATACGGGATTTAAATTCTATTGAGATAGGTGGGATATTAAATTATTCTTAAACCAATTGTTTGATATTAAATCATTTAATTGTTAGATAGTCAAACAATCGAGTATCTTTGTTGCTAACCGTGTTAATCTTATTCCACATGCAGGACAAACTAACAAAAAAAGATATCGGATTCAGAGTGACCGAATTACGAAAGCGCAAAGGCTTGTCTCAGGAAGATTTAGCCAAGCAAGTGCAGATTTCCAGGTCGTCATTAACACAGATTGAATTAGGAAACAGGGGAGTGGATGTCTTAGAAATGTATAAGCTTTCGGTGCATTTAGGCTTTTCATTAGACGAATTTTTATCGCCGGATTTTGACCAGCAAGCTGACTCAGGGATTCAAGAACAGCTTCTCGAAGGAAAAAGAGAACGGATAGCTATGCCCTCAATCCCCATAGAGAAATTTAAAAATACCTTGCTTTATGTTTTGGAACGTTGTGCTGGCAAACCCAATGTGGGCGAAACGGTTTTGTACAAATTGCTTTACTTCTCAGATTTTAATTATTATGAATTGTATGAAGAGCACTTAACAGGTGCAACATATCGGAAATTGCCTTTTGGCCCAGTTCCTCAAAAGATAGATCATATAATTCAGCAAATGATTGAACAAGGGCAGCTTCAACGCGTAAAAACGGTTTATCGCGGCTTTGCCCAAACACGATATTTGCCATTAGTAAAACCGAATTTAAAAGAACTTAAGGCTAGTGAGACAGACACAATTGATGGTGTAATTGAACAAATGAGTGATTGGTCTGCGGCTGCCATTAGCCAGTATTCTCATAAAGATATGCCATGGCTAGCTTCAAAAGACGGAGAAGAAATTAACTATGAATTAGCATTTTATCGGGAGGCTCCATTTTCGGTTCGAAATTATGGAGAGGAGATGGAAGATCAATGATATTCAGTCAGTTAGATGAATTTAAGAAGGATTTAAAGTTTTTAGTAAAGAATTTCCGGTCACTTCCAGAAGACTTGGAGGTAGTTAAGCGCGTCTTGGAGGTATTCCCAAGTCGGCGACCGCCTTTTAGTTTTGAGATTTCAGATTTAGGTCTGAGTACCTGTGTTATTAAAGTCAAAAAAATAGCATGTAAATCACTGAAAGGCCGAGGTGTTAATTCGGGACTGCGATTGATTTACGCATATTTTCCTTTGGAGAATAAAATTGTATTTGTGGAGCTTTACCACAAGAACAATAAAGCAACTGAAGATCGGGGACGAATTTTGGCCAACTTTACTTAAACGATAGACCATTTCTATTTTATCAAATAAATACATTAAATTGTGCCTTTGTTGAATTTAACCTAATTGTTCATGAAAATTAAATCATTTGTAGTGGTATGTGTCCTGATGGCCGTATCCTTATTCTCTTTTGGACCGTCAAATCAAGCGATTCAATCTGAAAAACCTTTTGGCGGTTTAGCCTTGTACACCGTTCGCGATGCGATGAAAGATGCGCGTGCAACCTTAGAAAAAGTAGCACAAGCCGGTTATGTAAACGTTGAATCAGCGGGTTATAACAATGGTAAGTTTTATAATTTATCTCCAGCTGATTTTAAATCTTTGTTGGCCGAAATGAAATTAACACCGATTTCTGCCCACCAAGGATCAGCTAATTTTGAAAACATCGATCAGCAAATTGCCGATTTAAAAACCGCTGGATTCAAATACTTCGTAATTCCTGTTCCTCCAATGGGATTGTTTGGGTTTGACAATGTGAACAAACGGATGACTATGAAGGGCGGCGCGAAGAATTTGGCCGAAATCTTGGACAAATTAGGCGAGAAATGTGCTGCGGCTGGTTTGCAGTTGTTGTATCATAATCACGATTTTGAGTTTGTGAAGGATGCTGAAGGTATTGTTACCATTGATTACCTTTTGGAGCATTGCAATCCTAAGTATGTCAACTTCCAAATGGATCTATACTGGGTGACTAAAGCGGGTGCGGATCCAGTGGCGTATTTCAATCGTTACCCAGGTCGTTTTAAGATTTGGCATGTGAAAGATATGGATGATCAAGGTCGGTTTGCTCCAGTTGGGAACGGAAAGATTGATTTCAAACGTATTTTAGCCAACAAAAAATTGTCGGGCATGGAGTATTATTTCGTGGAGCAAGATGCGTGTTTCAACGAGACGGCATTAGAAGCGATCGTGATTAGCCATAAAGGATTGGAGAAAATCGGATTTAAATAAGTTCATGCATCATGATAAAAGAAAGCCTCGCAAACGCGGGGCTTTTTTATTTTGATTTAGAAAAATGTGTACATATATTTGTACACAAAATTGTACAAGATGTTAACGACAACTTTATCGGATTTTAGAAAAGATATCAAGAGTTACTTAGATAGAGTAACAGAGAGCTTTGACACATTGATCATTAATCGGGGGAAGGACACGGGAGTGGTAATTATGTCACTAGAAGAATATAATTCTTTAAAAAGCACTCAGCATGAATTGTCCTCCCGCAAAAATCAACAACGATTAGACCAATCTATTGAATCATTAAAGTCTTCAAAGAAACTTTATAAGGACCTTTTGGACTAATGAAGATTGTATTCACAGCTTTTTCTTGGGATGACTATTTGTATTGGCAGAAAATTGATAAGCATAAAATCAAGCGGATCAATGAGCTGATTAAGGATATTTCTAGAAGTCCTTTTGAAGGAATCGGCAAGCCAGAGGCGTTAAAATACAATTACACCGGTTTTTGGTCGAGAAGAATCGACGAGGAACATCGGTTAATTTATCGAATTGTGGATGACGAAATCCAAATTGCAAAATGTCGTTTTCACTACGACTAATTCACCAACTTCACATTCAAGCCCACATACCAAGTCCGACCGTCAGCCGGTAAAATACCAGGGCCCGGATATCCGCCAGACCTTCTGGTAAAATAGCGCGCATCCGTCAGGTTGTTTACCCCAAATTTCAATTGAGCATATTTCTTAAACTTATAAGATCCAGAAATATCTTGAACTTGGTAGCCCGGGATTAGTCCCGTGGTCGCAGCTGCATTCGGCGTTAAGGTGTTGCTCGCATCAGCGAAGGCTTGACTGATGTCGCTGATTTGCCAACTGACCGATAGGCCTTTTTTGGAATACGTTATTCCGTATCGATTAATCTTATCGGGCGCATTCTCTACCTGTTTGCCGGCTAGATTTCCTTCCACAATTTTGCCATTAACGACGGAAGTAGTTTTGAAGTCTAAGTAGCGCGCACGAATGGCTGCTACCGATGCAAAAATGGAAATGTTTCCCAAACGCTGGTGTTTAAACCAGGCAGTCGTAGGGCTAAATTCAATGTACGCCTCCGCCCCTTTCGAAACCGAATGCCCCAGATTCGTCCGGTATTGGTAAATTTTTCCTTCGTTATTTGTTTGCGAAATAGTCCCTACGCGATTGGCATAATCCAAATAAAAATAGTCTATATCAAAGGTCAAATAATTGCTTATTTCCCCGCGATAGCCTAGGTCAAAATTGAAACCTTTCGCGTCTGATAAATTAGGATCAATGATATCCGTTGTTGCCGGAGGTAATAAATCAGAGGACAAAACAGGGCGATATGCTTGCGCAATATTGCTGTACAATTTTGTGTTAGGACTAAGTTTATATTCGGCACCAGCGCCCAGTAAAACAAAGGATCTTCCACGGCGGCTAGGAACAGCAGCTATCGGTACGCCAGTTGCACTTAAACCGGACTGTCCAGCCATGTGCGTTTCTATTTGTTCCAAACGGGCACCCAGCGTGATGAGTAGGGGATCCGTAGGACGCAATATAGTTTCTGCGAAAGCGGCATAATTGATGTTTTGGAAATTCAAATCACGTGCATATAAGCCCTGAACGGTAAAATTCATATCATTTCCAGCGCTCCCTACCCCCACTTGCTTTCGCTTCATGTCGCCATGAAAATACCGTAGTCCGCTTGCGACCGTATTTTTCCAAGTGCCTAGATTATAATTTAGTAAGTAGCGTAATTCTAGGCCATTGGTTTGGTATAAATCTCGGTCCACTTGGCGACTTCCCAACGGATCTATTTCGGTGATAGCGCGCGTAAATCCAATGGAATTGCGCTCAGCCGTCGTGCCAAAATACTTGACGCTAAGCTTTGATTCCGTATCGATGATGTAGTCCACCGTAAGCGCATAGATAAACCAGGGATTGCTAAACCAGTTTCTAGCCCGCAAACTTTGTTGGGCATTTTGGGCAAATGCCACATCAGTTAACCCGCCGGCTTGTTGGCTTTCTGTTTGCATGTAGGTCAACTGCCCACCTACTTTTAGTTTGTTCGATATCGCATAGGAAACCTCAGCGTGCGAGTGGTCGGTATTGAAATAAGCGTTTTGGCGCCAACCATTTCCACGTCTTTTTTGGTAATACGTCGTGTAGGACAGTCGGCCCGACGTACCACCCACATAATTAAATGAACTAAACAAACCATTATTACCTGTGGTGTTTTGACTTTCTATGACCAGCTTGGTAGATAAATCGGGTTTGCGTAAAACGAAATTCATGAGTCCACCAAACTGCGGGCCGTACTGCAAGGAGCTCGCTCCACGAATAATTTCGATGCGATCTACGACCTCCATCGGTGGTGTATAATAGGCTTCTGGATAGCCCATGGGGTCAGGCGTGATGTCGTATCCGTCCATGCGCACATTAAATTCCCAGGAGCGATTGGGAGAAAGCCCTCGAGAAGCCACGCCCAATTGAATTCCGGATCCATCACTTTCCCAGACCGAGATTCCAGGAGTTCTGGAGAAAATTTGACGCGAGTTATTCATCGCTAAATTCGCCTGAAGGTTGTCGAGCACGATGACTTCGTTTTTTTTCCCGGCCGTGATGGTATATTCGTTTACCTGTGGCAAAAATGTATTGCCTTTTACTCCAGCTTGTGCGGAGACAGAGACCCCTTGTAGTTCGGTCACATCGCTTAAGTTGAAATTTACTTCACGTTGCTCTGCACCCAGGATGGTGACTTCTTTTGTACTTGGTGTATAGCCCACAAAGCTAACCTTGACGGTATAGGATCCTGGCTTTAAGCCTTTTAGGACATAATTCCCTTTAAGATTGCTTTCTACTCCCCGAACGGTACCCACCAAAACAACCGTTGCACCTGGTAGCGCCTCATTTGATTCCGAGGTAATTAACCCAGAAATCGACCCTAATTGAGCATTGGAGGGAAAGGAAAGTAGTAATACAAAGGCGAATAGCACTTTTTTCACGCAAATTTTATTTAGACTAATTTTAAATAGAGCACAAATGTAGGGAGGCGAATCTAATTCTGCAACACTATTTAGAATTATTTTAAATAAGATTATTTTACTACACTTAGATGGAAAGCAGTACTTTTGAGGACCCGACCAATCAATTCATGAAGAAGCTTTTGTTTTTAGTATTTGGCATTATACCTAGCCTATACGCACAAGACGTGACCTTAACCCAGTTGACGCAAAACACGTTTATACATACCTCTTATTTACAAACAAACGATTTCGGACATGTTCCTTGTAATGGCTTGGTCGTGCGCAATGGTCAAGAAGCGCTTGTTTTCGATACGCCTACAGATGACCAAAGTGCCCAAAAATTGATTCACTTAGTGCAGGATTCCTTGCATTGCAAAATCGTCGCTGTTATTCCTACCCACTTTCACAATGACTGTTTGGGTGGGCTGTTGGCATTTCACACGGCAGGTATCCCTTCGATTGCGCATGAAAAAACAATTGAATTGACAAAAGAAAACCAACTAATCGAACCGCAGCAAGGATTTAAAGTGTCAACGACCTTGAGGGTTGGGACACAGCAAGTACTAGTTAAGTTCTTTGGAGAAGGTCACACGCGGGATAATGTAGTTGCCTATTTCCCAAGCGAACAGGTTTTGTTTGGCGGATGTTTAATCAAAGAATTGAATGCCACAAAGGGTTATTTGGGAGATGCGAATTTGCAAGCCTGGGCTGATACAGTGAGTAAGATTCAAGTAGCCTTCCCGCATGTGAAACATGTCGTACCTGGACATGGCGCAGCTGGAGATCCCCTTCTTTTAGACTACACGAAAAAGCTATTTGAAAAATAGGTTTAGTTTTCCAGCATGGTGTATTTAGACAGACAGAAAAAGCGTATCTAAGATCTGCGCAAGTTCTCTGTCTTTTTCAGTTACCGAATTCCCAGCATCATGCGTTTGTAACAGCACATGAATACGATTGTATGTATTTGTCCACGTGGGATGGTGATCTAATTCCGAGATTTTGATGGCAGCTTGTTGCATAAACAACATCGCCGCTTCAAAGTTGGCAAATGTATACGTTTTCTCTAAGCAGTTTTCCCTTGGAAGCCAGTTGTTCATGATATGATTTTAGTTCGAAACGCCTAATCTAGCGGATTTGTTTTTAAGTGCCTTGCTTTAATCTCTAGGTGGAACTTGTTAAGATGGCCTAATTCCAAAGACTACGCACGCGAATTGAAATTATATATATGCCTAATCTGTTGAAAATGAATGCCATATAGAAATGTTTTTATGTTTTTTTTAAACAAAGCGTGTGCATGATCGTTAGTACATCGAATATATATGACATTCTTATGAAAAGAGATGAATTTTTGACGACACTGACGGGCAGTTTTTCTGCTGTGTGTTTGGCATGCATGACAACCGCATGTTCGGAAGATCAAATGGGAGCTCCCAGCGCAATGAATACGCCGGCTGGAGCCACAAGTGGGAGTACGATAAACTTAGAAACCGAATTAAAAGCGGTCAATAATTTTATTGCTAAAAATGGGTTTATTGTTATCCGCACCGCGACTGGAAATACGGCTGCTAGTTTTGTCGCCTTTTCATCTGTGTGTCCACATGCCGGGGCGACAGTTGAGTATAAAGAAAGTTCATCTTCGTTTTTGTGTGCGGCACACGGGTCAACATTCAGTTCTTCGGGAGCTCTTACGCAGGGGCCGGCTACGGTAGGCTTAACCAAATATGATGTGGAAATCACAGGTCTTATCTTGCGCGTGAAGGCCTAGGAACATTAATTTTCTTTATAAAAAGCATAATGAAATTAATTTTTTTTAATCAATTATCCCATATAAGTTTGTATCATAGACATTTGACTGTTTAGATTCAGTTGGATATTTAATTAATGAAAAAGGGGTAACATTAAAGCCAAGCAGATTTGTTTGGCTTTATTTATTAAAGTGGTTTTTTCTGATTTCATCTTTTTTAGCAATGATGTAATCCATGAATGCCTTCGCTACAGGCGACGGTTTTTTCTCTTTGTGCCAAATCAATTTCCATGTCGTACTTATTGGAAGTCCACTTCGTGGAATAATTACCAATTGACCACTTTTTAATTCATTTTTTATTCCGATCATGGGCATAATGGAATAACCTAGACCTGCCATGATGGCTTGTTTAACGGCCTCATTGGACACCAACTCAATTTTTTTCAAGATATGTATTCCTTGTTTTTTCAAATAAGTTTCCATGATCTTTCGTGTTCCTGATCCATTTTCACGAAAAATTAAAGGGAGTTCATTATTAAACTCGCGTAATGAAAAAGTGGGATTTCGTTTGGCAGTTTCTGCATTACCAATCAAGTAAAGATCGTTTTCTAGGATATCAATGTATTCAAAACTAGGGCTATTGACATCCGTTGAGATGAGACTGAAATCGACTTCATTGTTCTCCAAGTTATGAATTACTTTTTCGCGATTCGTCACATCTATACTTATCTCAACCCCTGGATTGGTATTCAAAAACTCTGTCAAAAAAAAAGGTAATACATATTTACCTGTCGACACAATTGATACTTTAAGTCGGCCCAACAATTGATCTTTAAATGCCATTGTTTTAAAATTAATCGCATATACTTGATCAATTATACCTTCAGCTGATTTCGCAATCTCCATTCCAAAATCAGTTACGTAAATTTTTTTTCCGATGATCTCAATCAAGGGGATTTCAAATTGCGCTTGAAAGTTTTTTATCTGAATAGATACCGCAGGCTGCGTCAGGTTTAATTCTTCTGACGCTTTAGTTATACTCAAGGTTTGTACAACTTTTAAATAAATCTGTAATTGATTTAGTGTATAGTTCATAAAAGAGCTTAATGTATTGTATTATAAACTTAAATAAAAATTATCATACAATGTCGCATTACTTTGTAAATAATTTCAAAATGTGAAGAAAGCTTACCGAAGCATTGTAATTTCGTTGCATATTTTAGGTATCGTAGTTGGTCTTATTTGTAGCATTCACTCACCCGATCCAATTACCGGTAAGCTTATCGTTTGTGTATTAATTATTCTTTTATTGAATCTTTTCCGCCTTTTTCTACGTTCTCATTAACGAATAGATGTCTAATTTTGAACTGTTAATTTTTAATTTAAAAAACCCAACACGCCTTTTTTTTCTGTTAGGGGTTCTCGCCAAACTAGTTAAAAGTGACTTGGAGTTCCCTGCCATTATCATGGGGGTTACCTTCCCGTTCAATAACACCATAGGGATGCCACTATTTCTTCAAATTATTCATGGATAGTGTATCCCATTTTAAAGGCCGTAGAATCGTAATTGCCACTATGCATGGCAAAGAACACGCAATTGCCCCACAGCTAACTAAAGAATTAGGCGTGTATTGCTTTGTGACAGATCAGTTGGATACGGACCAACTAGGGACATTTTCAGGAGAGATAAATCGGATAGATAGCCCGCTTGAAGCCGCCCGAAAGAAATGCCAAATGGCCATGGACATCGCTTCAGTAGACCTAGCCATCGCCTCCGAGGGTTCCTTTGGACCCCATCCCAGCATCCCGTTCATCCCCGCCCATGAGGAATTTTTACTCGTCACCGACACAAAAAACAAGTGGGAATTTGTTGTGCGAAAGCTAGAAAGCAACACCAATTACCGCCAAATTACCCTGAACTCGCTCGAACCTTTAGACGCTTTTTTAACGCAAGTAAAATTCCCGACCCACGCCCTCATTGTTAAGAAAAGCGAAAAAGACGCTTCCGTTTGTGTGAAAGGGATTCATGATAAACAGGTGCTTCTCCAAACTATTGAACACTTTTTTAGTCGGTTTGGTCAATGTACAGTTGAAACCGATATGCGGGCCATGCACAATGAAACCCGTATGGGCGTGATTGAAACGATGACAGCTTCATTGATCCAACAAATGAAAACCGTATGTCCCGCTTGTCAGGTACCCGGTTTTCGGCTTCAAGAAAAAGTGCGCGGTTTACCTTGTGCACTTTGTGGCAAACCTACACGAAGTGTCAAGGCAGAAATTTATGCCTGCCAATCATGCACCTATACCGAAAATCGCCCAGCCGGGCATAAAATGTTGAAAGAGGATCCCATGTATTGTGATTTTTGTAACCCGTAAAAAATATGATTACGACTGATATTCCGCTAATTTGTGAGCAACTAAAACAAGGGGAGCTAATCGGCTTACCCACCGAAACTGTTTATGGTTTAGCGGCCAATGTATTCAATTCAAAAGCCGTTTCTCAGATATTTGAGACAAAGAAAAGGCCAACGACAAATCCGCTTATCGTGCACGTCGCTTCCATCAGTCAAGCACGTGCTTTGGTCAAACGATTTCCAGATAAAGCGGACCAACTTGCCAAACAGTTTTGGCCTGGTCCCTTAACAATGATTTTGCCTAAAAATCAATCAGTTAGCCAATTAGTCACAGCAAATCAAGAAAATGTGGCTATTCGTATTCCGAATCACCCTTCGGCATTGAGTCTTTTAAACCAACTAGATTTTCCGCTTGTAGCGCCCAGCGCTAATCCATTTAATCGCATTAGCCCAACCACCGCTGAACATGTGGAGGCGTATTTCCCCGCTATTTATACCCTAGACGGAGGCGCTTGTCAATCGGGCGTGGAATCAACAATCGTCGGGTTCGAAGGGAATGATGTTGTTTTGCTCCGACACGGCGCGATTTCAATCGAGACAATTGAAGATTCAGTAGACCGAATATTAAATCGGACTGCGGCTACGGAACATGCTCCCCTGCCGGGCCAACATAAAAAACATTATGCCCCATCCTGTGAATTGATTGTCACCTATGAGCCGCTATTTATGCTTAGTGCCGTTAAGCAAAAAAGGGTAGGTATTCTGTGGTTTAAATCCATACAGATAGAAAGTATCCACGTGGACGTGAATCTCGTGCTTGCCCCAAGTGGCGATCCAGTAGAAGCCGCAAAAAATCTATTTGCAGCACTTCATACCTTAGATAACATGGGATTAGATTTAATTATTGTCGAACGACTTCCAGCCTATGGGTTGGGAATTACCATTAATGATCGCTTAGATCGCGCAGCCAACAAATGAAATATGTAATCACTAATGCCCTGCTTGTGAACGAGGGCCAAATAATTCAAACAGATGTACTTGTAGCTGGCGAACGAATCGAACGCATTAGTCCTTGGATTTCCGAACCCCATGCTCAGGTTATTGATCTTCATGGGAATTACTTAATTCCCGGCATGATCGATGATCAAGTCCATTTTAGAGACCCCGGCTTAACCTACAAAGCAGATATCCAAAGCGAATCCATGGCAGCCGTCGCCGGAGGAATTACGTCATTTATGGACATGCCTAACACCATTCCCAATACGCTCACCCGCGAATTGTTAGAAGAAAAGTACCAGCTCGCCGCACAAAAATCATCGGCCAATTACTCCTTTTTTATGGGCGTCACCGCCGCAAATTTGGAAGAAGCTCTTCGGGTCGATAACGAACATGT
Source organism: Aquirufa sp. (assembly GCF_044377215.1). Taxonomy (GTDB): domain Bacteria; phylum Bacteroidota; class Bacteroidia; order Cytophagales; family Spirosomataceae; genus Aquirufa. The sequence continues at coordinate 55,842 of NZ_JBILJM010000003.1, forward strand.
TTGCGGTATTACGGATGACGGGCTCTACCTTGAAAATCAAGAAATTCTAGCCAATAACCCGGCATACCTCGAAAAATTATTTTCACGCGCGGAAACATTAGTCGCCCTACACAGTGAAGATGATTCGATTATTCGAAAGAACTTACGTCATTACAAACAAATCTATGGGGACGATATTCCCGTGGAATACCACCCCGCCATTCGTTCATCCGAAGCCTGCGAAGTGGCGACAAAGCGGGTACTCGAAATTCAAAAGCGGCACAATAACCGCCTCCATTTCTTTCACATCTCAACCGGCGCCGAAGCAAAATTATTCAGCCCAGGACCAATCACCGATAAACGGGTAACCGCAGAAGCGTGTATTCACCATCTCTGTTTTTCGGATGCCGACTACCCTTCGTTGGGAAGCAAAATCATGTGGAATCCCTCGGTGAAATCGGAAGCCAATCGATTGGAATTGGTAAAGGCACTAGAAGATGGGCGCATAGACCTCATCGCTACGGACCATGCGCCCCACAGCCTTGAGGAGAAATCCGGTAACTATCTTCAAATCAAATCGGGTGCTCCGATGGTTCAGCACGCCCTATTAATGCTTTTCGAACTTGTTGGCCGCAGCGAGTTATCCCTCACAACCTTAGTGAACAAGACAAGTCACCGCGTCGCAGATTGCTACCGTATGGTCGATCGCGGCTACATTCGGGAAGGTTATTTCGCTGATCTCGTCGAAGTGGCTCCCTCAAATCCCTGGACCGTTACTTCGGATTCACTCGCTTATAAATGTGGGTGGGCACCTGTCGTGGGACGAACATTTGAACATGAAATTAAGCGCACGTTCGTGAGCGGTCACCTCGCATACGAGGCAGGAAAATTCAATCCAGAAAAATCTGGAAAACGCTTACAATTTGCTAAAATTAGATAATCATACAATGCAATTATTTATCACAGGAATAGGTACGGAGATTGGGAAAACCGTTGTTTCAGCCATTTTAACTGAATACCTTCAAGCGGATTATTGGAAACCCGTACAATCCGGAGATTTACATTGGACCGACACCATGAAAGTTCAATCACTAATTTCAAATACAAAATCGGTGTTTCATCCCGAGAGGCACCGACTAAACGCTCCGCTTTCTCCACACGCTTCGGCTGCGTTAGATGGAGTTCAAATTGAGCTTTCTGATTTTACATTACCGCAGACTTCTAATCATTTAATTGTCGAGGGAGCCGGCGGTTTGATGGTTCCGCTCAATGATCAAGATATAATGCTGGATCTCATCCAACAAATACAAATTCCTGTTATTCTTGTTTCCAGAAATTACCTAGGAAGCATTAACCATACCATATTATCCATTGAGGCTTTGCAGCACCGCCAGATTTCGATTGCCGGAATTGTCTTTAATGGCGAACCCAATTCCGCAACGGAAACATTCATCGAAAAATATAGCCAACTACCCGTACTTTTTCGGGTAGGAGATCTTCCGGAAATTAGCCCGAAAGTCATCAGTAAATTCATCAAAGAAATGAATATCGATTCACTGAAATTCTTTTAGCATCAAAGTGATATTTAATTGAATTTCGGTAAGTTTGAACAAATATGAGCTTTAGAGCTCTGAACCTATTGACCATTCATGAAACAATTACAATCACTCGATTACGTCGTATTTCTATTATATTTTATCTCCGTCACCAGTTATGGCTATTGGGTATACCAACGGAAAAAGAAAACAGAGGTTTCCACAAAAGATTTTTTTCTTGCTGAAGGATCACTAACGTGGTGGGCCATCGGTGCATCTTTATTAGCCTCCAATATTTCTGCCGAACACTTTATTGGTATGTCTGGCTCCGGATTTGCGATTGGTTTAGCCATTTCCTCCTACGAATGGATGTCGGCAGCCGCACTCGTAATCGTTGCCATTTTCTTTGTTCCCATTTTCTTGAAGAATAAGATTTATACGATGCCACAGTTTTTGTCGCAGCGTTATAACAATACGGTGGCAACCATTATGGCCGTTTTTTGGTTGTTGTTGTATGTATTTGTCAACCTGACTTCCATCCTTTATCTAGGTGCTTTAGCAATCGAAAGCATCACGTCGATTCCCTTTTTATATGCGATGATCGGTCTCGCTCTATTCGCCATTTTCATCACTTTGGGTGGGATGAAGGTGATCGGATACACGGATTTTATTCAGGTAATTGTCTTGATTATTGGCGGCCTCGTGGTGACTTATTTGTCTCTCGATATGGTTTCTGATCGCTTTAACAGCGGAGGTGTTTTCGGTGGATTGTTGGAGTTGCGCACGCAGGCCGACGACCATTTTCATATGATTTTTTCTGAGGGTGATAACTACTACGACGTACTACCCGGCTTTGCGATTTTATTTGGAGGGATGTGGATTAATAACCTAAACTATTGGGGATGTAATCAGTACATAGTCCAACGGACTTTGGGAGCGGATTTGCCAACAGCCCGTGCGGGTATTTTGTTCGCAGCCTTTTTAAAATTATTGATGCCGCTTATTTGTGTCATCCCGGGGATCGCGATGTATGTCTTATACCAAAATGGCGCGTTCCAAAATGAAATGACTATTGCCGGAATTGTGAAGCCGGACCATTCGTATCCTACCCTCATGAACTTGTTACCTGCCGGTCTAAAAGGGCTTTCTTTTGCGGCTTTAACAGCTGCAATCGTGGCCTCATTGGCCGGGAAAAGCAATAGCATCTCCACAATTTTTAGCTTAGATATTTATAAAAAATCCCTCAATCCGAATGCTACTGAGGCCCAAACAGTTTGGGTTGGCCGCATCGCAATTTGGGTTTCTTTCGGGATTGCTTTATTAATCGCTCCGCAATTACGCCAGCTTGAACAAGCCTATCAGTTCATACAAGAGTATTCTAATTATTTGACGCCAGGAGCCTTCGCTTTGTTCTCTTTGGGCCTATTTTGGAAGCGGACTACCTCGTCGGCCGCCATCGTTGCCGCAGTCGCCTCCATTCCATTAGTCGTTTTGTTCAAGAACTTACACACGTTTATCGGCGGGAATCCAATTCCATTCCTGAATGTGACGATGTGGGTCTATCTGCTCTTGGTCGCGTTGATGGTGGTGATCTCTTTGGCAGATCGCAGTTCAAAAGACAATCCAAAAGGATTGGATGTGGAGCGTGCTGACTTCCTTGTATCGAAGCAGTTTGCGATTATTTCCATTTTAGTCATGGGAATTGTGGCCGCGCTATATACCGTATTTTATTAATGGGTTTTGGGGGCAATCATTTAATTGCCCCCAAAAACTTTATAAAACCTTTTCTGTATCCGTTGTAAACAAACGCGTACTTACGGTATACGTTCCTCCATTCGGGTCTTTGTATTTCAAATCCATGTAAAATGCTTGGTATCCTTTTTTAACAAATGGGATCATATATTTGACCGTTGACCCCTCATATTTTACCCGACGCGTTTGCCATAAATTATTTCTAAAATCCCGATCAGCCGAAGTCGTTGCCCATATTGCAGCCTCTACTAATTCCTCCGGTTTTGCTTGCACTGTTAATTCAAACCCCTCCTTACCTTTCACCACATTCCAGGTGCTTACTGGGTAATCCTTGTTTTGTAAAGTCAAACCAAAGAACGCACTCAATCCCTCAAGCGCTTGTTTCCCGCCCGCCAAATCATGTCCGGCATTCGGTACATAGTGGATTAAATTTTTTCCAGGTATTTGATCGAAATAAAGCTTGATGGCATCAGCAGTCCAGTAGGGGTCGTTTGTGCCAACAAATATCATCTTGGGAACGGTCAGTTTCTCCCGATAGGAATAAGGATCAATCATGGCTGTAATCGCCTTACCATCAGGGCTTTCTGTGCTTTGTGGGATACCTATTTTGACATAATCCTCTATTTGGTCACTGTATTCGCCATAAGTTTCAAGTTGGTAACTTAGGGATTTTGGCATGTTTAACATGTCGATTACCATGGGCCCAATTGCTTTTACACGCTTATCGTCGATGGCGCTCGACAACCAAGTGGTCCATCCGCGCTTCGATGCGCCAGCAATCACAAAATTTGTGACGGCATTTTTTGTCTTTTTGGCAACAAATTCCTGAACAGCATCCATGCCACGAACAGTGGACTTAACCATCGGGAATAACAAGGGCCATGTGTAATCTTTATTTTTACGGAACTCGTTTAGGGTATACGTAATCAATTCGTCTTCTGTTTTTCCACCATAAAACGGTTGATTAGGGACCTGTTTGATTAGGGCAACCACCGCTTTATTCTTTGTCGCAATCGCATTTAAAACAGGCCATAATTTATCTTCATTACTCCAGTTCGGTTGCTCATCTTTATTACTTCCGCCCGTGATGAAAAGTAGCGCGCCGTCGTATTGTACGGTCGACGGAATGATAATGGTAAGTTGGTGCCGCCACATGATCCCTTGCCATTTTTGCGAAGTCAATACGAGCTGATATGCTTTGGCGCCACCGAAGTTGGCAGAATCCTTTAGTTCCCAAGCATAGTTTTGGTCGCCATTCGATAAGTAACTTTTAAGCGCATTTTCGGGTTTGATTTTGGATTGTGAAAATCCAAGAATTGGAATCAATAGGAAGATGATTCCGGCTAATCGATTTTTCATAGGTGAGTTAAATAGTTTTGGCAAATATATTAAATTAATGAATACAAGCCTGTCGAGCGGACGTCCCTTAATTCCCAATCATCCCTTAATTTTACGTCTTGTCATTTAATTTTTGAATTTTCTGAGGAGACTCATAATATTAGTCGTGGCTACCTCAGATTTTACCTAAAACTAGGTGGGAAATAGAACCTAAAATAAGTACAACATGTACATCTCACTCACGGGTTTAAAGCCCAAAGGCTTCTTCGCTTATCTTCGGTTTTGGCTATTAGCCATTCCTTCATTTCGCCAGGCTCAAATAGCGGAAGGAAATCTGCATTGTGATGTTAAAAAAGTAAATGAATATCAATGCACAATTACGGCGTGGGAAAGTAGAGAAATCATGCTCAAGTATTTGCGAAGTGGCGCACATCTTAAGGCCATGAAAGCGTTTAAGCAAATTGCGACCGGGCCTACGTACGGATATGAATCAGAGATAATTCCGACTTGGGATGAGGCTTACGTTTTACTCACAGAAAAGGGTACAATGCATTGATTAGTAAAACAATAACTCATCTACTCGCAGCCAAGAATCTTTGATTTTTTCATCTACAAAACTTGGTAAACTTTTTAAGCGCACAGCTTTAATTCGGTAATATGTGTATGCATTATTTGCCAACGGGATATTAATTCCGCGCGGAGAAAAACCTTTTTTCTCTTTCGGCTGAATCGGTTTCGCCGAAGCGACCATGCGTAAGTTAGTAGGCGAATCTCCTGCCCAAACCTCAATCCGAGTTGGCGGAAAAACTCCCGTATCCGTTTTCTCTAAATACGAAAGCGTTACGCCATGAATCGCCGTTGATTTTTCGAAACTCGCCACCACATCTAAGTCGGCATTTTTAAATCCCAGCCACGTAAAATTAGGAACGCCTTTTACCTCGCGGGCACCTGCAATAAAGTCCATTAAACTCGCCCCACCTGCTGCCGGATATTTTGGATCTGGCTTAGAAAGTAAATCCATGCGCGCTGGAATGAATTGCGATTTATATACGCGGAGATCGATGGGTTTGCTGGCGCGCCAACCGCCCTTTGTGGCTAAAACACGAACCTTTACAAAGTTTGTGATCGCAATGGATGCTTTTGTCGCCGGACTTTGCAAGCTATCCGGTAAGGAATCATTCAAGGTATAGCGAAACAATACGTCACGCAACGTATGTTTAAACGTAAGTTTTTCGCCTGGCCGCAATATCAAATTTTCATTCACCAAAATCGGTGGATTGATTTGCAAGGTTTCTTCCTTCGCGATGTAGCCTGCATCAAAAATTACTTTGGGAAATGTTTTGCGTAAGGCCGTTAAATCTTCAGCCGAAAGTCCCGAACTCCACACATGAATTTTTTGCAAGGCCGGAAGTTTGGGGAGGAGCTTCGCGATTCCCGATCGTCCAATTTTTGTTCCGGAAATAGCCAATTGCTCCAAGTGATTTAAGCCGGCTAATTGGCTTATTCCTTCATCATTAATGGACGTGAAATTCAAGTTCAATTTTTCTAGATTAGCGAACTTCGAAACAAGATTTAATGACTCATTGGTAATTGGCATTTTAGCGAGTTGTAAACCCACCAACTGCTCACTGACTTGTGATAAATCCGATAGTGTTTTGGGATCGAATTTTGCCGCGACATAAAAATCTGCCTGCAAAGCTGGGGACTCATTCGCGATCGGATACACGGTACAATAAGGCGTGTTCATGGATTCGATGGTGGACGCCGAAGCAGTAGAAAAATCGTACGTTTTTGTACTAATTGTTAGTTCAGCGGGCTTAATTAGCTTCTGAAAATCAGGACTGTATTGCCCCAGTTTTTTCTCAAATGAAGCACCTTCTTTAACCCACAAACGTAAGATCGTAATTTCATCAGGAGTTAATTGCGCCTTCCCCAGCGGAGGCATGTGCTCCTTCGCATTCATGGGTAATTTGATTCGTTGGACCAAGTGACTATTCAGTTCATCCCCCGCTTTCCAAATCGCACCATGTTTTCCGCCTTTCATCAGGTTTGCGATGCTATTCATTTTGAGTGCGCCTTTCGTTTTTTGGTCGTTGTGGCAAGACTCACATTTGGCTTTTAAAATCGGTTGGACAATGTCCTCAAACACCACACTCGCTGAAGTAATTTCTGAGGCTTGTGCTCCAAAACGCAAGTAGTCTTCGCCATGTGTGATACTCGCTCCGGTGTGGCCGGCAATCACTAAGGCAATGAATCCAAGCGCCGCTCCCACGATGAGATTTCTGCGGACAAGCACCCATGTAAAATAGATAAATGACACCGCGACGCCCGACCATTGATGCCAGTCCAATGCGCTCTTTTCGTAGCCGCCTTCTTTGGCCAAAAACAAGCCAAAAATGGCGGTTGACGTGGAAAGAATAGCGGTTAACAAGAGCAAGAATTCAGCCAAAACCTCAAAAGATGCCAGCTGTTTTTTAATGCTAAAAAGACCGAGTAATAAAACTCCGAAGCCAATAGGTAAATGTAAAATTAAGGGATGCAGATGCCCGATACCTGCTAGCGGCAAGGCAAAGCTCGACTGAAAAATCAAGAGAAAAACGAGGAAGCCTTGGAGACCCCACAAAATCAAATTGCCTATCTTTTCGACCTTCCCCATTACGCGATTAATCCGGGTAAAACATTTCCTGCGATATCGGTTAATCGGTAACGCCGACCTAAATGTTTGTAGGTTAATTGCTCATGATTGATACCCATCAAATGCTGCACCGTCGCATGGAAATCATGAATATGCACCGGGTCCTTCACCACATTGTAACCAAACTCATCTGTTTCTCCATAAACGGTTCCTGGCTTTACGCCGCCACCGGCCATAAAAATACTATATGCTCGGGGATGGTGATCGCGGCCGTAGGTGTCAACCGTGTATTTCCCTTGGCAATAATTCGTCCGACCAAATTCCCCTCCCCAGATAACCAACGTTTCGTCCAACAATCCCCGCTGTTTCAAATCTGAAATTAACGCTGCCGATGACCGATCCACATCCTGTGCTTGCATCGCCATTTCTTGAGGTAGGTTGCCATGTGAGTCCCAACCTTGGTGGTAAATTTGTACGAAGCGAACACCTGATTCAGAAAGTTTACGCGCTAATAATACGTTGGCCGCATACGTCCCAGGAACTAAACATTCCGGTCCATACATTTTGATGATATGATCCGGCTCCTTTGATAAATCCGTTAATTCGGGAACCGCCGTTTGCATGCGGTACGCCATTTCATATTGCTGTACTTTAGCTTCTACTTCCGGATCTTTATTCTCCGCAAATCCCTCGTGGTTTAATTCCGCGAGCTGGTCTAGCATTCTGCGCCGACCGGCCTTATCGATTCCATCCGAATCATTTAAGTATAAAATCGGATCCTCTGAACTACTAAAAACAACTCCTTGGTGTGTGGAATCTAAAAATCCATTCGTCCAAAGTTTCGAATAAACACCCTGTCCATTTCCGCGTCCGCGCGAAAGCAATACGCAAAAAGCCGGCAAGTTTTTGTTCTCACTTCCTAACCCATAGGACATCCAAGCTCCCATACTCGGGCGGTTGCCCACCTGCGCTCCTGTTTGTAAAAAGGTTAAGGCCGGATCGTGATTAATCGCATCCGTACTCATAGTTCGAATGACGCAAATATCATCTGCCACCGATCCAATATGTGGGAATATATCACTAATGTAGGTCCCCGATTTGCCGTATTGTTTGAATTTATAAAACGAACCTACTAAAGGAAATTTATCCTGAGAGGCAGTCATTCCCGTTAGCCTTTGTGTTCCCCGAATCGAAGCCGGCAAATCTTGACCGGCCATTTTGTTCAAAGTTGGCTTATAATCAAAACTCTCATATTGAGATGGCGCTCCGTTTTGGCAGAGGTAAATTACGCGTTTCGCTTTGGGCGCAAAATGTGCTACGCCTAATGGCAACGTTTGGCTAGACGCATCGCCTTTAAAAAGCTCAGGTACCAAAAGTGACCCTAATGCCAACCCGCCAATGCCCGCAGCCGCCTGACCAAAGAAATGCCGGCGCGTAATATTCAGTCGATTTTTAAAGAATTCATTTTCCATATTAAACCCGCATGATGGCCTCCTCCATGTTATAGATTAATTGAATTGTCAGCATCATCGCTGCTGTAGATCCCGTGACCGTCGCCTTATCCTGTTTGTATTCCCCAATCTTCATGAGTTTCTGAACCTTTTTGGGATTCTGGGTACAGGATACTTGCTCCGCGGCATAATATTTTTTGAGCATGGCAAGCTCTTTTTCGTTCGGGGCCCGACAAACAATGCGTCTAAATGCCCGCGTTAATTTTTCATCGATGTTTCCTTTTTCACGCGAAAATTGACTTGCCAAAACACGCGAACTTTCCAATACATGCGGATCATTCATCATCACCAAAGCTTGTAATGGCGTGTTTGTTCGGCCACGCTGCACTTCACATTGATCCCGATTACTCGCATCGAAAATCAACATGGTGGGCGGAGGAACGGTACGCTTAATGAACACATACATCCCGCGGCGATATAAATCTTGGTTATGATCTTGAATGTAATTCATCAACGATCCACGACCGGAAGTTGCGACTTCCCACAAGCCTTTAGGCTGATAGGTCTTCACGCTCGGCCCACCGATTTCTTCATTTAAAATGCCCGCGGATGCCAAAACCTGATCCCGAATTTGTTCCGCTGGAATACGAATTCGTGACATGCGCGATAAGTAAATATTTTCTGGGTCCACTTGTTGGGCCGAAGAGGTCACCGTGGAGGCTTGTTGGTACGTTGCCGACATCACCATCTGTTTCACCAATCGTTTGATGTTCCAGCCGTGACTTTGGAAATCGACGGCCAACCAGTCTAATAATTCGGGATGAGTAGGAAGTTCACCTTGCATACCAAAATCCCCAACGGTTTTTACAATGCCGCGTCCAAAGATTTGAGTCCATAGTCGGTTGACAAAGACGCGCGATGTTAATGGATTTTGAGGTTCTAGTAGCCAGCGAGCTAAACCAAGCCTATTTTGGCCATATTTCGAGGCAGAGTAGGGTAAAATACTTTTGGGAATTCCGACACCCACTTCAGGACCAGGCATATCGTAATTGCCACGCGACAAAACATAGGTAGGTCTGCGTTTACTTGAGTCTGCCATGACCATCACGTCCACGGAAGCCGTATCTTTTTTATGAATGAACTTCATAATAGACTGAACATCTTTGGTCGTAATGTTCATATTTGGGGGATCTGCAAATGATGCATCGATGGTCCCAAACAATCCTTTTTCAGGCACTTGATTAAAAAATGCATACGTGCTGTAATAGTCTTTTTGCGAAATGGGATCGTACTTGTGATCGTGGCAACGCGCACATTCAAAAGTCAGCGCGAGGAAGGATTTCGAAAATGTATTTGTCCGATCGTTCACATATTCCACCCGGTACTCCTCGTCGATAACCCCGCCTTCTTGCGTGATTTTATGATTGCGATTGAACCCGGTGGCGAGCAACATTTCTTTCGAAGGTCGTGGCAGTAAGTCGCCGGCTAATTGCCAAGTGACAAATTTGGCATACGAATAATTTGAATTAAATGCGTGAATCACCCAATCTCGCCAAGGCCACATCGTCCGTAATCCATCGTCTTGATACCCATGTGAATCCGCATACCGGGCTAAATCCAACCATTGTACCGACATCTTTTCGCCGTAATGTTTGCTACCTAAGAGTTCATTGACAATTTTCTCATACGCCTGAGGGCTGTTGTCTTTTAGAAAACGATCCTGCATCTCAAGGCTTGGTGGCAAACCCGTCAAGTCTAAGGAAACCCGTTTTAATAGTTGTTCTTTTGACGCTTCTGGGCTAGGCTTCAGCGATTTCTCCGCCATTTTCGCATAGACAAAATAGTCGATGGGATTGCGCACCCATTCCTCATCAGCATCTGGCAAAGCCGCTTTCACGGGTTTGATAAAGGCCCAGTGGGGCTTATAAACCGCACCTTGTTTAATCCACTTTTCGATGAGGTTAATTTCATGTTTTGAAACACTCAAGTGTGAACTTGGCGTAGGCATGAGCAAGGAAGTATCTTTTGTAATTAGGCGTTGAAAAACATCCGAACTTTCCGGGTGGCCTGGTACAATGGCGTGCATGGATGGATTATCCTTGAACGCGGCGTAAGCTCCTTCTGGTGTATCTAATCGCAGACCGGCCTTACGTTTATTAGCATCCGGCCCATGGCATTTAAAACAACGATCAGAGAAGATGGGACGAATGTGGTAATTATAGTCGATGACATCCGGCATCGCCGTTTCTTGTGCTTGCGTTTCCGTGCAGCGCGTGTAGGTAAAAATGCCTCCAATGGCAATAAGTAAAATAAGCCAAGAACGCTTTTTAAAGAAATTCATTTAGTGGAATCCTATTTAGGCCGTTAATATACGATTAAATTTTTTCTTTGAAAATTTCTATTTAGCTAATACCATTTGCGTACTGTCCACTTCTAATGGCCATTTACCCTTAAAGCCTGACTTAACGGTTAAAGCAGGATTTATTTTTTTTAGGGCCAGGATTCCCTTTTCCGTTACGCGCGTTTGCCATAAATAGGCGCGTTTAAGGGATTTGATTTTGGCGAGATGTACTAAGCCACGATCACTAATTTGGGTGCCTACCAAATTAATTGATTCCAAATAGGCCATGTTTTTGAGTTCCTCTAGGTCCTTATCTGCCATTTTTGTGTGATTTAAATCGAGATGGATAAGCAGCGGCATGGCGGCAATTTCTTGAATAAAATCTCCACCAACACACGTATTTCCTAATTTCAGACGGACAATTTGCTCTTGAATAGCCCGTAAATCTGCGAGTTCTTTGCTCGTCACGCGAGGAGCATTGATGGCATTAACTTCGATAAAGTTCTGGTCTTTCGAAATGGGATTTGCCAATAATCCGTGTTTGCGAATGCGTTCAAGATCCGCCTCGTTTGCAGCCTTAATTGTAAGTTTAAAAACAGGCGACTCCTGCGTCTCCTCCATTTTTGTATACGCTGTGAGCACTTTTTTAATCTTTTCATCAGCAGGTAATTGGGCAACTTTTTTAGTAAAGTCGGCCCCATGTTGCACCCACCAGTGAAGCAAGGCAATCTCATTTTCGGTCAGCGGGGTTTTGCCTTTGGGTGGCATGTGGTGTTCATCGTTCTCGTCTAGCAATAGACGCTTGATGAGCTCACTATCCAAGGGTTTTCCTGCGGAAATGATGGGGCCATCTTCCCCGCCTTTTAAGATAAAATCCGGTGTATCTAAGCGAAGTTTCCCTTTCTGTTTTTGGTCGTTGTGGCAAGAGGTACATTTTTGGGTAAGCAGCGGTTTTACGAGTTGGGTGTACACGATTGCCTCGGGGAGGTTGGTGATTTTGGGCACCTCCTTACGCTCGGCTTCTGCTTCTTTCATGCCCAGCATTTTGCGGGCTGAACCCGGCAAACTCGCCGTCAAATAATCAGAACCATGCGTTAAATTACCTCCGTAATGCCCGGTGATCGTGAGGCAAGTTAGACCCAAAATAAATAGGGTATTAGTCGGCCGAGGATTCATACCCGAGCGCATGGCAAAAGCTAAAACTGCCGACAGCCCGCAGGTGCTTATCCCGAGCCATTGGTGAATTTGTAACGCCTCCGGATCATATTCACCTGATTGCGCCAGGCTCCAACCCATCGCTGCAGAAAGTATGGAGAAGACGGTCGTCCAAATTAAAATTCGGACGATAATTTCATGGTTTTCCGAGGTTTGCTTGGAAAAAAATTGCAAAATCCCCGCAATGAAAAACATCCCGATGGGCAAATGCACCAGCATCGGATGGAAATGTCCCCAAAAAATCAGCCACGACTGGCCCGCCTCCGCTACCATCATTTAGCCAATTCGTTCTAATTTAATCGGATAGGTTTTTCCCGAAGCCCACTGTGGTACGTATATGTTTTCATCTGAATCGGCATAAACATCATGCGGATGAATAAACACTTTGTGTTCATCTTCTTTTCGCTGCTTCTGCAAAACACCATTTTTATAGATCGGTTCAGAGCCACCTGGGGTCGAAACGACTTTCATGTTTTTATCTAAAATTTGTAAGTAGCCTGAGCCTGCCCAGGATCCGTCAGTACTCCGGAAACATGCGGCGAGAATGTAGTCGCCGTGTAGGACAGGCCGACAAACAAACGATCCTGGAAGGTGGTAACGCGTGATGAATTTTCCGTCCAAGGTGAATCTTTTCAAGCTGTTATTCACCCGATCCGTAATTAATAAAGTCCAGTTATTCGGGTCGCGCGTATCCACTAAAACCCCATGGCAACAATTGAATTTGTCATCTGCATAACCGGTAGTTGATCCTCCAAAATGACGAATGTACCGTCCCTTTGCATCGTATTGAATGATGTAATTTGAGCCATATCCATCAGCTACATAGATGTCACCGTTTTTTGGATTGACGGCTGTTTCGGTAGGCACAAATTGACGCGGATAATCGTAAACGCCAGTTTCTTTTGGGTACTCAATTTTAAAAATCTCTTTCCCTTTTAAATCGGTTTTGATGACTTGGTGGCGGTTATTATCGCAGATCAACAAAAACTGCTCACCACCTTCATTCAGTATGGTTAAGCCATGCGCACCTGGATATGAATGGCCCCATGAGTCAAGTAATTTACCTGATTTATCATAAATAAGGACGTTGTTTTTGACTTCGTTCGTCAGCAAGAATAGTCGGCCTTTCGCATCTTCCACCATCTCATGGCAGTCGTTAACTGGGTTTTTCCCAGCGTCTAATAAACCCCAATTAGGCACAACCTTGTAGGTAAATGAGCCATGACCAAGGGTAATCTCCCCTGCTTTCGGTGCAATTTTTTTCATAGTGTTGTTGGTTAATAAAGATGTTCCGAGGAGTGCGGAACTGGTTTTTAAAAAGTTTCTACGAGGAATGTGTTCGTTCATGTTATTACGGTTTATTTACGCTTTCATCAATATTAAATAGGGCATTAGCCACCATGGTCTTGGCAACTAGGTTGGCCGGATTACGCGGTTTCTCATTATCCGAACAAAGTTTTAAAAAGGCTATGGTCTCTTGTGGATGTGCCTGATAATAGGCCAATGTCTTGGTATAAAAGGCATTCAATTTTTCAGCTTTTGATGTAGAAATCTCTTTGCCAAATAAATCAGCATAGCCTTTTTGGATAAAGGCGATGCCATTTTCCGCGTATTTCCGTGCGAAAAACTGGGAGGCTTCAAGGAATACAGGATCATTCAGGGTGCTCAGCGCTTGCATCGGCGTATTCGTTCTTATCCGTCTTGAAAGACAAATATCCCGAGTTCCCGCATCAAAGGTCACCATCGTAGGGTATGGACTGCTACGGCGCCAATAGGTATAAAGCGAGCGCCTCCACTGATCTTCCCCATCACTTTTTTTCCACTCCATTCCACTATACGGCGCATTCCAAATGCCATCCGGTTGTTCCGGCATCACACTCGGGCCACCTAATTTTTGACTCAATATTCCTGACCAGTACAAGGCCTGATCGCGGAGTTGTTCTGGGCTCAAACGAACACGCGGCCCACGCGTAATGTAGCGATTGTTCGGATCCTTTTCACGCGTTGATTCGTTCACGATGGAGGACTGCTGGTAACTTGCCGACATCACCACATACTTTAAAAACGCCTTGGTTTGATACTTAAAATCAACTTGAAATTTATGCGCTAGATGGTCCAATAATGCCTGGTTTGCGGGTGCGAGCCCTTGACTTCCCAGGTCCTCTAACGTTTCCACAATTCCGATTCCAAACAATTGCTCCCAGAAGCGGTTCACGGCTACGCGGGCGGTTAAGGGGTTGTTTTTGCCTCCAATCCAATTCGCTAATTCGAGTCGATTGGATACGGGGCCGTTTTTAAATAATCCTGGAATTCCGGGCTGAACAGCTTCTGCTTGATTTAACCAAGAACCGCGCGTGAAGACACGTGTCGTTCGGCTAAATTCGGCCGGGTTTTCCAATATAATGGGTGTCGTTTGCTCAGGTTCGGTGGCAATGGCTTGGAAGGCTAATTTTTCAAAATCGGTAGATTTAAGTTGGCCTGGCACTTCCGGCAACACGGCCCAAAATCCAATACTTGCGGTCGTCTGGTCTGGCTTTGTTTTGGTGTTCAAAAACTCCCAAACGAGGTCTTGCTTTCCGGGTAAAGAGGGAATGTTAACAAACATATAAGCCCAGCCTTTCACCCACTGGCCTTTGGGTTTCGCATATTTTTCTTGCAGTGTCGTGTCTAGTTTAACGCGCGCAATAATCGGTCCCGTTTTAGTTCCCTGGTGAATATTTAAGTAGGTAGGAGCTGGACCTGAGTTCTTACAAGCGATCAAGATCTTTGTTTTTCCCATCATCGGCACGGCCTTAAAGCGCGTGAATCCCTTATTCCGCATGGCTAAATATTTATTGTCGGCCAATGCCCCATTTTCAAATTGGTCTGCCCAATGTGGATGTATTTTGGGCTCAACAAACCGGATCATTTGATCCCATGCTTTTTGGGTTGCGAGGGGCTGCTTGACTAAGAAGGATTTTAGCTGAGCAATCGTTTTTTCATTAGCCGGCGTATGGTGCTTGTATGTTGGTGATTCATCTGGAATATCCTCATCGCGTGAGTTATTGAAGAACGCCATGTATTTATAATATTCCTCATGTCGGATGGGATCATACGGATGCGAATGGCATTGTACACAGCTAAAACTTGTTCCTTGCAGCACTTCCCAAGTCGTATTGACACGGTCCAAAATCGCCGCTGTACGGAACTCCTCATCTTCTGTTCCTCCCTCATCGTTATTCGTCGTATTCCGATGAAAGGCCGTGGCGATGTAATCAGTTTCTTTTGGGTTTGGAAGCAAGTCCCCGGCTAATTGCTCTTTAATAAATTGGTCGTAAGGCTTATTCTGATTGAAGGATGTGATGACATAATCCCGGTATTTCCAGATGTTGCGTGCATCATCTTTTTCATAGCCTTTTGTATCTGCATAGCGGGCGAGGTCCATCCACATCGCCGCCCACTTCTCGCCAAAATGCGGTGATTTTAAAAGTTTGTCTACCTGCTTCTCATACGCGTCTTTTGAATCATCTTGTTCAAATGCTTGGTAGTCGGCCGCTAAAGGCGGAAGCCCCGTTAAATCCAAATACAGCCGACGAAGCAAATCGGCTTTTTCAGCCTGATCCGTATGCGTAAGTCCTTGGTTTTTTTGTTCCGCTTGAACGAAATAGTCGAGGTCATTTTGTGCCCAGGAGGCTGGAATGCCGATAAAGGATAATGCTTTTTCAAGCCAACTGCCCGTTGGGATGCTCGGAGCTTCCAGCGGTTGGTACGCCCAATGACTCCCCCAATTAGCCCCCTCTTTCACCCAAGTAGTTAATAAATCGATTTCTTCCTCAGACAAAGCTGGCCGTTGATACGGCATTTTTTCCTCCTGATCTTGGCTGTGTAGGCGCTGGATGAAACTCGATTGTTCTGGGTGCCCAGGAATGATGGCTGGTTTTCCGGATTTGGTTTTTCCTAAGGCCTCCTCTTGAAAAAGTAAGCTAAATCCCCCTTGCTTTTTGACACCTCCATGGCATGAAATGCAATTCTTATTTAAGATGGGTTTTATCTGTGTGCTGTAATCAACTTTTTGTTGCTTGTTCGATACGTAGTAGGCGGTCATTCCCGCGATGCAAAAGCCCAGAAAAATGAATACTTTTTTCATTAGTCTATGCCAAAATTGGTTTAATCACTTTTCCATATACGTCGGTCAGCCGGAAATTTCGCCCCTGAAATGGGTACGTAAATTCTTCGTGGTTAATACCCAAGCAATGCAAAATAGTCGCCTGAACATCATAAACGGACGTTTTTCCACTTACTGTCGAATAGCCCAAATCGTCTGTTTCGCCTAGGGACATGCCGGGTTTAATTCCGCCGCCAGCCAGCCACATGGTGAATGCTTCCGTGTGGTGATCACGACCAAAATAACTTTGCGTTTTCCCTTCTCTATTTTCTTGCATCGGGGTCCGACCAAACTCGCCGCCCCAGACAACCAACGTTTCGTCTAATAAACCACGTTGTTCTAAATCGATCAATAATGCGGATACGGCTTGGTCGGTTTCCATGCATTTTTGGTGTAAACCAAAATCTACTGAACCACCTTTGCTCGTTCCATGCGAGTCCCAGCCCCAATCAAATAACTGGACAAAACGAACGCCTTTTTCGACCATTTTGCGCGCCAATAAACAGTTATTGGCAAAAGATTCTTTCCCTGGATTTGTCCCGTATAATTGGTGAATGTATTCCGGTTCTTTGCTGATGTCCATGACATCGGGAACCGAACTTTGCATTTTATAGGCCATCTCATATTGGGCCATACGAGCCACGGTTTCCGGATCACCAAATTCGGCAAATGTTTCTTCATTGACCGAATTAATCACATCGATACTTGCTTTGCGCATGTCGGCATTGACCCCCGCTGGATTCTTAATGAAGAGGACAGGTTCACCTGCCGAGCGGCATTGTACGCCTTGGTAGACGGATGGGAGGAAACCGCTTCCCCAGGCCGACTTCCCTGCGTCGGGGTTTTTACCACCTGAGGCGAGCACCATGAAGGAAGGTAAGTTTTCGTTTTCAGATCCGAGGCCATATGAAACCCAGGAACCTAGAGACGGCCGACCGAGTCGCGCTGAACCGGTATGCATGAGTAATTGAGCCGGTGCATGGTTAAATTGATCCGTGTACATGCCCTTCAAAAACGTGATTTTATCTGCTTGTGTAGCCAAATGCGGCATGTGGTCGGAGATCCAATGCCCCGAATTTCCATGTTGGAGGAACTTAGCTTTTGGTCCCAATAAATTAGGAACGCCCCGAATAAAAGCGAATTTTTTCCCCTCGAGCAATTCTTTGGGACACTCTTTCCCGTCGAATTTGGCTAATGTGGGTTTATAGTCGAATAATTCCAATTGCGATGGCGCCCCAGCCATGTGTACAAATATGACAGATTTCGCTTTCCCAAAATGAGGCGGAATACGCGTGGAGGCTTGTTGGCTTTTTGTATCCGAAGAACACCCCAAAAGGGCTGAACCAAAAGCAATGGAACCGATGCCCGTACCTAGCGACTGCAAAAAATGCCTTCTCGTCGCCAAAACAGCTTCTTTCTCGATTGCTTCTTTAACTAAATTGTTCATGTTGCCTGAATCAGGGGATGTCGGATAAACCACAATTTCAAATATACTATTTTACTTAATATGTAGGATATTTTTTATAATTTCCTGCCAAAATACTACAATCATGAAAAAGCTATTCTTTTTGATTTTGTTGCCCTTTGTTTTTCAAGCCAAACCACTTCGGGTAGGTATCGCAGGGATGACGCACGGTCATGTGGGGCAGGTTTATACGGCGCTAAAAAAGCCCCAAAAAGATGTGATCATCGTGGGTTTTGCCGAGCCAAACAAAGAATTAGGCTTATCACTTTTAAGGAAACAAAATCTGCCGGATTCGCTTTGGTTTCCATCCTTGGAAGCGCTTATTGCCAAAACCAAACCGGAGGCAATTGCCGCATTCAATAGTATTTATGAGCACCTCGAAGTGGTCAAAGTTTGTGCTCCCAAAGGAATCCATGTCATCGTGGAAAAGCCGTTGGCAGTCAACATGGATCACCTCAATCAAATGAAGGCGCTCGTTGCCAAACACCCCATACACTTGTTGACGAATTTTGAAACAACCTGGTATCCATCCCATGCAAAAATGTGGCAGCTGGTTAAGGAAGAAAAAGCCTTGGGAACGATACGCAAAGTGGTGATTATGGATGGCCACCGCGGACCAAAAGAAATTGATTGCGCTCCAGAGTTTTTAAACTGGTTGACAGATCCTGTGCTGAATGGGGGTGGTGCTCTTATTGATTTTGGTTGTTATGGGGCGAATATCATGACGTGGTTGATGGATGGCCGGAAGCCACTGGCGGTGACGGCGGTGACCCAACAATTAAAACCGGATGTGTATCCGAAAGTGGATGATGAGGCGAGTATTATTTTGACCTATCCGGATTGCCAAGCGATTATTCAGGCTTCTTGGAATTGGCCCTTTGACCGGAAGGATACTGAAGTGTATGGGACAAAAGGAATTTTGGTGGCGGATAAAACAAACAAAATGCGCTATGTTTCGGGAGATCGATTTGGGAAGGAAGGCATGCTTTCGCTGAATCCCCTACCTCATGATGTTTCGAATGTATTTCCGTATTTAGCCGCAGTCGTACAAGGGCGAATCAAACCTCAAAAAGATTTATCTTCTTTCGCAATCAATCAGGTTGTCGTGGAAATATTAGAGGCAGCTAGGGAGTCGGCAAAAACGGGTAAAAAAGTCCAATTACAGCACTAATTCGAGTCCGAGTACCCCCAGTAAGCCCACGACAGCAAGAATGGTTTCCATGATGGTCCAGGAGCGCAAACTGTTTTTAATCGAAACGCCGAAGTATTCTTTGTAGAGCCAGAAGCCCGCGTCATTGACATGCGAAAGGACCATGGAACCCGCCCCGATGCTTATGGCAAGGAGGTTCGGATTTACGCCCGAGGAGGCTAATAAAGGCAAAATCAATCCGGCTGTGGTAATTCCGGAAACGGTGGAGGACCCCGTCACGATACGTAGTACAGCAGCAATTCCCCAGGCAATAATCAATGGATTAACCGCGGAACCTTGCGTCATTTCATGCATCGCATCGCCTACATGCATCTCTTGTAAGATTTCTTTGAAGGCGCCGGCACCGCCGAAGGTCAACATTAAAGGAGCAACATCTTTGATAGAATCTACGAGCCAGCTGCTGATTTCAGGCCACGAAATTCCGCGTCTTAGCCCGAGGAAGTAAACACCCACAAACACGGAAATCAACAGGGCAACCATCGGTTCGCCAATCAAATCAATACCGGGAAGATGGACAAAAGATTTAATCGCAATCAGTGCCACAGGTAATAATAGAATCGATAAGCTAATTCCTACCGAAGGATTATTTCCACTTTCATCAGACTCCACAAACGACATGGGCGTAGCCGGGATATTTTTCAAAGTCTTGCCAAACAGCCAACCAGAAGCGAGCATGGCTGGAATCGAAATTAGAATACCATAGCCAAGTGTCGTCCCCATTTCTGCCCCGGGTAAATGCGTCACTAAATAATAGGGTGCGGGATGTGGTGGGAGAAATCCTTGGGTGATTGAAAGTGAGGCCAACATCGGAATTCCTAAATATACGGGGGGTAAATTATAGCGCTCTGCCGTGGACAGCACGAGTGGGGTGAGCAATAAAAAGGCCACGGAAAAAAACAAGGGAAGCCCCACGATAAAGCCAATCAGCATGAAGGCGATTGGTAAGTTTTTCGGGCCAAAAAGCTGGACAAAATATTCGGAGAGGACGAAGGTAGCCCGACTTTTTGCAACCATTTTGCCCAACATGGACCCTAGAATAATGATGGGAATAATCGATCCCAATGTTCCGCCAATTCCCTTTTGCATGGCGGCGACGGTCTGCTCAGTTGTTAACGATGCGGCCATACCCAAACCGAGCGAAACGACTAGAAAGGCAATAAAAGGCTGTAGTTTCATGACCGAGATGAGGGTCACAAGTACGAATATTGCCGCGCAGATTAGGAGCCAAATGCTCATTTGAGTGAATTTATTAGAATTACATCTCAAGTTTCTCAAATGAATTGGTAAATCAAATAGTTCGTAAAAAAAAGCCGCTATTAAAATTTAATAGCGGCTTCAACTTTACAAAATGGTTTTCTTTGCCAAATAAAAATCGATTTTTTCGCACGTCGTATCGGCGATACGTGCATCCATTTCTGCTAAGGTTTTTGGTGGAGGAACAATCACCTTATCGCCGGGTTCCCAATTTAATGGCATGGCTACTTTGTGTTTGTCGGCGAACTGCAAGGCTTGAAGCGCACGAATAATTTCATCCATATTACGCCCTACATTTAAAGGATAATACATGATGAGGCGTATCTTTTTTGTCGGGTCAATGAAAAATACCGCACGAACGGCTGCCGTTTCACTTTCATTGGGCTGAAGCATACCGTATAATTTTGAAACGTGCATGTCTATGTCGGCGATGATCGGGAATTGAAAATATACCCCTGTTTTTTCGCGCACGTTATTTACCCAAGCTAGGTGCGAGTGAATGCTGTCAATGCTCAAACCCAAAAGTTCCGTATTCATAGCCGTGAACTCATCATGTCTTTCGGCAAAACCACTCATCTCTGTAGTGCAGACTGGGGTGAAGTCGGCCGGATGCGAAAACATCACAATCCACTTATCCTTCGCGAAGTCTGAAAATTTAATTTTTCCTGTTGTCGTTACTGCGGTAAAGTCAGGCGCCATATCCCCGATCCGAGGCATTGGGTACATTTGTTCTGTTGTTTCCATGATCTATTTTGTTTATTTGTGTGCTGCAAACTTAAAGAGCCCATAGGTCTTAATTTGTGACAATTATCACTTCCGCCCAAAGCCTGTCCTTTTTTTTAATGGTATGGGATAAAAGAAAAATGACTAAATTCGAAAAACCCAATTTAAACCGAATGAAAAAAGCTTTTACGCTCATCTCTTGCCTTTGTGCAGTATCCTTTTTTAGTTTTGCGCAGTCGGCGAAAGCCCCCGCAACTCCTCCCGTAAAACCGGCAGATTCTTCTGCTGTAAAAAAACCTGCGTCGAAGGCAAAGTCTTACGAACAAGTAATTACGAAGGAAGCTAAATCCAAGAAAGGATTATTTACCACGCACCAAGTAGGCGATAAATATTATTTTGAAATTCCGAAGAAACACTTGGGTAAAGACATGTTATTGGTCAGCCAAATCGCGAAACTTCCAAGTGGTATTGGTGGAGGCTATGTCAATGCAGGAACGTCTTCGCGTGAACAATTAATTGTGTGGGAGAAATTCCAAGAAAAGATTTTGATCAAAGTTAAATCGTATGCCTCCGTGGCCGCAGATTCGTTGCCAATTAGCTTATCGGTGAAGGCGAATAATTACGAGCCAACTTTGTACATGTTTGACATTGAAACGTATAGTAAAGATTCGAGCCATGTGGTTATTGATGTAACCAAGTTTTACAGCAGTGACATTCCCGCGATGAGTGGTTTGGATGCGTCGTTGCGTGAAGCACACAAAGTCAGAAATTTAGATCCAAGCAGAAGCTTTATTCGTTCTGTTAAATCTTTCCCATTGAACATTGAGGTCTTACAAGATTTTACATTTAACGCCTCAAAGCCATCGGTAACTTCTTATACGGAAACACTGAGTATGCAGATGAATCAGTCGATGATTTTATTGCCTGAAAAGCCGATGAAGCCGCGTTTGTTCGATCAACGTGTGGGATATTTTACACAAAAGCAATATGATTATTCGAGTGAGGAATTAAAGTCAGACCAAAAAACGTATATCCAACGCTGGCGTTTGGAGCCAAAAGATATGGCAGCCTATAAGCGTGGGGAATTAGTAGAGCCCATCAAACCGATCGTCTATTATTTAGATCCAGCTACGCCGATGAAGCTTCGCAAGCACATGAAAAAGGGCGTGGAGAATTGGCAAAAAGCCTTTGAGGTTGCCGGATTTAAGAATGCGATTATTTGTAAAGACCCACCGACTGCCGCGGAGGATCCAGATTTTTCACCGGAGGATATTCGGTATTCTGTGATTCGTTATGTGGCAAGTACAACGCGTAATGCCACGGGTCCAAGTGTCAGCGATCCGCGTTCAGGGGAGATTATTGAGAGTGATATTATTTGGTACCACAACCATTTACGTTCGTATCGGAACCGTTTTCTATTAGAGACGGGAGCTTCAAATCCGAACGCTCGGACCCTAGATACGCGTGAAGAGGACATTGGCGAAATGATGGAAATGGTGATTTCACATGAGGTGGGCCATGCGTTGGGTTTCCCGCACAACATGGGAGCGAGTGGATCATACGAGGTGGAGAATTACCGCAAGGCAGATTTTACCAACAAGGAGGGAATCTCTGCGAGTATCATGGATTATGCCCGTTTCAATTACATCGCTCAGCCGGGGGATTTGGGGGTTCGTTATATTCGCCAAATGGGCCCGTATGATAATTATGCGGTGAATTGGGGCTATCGCGTTTTACCGGATGCGTCGACACCAGAGTCGGAAGTGTCGACCTTAGACAAATGGATTGAGGCCAAAGCAGGGGATCCAAGATTCCGTTTTGGAAATCAGGGAACGAATTTTGATCCAAGTTCACAGACGGAGGATATTGGTAACGATCCGATTCGCGCAAGTACGTATGCGGTGAAAAACTTGAAATATGTGGCTAAGAATTTGGCTGATTGGACAAGCAAAAAGACAAATGATTACGAAGATTTGATTGAATTAAATGATGAGTTATTAGGTTCTTGGTCGCGTTACGTGGGACATGTAACGACGATGGTGGGTGGTGTATATGAGCAATATACGAAGCCAAATCAAAATATTTCCTCGTACAATCCGGTACCGAAGGCGAGCCAACAAGCCGCTGTTAACTGGTTGATTACCAATGTTTTCACTAATGTTGACTGGTTGATTAACAAAGAAGTAGTCACGCATCACATGGCGGGTTATACGGATCGTATTCGTAGTTTACAGGTTAGCCCGTTGAATCGTATGTTGAGTTTAGAGACTTTTGCGCGTTTGGATAATAGTGGCTTGACTACGCCAAATAATTACAAGACGATTGAGCTTTTTCAAGACTTACGTGGAGGCATTTGGACTGAGTTAGCTGCAGGAAAAAACATCGATCAATACCGTCGTAATTTACAGAAAGCTTATATCGAACGCTTGAAGGCGTTGATGACAGATCAAGCACCTGCACCTCCTGCTCCTGCTAGTTCTTATGGACCTCCGCGGGAAACGTATCCGGTGGCACAGTCGGACGTTCGTTCCATCGTACGCGGTGAGCTAAAAGCGCTACAAGCAAGCTTAGCTATCGCGAAAGGTAAGTATGCAGATAAAGAAGTGCGCTACCATTTGGATGATTGCTTGGAGCGTGTGGGGCTGATTTTAAATCCTAGGAAGTAGGGTTTTCGGCGTAGCTTTTGAAATTATTCAAAATCATCTGCCAGCCTTCTTGTTGGAGATCTTCTGGATTTTCATTTTCGGGCTCAAAATGTTCGGTTACTTTCGTTCCTGCTTCGGTGGTTTCGAAAGTAACCTGCATATTGCGGCCATCGCCAATGAAGATATGAAGTGATTCTTCCGGGTTAATTTCAAGGTAGGTGCCCCAAAAATCAAAGCTCACCGAACCATCTTTCGCAGCCATTTCATAGTGATATTCGCCACCTACTTGTAGGTCGATTGTCGCCTTTGGGCAATGCCAATCCGGCGCCGCAAAGTTCCATTGCTGGACATGTTCCGGGCTTGTCCACTTTTCCCAAACAGCGTTTACGGGAGCATTTATTAGTGTTTCTACAGTAATGAAAGCCATCTTGTGTAAGGATTTCTAGGTAAAAAAATGACCCGCGATCAGATCTTACGGGATGAAAACGGGTACTGTTGTGGCAAATATACGCGCTTTGACTATATTTGCGGAAACAAAATTCACGCACCATGATTATTGAACCTAGAATGAGAGGGTTTATCTGTTTGACATCTCACCCGAAAGGTTGCGAAAAAAACGTATTAAATCAAATTGACTATGTGAAGGCTAAAGGCAAAGTTGCCGGGGCGAAAAAAGTGCTTGTGATTGGAGCCTCGACGGGTTTCGGACTAGCTTCTCGCATCACGAGTGCATTCGGTTCTGATGCTGCGACGATTGGCGTTTTCTTTGAAAAAGCACCTGCAGCAGGTAAAACAGCTTCTCCAGGATATTACAATAGCCTTGCTTTCGAAGCAGCGGCGGGTAATGCGGGTCTTTATGCGAAAAGCATTAATGGTGACGCGTTCTCTAATGAAGTAAAAGACCAAACGATCGACTTAATTAAGGCAGATTTAGGCCAAGTTGATTTGGTGATTTATAGTTTGGCATCACCTGTACGTCAGCACCCAGTTTCGGGTGTGTTGCATCGTTCAGTTTTGAAGCCTATCGGCGACACATTTACACAAAAAACGGTTGATTTTCATACAGGTATCGTATCCGATATTACCATTACACCTTGTAATGAGGAAGATATTTCGAATACGGTGGAAGTTATGGGCGGCGAGGACTGGTCGATGTGGATGGATGCCTTATTGAATGCGGGCGTTTTAGCGGAAGGCGCGATGACGGTTGCCTATTCGTACATTGGGCCGGAAGTGACGGAAGCGGTTTACCGCAAAGGAACCATCGGTATGGCAAAGGAGCATTTAGAAGCGACGGCGTTTCAGATTACAGAGGATTTGGCCAAAATAGGTGGCAAAGCATTCGTTTCTGTGAACAAAGCGTTGGTTACCCAAGCGAGTTCAGCGATTCCTGTGATTCCATTGTACATCTCGTTGTTGTATAAAATCATGAAAGCCAAAGGCACGCATGAAGGTTGCATCGAGCAGATCCAGCGATTATTCAGTGCGCGTTTATATACAAATGGTGCTATTCCAGTTGACGAGAAAGGACGTATCCGCATCGACGATTGGGAAATGGATGAGGCGGTACAAGCTGAGGTGGCTGAATTATGGAAAGGGGCTACGACAGAAAACCTGACGGCGATTGGCGATTTGGCTGGATATAAATCGGATTTCTTAAATCTATTTGGCTTCGGTTTCGATGGCGTAGATTACGCGGCGGAGGCGAACGAAATGGTCGAGATTCCGGGATTAATTACGGTAGAAAAATAATTTGAAAGCCATCTGAGAGGATGGCTTTTTTTATACAATCTTCAGAAAAATAAATCCTTCGCTGTTCAAGGCCAAAGATTGATGGGATGTTCGGGAGGCTCTAATCGGTTAATGTTTAATTTGATGGGTATCACGAACACTGCTAAATGTAAGATTTAGCATCTTCCACCCCGTATCTTGTTTATGATAGACCTCCGTTACTGTGAATTCTGTTACGACTACTTGTTCGCGTACGACAGCATCTAGGGTGATTCGGTTCCATACAATGGCGGTGTTTCCAAAAAATTCAACGGCAGTATCTTTTACAGTTGCCTTGCGGTACCAAATACTTCCTGATGCAATAATGTTTAATTCTTCTTCTTTTTTCCAAGTACCGCTCATGTGAACAAATTTGGCTTTATCGTCAAAAAGGTCCTTTAGCTTTTCTACGTTTTTATCTGACATCCATTGCCATTTTTCCAAGGATAATTGAATTAATTCCTTTTCTGAAGGCGCTTGTGCAAAGCTTAATGTGGTATTTAGTAATAAAAAGGTTAGTAGTAGAAATTGCTTTTTCATCGTTGGTACATGTTAGAATTGAGCAGGCAATTTCGGGATATGTCATTTAATCTAGCGACCAGAATTACTGCTTTTTCTACCATTTTTACTACTACATACCTTCAGGCAATTGAAATTGTTTAAATTTCGTTTGAAAGCATTATTTATATGGTCAAGACATATACAATTGACTCTATCAGTCAGTATAACACGGATAATAACCACACGACTCAGCACCCTTTGGTTAGTGTGATTGATTTTTCTAAAGCTTCACCGCGCTCTTGGGGAGAAGAAACGACACGGGTTAAATTTCATTATGGACTTTACTGTGTTTACCTCAAAGATGTCAAATGTGGTGATATTGTTTATGGTCGCCATACATACGATTATCAAGCGGGAACTTTGGTATTCTTTGCCCCTGGTCAAGTATCAGAATTCGAAATACCTTCACCGGTATATCAGCCGAAAGGTTTCGGGCTCGTATTCCACCCTGATCTTGTACATGGAACAGCCTTAGGTAAGGCATTAGCTACGTATCATTTTTTTAGTTACCAGTCTAACGAAGCTTTACACATTTCAGATGCAGAGCGTCAGGTGGTATTGGATTGCTTTTCGAAAATTGCATTTGAATTATCGCAGAATATTGATAAACACAGTAAAAAGTTGATTTCTGCGAATATTGAACTCCTTTTAAATTACTGCGAACGCTTTTACGATCGCCAGTTTATCTCACGTGATCATGTAAACAAGGGGGTTTTGGCTAGTTTTGAAGAACTATTGAATCAGTATTTTTTATCGGACAAACCTCAGACCTTAGGCTTACCATCTGTTGCTTATTTCGCCGAGCAGTTACACTTCTCGGCTAATTATTTTGGTGACCTAATTAAAAAGGAAACGGGGCAATCCGTGAAAGAATATATTCAAAATAAGCTGATTGATGTAGCGAAAGATCGTGTTTTCGATGGCGACAAGTCTGTCAATCAGATTGCTTATGAACTAGGCTTTAAATATCCACAACACTTCACGCGTTTGTTTAAACAGCGGGTAGGAAACACACCGCTTGCTTACCGAAATTTGAATTAAAACGACTTAAATTGCGCTAAATAATCAGCATATGATCAAGAAATTCACAGTACGCATAAATAAGAAATCTCACACGGTAACCGTGGATGAAAACATGCCACTTTTGTGGGTACTTCGAGATGTGTTAGATATGAAAGGAACGAAGTATGGTTGTGGCGTAGGTTCCTGCGGCGCATGTACCGTTCACTTGAATGGCGATGCCGTTCGGTCGTGTCAATTACCCATTTCGGCCTTAGCTAATCAAGACATTACGACGATTGAAGGCTTATCAGTCAAAGGAGATCATCCCGTACAAAAAGCTTGGATCGACGTAGACGTTGCCCAATGTGGATACTGCCAGTCAGGCCAAATCATGAGTGCCGCAGCCTTGTTAAAAAATACACCGAAGCCAACGGAAGAAGATATCGAGAATTTTATGACGGGAAATATTTGCCGTTGTGGAACGTATACACGTATTAAAAAAGCCATCCAACTAGCAGCAGCCTCGAAATAAGATGAAAAAGACCGAATCAAATTACAGCAGACGCTCGTTTTTAAAAGTTTCGTCCCTATCTGGCGGAGGCTTGATGTTGGGAATTTCCTGGTTTGCATCAGCGAAGTCGGAAGAAACCTTACAAGCACTGGGAGCAGAGCCTACCTGGGAGAAATTAACGAGTTATATTAAAATCACTCCTGATAATGTGGTGAAGATTTTCTCACCTAATCCGGAATTTGGCCAAAATGTCATGACCTCCTTACCGATGTTGATCGCGGAGGAATTGGATGTCGACTTTACGGCGGTTCAGGTCGAACAAGCCAATTATAGCCTTGCTTTATACAATCGTCAGTTTACGGGAGGTAGTCAATCTATCCGCCAAGCTTGGAAATTGTTGCGTACGGCGGGCGCCTCCGCGCGTCAAATGATTCTAACGGCTGCCAGCCAAGAATGGAATGTGCCTATCGCGGAATTAACGACCGCAAACGGGATGGTGATGAATTCATTCAGTGGTAAGTCAGCGACCTACGGATCTTTTGCGACAGCAGCTTCGAAATTACCTGTTCCGAAAGACATCGTTTTAAAAGGAAATAAAAGCTTCAAGTTATTAGGCACCCCACAGAAAAATGTGGAGGGGCCAAAAATCGTGAAAGGCCAACCCTTATTTGGGATGGATTACCAAGTTCCAGGTATGCTGATTGCGATGACGGAACGCCCACCGGCTTTCGGGATGCGCTTGAAGTCTTTTGATGCGACGGCAGCGAAAAAGATGCCAGGTATCGTGGACATTTTCCCAATTCAAGTGTATGAGCCGACACAGAAATTAGCCATGTTTGATACCCGTACATTTAATGAAGTGATTGCGGTAGTAGGGAAGACGACTTGGGAGGTAATGAATGCCCGCAAGGCCTTGAAAGTAGTGTGGGAAAATGCGCCTGAGACTAAAGAATTAGGCATGGGAGGTCGCGATACGATCGTTCCAGCTGGACTAGAAAGTACGAAAAAGCATTACGAGCAAATGCTCGACATGGATAAAATGCCGGGCCGCGTTGAGCGTAAAGATGGAGATCCAGAGAAGGCATTTGCTGAGGCAAAGCATGTGATTGAGCGGACGTATACAGCCCCGTTTTTAGCACATAATATTATGGAGCCTACGAATACCTTCGCCCATGTGCAGGGGGATAAGGTTCGTATTTTAGGTCCGATTCAGGGTCCTGATATGGTGGCAAATACAGTGGCAGCGCGCTTAGGGATACCGAAGGAAAATATTGAGATTGAGTTGGCCCGAATGGGGGGCGGTTTTGG
The DNA here is from genome assembly GCF_044377215.1 of Aquirufa sp. Classification (GTDB taxonomy): domain Bacteria; phylum Bacteroidota; class Bacteroidia; order Cytophagales; family Spirosomataceae; genus Aquirufa. The sequence continues at coordinate 84,681 of NZ_JBILJM010000003.1, forward strand.
CCGTCGGGCCTATGGCCACTACATGTTGGAGGCTGTCTTGATTTCGAAGCAGGCAAATGCCCCGGTAAAATTAATTTACAAGCGTGAGGACGATGTGAGTGCGGGAATTTATCGCCCAACCTACCAAATGACGTATCGTGCTGCTTTTGATGAAAACAAGCGTTTGACAGCAATGCATATTAAGGGTGGCGGGATACCTGAATCCCCGTTACACGCGAATCGTTTCCCGGCTGGGGCCCTAGATAATTACTTGGCAGAGAGCTGGGTGATTCCTTCCAATGTCACGATTGGTGCTTTTCGTGCCCCGCGTTCAAATTTTAATGCGGCGGCGGAGCAGTCGTTTTTGGATGAGATATCTGAGTATATGGGTAAGGATCCCATTGCCTTCCGATTGGAATTGTTGCAACGTGCCAAAGACAACCCCGTAGGAAAAAGCAACGATTATGATCCGGCACGTTACATGGGTGTTTTGGAATTAGTGCGAGATAAGTCGGGCTGGGGAAAACCCGAAAATGCGGGTAAGAAACGAGGTGTTTCGGCATATTTTTGCCATAATTCATATGCAGCACAGGTAATTGATTTGCAGGTAAAAGACGGCCAAGTGATCGTGGATCAGGTGACCTCTGCTTTAGATTGCGGCGTTGTCGTGAATCCGGAAGGGGCTAAAAATATGGCGGAAGGTGCGGCGATTGATGGGATTGGGAATGCCTTGTTTGGCCAATTAACCTTGACGGAAGGAAAGACAGATCAGAAGAATTTTGATACCTATCGCATGATTCGTCACAATGAGGCGCCGAAGAAGATCGATGTGCATTTTGTGCAAAATGAGGTAGATCCGACAGGATTAGGCGAGCCGCCATTCCCACCTATTTTCGGAGCGATGGCCAATGCCTTGTATAAAGCGACAGGAAAGCGTTTTTACCAACAGCCTTTTCAGCCGCAGGTCGAGGGCTAGGCTATAATTTCGATGTCCTCGGGCTTGCCGTTCATAAAGTAATCAGTTTAAGGGAATAATTAATGTCGTACTTGCGGCCTATGACAATATCCCGAAAAACCTCATTAGCCGCTGGTATTTTGTACCTGCTCACTTTCATTTCAATTCCGACATTGTCGCTTTACCACGAAATCCATCAGCCTAATTTTATCCTTGGTTCGGCGCCTTCAAGTGATGTGGTATTGGGTGGAATGTTGGAATTATTGATGGCCTTGTTCTGCATCGGAACGGCTATTGTTTTGTATCCGGTATTGAGGAAGCAAAACGAAACGCTGGCTTTTGGGTTTTGTGGCCGCGCGCGTATTAGAGGCTGCTCTGATTTTTGCGGGAGTTGCGGCTTTGTTGACCGTTTTGCAAATGCGCACCTTAGGGGCGGAGGCTTCGGTCATGAGCCGCGGGCTGGTCATGCTTTACGACCGTCTTTTTTTAATTAGCCAAAGTTTCATCCCAGCCGTGAATGGCCTTCTATTAGGAACGCTTTTATACCAAAGCCGCTTAGTTCCCCGCCTTCTACCCATCATCGGAATCGTGGGTGCGTCTACGTTGGTGGCTGGAGATGTTGCGGTACTTTTCGGAGTAATTGGTCAGCATGCACCGCTTGCAGGTATATCTGCGATCCCCATTGCGCTTTGGGAGTTTTCGCTGGGAGTTTATTTAACCGTCAAGGTCTTTAAAGAAAATTCTATTATTTTAGCGGAATGAAAATCCCTATTTACCAATTTGACGCCTTTAGCAATCAATTATTCAAAGGCAACCCTGCCGCTGTTTGTCTATTAACTGAATGGTTAGCAGATGAACTCATGCAAAACATTGCGCAGGAGAATAATTTAGCAGAAACAGCTTTCATCGTTCCTGCTAATGACGGTTACGAAATTCGCTGGTTTACTCCCGCTGTAGAAGTTGATTTGTGTGGTCACGCTACCTTAGCGAGCGCGCATGTGGTGTTTCACGAACTCGGTTACTCGGGAGATTTCGTCCATTTTCATTCACCTAGAAGTGGCCTGTTAACGGTGACTAAAAGGGGAACAGAATTAGTCCTGGATTTTCCTTGTGATACCATCTCGCAAATCGATGTTGATCCCATTCATAGTACAGGACTTTCCAAAGCACCTCGCGCCGTTTTCAAAGGCAAAACGGATTATCTGTTTGTCTATGATGCTGAGGCAGATATTCGCGCACTCCAACCGGATTTTGAGGCCTTGAAAATTCATCCCGTACGCGGGATAATTGTGACCGCTCCGGGAGAAAAGGTGGATTTTGTTTCTCGATTTTTTGGGCCAGCTTGTGGGGTGAATGAGGATCCAGTGACAGGTTCTGCGCATACCACCTTGACTCCTTATTGGTCTGCTATTTTAGGCAAAACCACTATGTCGGCCCTTCAATTATCTCAAAGAACCGGTTCTTTGACCTGTACGCTGAAAGGCGATCGGGTGGAAATAGCCGGTGAAAGTATGCTGTATCTAAGGGGAGAGATTTTGGTGTAGTCAACCCAAAATAGTCAAAACAAATTTGATACCACCCTCGTTTAACACCTATGCAAGGCGTTAAAAAACAACATTTACCTTCCAAAACCTGTCCCGTTTGTAATCGCCCTTTCGCCTGGCGTAAGAAATGGGAGAAGAACTGGGATCAAATCATCTATTGTGGTGAAAAGTGCAGACGTAGCAAATAAGTTTACCGACCAAGACATCGACCGAATCATCCAAATGGCTTGGGAAGATCGTACGCCTTTTGAGGCAATCGAATTCCAGTTTGGCCTGAAAGAAAAAGAGGTCATCGAATTCATGCGCTTGAATAGCAAAGAGTCCAGTTTCCGGATGTGGCGAAAGCGCATGACCGGCCGTGGCACCAAACACCTGCAAAAACGCGTAGCTGTAGATCCGCGCTTCAAATGCACGCTGCAGCGCGGGATCAGTATGAATAAAATTAGTAAACGCTAGTGGATTTTCCTGCCAACTTAGATGCGGTTTACGAACGTATCGATCAGTTTGATCCCGAGCGTTATGCTCGGACGCGCAACTTTTTAAATGGAGGCGTTTCCTATCTTTCCCCGTATTTATCGCGTGGATTTATCACCGTTCCTCAGGTCGTTCAGCGATTGAAAGACCGCGGAATTGGTTTGGAACAAGCGGAGAAATTCATCCAAGAATTAGCTTGGCGCGAGTTTTATACGCGCACCTGGTTTCAAAAAGGGGATGCCATTTTTAACGATATTCGACACCCTCAGGAAGGCGTTTTGCATTCCGGTATTCCGGTCGCAGTGCTCGAGGCATCTACCGGAATTAAGGCCTTGGATAGTCATTTTGGCGCCTTTTTTGAGTCTGGGTACCTTCACAATCACTTGCGTATGTACCTCGCTGCGATTACCTGCAATGTGGGAAAATACCATTGGCAGGCACCCGCGTCATGGCTCTATTACCATTTGTTGGACGGCGATTTAGCCAGCAATGCGCTGAGTTGGCAATGGTGCGCCGGCACCTTTAGCAATAAACAATATTATGTGAATCAGGTGAATGTAAACACCTACACAGGCACAGGCCAACGGGGCACTTTTTTGGATTGCGACTACGAGGATTTGCCGATGAGACCAGTTCCTGAAGTGCTACAAAAATCTACCCAATTAGATCTCGTTTTTACACCACCCGCAACAAAAACACCAGTTTTACAGGATGGAGTACCTACCTTCATTTACACCCATTACACGCTTGATCCCACTTTTCATGAAGGTGAAACAGGCAATCGAATTTTGGTCTTGGAACCGAGTCATTTTGCGAAGTATCCAATGGCGCCAAAGACCATACAATTCATATTGGATTTAGCGGCAAACATCCCGGGGATTCAAGTTTTTTACGGGGAATACGCAGAGCTTAACATAAAAGGTATTTTCCGCGACCACCCCATCAATCCTCATTTTCACGGTATTCGTGAGGAGCATCCATCCTTAGCTCCAGGCTTGCCAGGAGAGTTCAATAGCTTCTTTTCGTTCTGGAATAAATTAAGCAAACAGTTGCGTTAAGAAGGTTTCCGCCCTTAGCAGGTGCGCCTCTCTTTTTTCTACAGGCATTTTGTCCCAGGTGCTGATGATCATGGCCCAACGCGGATTTTTGCGGAAGGTTTCCCGCTGTTTATCCAAGAATCGCCAAAACAAACCATCCCAAATCTCCTGCCATTCGCCCTTCGGATAATCACTCATTTTCAAGATGTAATTCGACCCACAGATATAGGGTTTCGTCGTCATCAATCCGCCATCGCTAAATTGCGACATGCCATAGACGTTAGGAACCATCACCCAATCGTACGCGTCAATGTACATTTCCATAAACCAGCGATAGACTGCATCGGGTTTAATTTCGCATAGTAGCATGAAATTTCCCAACACCATGAGTCGTTCGATGTGGTGATTATAACCCGTTTTCAAGAGTTTGCGAATCGTCTGATCGATAGGTTCTAAGCCTGTGGTTCCGTCGTAAAATGCAGCAGGCATCTCGTTCGTAAATCCCCAGTAATTCGTGGTGCGCTGTTGGACACTTATTTTGCGATAGAGCAGTTGGACAAACTCGCGCCAACCGATAATTTGGCGAATAAAGCCCTCCACGCTATTTAATGGTCCATCGCATGCGGCGACACGTGCGACAACATCAGCAGGATTGAGCAATCCCACATTAATCAAGGGACTTAAAATACTATGAAACAAGGTCTTTTCTTGCGCTTTGATGGCGTCCTCATAGTCACCAAACAAGTGCATTCGTTCTCTTAAAAATAAATCTAAAGCCGCTTGTGACTCTGCATGTGTCACCGGGTAGTAGGCTCCCGAAAAGGGCTTTTCGCTCGATCCAGGATTGGCCGGGAAATACGTGTAAACATAATCGATGGCTTCAAGAATGTATTTATTAGTCGGTGTCTCCGGAAAGGGCGCCGGAATGAAGGTATTCTTAGGAATCTTTTTGCGATTATCTGCATCAAAAGTCCATTGGCCGCCCATTGGTTTTCCATCTTCTTCAAGCAATAGTCTGCGATCTTTTCGCTGTTGGGTATAGAAGGCTGTTTGGAAATAGGGCTTGCGGGTTCCGAGTAGTGAGGTGTCCGTATTGAGGAAATTTGGGCTTGCCAATAAACGAATGTCGGCCGTTCGACGCAGTCGGCGTTCCAACAAATAATCATTCGGATCGAACAACATTATCGCGCCTTCGATGGAGGAGACCAGTGCAACTTCCGAAGCGCGAGGATCCTGCGCATCGATGTATTCGACTGTTTTCCCTGCGGCCCGAAGGCGATCCGCGAAAGCGCGCATGCTAGCTCGGTGGAAGATTAACTTTTGTTTATGGAAGGCGTATTGTTTGAAGAAAAGATTTGATTCCACCACATAGAAAACGTCCGCTTCCTGAGCTAGCGTTTCTTCAAACAATTGGTGTGGGAAAATCAGGAATGCGCTCATTTATTTACGTGTTTTTCAAGGATTCGCGCCCCCTCTTGTCGGGCCTTTTTCGTTTTCCGCATCGCCCAAACTTGGTCGGATGCCGTTTTGCGTGTGGCACTCAAATCCACCACCGGCGCTGGATAATCCACCCCGATTTTCACGCCGTACAAAGTCTGCTCCATGTCACTCAATTTCCAGGGTTCATGAATTAAGGTAGAAGGAACCGTCGCTAATTCAGGCACCCATTTTTTAATAAAGACACCTTCTGGATCGTGAGCGTAAGAATTCTTGATTGGGTTATAAATGCGAATGGTATTGATACCGGTCACGCCGGCTTGCATCTGAATTTGAGGATAGTGAATACCGGGTTCATAGTCGAGAAATTGCCGTGCTAAAAAGTGCGCTAAATCCCGCCAATCTTGCCACAGGTTAAACACAAAAAACGATACGACCATGGCGCGCATGCGGAAATTCAAATAGCCCGTTGCCACTACGCAGCGCATGCACGCGTCTATTAGAGGAACGCCGGTTTTACCCGTTTGCCAGGCTTGAATTAAGTGCTCATCGCGGTTTTTCTCGAGCGCCTGATATGCCTTATTCACCGGCTCAAATTCCATCCGCGACTCATCTTCAAATTTTTGAATAAAGTGACTTTGCCAGTGCAGCCTTGAGACAAAATTTTGAAGCGAACGTTTATTGCGCGCCGACTGGCCTCAGGCTTGCTGATGGACGAACTGTACGCGGGATGCCGCGTTTCGATGAAACTTTTCAAGTATTTCCAGCCCCAATATTCGCCCCCTTCTTGGAAAACAGGGTTACGCGTTTTGAATTCAAGGGGAAGTTCAGGCCCTTTAAAAGCCGTGTAAAATTCAGACGGCAAACGTAGCAAATTCCAGTTATCCTCGCGAACTAAATAGGGCTCATGCCGCATCGTTTCCTCCCAGCGTTGTTGCCAAGTTTTGCGGGATTTCAAACGGCGAATCACACCGCCCGTTGGCGTTTCTTTCCAAGCAATTTTTTCGCGCTTGCAAAAAGCAGCTACTTCTTTGTCTCGTCGATAACTTAAATCATTTCCAATTTCTTCGTGAGAGAAAATTTGGTGAATACTAAATTGCTCAGATAAAGCCTGAAATACAGGTATTACTTCGGAATGAAATAGATATAAAATACCATTTCGATCTTCTAGTCGGCCCTGCATTTCAACAAGTGATTCATACACAAATCGCCAATGACGCACATCGCTATCCGGGAATGAAATCATTGACGGTTCGAAAAAATAGACCAACAATACCGGAATATCTTCCTCCAATGCTCGGCACAAAGGCTCGTGGTCCGTAAAGCGGAGATCACGTTTAAACCAGACGATATTGATGGGAGATTTGGGCATATTGAGTAAACTGAAAATACCCTCGGTTGTTTTCAGAATGGAAAAGGGCTACTTTTGTACCGTCAAATCCCTTAATGTATCAAAATGAAACAATTGGCGGCTATAGGCCTTATTTTAGCCTCATTTACACTAAGCGCACAAACCGGAAGTATTGAAATGAGTACCGGCGGTTTCTCATTTATTCCTGCGTTTACGTCAAAAGAGCCCAATTTGATTATCAATGCCAGTACGAATCCGAAAAGAAGGCTGACGGGCTCATTGATGTACATGATGCGGATGAAAAGTATGACGCCCACCACGGTGGCCTTATTTACACGTTATCGATTTATTGATAAGAAATTTAAAGCGACAGCTGGCATACATATTCCAGCTTTTCAAATGACAGAGCAGTATAAGGTAACGAGTTTCTTTGGTCGGGAATTAACGTTGTCCTACCCAGTAAACGCTTCCTGGAATGTGGGCTCATTTATCCTGAATGGCAATGCGCGAAATACGGATTTTAAGGTGACGCTGGTTTCGGGGAATGCCAACTACCATCACAAGAAATGGAATTTTTTCTCACAAGGATATTACTTGTCGGTGGGTGAGTTAACCGGTGTTGCGGAGACGATTTCCTATGACATCAACAAACATTTTCAGGCCAAAGCCTTTGGCAATTATACAATCACAGATGGTCAGGTGATTGGTACAGTAGGTTTGAAATATAATCTATAGGGTTTTCAAATGATTAATTGTTTTAGTTAATCCTATTTTCTTAAATATATCGAATACCTCTAGTCGGGATAGTGGTGGATGACGCAATCGCTTAATTTGATTATGTAAGGCGACTAAAGCGAGTGTCTTTTGATCCTTAAATCGTTCTAGTATAAAGGTATCCGGATCTATTGCTTGAATATGATATTGCCCAAGTATCTTATGTGGAAAGTCCTTCAAATTGGATGTAATAATGTAGTTTGATTCACTAACAATGGCTGTTCCCAAAACATGGATGTCATCTTGATCAGGTAAGCTTAGAGAGCTTGCGATATTTACATTACTCGAGACATTTGCGTCAGGAAAGGCCTTGTTCATCGCTTCAACAGTTAAGGCTAATTTTGAAAGGGATAATTCCGGCCTTTTAATCAATAGGTTTCGAATCCATTCTTCATTGATTTTAGCTGACCAAAATGGTTTGAATAGGCCAATATCCGCTAGGCTGAGTAATAAATCTCGAAGTGGAGCTGGGTATATAACGCAGGCATCTAAGACAGCTTTTATCATTAATATCCCAAGGAATCTTCCTGAGCCTGCTTCGCAATGAGTGCTAAATTTGCTTCCCTCGATTTTTTTAATTCCCTTTGGTAGGCCACCAAATCTTCTTGCAATACCCTGCGGTGACTACCCACTTTGAAATAAGGAATTTCACCTTCTTCCATCAAATGAACGACATGGGGCCTAGAAACCTGAAGTAAATCGGCTGCCTCTTGCGAACTTAAAGCGGAATCGGTGGGAATAATTGTAAATGGTTTCCCTTCTGCCATTAATTTCAACATTTCCTGGATTAAAGGAATCGCATGATCGGGCAATTGGGCACTCGTATTTGTTTCTTTAAAATGGAGGTTAACGCGAATTTTTCCTCTCGTTTGATAATTTCCACGCTCCTTTCGAATAAGTTCAAAAGTTGCCTTGGCTAATTTTTGATCCGCAGGGTTTGGTTTTTCTAAAGGATGCATAATTTTCGTTTATTTCGATTAAAACTAATCAATTAATCGAAATAAACGAAACAGTTTCCTGATAATTTTAATACGTTAACCCACGCCCAAAGGCAAACAAACCATATCCCGGACCTTCCATGTGTCCCGGAACGTCGGATTTATTCGCCTCAACTGCGGCTTGGTTAATCGGAGTCGTGAATGGCATCTTGCCTGATGGCTTGTAGGCCCCCGTCACGATGTCCAACAAAGCTTCTTGTGTCGTACCAAAAGTCGCAATAATGGATGAAGCTTTACCCTTGTCGATTTCCTCGATCACCCATGGATTCGTGTAATTTATCGCAATGACCGTTGGCTTAGCATTCAAAACTTCATTAACATGATTCACATCAATGCGGTTTTTAGACAAATTCAGGTCGATTTTTGAACCTTGGGAACTGAATAAGCCACCGGCTGTAGGAACTAACCACAGTAAAACGACATCGGCCTCCTCTTTCGTTGACACAAACTCAAGACCCGGATATTCGGGTTTCGAAACTTTGATGGCCTCTCCCGCATTACGTCCGGATTGGAAGTAGGTTTCAAAATAAACCTTGGTTTTCTTAGCTAATGGCAAACGCTTTTCATCATTGCGCAATAGCACAATTGATTTCCGCAAGGCCAAATCAGCCGCCGCAACCGCCTCCTTATTTCCCACCGTTTTCACCGCTTCTTCGACATTGACATATGGATTCTCAAATAGACCTAAATCAAATTTCTCTTTTAATAATTTTGACACAGATTGATCAATGCGCGCCTCTGAAACTAAGCCTTTTTTTACTACGTCAATCAAGGTGGTCGGATCTGCCGCACCAGAGAAAATATCCACGCCTGCTTGCAAGGCTTTTTGGTAGCGCGCAGGAATGCTCATACTTTCCACTCCCCATGGCATCATTTCGATTGGACCTGTATCCGAATTAATGATTCCATTGAAGCCTAATTTGCCTTGCAATAAATCACCAATCATCGCCTTGTTGTAAGAGAAACCCACCTCTTCAAATTCCTTGCCTTTAGGTGCTGAGTAGTAAGGCATGATCGCCGATGTTCCCGCAGCAATCGCTGCCTTGAATGGTTTCACATGGTAGTCAAACATGCCGCCCGGATAATGTGCGAATTTTCCCCAATCAAAATGGGAGTCCTGCCCATCTACTTGCGGCCCACCCCCTGGAAAGTGTTTCGTAGTCATCGCCACTGAGGTAGGTGTTATTTTTTTACCTTGAAATCCTAAGACAATTTCCGTGATCATTTTAGATGCCAAATCCGCATCTTCACCGAATGTTCCCTCGACACGTCCCCAGCGAGGTTCCGTGGCCAAATCCGCCATATACATATAGCCTTTCCGTAATCCTACCGAGCGCCATTCAGCTGCGGCTGTTTCTGCGAACTTACGTGTTAATTCAAAGTCGCGCATCGCCGCCAAACCTAATTCGCCTGGCCATTTTGAAAATGCCGTTAGGCCTACGCTAAGCCCCACCGATGCATCTGTGGTTACGTGATTTCGTGGGTTGGAAGCGACGATTGCTGGAATACCGAGGCGTGTGCTTTCGCAAAGTTCTTGTAAGTTATTCGACCATTTGGCCATAATTTCTGGAGAAGCACTTGCACGTAAAATGAAGTGCCGTAAGTGAAATTGAGATACGCCTTTGGTGGTACCGGCTGCCGACATATTTGGTGCGTCCAGCGGTTTACGGGTAAACATGTTGGTACTTTGAACCAAATCTTCCTCATTAAACCCTTCCGTGATTTTAGGTCTTGGACCACCGCCACCTTGAACCCCATTATTGAAAACTTGATCTCCACCCATGCGGGTCGTGCTGATGAGCATAAATCCCACCTTTTCTTCAAGCGTCATTTGGGACACCAAATCTTTAATACGTGCCTCTACGGGCAAACGCCAGTCTTCGTATTTGTCAAGTTTATTGTTCTTGTTAAGGTCTTTAAATGACAATTTTCCTACACGAAGCGTAGGCGTTTTCATGGCTACAAGGACGGGAGGCGTTTGGGCTAGTAACGAACTAGAAGCAAAAAGCAGCGCAATAAGCATACGTGATTTCATGGGTTTTTTCTTTCTTTGTAGGATAAAGCATATCTGTAGCCAATTCTAACCATATGAAAGACCCGAATGTAGACGAATTCATCCTAAGTGCCGACCATTGGTCTGCAGAAATGGCTTGTTTGCGCCGCATTTTGCTCGACTGTTTGCTGATAGAAACCTTTAAGTGGCGGACACCGGTGTATATGGTAGGTACGAAAAATATCATTGCCATTGGAAGTTTAAAGGGACATTGTGCCTTGAGCTTTTTCAACGGCGCGCTACTTCAAGACGAGGACAATCTGTTAATAAAGCCTGGCGAGCACACGCAGTCAGGTCGCTGGATGAAGTTTAGTTCGGTGGAGGAGATTTTGGCCAAAGAAGACTTCATCAAAGCCTATGTCTACGAATCCATCGAGGTAGAGAAACTGGGATTGAAAATGGAAAAGCCGCAAGAAATCCCTTATCCAGAAGAATTAACAGCTATTTTTGAAAAAAATCCTGCTGTAAAAATGGCTTTTGAAAAACTCACCCCCGGTAGACAGCGCGCTTATCTCATGCATTTTTCTGACGGAAAGCAGTCGGCGACACGCACCGCACGTATCGAGAAAAATGAAAAATATATCTTGAGAGGTATTGGTATCACAGATTGCGTTTGTGGTTTAACAAAGCGCAAGCCGAGTTGCGATGGTTCGCATAAAGCCATCGAAAATTTTAAGCGATGACGCAAAGAAGTCATATAAAAGGCGTTTGTTAATACCATTTTAAACCTCAATTTTGGCCCATGAATTTTGGAGAACAACTCAAGGAAATCCGCACATCGAAGGGCCTTACGCAAAACGAATTATCGGAAAAGTCAGGCATCGCCCTACGCACCGTGCAACGCATGGAACGTAACGAGGGTAAGCCTAGCTTGTATTCGATGAACTCGATTGGCGAAGTGCTCGGTGTGAATTTGACCTTATTGTATGCTCCAGATGATGAAACCGAAAATCGAAACATTATGGAAAGTACAGATCAACAATTATGGCAGCTTGCCCGTATGCGTGCCAAATTCAAGCGGAGTCTAGGCTCTTATTCACTTGTTATTCCTTTTCTATGGGTTATCTGGTATTTGACAATGCCAGTTGAAGCCAAAAAGCATCATATTCCATGGCCTATTTGGCCGATGCTAGGCTGGGGATTAGGGTTGACGATACAATACTTGAAGGCCTACCATATCTTCGGTGAATCATCCTTAGAGCAAAGCGAATACGACAAGTTGAAGGCGAAGCAATAAAAAAGGCCGACTCAATGAGTCGGCCTTTCTTCAAACTTCAAAACAATCTATTTAAAACTTACATCAAAGCGGTCAAGGTTCATCACCTTCGTCCAAGCAGCTACGAAATCCTTCACAAATTTAGTTTGTGAATCCTTCGTTGCATAGACTTCAGCAAGAGCGCGTAGCTCTGAATTCGAACCAAAAATCAAGTCGGCACGCGTTGCAGTCGCAACCACAGCTCCTTTTTCATTTTTACCTACGTATTCTTCTTTTGCTTCGTCTACTGGCTTCCAGGTAGTTCCCATCTCCAACAAGTTCACAAAGAAGTCGTTCGTTAACGCGTCCTTCTTCGTCGTAAATACGCCGTGTTTCGAACCGTTGTAATTCGTGTTCAACACACGCATACCACCTGTTAACACCGTCATTTCTGGCGCAGTCAAAGTTAATAATTGTGCTTTGTCTACGAAGATTTCTTCTGTCGAAAGCGTGTAACGTGTTTTCGTGTAGTTACGGAAACCATCACCCATCGGCTCTAATAAGCTAACGGATGCCACATCTGTTTGCTCTTGTGAAGCATCCATACGACCTGGTGTAAACGGAACGGTTGTTTTCACACCTGCATTCGCTGCTGCTTTTTCTACCGCTGCAGAACCACCTAAGACGATTAAATCAGCAACTGATACTTTTTTCTTACCTGATTTAGCATTGAAATCTTGTTGGATTTTTTCCAAAACCGCTAACACTTTTTCCAATTGCTTCGGGTTGTTAACTTCCCAGCTGCGTTGTGGTTGAAGACGAATACGCGCTCCGTTTGCACCACCGCGGCGATCTGAATGACGGTACGTTGAAGCTGAAGCCCAAGCTGTCGAAACTAATTCGCTGATCGATAAACCAGAGTTTAAAATGGTCGTTTTCAAAGCCGCTACGTCTTGCGCGTTCACTACCTCGTGATTCAACGCAGGAATTGGATCTTGCCAAAGCAATTGCTCCTTCGGAACTTCTGGTCCTAAATACGTTGAGCTAGGACCCATGTCGCGGTGCGTTAATTTGAACCAAGCTTTCGCAAAAGCCTTCGCATACAATTCCGGATTCTCTAAGAAACTACGTGAGATTTTCTCGTAAACTGGATCAGCGCGTAAAGCGATATCCGAAGTTAACATCGTAGGCTTGTGGAATACGTTTTTATCAAACGCATCTGGGATGATGTTTGGACTATCTTTCGCAATCCACTGGTTAGCACCGGCTGGGCTTTTCTCTAATGTCCACTCGTTATTAAATAGCAAGTGTAGGTATCCGATACCCCATTGTGTAGGCGTCGACGTCCAAGTAACTTCTAAACCAGACGTGATCGCATCTTTTCCCTTACCTGATTTGTACGTGCTTTTCCAACCCATTCCTTGCTCTTCGATTCCTGCTGCTTCTGGATCTGGACCTACGTTCGTCGCTGGACCTGCACCGTGTGTTTTACCAAAGGTGTGACCACCGGCGATTAAAGCCACTGTTTCTTCGTCGTTCATCGCCATGCGGCCAAACGTCTCACGGATATCTTTCGCCGAACCAATAGGATCTGGTACGCCATTCGGCCCTTCTGGATTCACATAGATTAAGCCCATTTGAACCGCAGCTAATGGATTCTCTAATTTACGGTCACCTGAGTAACGGTTTTTATCGTCTAACCATTTTTTCTCTGATCCCCAATACACGTTTTCTTCTGGTTCCCAAACGTCCGTGCGGCCACCGGCAAAACCAAAAGTCTTAAAGCCCATTTGCTCAAGTGATACGTTCCCTGTAAGGACCATTAAGTCAGCCCAAGAAATTTTATCGCCATACTTTTGCTTGATCGGCCATAACAAACGACGCGCCTTGTCAAGGTTTGTATTATCTGGCCACGAGTTCAAAGGAGAAAAACGCTGTTGGCCTGCTCTTGCGCCACCACGTCCATCACCTGAACGGTAGGTACCTGCGCTATGCCATGCCATACGGATGAAAAGTGGACCATAATTGCCAAAGTCAGCTGGCCACCAATCTTGTGATTTCGTTAATACGGCTGCGATGTCTTTTTTCAACGCGAAATAATCAAGGCTCTTAAATGCTTTGATGTAGTTGAAGTCAGGTCCCATCGGGTTTGACTTCTCGGAGTTTTGACGTAGCATGCCTACGTTCAATTGGCTTGGCCACCAATCTTTGTTGGTAGGTCCTGACGCTTTCATACCCGTGTGCGGGTTGATGCCTGCGTGTGGATTTACGCCTCCTGCGGCGTGTGGGTTGGCGCCATGTGGATTTGCTGCGTGTGGATTTACACCTGCCGCTGCATGTGGATTAGCCGCTGCTGCTGCTGCTGGCTTAGCTGAATAATCCTGTGCTTGAGCAGTAAATGAAGCTGCAATCGCACTGATTAATAGTAGTTTTTTCATGATTTTTAATTTTTAGTGGTGCCAATTTAGTGGCAAAATATTTATAGAGAAAACTGAAATTTTCTATATTTGACATAGATAAAATCTATATCGGTGAATATACAGCAATTAGAGTACATATTGGCAGTTGACCAATTTAAAAGCTTCTCCAAAGCAGCTGATTATTGTCATGTTACCCAGGCAACGTTAAGTGCCATGGTAAAAAAGCTTGAGGAGCAGCTGGATATCGTGATTTTTGACCGCAAAGCAAATCCGATTGCCACGACGGAAAATGGGCGGGAGGTTTTGGTGCAAGCCCAACAAGTTGTCGCACACGCCAATGCACTGCTTTCGTCTTCCAAGGCAATTAATCAGAAAATTGAGGGGAAGGTGAAATTGGGGATTATACCCACGATTGCAAGTTCGGTTTTGCCTTTGATCATGAAACCATTAGTGGAAAAGTATCCGCTTCTCCATTTGGAAATTCATGAGGTAACCACGAATCAGATGATCAAAGATTTGCGCGAGGGGAAGTTGGATGTAGGCATTTTGAGTACGCCTATTGCATCCACCGACTTAGAGACACAACGACTGTATGTTGAGGACTTGCGCCTTTATGGATATCTGACTACCGGGGAAAAGCAGCTAAGTAAAACCGATCTGAGTCAGCAGCGGATCTTTTTACTACAAGAGGGCCATTGTCTGCGTGATCAAATCATTCAATTGTGTGACTTGAAGAAGCATAAATCGTTGCCTGCTAACCTATCTGTAGAATCTAATACATTTGATACGTTGCTGAATTTAGTGGATACATTTCAGGGTGTGACCTTGTTGCCATCTTTGTATGTGCGGCAGTTGAGTGAGGGTAGGAAGAGACAACTTTTGGAAATCAGCGATGGCACACTTCGGAGAGAGGTGAGTATTTGTTATTATCGACCTTATGCCAAATGGAATATAATCCGACGGTTACAAGCTGAAATCACAGAGCTTGTCCAGGTTCATTTGAAATAAAATTTTCATTTTCGGATTTTCATTTTAACTTTGCAATACAAAGTACTTTTTAATATGGAAAATCACGAAGAACAGTTGGCCGCCATCCAAGAGATGCGGGATATGATGGATCAAGCTTCTCGATTCAAATCGATTAGTGGTTTATCGGGAATTTTGGCAGGAATCCTATCGATGGTATGTGTCTGTTTTGCTTATCTGATGACGGGCATTTCGCCATTTGAGTCAGAGGCGTTGGAACGGATGTGGCATTCATCACATCAGACTCTTCTCATCATCCTTATCAGTTCCTTGTTTATAATTTGTGTGGGGATTGGGCTGTTTATGGCAATGCGCAATGCACGCGAATCAGGCAAGCGGGCGTGGGACAATGCGGCCAAACGCCTCACCTATAGCCTAGCCATTCCGGTACTTACGGGAGGAATTTTTGCTATTCTATTAGTGCAAGTCGGATTAGTTTCACTTGCGGCCCCTGTTTCACTTCTATTTTATGGACTAGGGTTATTAAGTGCGAGTAAATATACCTTGGACGCCGTACGGTCAGTTGGCCTATTCTTTATCATTTTAGGTCTTTTGGCAACGGCATTTTTAGCGTATGGCATATTGATTTGGGCGCTCGGATTTGGTCTGGTTCATATTTTTTACGGTTTCATCATTTATACCCGATACGAACGTGTCTAATTTATTTCAAGATCTGAATAAGGCTTTTGAAAGTCGGGTCCGACTGGGGATGATGTCCTTGCTGGTGGTTCAGGACGAATTGGATTTTGCGCGTTTGAAGGAATCGCTTCAATTAAGCGACGGCAACTTAGCGAGTCACATGCAGGCTTTAGAAAAACTGGGTTATGTAGAGGTGCGTAAGCAGTTTATTGGCCGTAAGCCCAATACACAATATGCCGCCACGGAATTAGGTAAGCAGGCCTTTGCGCAGCACCTCCTTAGTTTGGAGAAATTCATCAAACAAATGCAATCATAGTATGGAAAATCGCATTAAAGAAAATTTACATAAGCCTGAGGTATTAGAAAATTTATACCGGGCTAACCCAGCTGTTTTTACAGTTGCATTTCAACAAATCTATCCTGATGTACAGTCGGATATTGCTGCGCAATTTTGGTATGAGCGCTTGCGCGGGGTTCAATCAGAAATTACCTGGGGGAATTTGAGAGATTGGGTTTTTGTAGGTATTGTTGCGTTGATTGTTGCATTTTTCATGCAAATGCCAGATCTGTTCTCCATCTCGCATGATTTCTATTATCCGCGAAACATAGCATTTATTGTGTTGCCTGGTATGGCTGGTTTTTTTGTTTTTAAGCAGGGACTGCCTTTCCAGCGTCTTTTATGGCCAGTGGTACTGTTACTTTTTTCCGTTGTTTTTGTGAATTTGCTTCCGGATAATTTGTCGAGCAATACCTTTATTTTGACTTGCTTGCATGTCCCTTTGTTGATGTGGTTTTTAGTCGGTTATATTTTCAGTGGAGCTCAAAGGACAGAAGTTAAAAAGCGCGTCAATTTTCTGCGTTTTCATGGGGACTTGCTTGTCATGAGTGCAGTAATCTTGTTGGCAGGTGGCCTTTTCACAGCCTTAACGATTAATCTTTTCAATTTGATTGACATTAAAATTGAGGATTTTTATTTCCGTTATTTGGTGCTTTCTGTGTTACCTTCTGTGCCTTTGCTTGCGACGCTGTTGGTGCACCAAAACCCCACACTCGTCAGTAAAATTTCACCTGTAATTGCCCGAATCTTTACACCACTGGTCACCGTGATGTTAATTTTGTTTTTGTGTGCATTCATTTATTCGGGGAAAGATCCGTACAACGATCGTGAGTTCTTGCTGATTTTTAATGGGATTTTGTTGGGGGTAATGGCTTTGTTGTTATTCTCAGTCAGTGAGTCAACAAAAGATTCTGCGCCGACATTTCAACGTTTTTCCTTGGTGGCTTTAGCCTGTCTGGCGATTGTCAACAATGGCATTGCGCTTTCAGCCATTGCCTTTCGATTGTATGAATTGGGTTTTACGCCTAACCGCGTGGCGGTTTTGGGAAGTAATGTATTGGTTTTGTTGAACCTTATTTTCGTCACACGTCAATTGCTCGGGTTGCTCAAAGGGCAAAAAAATCTCGATGACGTGGAGGCAGGCATGACCCGGTTTTTACCCTATTATGCAATCTGGGCAGCGGTCGTAAGTTTTGTATTTCCGTTTGTTTTTTCTTTCCAATAAACTGGTTTCGATTATCAGTTTTTCAAAATCAGTTACGCCGGCAAACCACTACCTTTGGCAAACCTTGGAGGATTGCCAAAGGTAAGGGGCCCAAAGGTAAGGGGCCCAGAGGTGGGGGAGAATGGTAAGGCGGAAAATCAGGATAGGAATCTTTTCCGATTCTATGTAAACTTACGTGAATCTAAACCTATCATGAAAAAAATCCTAGCCCTGGCGCTCCTCGCCAGCTCGCTTTCGGCACAGGTGCCCGCGGGCAAAAAAGTCATTAGTGCGTTGTACATTTACGACCTCGAGTCCGGTAAATCCGAGAAAATTTTAGAAGAAAAGCGACATTTTGAGGCACCTAACTGGTCTCATGATGGCAAATTTTTATTAATCAATGCATACGGTAAACTGGAAAAAATCAGCCCGAATGGGGAGAAATTAGGCGAACTGAATACGGGGACGGTGCAGAAGGCCAACAATGACCATGGCTATACCTTTGATGGTAAAACGCTTTTTATCTCCAGTGGAAAACCAGAAATCAAAGGGGGCTCTTCCTTTATTTATAAAGTAAGTGAAGCAGGTGGCGAGCCAGTTCAGTTAACCCCTTTGACACCGTCGTACTGGCATGGTGTTTCACCTGACGCTAAAACGATGGTCTATTGCGCAGAACGAAATGGTAATTTTGACGTATACGCCATGTCGACGAATGGCGGCGAAGAGATTCGTTTGACAAGCACGGAAGGGTTGGATGATGGACCCGAATATTCGCCTGATGGGAAATACATATATATTAATTCGTACCGTTCAGGCATGATGCAGATTTGGCGAATCAAACCCGATGGATCTGAGCCAGAACAAATGACTTTTGATAACTACTCCAATTGGTTTGCACACATCGCCCCGAATAATAAGGTAGCGACCATTATTACTTACATGGAAGACCAGGCGCAGTCACATCCGTTTGGCCGACAAATTAAATTGCGCTTATTAGATTTGAAAACGAAAAAAATTAGAGATTTGACGGAGGAATTTTATGGCGGACAGGGCACGATCAATGTTCCATCTTGGAGTCCTGATGGAAAAAAGTTCGCCTATGTGCGTTACGCATTAGAAGATTTGTAAATTAGCACTCGAAAAAATAACCTATTTATGAAAGATAACAGTTCCGCATCACGCAGACGATTCCTGCAGCAAATCGGTGCAACAAGTATGGTAGCCGCCGCGGCACCTTTACAATCATTCGCAGCACAGCAAAAAGCTGAAGAGCGAATTTTACGTTACGAAAAACCAATATCCATTGGTGATAAAATCCGCCTGGGCGTTATCGGTTTTGGCGTACAAGGCCATTTCGATTTAGCATCTGCCCTAAAAGTTCCAGGCGTAGAATTAGCCGGAATTTGTGATTTATACACGGGTCGTATCGAAAATGCCAAAGAACTTTACGGCAAAGATTTATATACCACCCGTAACTACAAAGAATTATTAGACCGCCCGGATATCGACGCGGTCATTATTGCGACGCATGACGTTTGGCATGCACGCATCACCATCGATGCCTTAGCTAAAGGAAAACATGTGTATATAGAGAAGCCGATGGTCTACAAAATCAGCGAAGGACAACGCGTCATCGATGCGCAAAAGAAATACAACAAGGTGTTACAAGTAGGCTCCCAACGCGTTAGCAGCTTAGGCTTAGCAAAAGCGAAGGAGATGTTGGCCAAAGGCGAAATCGGAAAGCTCAACATGGTTAACGCCGTATACGATCGCCAAAGCTCCATCGGCGCGTGGGAATATACCATTCCAAAAGACGCAGATGCATCTACCTGTGATTGGAATCGTTTCATCGAGGCAACTGCCAAAATGGAATTTGACGCGAAGAAATTTTTCTGGTGGCGTGCATTTAAGGAAGTAGGAACCGGTGTTGCAGGTGATTTATTCATCCACTTATTGAGCGGCACCCACTTTATGACTAACTCTAATGGTCCAGAAACCATTTTCTCTACGGGCCAATTTAGCTATTGGAAAGATGGGCGTAATTTACCAGATGTAATGTCGGGTGTTATGCAATATCCGGATACTCCTCAACACCCTGCCTTCCAATTGACCTTGCAGGTGAACTTTGTCAGCGGAACGGGTGGTCAAGAGGTGACTCGTTTGATCGGCTCAGAAGGAGTAATGAACGTGAAGGGAAATACGATATCTGTGACTCATAGCATCATGCCAGAGGCGCCAGGTTTTGGCGGATATGATTCGGTATTTACGTTCCCGAAAAGTATGCAGGAGGAGATGACGAAGGAATACAATGCCAAATGGTCGGAGTCTCAACGCAAGCGCCCGATCAAAGAAGATGTGATTTTTAAAGCGCCAGCGGGTTACGATGAACATGTGGATCACTTCACAAACTTCTTTGATGCGATTCGTACGGGTAAGCAAGTGGTGGAAGACGCGACCTTTGGATTTAGAGCGGCCGCGCCTGCTTTGGCTTGTAATGAAAGTTATTTCAGCAAGAAGATTATCCAGTGGGATCCAGTCAGTATGAAATTAAAATAACGGAAGGGCGCCTGTGAAGGCGCCCTTTTTTTATGAATTGTTTAAAACCTAATGCGGAACAATTGGATATTTCTAAAAAGGAAAAATTTCTTGTAATATTGCACGATGAATTTTTCCACCGATAAATTTCTTGAAATCCTTCGTAATGTAGGCAGTCGCTATTTTATTCTGGCAGGCATCATATTTATCCTATGTTATTTTTTCTTGCGAAATCGAATAGCAGCCAAAAAAATTCAGGTCTCTTTTCCTAAAAACACAGATTATCTCCGCGAAATGATATACTCGCTCTCGAGTATGATCATTTTTTCTTTGATTGTGACAGCGATCGTTTTCAATCCTGCCATAAGGCCTTATACCACGATTTACCGGGAAATTGCTGAATACGGATTGGCTTATTATCTACTCGCTTTCCCAATCATGTTTGTGATACATGACACCTACTTTTATTGGATTCATCGAATGATGCACCATCCCGTATTATTCAAATGGTTTCATTTGGTGCATCATAAATCTACTAATCCCTCTCCGTGGGCGGCGTATGCCTTTCACCCGTTGGAAGCGATTCTGGAAAATGGGATTATCATTTTGTTTTATTTCACCTTACCCATGCACGTTACACATGTGCCAATCTTTTTCCTTTTTTCCATTATCTACAATATTTATGGACACATGGGTTGGGAATTATATCCCAAAGGATTTAATACAACGCAGATCGGTCGGTGGGTAAATACAGCCGTGGCACACAATCAGCATCACAAATATTTTAAGGGGAATTACGGTTTATATACCTTGTTTTGGGACCGTGTGATGGGAACGATACGAACTGACTATGATGCGGCTTTTGATCAGGTCAAAAACCGAAAAATCTAGTTTTCATATAAGATACCCGCACTCGCCTGCATGGCAAAAGTGGTTTTTTGTAGGTAGGCTTTTAGGTCCACCAACTTTTCTGCGGCCTCGAGGGATTTCATTTCCCGACTATTGATTAAAAACAACGAAGACTCTCCATTATCAAATCGTAGTTCCTCAGCCTTTACAAGCGATTGAAAATTTTTGTAAGCAGATTCCTGTGTTCTAATTTGTTTTTGTAAGGCTTCGAATTCATTGAAGTAATTACGGATTTTGATCTCAACTTGAACCTGTTTTTGATTCAAATTAAGTTGCTCATTTTCGAGTTTTAACTTGGCCGCTTGATAGGAACCACGACCTTCGGAAAGCCGCAAGGGTAATTCAAATTTGACCCCGTATTTGTAATTATTTTCCAAGAAGGAAGCTCCATAAAGTGATGGGCCACCTCGTGACAAATGGTTATAGCTTAGGTCTAGTTTGGGTAATAAGCTTTGAAACTTTAATCTTTTCTCAATCCCCAACACATCTAATTTATTTCGGTAATTATTAAGTTCGGGATGATTTTGCATGGCCTTGTCAATGAGACTTTGCAGATTAAGGTCGGCATTTGCAAGTAAGCGAACTTCATCGTTTGGTGTTGGAATGACGTCTTCGGCTAGGTCAACTGGATTATTGTTCGCATTCCAAAGGTAAGCGGATAAGCCTATTCGGGCGTTTGCGACATCAAGCATTTTTCCGGTTAACATATTTTCGAATGTCTGTTTCTGCGTTAAGGCCTCCAACGTATCCAAAGCTGGCCGATCACCAAATTCTACACTCTTCTTAACAAACTCTAATCGATTGCTAGCATTTTGATAATTTGCCTTTACCAGTAGAAAAGCTTGGTAGTTTCTCACCCAAGAGATGTAACTTTCCATGGCATCAAGTAACAATTTGTTCAGCTCACTACGCTGATCTTGAATCGCCATTTTTTGCATAATTTTAGCCTGCTGAAGTACGGCTCGTCGCTTATCCATGAGCAAATTTTTGGCTAAAGGAATTTGAATCCCGAGGTAACTCGTTTGGCCTACAGTCTGGCTAATATCAAGCCGCGAACCTCTGATATTTTCTATTCCTGCATTGAACTCGATACCGTACCAGGTAGGGATACTTAGGGATGGCGCGTGATATTCAATGTAATTTTTGCCATCCAACGTTTTTTGTGTGCTGTAATGTTCCAATATAGGGTCAAAAGCGCCACGCGCAATCGTCAGCGAGGCATTCGATTGTTTAATTTCAATCAAAGTTTGCTTGACAATGGGGTGGAAATTTTGAACAATTTGCCAATAATCCGTCGAGCTCAGCGTTTTTTGTTGGCCAAAACTGACGTTGAAAACCAGCAGAAAAAGCAAGACTTTATTTTTCATTCTTTTCCTTTTTTGCTGTTTTGCCACGGTAGTAATCGGCAGGGAATCCATTAATATTTCGCCACAATTCATACCAAACTGGTACGTCGTTTAGCAGGGCAATTCCTTGTGCGCCTGCACCAATTCGAAGCTGTCTAGGCCATCTTTTTCCTTGGGGGTCTTCCTCCACAATGACGCGAAACAGTCCTTGTTCATTGATGGTATTTTCTACCGCGCGTATTTTCCCTGGGAAGGTTCCAAAGCTTTGATTAGGCCAGCCGCCAGCAAATAAAATCACGGGATAACCATCGAAAATTAAACGGACTTCTTCCCCGCGTACGATGAGTGGTAAATCCACAGGGCGGACAAAAATTTCTACCGCAACATTATTAACATTTGGAACAATCGTCAAAAGGTCTTCTCCTTCTTTAATAATTTCACCAAGTCCGGATTTTGTTGCCTGTATAATCTGACCGGCTTGCGGTGCGATGATGAAATACATGCCATTTCGAATGGTATAATTGGTTACCATATTCTTTAGTTTGGCCACATCTCCTTTGTTGGTTTCCACCTGTCCTAAACTTTGAAACCTTTCGCTCTCTGCCTTATTGATTTTTTCGCGGTATTCTTGGTCAATACCCCCTAACTCAATTTGTGCGTTTGCTATATCTTGCAAGGTTTGATTTACCTTATTCTCGGCTGTTGTATTTTTTGCCAGGGCATTTTGCATGGCCACATTTCTCTGTTGGAATTGCGTCTGCGAAATCAAGCCTTCCCGGTACATTTTCTGGTTTCGTTCAAACTGATCTTTGGCTAACGCATAGTCGTTTTTAGCCGCCTCTAATTCGGCTCGCTCTCCCGTAATTTTTTGTTGGAGCTGCTTTATTTTGTTTCCTACCTGCTCTTGTTTCAGGGTCAATGAACGTTTCAGGTTTTTAATCTGTGCATCGGTGGCTAAAATCTTTTGTTCATAGTAGCTGAGGGATCCCACTTTGGCATTCAATTGGTCTTGTGTACGGGCAATCAAATTAGGGTCAAGGTACTCGCCTTTAATCTCCGTGATTTTGGCAAGCGTATCGCCAGCCCGAACAGTGTCCCCCTCTTTGACCCACCACCTAGAAATTTTCCCGGCGATTGGGCTATAAATTTTTTGAGGTTTTTGTTCTTGAAAAAGGCTTGTAATATTTCCTCTGCTACGAATGTTCTGAGTCCAAGGTAAAAAAATAAGCGCAAGACTAAGAAAAAGCAAGGTGTATAACCAAGGTTTAACTGCCGTGCCTTTCCCTTCTTGGTAGATGTGGTCAAACGAGTTAAACTTTTCCATGGTTCATGTTAATTTGTTGGTCTGTCAATTTATTAAAATCGGCATCATCTGAAACGACAATCACGGTCGTATCAGCAGGTAAATTCAAAAGGTATTTTTTAATAATCTCTTTATTGCTTGGGTCTAAACCTGCCCAAGGCTCTTCTAGTAGTAGTAGTTTTTTATTTCCGCAAAGTGCACGAAGTAGGAGTATTTTACGAATAATGGTTTGTGGCGTTTTCTTCCCGATTGGCTCCATTGGAGTGTTGAATCCCGAAGGAAAATGAGTTAACAAATCATCAAATCCAAGTTCATTTGCTTTTTGGAGGATCAATTCACTTGTGATTTCCTCTTGTCCTAAGCTAATATTTTCCCACAGACTCCCACCGAATATTTCCTGTCCGTGAAGTAAAATGCCTGTATATTTGCGCAGGCTTTGTAAGGAGTAATTTTGTATGGGGAAGTGATTGATTTGAAAGCTTCCTTGAAAGTCTTGGTAATTTCCAGTTAATATGCGGAGTAGCATGGATTTACCTGAACCTTCAGGGCCTGAAATGCTTATTTTTTGGCCTGGTGTAAATCGTAATGTAATTGAATCTAGTATTTTTTTACTTGAGTTAAATGAAAAAGTGAAGTCGGCCAACTGCACATCGAGTCCTTTATCGACGCCCAGTTCCATCGTTCCGGATTGCTCCAAGGGGCTTTCGGTTACGCTAGCAATTTTTTCTAGTCCGGTGATCACGTCGTATGCACTATCTAAACTAGTGATTAGTTTTTCGACAGCCCCAATCACGATTAAGATGACGATTTCAGCGGCAATAAACTCCCCAATGTTTAACTGTTGTTCGACCAATAAAAATGTCCCCAACGTTAACATGAGAAGTGTCAAACTTACTTTGAAAAAAATCAATGTTTTGTATTGAAATAATAGCACGTGAAAATGTTGCGTACGTGCGTTCAAATATCCTCGGGTATGAACGTTTGTTTTTTCCAAGTTCAGATGAGTTCCTTGACTAAATTTAAATGATTTTAACGTGCGGCCCATTTCGTTAAAAAAGCCAACTACCTCGTATTTGTAATTTGATTCTTCAATACTAGTTGAAATCCCTTTATTACTACTAAAATTAAAAATAAGAAGGAGAAGTGTAATTAGGAAAATACCCAATAAAATGAAGAGCGGGTGGTATAGGGAAAGAAGTAAAATTCCGAAAACGATTTGAACAGTGGCAATAGGTATATCGAGAAGTAACTTGGCAAATCCCTTTTGAATATTTACGGTATCGAAAAATCGGTTCACTTTTTCGGGTATGAAATAGTGGTCCATTTTCTTTAAGTCCAAGCGAGGTATCGTGTCAGCAAATGTGTAGGCATAACTTGTGAAGACGCGCTGCTGAATCGTCTCAATGATTTTCATCTGATTGATTTGTAAAATACCCACTAAAAATACACCCAAGACAACGAGGAAAATAAGCACATAAATGGAGCTGACCATCGTCGCACCCATCACTAAACCAATGATCGTTTGAACGCCCAAGGGTAAACTTAAATTGATTAGACCACTGAGCATGGAGAAGAGGTAAATAGAAACAACCTCTTTTTTATGCAATTTGACAAGTTGGGCAATTCGCTTTAACGGATTGGATGGTGCCATTTTTTAATTGTTGAATTACAAAATTAAAAATACTTTACGTGATAGTCGTAATATAAATGCTAATGAATCATAAATTTATTTTATGAGCATTATATGCTTTGGGGCCTTTGTGGGAGTTCAGTTTGAGGTGAGTGGCATCGTTGGTTTTCACGCATGTGTATTTGGTGTCAAAATGATTTTATTTCCTAGGCCAAAAAGGATAGTATTCGCTATAACTGCGCAGCTAAAAATGATGATTGACATGGTGAAAGGAGTTCCATCAAATAATAACCCAACGAGTACACTGCAAACCGCTCCCCAGGCCATTTGAATGGATCCTAGCATGGCAGATGCCGTTCCTGCACCTCGATGAAATGGACGTAAGGCAAGTGTTGCAACATTCGGGAAGTTGAATCCTTGGCATCCCATGATCAAAAACAATAGGAATATATTGAGCTCCATGGTCAACAAATCAAATTTTGCCAAAATCGACAATAAGAGTCCCAAGGCCAATTGCGTAGGCAATGTTACGCGTAACACCTGTAAACTTGTATACTTTTTAAGGACCACGCGGTTCAGTTGGCTCGCTGAAATAATCCCCGATGCCACAATCGCAAACAATAATCCAAACTTCGATTCACTGACTCCATAGTAGTTCAAAAATGTCAATGGTGCTCCTCCAACATATGTAAAAATACTTCCTGCGCCAATTGCGCCTGTAAAAGCGAAAATCAGGTATTCTTTTTCTTTAAAAAGTGCGCGATATGCTTTGGCAATGGTCGTTATTTTGAATGGCCCTTTTTTCTCGTGATTAATTTTCTCTGGAAGCCATGACTTGATTAAGAATATGATGACAAATAGGATTCCTGCTAAAACAAGAAAAATAGCTTTCCAGCTGGCTAATGTCAATAATAAACTTCCAAGTGAGGGAGCAAGAATGGGCGAAACCCCTAAAATTAAGATCATGAAAGACATGATTTTTGGTCGTTCTTTTTCCTCAAAGGTTTCCCGAATGACGGCGTTTGGCGCGACCATGCCCACGCTGCCACCTAAGGCTTGAAATAAGCGAAAGATGGTTAATGCCTCCACAGAGGGGGCAAATGCACAGGCAATGGAGCTTACTACGTAGATTGAAAGCCCGATGTATAAGACATTTTTTCGGCCAAAATGGTCTAGTAAAGGGCCACTAATTAATTGGCCCATGCAAATTCCAAAAAAGAAACTTGAAAGGGTGTAGCCCATTTCCTCTTGTGAACAGTTTAAGGCGTGTGCGATATTTTTGAAAGCAGGCAAATACATGTCGATGGACAGCGGCCCGATCGCTGAAAGTATGCCAAGTATTAAGATAATTTTCGTGCGGTTCGCAGAAGTAAGCATGTTGGGGGGTATTTTTGAAAGCGCAAAGGTACGCCCAATGTTTGGGAATATGGGCACTTGTTTTAAAGTGGAAGGATAAATTTGATTGGGTATTTTATCAGTTTTTTAGGTTAAAGGGATCTTTTTTCCCCTTAGCTTTGGCAAACCTGTCAGGTTTGCCAAAGCTCAAGCATGAAGTCCTTTTTGGCCAATTCATATTGTATCAAGATTAGACAATATTAATAATGTTTCTATATTTGCTTTTAGTATAAACCCTTAAATTTTAATGAAATGAAAAAGTTAATTGCATTAGTGTTTGTTTTAATGTCATTGTGTTCAGCTTCATCCTTTGCTAAGCTTCCGGATCCAACCGATTTTTTTGCTGGTAAATGGAAGATTTTAGTGATTGGGACTCCGAATGGGGATGCAACTTTTTCGACAGATTTGGTACGTAAAGATGGCGCGTTAACGGGTGTCTTAAAAGTTGTAGGTGATGCTGCAGCGGAGCCTGTTCAAATTGCGAAGGTTGAGGACGATAAGGACAAAGTGGTCATTTTCTTTACGATTCAAGGCTATGATGTGAACGTTGAATTGACGAAAGTTGATTCTGACAACTTGAAAGGCTCTTTGATGGGGATGTTTGAGGCGAAGGGGATGCGCGTGAAGGAATAATGCAAATCGCCGGGAAGGTATTTTTGCTCACAGGAGCAGGCAGTGGGATGGGGCGCGAAATGGCGCACCAGCTCATCGCCAAAGGGGCTAAAGTTGCTGCGATAGACATACACCTGCCTCAGTTGCTGGAGACAAAACAAATTTGCTCGGCGGATGAAACTAATTTTTTACTTCTCGAAGTGGACATCAGCAATCGTGCTGCTGTGCTTGCTTTACCCGATCAGGTGATTACTCATTTTGGGCATGTGGACGGAATTATTAATAATGCGGGGATTATTCAACTTTTTGTGCGGGTGAATGAGTTAAGTTTTGACGCGATTGAGCGCGTAATGAATGTTAACTTTTATGGCACTGTTGCCATGGTGAAGGCATTTTTACCACATTTATTACTTCGCCCTGAGGCGCATATCGTAAATATTTCTAGTATGGGAGGTTTTCTCCCCGTTCCCGGCCAAAGCATCTACGGTGCCTCCAAAGCCGCTATCAAGTTATTTTCTGAAGGTCTATATGCAGAACTGAAGGAGACAGCTGTTCGTGTAACGCTTGTGTTTCCCGGTGCGATTGCGACGAATATTACGGTTAATTCTGGGGTTGACGTTCCTTCTTCTCCGGGTTCATCAGCGATGGTGGCCTTGCCTGCAACGGATGCCGCACGGATTATTTTAGCGGGTATGGAAAATAATCAGTTTC
Organism: Aquirufa sp.; assembly: GCF_044377215.1. Classification (GTDB taxonomy): domain Bacteria; phylum Bacteroidota; class Bacteroidia; order Cytophagales; family Spirosomataceae; genus Aquirufa. The sequence goes on from NZ_JBILJM010000003.1 coordinate 112,545, forward strand.
ATGTTTTTGTGGGGTCTGACTCGAAATTCATGGATATCTTATGCCGAATCGCCCCTGAATTTGCCACGAATTTCATTCGCAAAAAAATGAAGGCCTTGCTTGGGTAGGCTTTCCCCCTTACCTTTGCCAAACCTTGGAGGATTGGCAAAGGTAGTGAAAACTAAGGGGTAAAAGTCTCCACCATCGTTAATGCACGCTCGATGATTTGGTGCATATCGTAATACTTATATTCACCAAGTCTCCCACCGAAATACACCTGCGATTCTGCAGCGGCTAGTGCTTTATATTTACTAAATAACTCATTGTTTAGGGCATCATTCACTGGATAATACGGCTCCGTTTTTCCCGCTTGATACGGCTCTGGATATTCGTAACTAATCCAGGTTTTTTCAGTCTCATTAAACTCAAAATGTTTGTGTTCAATAATGCGCGTATATGGAACCTCGGCATCTGTATAATTCATAACCGCAACACCTTGGTGATTGGGATATTCCTTTTTGACATGGTCAAAACGCGTGGTCTTGTACTCTAATTCCCCGTGCTGATAGTCGAAATATGAATCAATCGGGCCTGTGTAAATGACTTTGTTTGCCAGTGTGTTAAATGCTTCCTTGTCCGCCAAATAATCCACATTCAAGCGCAACTCAATTCCATCTAGTAATTTCTCAAAGATCTGCGTATATCCACCTTCTGGAATTCCTTGGAAACGGTCGTTGAAATAGTTTGTGTCAAAGGTAAAACGAACAGGAAGACGTTTTATGATCTCTTTTGGCAACTCCTTCGGGTCTTTTATCCATTGTTTTGCCGTGTAGCCTTTGATCAATTTTTCGTAGATGTCTTTACCTACTAATTTGATGGCTTGTTCTTCTAAATTCTGTGGATCTACAATATCTTTTCCTTGTTCGGCGATGATTTTTTGGGCCTCTTCCGGCGTGTTTACTTGCCAAAGTTGGTTAAACGTCCACATGTTAAACGGTAAGGCAAATAATTCCCCTTTGTAATTCGCAATTGGCCGATTCGTGTAATGATTAAAAGTTGCGTATTGATTAATCCATTTCCAAACGCGCTCATTTGACGTGTGGAAAATGTGCGCACCATATACATGTAAGTGAATGTCGTCCCGTTTTTCGGTATAGCAATTACCGCCAATGTGTTCGCGCTTCTCGATGACCAAACATGAATATCCTTGATTCGTTAATTCGCGGGCACAAATACTGCCAAAAAATCCAGCGCCCACAATCAGGAAATCGTACTTTTTAGTCATGTTGTTCAATTATTCAATGTCAAAATTAGCTAAATTTCGTATTTCAACGAACCCATCTTTTCCTACCTTTGCCAATCCTCCAAGGTTTGGCAAAGGTAAGGGGGAATGTGCTCTATACGCAAACCTATTTCATGCGTTTATTGATTATTTTTTAACCACTCGCATCCCAGTCAAACGAAATCCCACAGGAAGTGCCAGCATCGTCACGACCATCGGGATGCCAAAAAGCCCATGAAAAAGAGCTGAAAGCGTAACCAAATATATTGGATACGTAACCAATAAAACCCCGAATAGCACCGAATCATAAAAAACGGTTCCCGCCGTACGACTCCACACATAATCACTGACCAAACGAAAAAAAGGCAGGTTTAGGTAGTAAAACAGCCCTTTTCGAAGGACCACTACCTCATCAGGCACGCGAACCAAACGAACCATTTGCTCACGTACCGCTGCATTAAAATCCAACCGATGCCGCGCATGATCAAAAACTGCTTCCTCCGAAAAAGATTCAATCGCTACGTTAATCACTTTTCCAAATGCCCTAAAATTCGAATATCCCAATCCCACCACATGCACCATGGGCTGAATGCCCGCGGCTTGAGCCGACTCCAATATACGGGTAGCCCCTTTTTTGAAGGGTTGGATTTCATGGGTTAATAAACAGATCCCTTCGATAAAAATCAACAGCCCATCTCCCCGACGAAGCACTTCGACCGATTCCTGAAACGTACCTTCATTTAAATGTAAATGCTCGCGGCCCTCACGAGCCCGATGAATCGGAATCATCCCGATCGACCGTAATAAAAATCCAAATAACGGTTTTCGAAACACATCCCCGCGAGCCAGAAAATGAAGCTTCCGCGGATAATATGCACCCAAAATTACAGCATCTAGAAACGAATCAGGATGATTAGCTACGATCAGCAGAGGTCCCCGCGCCGCCATCAACTCCGCACCTTCAATCCGAACCCGCGGACAGAAAATCCACAAAGCAAGACGCGCGACTAATTTTAGGATAGCAATCAAATTTTAACTTATTTTCCAGCAAGGTTCAAAATTTTCCGCATGCAAGCAAGTTTTCTATCCCTCGTCCTTTTACCCCTAGCCATTGCTATTATTATGGTTGGCCTAGGTCTGTCGCTCAAATTAGCCGATTTCAAGCGAATTTTTGTTTATCCCAAAGCGATGATCGTTGGCCTAATTACCCAAATGATCATCCTCCCCGCGTTCTGTTTTGGCATTGCGCTTATAACAAACCTTCCCCCAGAACTCGCCGTAGGTCTCATGCTGTTAGCCGCTGCACCGGGTGGGCCATCCGCGAATCTTTATAGCCACATGGCCAACGGCGACGTAGCCCTAAACGTCTCACTTACCGCACTCAACAGTCTTTTGTCCATCATTTCCATCGGGGTAATCGTCAATTTTTCGATGGACTATTTCATGCAAGCAGACACGTACGTACCTCTGCAATTCCAAAAATTACTTGAAGTTTTTATTCTCATCGTGACTCCTATTGCGATTGGAATGATCCTAAAATTCTATTTCCCAGCAAAGGCACTGCAAGCTGAAAAGTATGTAAAAATGGCCTCTGGGGCGTTTTTGGCACTACTTATCATCTTAGCTGGCCTGAAAGAAATCGACCACTTATGGGAAGATTTTGGGGTTGTAGGAGGAGCCGCGCTACTCTTTAACCTAGGCTGTCTTGGGATCGGCTACGGCCTCCCACTCCTTTTCAAACTCCCGCCAAAACAAGCCATCGCCATCTCCATGGAGGTGGGAATTCACAACGGTTCCCTCGCGATTTACATCGCACTCAGTATTTTGCACAACGGAATCATGACCATTCCCGCCGTCGTATACAGCCTTATCATGTTTATTACAGCTGCATTTTTTGCGTTTTGGTCGCAAAAGAGAATTGCTAATTAACCTTTTTGTATGTTTGTTGCCATGAAAAATTTCCTATTCCTATTTGCTTGCACCTGCTTCCTATTCCCTGCTTTAGGCCAAAAAGCTCCACTGCCCGTTGAAGTGATGGCTGGTAATAATCGCGCCAACCTGCTCATTATCATCAATCGGCCTATCGATGCAGCCGGGAAATTCAATTTTTTTAATGTGACGGTGGGGGCGGCCGACTATCAAAATACACCGTCCGAAACGGAGATGGTTATAAATAATTCAATCACTTACGGTCTCGGAAAAGGGTTTTCTGCCGCATCAGGCTTACAATGGCATTATAAATTAGGGTTTGTGCCAACCATCGGCTTTCAGTTTCTGAAGGCCAGCCCAGATTACCTAATCGTGATTTTCCCTACGTATAATTTTAAACCTGGACCAGCCCTAGAAACAGTGGCGCTCGTAGAATATAAACCAAAATTATCTAATAAATTACGGTTGTATACGCGTATGCAAGGTTTATTCGTACAAGATATTAAAAATGATGTCCATGCGCGAAGCGGAACAAGCCTCCGAGCAGGCCTTACGTTTGATAAATATACGGTTGGCCTAGGCTCTAACTTCGATGCTTATGGCCCACTAAAATCTGAAAAATCAAATCACGGTTTATTTCTTCAAATGCGCTTATGATCCAAAAACTTGCCCAACAATTAGCTGAAATGGAATCCATGATTCCAATGGCAGAAACCCAAAATTCGGACATTTCTAATGCGTCTGTTGGCTGGCACCTCGCTCATGCTATTTTAGTTTTCAATCAAGTCATTTCAGCAGTTGCGAAATCTGACCCGGTAAATTATAAGCCAAGATTTTCTTGGACCAAATTCATTATTTTCCTCACTAAACATATTCCTCGCGGAAAAGCAAAAGCTCCTAAGGCAGTCGAACCTACGCTAGATATGGATTTGAAAGAAGCGCTTGAACGTGCTAGTTTGGCCATCATTAATCTCATGAGCGTAGCGCCAAATCAGTTTTTCCCACACCCATATTTTGGTGATTTAAATCGTGACAAAACCATCCAGTTTCTATGGATTCATACTGAACATCACCTGAAAATCGTTCGAGACCTACTGAAAAAATAAAAACGCTATCCGAATTTCAGACAGCGTTTTTTGAACTATACTTCATCAACAAACTAAATAACACTTTAAAGTAAAAATAAAAGTCTATCAATCCAATAGATTTTTGCGTTCTTCAATTAATTTATCGAGTGATGAGCAAATTTCTGGGGTCAATTCACCCACTAAACGTCGGGTCTCCAGCCCGATTGGAAATCCCATTTTCGCCAATACATATTTCGCACTTGTAGGATACACATCATGCATCAGCTGCATATGTTTACACATAAATTTTTGAATGTGATCACCCTGCTCAGGTGTCCGGCACAATTCAACAATGAGATCTGGGAAATAGTTGCCCTGAATGCAAGATAGCCCCATTGAGCCTGCCTGTAACGAGGCTATCGCATGTTCAATATACGCGTCATATACCCCAAAAACATGCCCTTTCCCTGCATTAATTTTCGCTTGAACATCGGTGAGTGAAAGCGACGTATCCTTGTGATAGCATAGTCGGCCGGTCAACAATAAATCCTCCAAAACCGGTAAACTTATCAAACGTTTATAGGGAACAGGACATTCATACATACCAAACGGAATGCCTGGAGTTAAGTCTAACCAGGCATGGACGCGCGCCAAAAATTCCGTATCTGACTCCTCAGCAGACACAAATTGATTATTTAAAATGATCACCGCATCAACCCCAAGCGCATATACTTGCTTTGAAAAATTAGCCATTTCCTCGATACTGCCGCCTAAAGTTCCCGTCGCGACAACGGGTACACGGCCTGCCACTTGCTTGACAACAGTGTCGATCACCAACAAGCGTTCTGCTGAACTTAATTCATACATCTCACTCGATAAGCAATTTGCAAAAAGCCCCACCGCGCCTTGCTCAAGGTAAAATTCAGTTAATAGGCGTAATCCAGGCACATCTACCGCCATCTCAGGGGTAAATGGCGTTAACATTACGGGTATAAATCCATTCGGTATTCTCATCTTTTTTTCATGAAAAATTGTGCAAAAAGTCCCAGTCCTACAATCGTTAATGTCCCTACAACTACAGTTAATTTGGCATCGAGCGGACTTTGGTAGTTGGCAGGCAACAAATCCTTAAACGACATCCAAGCGATCACGATAACACCGCCGATCGCCGCGATTTTTGCCGCCATGTTCGATACATGTTTCGCTAAAAAACCAAGTAAAAATATACCCAACATGCCTCCTGCGAATATGCCCGATAGTTTCCACCAAACATCTAACAGGCTTTTTACTCCGATCATGCAAATACCAAATACAATCCCTAAACAGCCCATGACCACCGTGGAAATAAGTAATACACGCAATTGTTTTTGTGGCGCTAAATCGGGCTGTACATACCGTAAGTAAATGTCTTTCAAAAACACCGTAGCCGAACTATTCATGCCTGAGCTCATCGTGCTCATTCCTGCAGATAAAAGCGCAGCTAGCAATAGGCCAAGCAGACCTTTGGGAATTTGCGTTTTCATGAAAAATGGCAATACCCGATCCGCATAATCAGTGGCCTTCAACGCCTCTACGCCCATGTTTCTTTCCAAAGCTACCTGCTTTTTTAACTCTAAAATAAGGGTTGGATTTAAGTCATAATAGGCATAAAGGGCCGTTCCTATAAAGAAAAATAAAAAGGAAACAGGTAAGTAATAAAGTACGCAAAGCCAAATACTTTTGGCGGCATCCTGTGTATTTTTTGCCGTATGGTACCGTTGAATGTAGTTTTGGTCAATCCCAAAATTGGTTAAATTAATAAAAAACCCATAACTCAAAATGACCCAAAATGAACTTGTAGTCAAGTCTGGGGAAAAGCTACCTAAACTAAATTTGGCATCACGCTGCCCAATCGCCAGTACATCAGAAAAGCCGATTTGACTCGTAATGATGACTAGAATCAAAAGCGCACCCAATGTTTTTAAAATAGCCTGAATTACTTCTGTCCAAATGACAGCCTCCATTCCCCCCAATACCGTGTAACAGATGATCACAAAGCCAGAAACAAGAATTATACCCTCCATTTGGATGCCCGTCAACGCATTAATTGTAAGCGCTAATCCGTAAAAAATAGTCCCCATTCGGGCCAATTGGGTCATAATAAAACAAACCATGGCATACGTACGTGCCCAAGCCCCAAAGCGCTCTTCCAAGTGTGAATAGGCGCTAATCGCTTCCCCATTTCGGTAAAAAGGAACGAAAAGTTTAGTGGCCACAAGTGCCGCAAAAGGAATAGAAAGGCTAAAAACGAAGGGATTCCAATTGCTTCCAAATGACTTACCTGGATCCCCCAAGAAGGTAATCGCACTCAAAAATGTGGCATAAAAGCTTAATCCAAGCGCCCAGCCCGGAATTTTCCCAGATGCCGTCGTAAATTGTTCCGAACTTTTATTTTTCCGAGAGAAATAAACCCCCACCCCAATCATGCTGAGGAGGTAAATTCCGATAATGGCTAGGTCCAGATTTGACATATTAAAGGGTCATGATAACGTGTTTGATTTTCTTCCGCTTCCATGTATATGTAATGTGAACTTTTCCATCTGAAGCTTGGATAACGGCTGGGTAGGAGAATTCGCCACCCGGCTCATTTTCTAAAATAGCAACGTCATTCCAAGTTTGGCCATCGGAGGAAATGGCTACGTTTAATGGGCTACGCCCCTTTTTTGTCTTGTTGTAAATAATGATGTGCCTGCCATCCCGCAGTGTCATGGCATCAGTACCCGAGTTTGGATTGAGCATGGTGGTGGGCGTTAAAGCAGACCAACTTTTACCATTGTCATCTGAAGTGGATTGGAGGACGAAGCCGTTTTTGGACCGACAAACCTGTTGGAGTTTCCCATTTGGTAATTTCAGAATACTTGGCTGGATTGCGGATGTCGTCACCCCATCATTCAAAGCGTCCGTACGCGACCATGTTTTCCCCCCGTCTTTCGTAAACTCCATGTGCAGTCGCCAGCCATGATCTTCCGAACTCGAAGGACACAGTAAGGTGCCATCTGCCATTAATTCGGGCTTATTTTTAATAGGTCCGTAGATGTCTTTTGGTAGTCGCTCCGCGGCCGACCAGCTTTTTCCGCCATCGGTGGAACGCTTTAACATACCCCACCATGTGTCCGGAGCAGGTCCTTCTTTGTAAAATAAGATCAGTTCTTTGCCAGGCATTTGGAACAAAACAGGGTTCCACGTTGGATAGCGTTTGCCAGTATCTTGGACACCATTGGCAACTTCTACCGGCGTAGTCCAGGACCCGTTGCGGAAAAAGCTAAACCAAATGCCCACATCCGGATGTTTTTCATGGGTTCCCCCAAACCAAGCAGCGGCAATTCCCGCTGGCGTTTCCACCAAAGTAGACGCATGACACGAAGGAAACGGGGCGCTTTCGTAAATAAATGCAGATTGTTCAATCTGCTGAGCTTGCACGCATGGCGCAATCATGCCTAAAAGGCAGAATAAGATTAGTTTTTTCATAGGTTTAGGACGCCAACGGTCTTTTGAATCGGTTGAGGTTTGACAAAGCTAAATGGAAAAAAACAAATTCAAATACCTCGAACTAAAAATATCAATTAGGAAATCTCAATCCCGATGTCACTTAGCAAACCTGCCAAACCATCCTGTGAAAATTTGGCTTTTTTCAATCGATTCAATGCCGGGGAAATGGTATAATTAACCGCCGAACGGAAGTCGGCCTTCTCCAATACCGTCCGATCAAACAAAGCCCCAGCCAAATCACATGCGTCAAATTTCGCCTCTGAAAAATCGGCTTCGGTAAAGTCAACTTCATGGAGTACACAATTTTGAAAGCTTGTTTTTTTACTTTTTGTTTGATAAAAAGAGGATAAATTTAAGACACATTGCGTGAATTGGTATTCCAATAAAAACCGGTTGCAAGCCTCAAAATGAAGCCCTTGCATTTTACATCCCTCGAATACCACCTGCTGTAACGATGCACCGCCTAACTTAACCAGTGATAGATTACAGTCCTCAAACCGACAATCCACAAACTGAAAATTCTTTAAATCAGCACCCTCAAGATTGCACGAACGAAAGGTGCAATGTTCATATTCCGCATAGGCAAGGGAAGTGCATTTTTCGAAAATCTGGTCGGCGACGTACGGTTTTTCCATCCGACAAAAATACTAAAATTCAGGGGAGGCCTTGGTTTGATTCTCAAAAAAAACACGCATTTTTACAAAAAACCAACGACTATGAAAATCAAAATGCTACTCTTGGCCCTTGTGGTCAGCTTGCCCACATTGGCACAAAAATTATACACCTATCCAATGGGCGTTCAGGCCTATACTTTCCGGAAACATTTTCCTAATGGAACAGAGAAAACATTGGACATCATTAAAAACATGGGAATTACGGAGCTGGAAGGTGGCGCGCCTAAAGGGTATACCCCAGAACAATTCAAGCAATTATGTACGGATCGTGGCATCAGTATTCCATCTACGGGAGTGGATTTCAATGAACTTGCGAATCCACAAGCAGCGGTAGAACGCGCCAAAATCCTTGGCTCAAAATTTGTTATGTGTGCGTGGATTCCGCACAAAGGCACCGACTTCACCTTGGAAGACGCGCAAAAAGCGGTGGCACTTTTCAATTCGGCCGGAAAGGTTTTTAAGGAAAATGGCATCACGTTTTGTTACCACGATCATGGCTATGAGTTTCATGCTTATGAGGACGGAACCTTAATGGATTACATTATCAAAAACACGAATCCGGAGTATGTTTCCTTTGAAATGGATGTGCTTTGGACGATGCATGGCGGTGGCGCGGATATGCCGGTGAAATTATTGAAGAAATATCCAAACCGTTGGAAACTAATGCACGTAAAAGATTTGCGCAAAGGCGTGATGGGGAATTTGACTGGTGGTACGCCTGCAGAAAATGATGTTCCGGTGGGAACGGGTCAGGGTAATTGGAAAGCTATTATCAAATTGGCCAAGAAAAATGGCATCGAGCATTGCTTCATTGAAGATGAAAGTGACAAAGAATTGGAATATGTTCCTTTGAGCATTCAGTACTTGAAAAGCTTGTAATAATTTCTTTACTTTTGTTGGGTGGTCTCATTGTACATGGGCCACCCTTTTTTTATGAAAAAAATAGTCCTTTTTTGCCTTTTGGCATTGCCTGTTTTTGCTCAGGAACAACACCGTCCGCGCCTCCATTTTACCCCGCCGAGTATGTGGATGAATGATCCGAATGGTTTGTTTTACGAAAATGGGACCTATCATTTGTATTATCAACATTATCCGAAAAGCACGGTTTGGGGACCGATGCATTGGGGGCATGCGACCAGTTCGGATTTGTTGCGTTGGAAACACCAACCAATCGCTTTGTATCCCGATTCGCTTGGATTGATTTTTTCGGGTTCGGTTGTGGTTGATCGCCAAAATACGGCTGGTTTTGGGGAAAATGCCCTTGTTGCCATTTTCACATCGCACAATATGGAATGGGAAAAAGCGGGACGTATTGATCGCGAAAATCAAAGCATTGCATTTAGTAACGATCATGGATATACGTGGACTAAATATGCCGGAAATCCTGTTTTGAAAAATCCGGGTATTGCAGATTTTCGAGATCCGAATGTCTCATGGTATGCCCCAGGAAATAAGTGGATTATGGCTTTGGCTACGCAGGACCGTGAGACATTTTATTCATCGAAGGACTTGAAAACCTGGACGCGGGAAAGTGATTTTGGCGCTGGCATTGGTGCGCATGGCGGAGTTTGGGAGTGTCCGGATTTATTTTCGATGGAGGTAGACGGTAAGGAAAAATGGGTGTTATTGGTCAGTATTAATCCAGGGGCACCTAATGGCGGATCGGGTACGCAGTATTTTGTAGGAGATTTTGATGGGCATCAGTTTGTGCCACAGGATGCGGAAACGCGCTGGATTGATTATGGTCGGGATAATTATGCGGGCGTAACTTTCCATGAAACAGGGAAACGGAGGGTCTTTTTAGGCTGGATGTCAAACTGGGATTATGCGACGGTTGTGCCTACGAAATCATGGCGCAGTGCGAATACGTTACCACGCGATTTGGCATTAAAAAATGTTAGTGGAAAATATTTTATTAGCTCGACGCCCATCGATTTGCCGGTGGAGTCTGCGAAAAAGTTGGCCTCTGGCAAATCAATGAAATCTTCTTCCGCCTTGTTGCGGATTTCCGCAAAGGGGCAAGCTGTTCAGGATTTTTCCATTGTTTTAGCAAATGCCAAAGGCGAGCAGGTGACCATGGGATACGAAAAATCAACTAATCGTTATTTTGTGGACCGTCGGCAGTCAGGAGATTTTTCATTTAGCTCGAAGTTTTCAAGTCGGGACTATGCCCCTCGAATAAGCCAATCTGCTACCATCGATTTCCAAGTAATTACCGATGTGGCGTCTGCGGAAATGTTTGCGGATGGCGGGCTAACTGCCATGACCACGATTTATTTCCCTTCGGAAGAGTATAAGGTTATTTCGGCTAAGGGAATTTCGGTTGATGTAGAGGTTGTTAAGCCAATTTTATAGCCACTTTTTTATCAGTTTTTTGCCTCTAAAAATCACTTTCCCCCCCTACCTTTGCCAAACCTTGGAGGATTGGCAAAGGTAAGTAAAACCGTTTTCCAAGTATCTATACGTCCATCGATCGTAGAAGGGTCATACGTAAGCCCTAGCATACTCGCGACAAGCGGATAAATATCGACATTTTCAAATGCAGGAATACGCTTCCCCACTTTGAGCGCAGGGCCCCACGCTTGGAAACTCGCCTGCATTTCCGGCAAACGTGTATCAAACCCATGTTTCCCCTGGTTAGTTGGGTAGCGACTTAAGTTGAAAACCCGCGGAAGCTTAGGCACGAGCAGGATGGCGCCTAAGCGATTGAAGCGATCATCGGTATCCCGGTAATGCCAATGAGCCGGCGTTTCCGACATTAAATACGTATCAAAATTAGGATTTTTTTTTAATGCCTGATAAGTGGATGCGATGCGCGAAGGGTCTTTGGCATGGACCTGCAAAAGCGCATCCCCTGAAGGAACGCGAAAGGCCGCTGTATCTATTTCTGCCGGAAGGCCCATGGTATTTTGATTGTCGACCGTCACCATCCCATGATCCGAAACAAACACATAATTAATCGGTAATTTCAAAGGATCCAAAGCCGCTTGCAAATCGCGAATCGCCTGATCCACAAATTGCACCGATTTCTTCACCCGCGGATCCTCCGGCCCAAATTCATGGGCATCATGATCCACCTCTGGAAAATAAAAGGTAATGAAGTGCGGCCGTTTTTCAGCGGGGAGGCTTAGCCAGTCTTTCACCGACTGGATACGTTGCGCGATGGGTGTCACCTCATTGTAGACATAATAATAGCTAGGCCGCACGCCTTGGATGTCCGCTTCCGAGGCTACCCAAAAATTACTCGCGGCGAGCATGCCTTGTTTTTCCGCCAAAACCCACAGCGGTGTCCCGCCATACCATTTCCCCTCACTCACCATTTTCTTATTCCCCATACTATATTCTTGCCGTGACGCCGGGTCATAATACCGATTATTCACAAGCCCATGATGCGCCGGATATAATCCCGTCACAATGGTATAGTGATTGGGAAATGTCAAAGTTGGGTACGATGGAATCATCGATGGGGCAGAAACCCCCAAAGACCGCTTGGATTTCAAATATCCGGCGTCATATTTATCCGCAAAATCCGACCGAAACCCATCTGCGGAAATTAAAATCACATAGGGTTTTGCAATTTGATCCGTGGAATTTACCCGGCCAGGAACCCGATGTTGCGTAGTGTCTTGAGCGAATAATTGAAGGGAGAAAAGAAGAAGACTAGCGAGCCAACTTAATGATTTTGTCATGACCGTTAATATGAAGTTGAAGTATGTAACGACCGGTCGGTAATTCACTTAAATTAACTTGGCTTAATTTTCCAGGAGATTGAATTTCACGAAGCAAACGACCGTTGAAATCATAGATTTTTAGGTATTCAAACGCATCATCTGGCAGTTCATTGATTCCAAGCGGAGGCATCACATTTACCTGATAATTCGTTTGCAAGCAGTTCTGCGGGTCTTTAACCGTGAATTTTTGGGTCTCAATCGGGTTCTTCTGGATGACCCGCGTTTTATCCCCTGTATTCCAAACATATTCTCCCTGCCATGGGGCAGTTAAGTTCACCAAACCTTGGTAATTCACCGTAACCGCCGCGGGATCGGTCACGGTTAAATCTTTGAAAATGGTAAATTGATCCGTAATGGTACCATTTTCCGTCAGGAATTTGGCATCAAGCCGACTGCCTTCAATGTCAAAAATCATGGATCCCCCGATTCCCGCTTGACTCGTCTCCATCACTGGATGCGGTGCATTGGGGCGCATGGCCCCCGTCGCCCCGCCCACACCATTTACGACGTAAATCACCCCATTGGATGCCAGGTTCGTTGTGAACATGTAGGGACATGAGTTAGTTGTAGCGTTATATTTCCCGGAGCTGGTCTGGGTAAAGTGGATTGCTGGATTAAAATCAGCCACTAAGCCAGTATATCCTTTTAACGGTTTTGATCGCTCATACACGTGGCTATGGCCAGATAAGACGACGTCCACGCCATATTTTTCTAACACAGGAGTAACAACTAGGCGCGGTTGTTTTAAGTTTTCCCATACATCTGAATCATAGGTACCTCGCGTATAAGGCGCATGATGGAAATAGACAATTTTCCAGCGCTGCTTAGTATTTTCTAAGTCTTTGATTAGCCAAGCCATTTGTTCAGAACCTGGATCAGTCAATAGTTTTCCATCTCGGCCACGGGCAAAGGAGTCTAGGCTTATAAAATGGACATTGCCATAATCAAAGGAATAGTAAGCTTCTGATCCGGAAGGGGCACCTCCTAATTCCCCTTTTGTGGGCAGATTAAAAATTTGATAATAGCCCATATCGGGATTGTCTTGTACTCGGGGAAAGCTACCGTAGTCATGATTGCCTAAGCCCATGAAAAGGGCACTTTGGCGCAAGAATGTTCCTTTTTGATAGACATCAAAGAAGTCCAGTTGATAGCCTTCATCTGTCCCACCCTTGTAGGAGTTGTCCCCCACCGTCATTAAGAAATTAGCATAGTTGGTACCATTATATTTTAAAAAAGCCTCATAAACGCGTTCTTGGGCAAGGCCAGCATACATATCCCCTAAGGACCAAAAACGAAATTTTTCGGACGAACCTACGGCTGGGGCGGTTTTAAAGAAATAAGTAGAATCTCCTAACGTGTTTGTACCGGTTTTAACTTTATAATAATAAGTTTTGCTAGCTGTGAGTGAGTCGATCAGAATGGTATGTTCTGTACTTGCTGGACCTGTCTTTTTTGTTCGTGTGAACGTTTTGGCATCCGTACCGATGCCTACTTCCGCGTTTACAGGGGAGTCAGTTCGAAAGCGAATCGTCATCGTGGTTGGCCCTGCCATCTGTAAATAGGGCCCTCGAATGACTTTTTGGCCCCAGGCGTGTGAGGTTAAAGTCAACAACAAGCAAACGATGATACTATGTTTCATTTTAGAGTTTGTCAGAAGTAGTGTAAAAGTACTGACTAAAGCCGTAGCTTGGACAACTCATTAAATAATTTTATAAAGTGGCTTGCGGAATGATCAGTTGGGCCACTTTTTCCTCCCATCGACTCAATTCCTGACGCATATTGCCGATTTTAGAATTTTTGATTTGTTGGTAATAAGCGATGCCTGCCAATAAATTTTGTTGGAATGTCTTCAAATATCGCTCTTGTTTCGTGTTGATTTGGTTGATGCTTTTTTCTACTTCCTTTTTCAAGTAATCCACATATAGGCTCAATTCTTTCACAAATAAGTTCGGGCGATCCGTCGTATTGAGGATGTTGATCCGGCCGTAAATGTGGTCCACCATTTCCTTGAGGGAATAGGTTCCGCTAAAATATGCCAAATTTGGCCCAGGGCAAATCGCAATCGAATTCAAGTGATGCTTCGGTTTCACCTGATGAATCTGCAAAGCCGATGTGCCTAATCCGGTACATAAGCACACTTTTTCGGTGATCGATTCATACTGCTTTTGGTATTCGACTGCCGACAAACCGAGTGCATCGATCTGCTTCAATTTGGCTTGTTGGTACTGCCGCGACGCCGTACATATCGGCTTTTCGGTAAACTCAGTATTGGTGGCTAGGTATTTTAAATTACACGGACTCCCCGGTTTTCCTTTTTCAATGCGCTGAAGGCGTTGTTTTTCGGAGCTACTTTTCCGGAAGTTGTTGAACGGAATTCCCAGTGGCGACGCATGGCTCAAGTAATAATCGGCTGGTTCTGCGGTCGCAAGGGCATTGAGTGTTTCTGCGTCTACATTGGTGGCTTCGGGAACGAGTAGGAAAGGGCTGCCCCAACCGGTACTTTGGGTGGCATAATGTTCGAGTAGAAATTCATTTTCGTCACTCGTTCCGATACCCCCTTGCACGGTGATGCGCATGTCTGGCATGTGCATGAAACTAGGAATAGCGCGTTCTAATAAAGATTTTTGGCAAATTTCGAATAATTCGAATTGTAGCGCTACACGGTTCATTTTAAATTCTTCTAATATTGGGCCGAGTAAAAGTCCATCGGTGGCGAAGGCGTGTCCGCCACAATTTAGTCCAGATTCGATGCGGAATTCAGACACCCAAATACCCTTTTTGGCCAATATCTTGCCTTGCGTCACTGCGCTGCGGTAGTCGCTGACTTTGAGTATGACTTGTTTTTTAATCAACCCATGTGCGTTCGGGTAAAAATCCGGGAAGTTTTCGAGGTAGCCATAGAGCATGGGATTGTAGCCGGCGGAGAAGATGATGGATGATTTCAGGTTGCTTTGGGCATACCCGCGCAAGGCGGAAAGGGCGTCTGCATATTCTTTGTCGAGTGCTTCGCCATTTTTATCGTATCGGATTCGATTCAACTTAGCCATGATGTTGACATCTATCGATCCCGCCTCAATTCCGGCACGCAATTTAGCTTCTAACGTGTCTTCTTGCGTTAATTGCCACTGTTGGTACGTGTTTTTTAGCGGAGAGGATTCGGGCAAAAGCTCGAAATAGCGTTCAATATCCGAGCCTGGCATAAATGCTTGCGCCCGAATCACTTCTAGTTTTTGGTACACTAAATCTTGTACCAAATTCAGGTAAGCCGTTATGCGTTGTGCCCGGGAATCAGGGGCATGGGTATCAATGGGTTCAAAAGGGATCTCATTTTCGCGGCAATGGATTTCGCGCATTTCCTCGATGAGTTGATCGTCTACAATTGATATCACAGAAGAGATGCCAAAATGCCCCACTTTGACCGGTGTGTCGATGGTAAAACCAAGTCCCATGACGGGTATATGAAATGAGTGTGTTTTCGCTGCTTGCATGTACTCAGATAAGTTCGGTGTGAATGAGGTGCAAAGGTCGGGGCATGGCTTGAAAAAAAATATGATAATGGTCAGGATGTCATTAGACGTCAGACTTTAGACGCTGGACGTTAGAATTAGATTTAGTAGAGACGCGATACTTGAGGTGCGCGTCTTTTTTATTATGTTTCATTAATGTAAAATATTGCATATTAAGTGGTTAGGGCATAGCTAATTCATAAATTAATTAGGAATATAAGTTGGCAGTCCATATTTTCGTTCAACATATCAGTTCTAAAATAATTTTTTATGCAAGCATTTATATTAGTCAAAGGCTTCTTTGAGGCTAGTTCGCGTGTAGCTACTCAAGCACATATTCGAAAATTAAGTTGGTTTTTTTGTTTCCTACTTAGCATTCAATTGTCATATGGTCAGAGAGACGCTATAAGATCTCGTATACGGACGTTGCCATTAAGCCAACAGGGGATATCGGCAGCAAAATCTAAATCAGTAAATCAATTAAATTTTGCCAATCGATTAATTTCGGGCCGTACCGCAAATATTGTTACTCCTACGATTACAATATCTACAGATAATACCCGTGTAGCGGAAGGGCAAACATCTACAATTACGGCTGCGTTATCTGTAGCTTCAGGAGTTGAAACAATAATCAATTTTGCACCAACAGGAACAGCTCGTATTAATAGTGATCACCAATTTAGTTTGCTGGGATTTAATGCTAATGCAATAACTGTTGCTGGTACTGGTACTCCCGGGTCTTCATTAAGTCAGTTAAATGAACCTTCAGGTTTGACAATTGATGAGTTAGGAAATTTATATGTTTATGATTATTTAAATGCTCGGATACTCAAATTTACACCAGGTTCTACAGTCGGAGAAGTCGTTGCTGGAGGAAATGGCTCAGGAAGCCAATCAAATCAATTCGGGGGTATTTCTACTAGTTATTATGGAGGAATCGCCTTAGACGCCGCTAGAAATTTATTTATTGTGGATCGAGGTAATCATCGTGTACAAAAATGGGAACCAGGAGCAACATCTGGAACGACAGTTGCAGGAGGCAATGGCCTGGGATCTGCAGCCAATCAACTAAATTTTCCTACGGGTGTAGACGTTGACGCAAATGGGAATATCTACATAGCGGATGCATATAACGATCGAATCCAAAAATGGTCTCCGGGAGCTACTTCTGGGGTTACGGTTGCTGGAGGAAATGGATTCGGCAATAGAGCAGATCAGTTAGACAGTCCGTATGGTATTGTTGTAGATAATTATGGAAATATGTATATCTCTGATGAGATAAATAGACGAATTCAAAAGTGGACAGTTGGAGCATCTTTTGGAACGACGGTAGCTGGAGGAAACGGTGTTGGCTCTGCGGCAAATCAATTTAGCGAAAGTATTGGTAGGCTTTTCGTTGACGATGAAGGGAATATATCTATAGCTGATTATGGTAACCATAGGGTACAATATTGGGCATCTGGTGCTACCACTGGTAAAACGATAGCAGGTGGTAATGGGCAAGGTGTAAATTCTAACCAATTCAATTTTGTTGAAGATGTAGTTTTTGATTCTTATGGGAATCTTTATGCATCTGACTTAGATAACCATCGTATTCAAAAATTCACCACCGGCCCCCAAATCATCATCCCAGCCGGTCAATTGACTGGAACGGTCACTGTTTCCGCCTTAGCAGATAATGTAACTGAAGGCGATGAAACGGTTATTTTAACCCCATCGGCCATTGGCGGAACCTTAGCTTCAAATGCGGCACTAAACATTACGATTTCGGATGACACCGACGGTGACGGCGTCCCAGATTCTCAAGAGCTGATCGACAACACGAATCAGTTCGAACCTTGCGATTATAAACCAGCTTCTCAGGTGCGTGCGAATGTCAGCGCTGCCTGGCTTGCTGCGGACTGCGACGGCGACGGCGCACCGAATAGCGTAGATACAAACCCACTCAACTATGCAGTGGGCTCTTATCCTGGCGTGATCCCTGCCATTGGCACTAGGGCGTACACGAATTTCTTTGCGTTAGCGGATAATGATAACGACGGCATCCCGAACTCAATGGAATGCTTCGGCACCTCAGCCAAGTGTGCGGATTTTGATGGGGATGGAATACCGAATTACCTTGATACAGACTCAGACGGCGATGGATTACTCGATTCAACGGAGCGTAATATAGATTCGGATGGAGATGGTGATGCCAACTACCTAGATTTGGATACAGATAATGATGGTATTCTAGATAGAATCGAATTACTATATGATACGGATAACGATGGCATACCAAACCTGCGCGATCTAGACTCAGATGGAGACGGTATTGTAGATAGTGCCGAAGGGAATTCTAAATTCCGCGCAGCAACGGACGTGAATTCAGATGGAATCGTGGATTGTGCGAATATCGATATGAATGGAAATGGGTTGGGAGATTGCG
>NZ_JBILJM010000025.1:0-35882 GCF_044377215.1 Aquirufa sp.
TTACATCAACCAAGTTCGTAGCCGTGCAGCTAACCCTGATGGTTTCGTAATGAAAGGTGGTAAAGCAGAAGCTAACTATGCAATCTCTACGTATACTACGTTAGGAGATCAAGCAAATGCACGTCGTATTGTTCGTATGGAGCGTTTGTTAGAATTAGCTACGGAAGGACACCGTTTCTTCGATTTAGTTCGTTGGAATGTTGCTAGCAGATCTTTGAACGCATACTTAAAGTATGAGGCGAAGTGGTTAGTAACTAAGTTTGGTGGAGCTGCCTACAATGATGAAGACAAGTTCTTGCCTATTCCACAAGTTCAAATTGATATTCAAGGATCGAGTGTTTTAACACAAAACCCGATCAAATAGATTATCTATTAAGTTTATTTTAAAAAAGGTGAGAACTTGTTCTCACCTTTTTTAATTTTAGTTTTTCAATTTCCCCTTATGTACACAAGAATTTCTGTTCTCCTTTTTCTGTTCGCAAGTAGTCTAATTTCTTGCCAATCAAAAACCACGTTTGAGCTACTGCCCGATACGGATACCGGTATTCATTTTTCAAATCAAATTGCCGAAAACGACACCTTGAATATTTTGAAGTATGAATACCTCTACAATGGTAGTGGCGTAGGTATGGGGGATTTCAACCAAGATGGTAAACTTGATCTGTTTTTCGCAGGGAATCAAGCACCGAGTACCCTTTATTTGAATCAAGGAGAATTCAAATTTGAAGACATTACGAAATCTGCAGGCATTCAAACGGCTGGTCGGTGGTGTTCAGGTGTTTCTGTCGTCGACATTAATGGCGATGGCTTGTTAGATATCTATTTATCTGCTACCATGAAACTTTCTGCCAAAGATCGCGAAAACATGCTCTTCGTAAATCAGGGGATTAAGGATGGAAAACCAACTTTTAAAGAAATGGCTGCTGAATATGGCATCAACGACGCTGGTCATAGTGAACATGCGGCCTTCTTTGATTACGATCGTGATGGTGATTTAGATTTATATGTGTTAACCGATGTCATAGATCAATTTCCTTCCTTATATCGTCCTAAAGTAACCGATGGTTCGTATCCAAATACAGATCGCCTTTATCGAAACGATTATGTCGCTGGTGCTGCGCATCCGGTATTTAAAAATGTATCTAATGAGGCTGGAATTACGATTGAAGGATATGGCTTAGGTATCAATATTTGTGACATTAATCAAGATAATTGGCCGGATATTTACGTGACGAACGACTACGTTTCAGATGATATTTTATACATCAATAATCACGACGGCACCTTCACCGATCAAGCCAAAACCTATTTTAAACATACGAGTCTTAGCGCCATGGGGAATGATGTGGCGGACATTAATAATGACGGTTTAGCTGACATCGTTGCCTTAGATATGTTGCCCAAAGACAACGAACGCAAAAAGCAATTGGCGCCACCAAACAGCTATCAGTCCTATCAGAATAGTGACATGCATGGGTATACGTATCAGTACATGCGAAATACCTTACAGTTAAATTCGGGAAAAAAGGCGGATGGTTCAGCGATTCCTTTTCAAGAAGTTAGTTTGATGGCTGGCGTTTCTGAAACGGAATGGAGCTGGTGTCCTTCGTTAGCAGATTTTGATAATGATGGTTATCGGGATTTGATGATTACTAATGGCTTCCCGCGTGATGTCACAGATCGCGATTTCATGTCTTATCGAGCTAATGCGCAGCAACTAGCCTCTGATGCAGTATTACTTGAACAATTGCCGGTAATCAAGGTCAATAACTATGCATTTAAGAACAAAGGAGGCCTTCAATTTGAAGATGTTAGTGCCGCTTGGGGGATTCAAGTGCCTTCCTTTTCAAATGGCGCGAGTTATGGGGATTTGGATAATGATGGAGATTTGGATTATGTAGTTAATAACATCAATGACAAAGCCTTCGTTTATCGGAATAATTCGGTCGAGCAGAATCCTGACAAAAGCCACTATTTACGTGTTAAGTTTACTGGTAGAGGACAAAATAAACAAGGGTTAGGCGCACACGTAGAAGGTGTATTTGCCGATGGGACCTTATTTTATTATGAGAATTCACCGTATCGAGGCTACTTGTCCAGTGTAGAACCTGTAGCACATATTGGTTTAGGAATGAAACAAAAGATTAAAGAGTTGCGCATAATTTGGCCCAATGATTCCATGCAAGTCATTAAGTCGCCTAAGTCTGATCAGATTTTACAAGTTACCATGGCTGACGCACGGACGCCTGCCATGTCACTCATGAAAACACCAGTTCCTTTATTGGATGATATTTCTGCACAAACTTTATTAACTGACACCCCTAAAGAATACGACTTCATCGATTTTAATTACCAGAGTTTGTTGCCATTTAAACTGTCCCAATTAGGGCCAGGAGTGTCCGTTGGTGATGTAAATGGGGACGGATTAGAGGATATGTTTGTAGGTGGAGCCAAGTTTTATTCGGGGATTTTCTATCTCCAACAAGCCAATGGGACGTTTAAATCTAAATTTTTAGAAGGTGTAGCAGAGGATAAATTAAAGCTTGGTGAAGACCTAGGATCCTTGTTGGTGGACATGGACCGAGACGGTGATTTAGATTTATATATCGCCCGCGGCGGAACTGAAGGCAAACCAGGTGCAACAAGCTTCCAAGATGTTATTTATACGAATGATGGAAAAGGCAATTTTGCTTTAAGCCCAAGTGCCTTACCGGTATTTACCGAAAGTAATGCGGCAGTAAGAGCCTTGGATTTTGACCGTGATGGTGACTTAGATTTATTTGTTAGTGGAAGGAATGTCGCTTTTCAGTATCCGATGGGGACTGTTTCTCGTTTGTTTCGTAATGATTCAAAGCCAGGGGTGATTAAGTACACCGACATGACCAAGTCGTGGGCACCTGAATTATTGCAAGCGAGTTTGGCGTGTGATGCAGTATGTACCGATTTCAATCAAGATGGCTGGGTAGATATCGTTGTTGCTGGTGAATTTGCCCCGATTCAATTCTTTGCGAATCAAAAAGGACGCCTGAAAAAATTGAGCGAAACAGGGGTTGAGCATTTGACCGGATTGTGGGGGTCAATTGTGTCAGCTGATTTTGACCACGATGGTGATATGGATTTTATTGCCGGAAATATGGGAAAAAATACCTTATTGCGGGCTAGTTCGAAACAACCTGTGGATGTGTGGCATGGTGATGTAGATGCAAATGGTGTTTATGATGTTTTTCCGTTCGTCTATTTCCAAACGCAAGCAGGAACAGCGATGTCAGCACCTTTATTTGGCAAAGATGACACCCATAAACAGCTTAATGCAACACGTCAGCGCTTTGTGTATTACAAGGAATTTGGCGCTGTTTCACAGGACAAGTTTTTCTTAGATGCCGAAAAAGCAAAAGCAACGAAGAGTTCAATGACCGAGAATGCCTCTGTATACATGGAGAATTTGGGAGATGGTAAATTTAAATCGCATGAATTGCCTCGCCTTGCCCAAGTGTCAGCGATTAATGGAATGCAGATTTTAGATATTAACCAAGATGGGAATTTAGATATCCTTTATATAGGTAATAATTACGGAAATGAAGTCGCCATGGGTCGCTACGATGCTTCGAATGGCGGTGTACTTCTTGGGAATGGACGTGGTGGATTCTCGTTCCAAACCGGTTCAGGTTTGTTTGTACCTGGTGATGCTAAATCATTCGTGCAGGTTCTTCTTGGCAAAGATCAATTGGCCTTCGTAGCACTGCAGAATCGGGGTAAAATGTATGCGTTTAAACCGCGCATGGCATTTGATTATCTGCCTGTCAATCAAGATTTTAGCTATCAATTTAAGGGGAAGACTCAAAAAGTGACATGGAGCTATGGCTCATCTTATTTGAGTCAAAGCCAATTAGCTCAAGGATTTGTTCCGCATGGTGCGAAATTAACGAAGTAGGTTTTTGTAGTAGGTTAATTGAAGACCAGGTGTATTTTTTGCACCTGGTTTTCTATTTCCAAACTGATAGTTGCCCAGTAAAATATCTATATCTCCATCGTGGTCCACGTCTCCCGCATCCATTGTAATGTAATGTCCGTCAACTGGAATTCCCAAATTACTTACCTTGAAAGTTAGGTTCCCTTGGTTTTGGAAATATAAGAAGGACTCAATTTTTCCTTGGTCATTTTCCGCAAAGAATGCAATCATGGCTAAATCTAAATCGCCATCTTGGTCAAAATCACGCGCCAGTGTTTTGTACGCCCCATAGACTGGATAAAAATACGCCTCCTTGAAATTATTTTGTTTGTCATTGAGATAAATACGTACCCCGTGATATCCTTTTTTTGCATAGGAATAATCGGCGTTATCCCCATTTGTAATCATAATATCATCAAATCCATCTTTGTTGAAATCTGCAACTTCCATGTAATTACTGCCTGAAACACTCTCAAATTGCAAAAGAGGTTTTTCAACAAAAATGCCATTCAACTTATTTATGTATAAGGATACTCCTTCCCGAGCCTGTGCCATTAATACGAGAATATCCGGTTTTCCATCACCTGTAAAATCTTTAACCACGGCGTTTCGTGCACCCGGCTGAATCTTCAATACATTTCTTTTTTTACTTTTTCCATCTACCCAGCTAAGTTTTCCGGCTTCAAATCCAAACTCGCAAATCAAGTAATCAGGAATACCATCTTGGTTGAAATCTGCTAGTTGTACATCAACAGGCCTCGATAATGAGTCGGCAAGTGTGACTTGCTTCCTATTTTCATCAATGGAAACGAGTTGGCCAATATGCTGGTCATTCGGATAAAGTTTCCCAATCCCAACGGCATACGCATTCTTTCCCACGAATTGTGTGTGAACAATGGGCGTAGGTGTTTGAATGGTTTGTTTAATGTTTAGTTTTTCATCGAATATCCATAGTTTCTGAGATCGAGTACCTACCCATACTTCAGATTTCTGAGGATGAATACGAATGGAAGTTACGCTCCCTATGGGATCAGCAGGGGAAATGAAGGATTCCCGTTTGAAATGCAAAGGATCCAAACTGATTGGACTGCGTTTCGGTTGGGGCAATGGTTTTTCAGGTGCTTTTGCCGTATAATAGGCCACAATTAAATCCCAATCTTCCTGACTTATTTTAGGTGTTTCTGGGTAAATATCTAATTTCATTGCGCTTTGGTATTGCTCATCCGGAATATTTGTGAGTAATTCAAAGCGATTTCCTATGCCGAGTCGGTAAGCCATTTCCGGTAAAACCCCCTCATTCCACGTCTTCTTATCCAAAAGATTCGGGTCAGGAAATTTATGGCATGAGGCACATGTTTTTTTTGCGAGGGCTTCTCCTTTTTCTTCAGGTGTTTGCCGACAAGAAAAACAGAAAATAACAACTATAAGGATTAAAAAACGCATATTTATTGAGTGACAGGTGCTTCTGCGGCAGTTGAATCACCCGCCACGCGACCATTGCAACTAAAATCAAATACAAAATTTTCAGGTTTGATAAATGGCATCTTCCGATACCCTTCAATCGCTAAAGTCTGGTCGGCATATACCTTTTCCATGAATTTCGCATAGGCTGGCATCGCCATTTTTGCACCTTGACCAAGAGCTAAGCTACGGAAGTGGATACTGCGATCGTCGCCGCCAACCCATACGCCGGCAACTAACTTCTGAGTAACTCCCATAAACCAGCCATCCGAATAATTTGAGGTTGTTCCAGTTTTAGCACCTATTTCATTCCCTGCTACAATCGATGTTCGTTTCAATCCTTCGGCGGTACCTCCTGGCTCATGGACTGCTCCTTGTAACATGTAGGTCATTAGATAAGCGGTTTCAGGTTTGATAACAGCTTTAACTGGTGGCGAATATTCACGTAGGACATTGCCCACCTTATCGGTTATTTTTAGGACTAAGATTGGTTCAATTTTTTCACCACCATTCGCAAGCGTAGCATAACCAGAAACTTGCTCAAGCAACGACACTTCTGATGCCCCTAAACAAAGGGATGGAACTTCGTTTAATGGGCTGTTGATGCCACATTTATGGGCAAATTCCGCAATCTTTTCTGGGCCTAATTGCTTCATCAATTTGGCAGAAATGGAATTGATAGATAATCCCATCGCCCGCCGCATTTTCATATTTTGATAGCTGTATTTGCCATCTGAATTTTGGGGTGTCCAAGTTCCTCCACTAAGACCGTCTTCCTCTCCAAAAGTCACGGGTTCATCCATCAATTCATCACACGGGGTAACGATTTCATTCTCTATGGCCGCTCCATAAACAAAGGGTTTAAACGTGGAACCAGGCTGGCGCTTACTTTGTGAGATGTGATCGAATTTGAAATATTTGTAGTTAATACCACCGATCCAAGCTTTCACATGCCCATTCATGGGATCCATCGCCATCATGCCGCAGTTCAGAATTCGTTTGTAATAGTTCAATGAATCCATCGGGCTCAAGGTCGTATCTTTATCTCCATCGTATGTGAAAACCGTCATTTTAAGTGGTCTGCGTAATTCTTCCCAAACTTTAAATTCATCATTATTGTACGCAGTCATCAAGTCACGGTAACGTTGTGTCCGCTTCATCGCATCACGTAAAAAGCCCTTGATTTCCTTCATCTCTTCATTAACCCATGGATTGCGTCCACGCCAATGATCATAAAACAACTTTTGTTCCGCACGCATGTGCTCTCGAACGGATTCCTCCGCGTATTTCTGCATGCGTGAATCAATGCTAGTATAAATGCGTAAGCCACTGGTGTACAGGTTTAATTGCTGGTCCTCCGGACGTTCTTGATTTAATTCCTTAATAGCCTTTAAAACTTGCTGGCGTATGACCTCCCTGAAATAGGGCGCCGCTCCCGTATTCTGGTTTTCCACACGGTAATTTAAGTTGAGTGGCGCGTCTTGCAACTTGGGTAAATCTTCTTCCGTGATGAATTCATATTTGGCTAGTTGGCCCAACACCACATTACGTCGTTCCAATGTTCTTTCTGGGCGAATGCGTGGATCATATAAAGAGGGATTTTGAAGTAGACCGATTAGCGTGGCGGCTTCCGGAAGCGTTACTTCTTGAAGGTCTTTTTGGAAATAGGTCCGACAGGCAACCTGTATTCCGTAGGCATTGTTACCAAAACTTACTTCATTCAGGTACATGGCCATGATCTCTTGCTTGGTGTATCGGCGCTCTAATCGGATCGCCAAAATCCATTCCTTAACTTTGGCAATGACCGTTCGTAAGCCATCTATTTTCATGAGTAGACCTAAGTAAACGGGGTCGTCTTCCCCAAACTCCATGGAGCGGGTATGGAACAAATTTTTAGCTAGTTGCTGTGAAATAGTACTTCCTCCACCGGCAGTACCTAATGAAAAGACCACACGAAACATCGAGCGAATATCAATTCCCGAATGTGATGTAAAGCGGGCATCTTCCGTCGAAACGAGTGTATTGACAATATTTTCAGGAAGTTGTTCAAATTCAAGCGGGTTCCGATTTTCACGAAAGTATTTGCCGATCTCTTGGCCATCTTCGGAAATCATCAATGAGGCCAGTTGGCTTTTTGGATTCTCTAATTCATATAAGCTTGGCATTCCGCCGAAGAGCCACAAAAAGTTGTAATTGACAGCTACAATAAATAGGATGGACGCTACGGTTGTGCCGAGGAAAAATCGGTACATGGTTCGTATAAATTTGGCATATTTCCCTACTTCTAATGCAAACATATTATCGGTTGTTTTGGGTAAATTTTTCCAACAAGGCTTTTACTTCTGGTATGAGTGGGCTTTTGGGGTAGGCCTGCTCAAACTGTTTGAGTTCTTTTTTATATCGGTCAAAGTCTTTTAAGCCACCATAGCTTTGAGCTTTTAAAAATACGATTTTATCTTCCCATTTACTACCCGGATACGTTTGAAGTAATAAATCTGCTTGCGCGATACACGCAGAAAAGTCGGCCGACTTAAATTGAGCGTATGCTTTTTCGTAATTTTTCTGAGCTTCTAATTCTTTGCCTTCTGTCAATCCACCAAACTCTAAGGTTAAAATTGCTTGTTTGAAAAACGAATTTGGGTATTTGTCAAATAGTAATTGTCGGTACATTTTTGATTTTTCGCTACTTAAGTAAAGCAGGTAAAGTGCTTCAGCTTCACTGGAAGTTAAGGGATAGTCGCGTAGTAATTGAGTTAAAGATTGTTCCGCTAAATCATTTTTTGTCAATTCGATTTTGGCGTATTTGCCGAGGTCGAATAGTGCTTTTTCGCGCTTTAAATTAATTTCGGCTTGTTGCTTTTCCGTACGAGGAATGGTGTTGAGCCAAATTTGAAGTGAATCTTGGGTTGTTGCCAACGAGCTTGCTGTGTTCGTTTGTGCAATTGCATTTTGCATCACTTGCACATCTGCCTGGGCTGCGGCTTGTTTGTTCTTCCTATTCCAAAAATCCTCCAAGGTTCGTATTCCCCACTTTCTCCCAAATTCTTGTTGGCCCTGCACCCGCGCCTGATCATTATAAAAATAAAAGCTTTGTTGCTCAGGTGTCGCTGGTCGTCTTGTAAACGTAACCAAATTGGCATTTGGAATGACCGTCTTTTTCAGTTGGACCGAATCCATTTTCGCTTTTTTCGACTTTTGGACTTTTTCATACATAGCCTTTAACTCACTTTCGGATCGTTGGCCTAATTTTAATAATGAATCCTGCATTTTGATTGAACCATCTAAACGCGCAAATTCGCCCCACTGTGTCCGCAATTTTTGGGCTAGTTGAAATTGGCTATGTTGAGCAGGTAAAAATGTCGCTGCCGAGTCAAAATAGTTGGCCGCATTGCGGTAGTCTTTCAATTGGTTTGAAAACAATTGGCCTAATTGAAAATACAGTTCACCTTTATTTGGGTTATTGGCACCACCATTCTCCCAATTTTTTCGGGCTAGTTCATAGTCTTTATTTTGAAAATGAATTTGGCCGATCGCCAAAAATATATCAGATTGAAGATCTTGGTTCTTCGGGTCTTTTACTAATTTTTCTAATGCTGGAATATTCTCTGTTAAGGCTAAGATTGCTATTTGGGCATGCAGGGTAAGGTCATAACTTGATTTTTGTTTGAGGCATTGTTCGTATGCTTTTTGCGCCTCGGCCGTTTGCCCGAGAATTTGATGCATTTGTCCAAGAATGTAGAAGAGTCGGCCGCGCTCTGCCCGTTTTTTTGCGCGTGGAGCCGCTTTTTCTAGAAGGGGAATGGACTTAGAAAGTAAATTTTGTTTTTGGTATGTAAAAGCTTGAAGGAGTAAAAGTTCTTGTTCGTGGCTAGTATTTACCGGGTTTTCGGCAATAAAATTAAATACTTTTTGGGCTGATTCGTAGTTGGCTTGATGCAGGTAAATCGTAGCTAATTCGATGAGTGCCGACTGCTGTGTTTTGGGGTCATGTTCGATCGAATTGATATATTTAAAAGTCTCTAAGGCGTTTGTTAGGTCATGCTGAAGGAGTCGGCCTCGGCCAATAATCAAATAGGCGTCGTCTACAAAGCGGGAGTTTTGATGCCGATCGATGACCAAGGTTGCCTTTCGAACGAGGTTCGCAATCTCTTTCACATAGCTTTGGGAAAAGCTTGTGTCGATGGGCGCAAGGATAGGCAATGCATTAGAGAAATTTTCTTTTTTCTCTTCGCGCGCTTTGTTCGTTAGCGAGATTAAAAGTCGGTCTGCCTGAAAAATGGCATTGTATTTAGCATTTACATTATGAAAAGCAACGGCAGCAGGTCGGGTACTTTGCTGGGAACAGGCCCAGCTGAGTAACACGAGGATTAAAGCTGCCAAAAGTTTATTCATAGGGATGGAATGCGTATAATTTTCAAATTTACAATATATATAAATGAAAAAGGGATAATTTTAGTGTGTGGATAGCCGATTATTTTAATTTTTTCATGAACTCATATCAACGATTTATTGGGGCAGCATTTCAAATGTTGATCACAATTTTAGGAGGCGTCTATCTCGGGCGCTTTTTGGATGAATATTTTCACTCGACTACGCCCTGGTTCACGCTCGGATTTTCATTGGGTTCCATTGCGTTGGCACTGTTTGCACTCATCAAAAGTCTCCCCAAATAATTCGGAATTATGCGTAAATTGCCGCGTTATTCTTAAATTTTTTAATTGTGTTTGAAGGTCGCCGACTAATCTTATTTCTTGTTTTTTTGACAGTGGCGGTAGTCTTTTTAGGCAAGTTGTTTTACCTACAATTAATCGACGAAACCTATGAGAAAGCGGCAGATAACAATGCCATTCGAAAGATCATTCAGGTGCCATTTCGCGGAGAAGTATATGACCGACATGGGAAATTAATTGTATATAATACGCCAGTTTACGATGTGTATATTACGCCGCGCAAAGCTTATGTTGCGGATACAAATCGGTTTTGTGCTTTGTTTGGCATAACTCGTGGGTATTTTGATACGGTTACGCGGCAAGCAAGGTCATATTCCCGGGTCAAACCATCTGTATTTTTAAAGCATTTATCCAAAGAGGATTTTGCGCGAATTCAGGATGCCATGGTCGATTACCCTGGTTTTTCGATAACGACTACTGCCTTTAGGACCTATCAATCGATCGCGTTTTCCAATGCGCTCGGCTATGTAGCGGAGATTAATCCAAATTCACTGAAGGAACAGCCGGATGATTATTACCGACAAGGAGATTTTGTGGGTGTATCAGGAATTGAATCTTATTATGAAGATGTTTTGCGAGGCCAGCGTGGGGTCAAATACCGGATGGTGAATAGCAATGGGGTGGAGAAAGGTGATTATAAAAATGGGAAATTGGATGTATATCCTGTCGCTGGACAGAATTTGTACACGAGTATCGATATTCGTTTGCAAGAATATGCGGATAGTTTGATGATGAATAAGGTGGGAAGTGTGGTGGCGATTGAACCATCAACTGGTGAAATTTTGACGATGGTGTCCGCCCCATCGTACAATCCTAGTTTATTGGCAGGTAGAAATTTTTCAAAATATTATCAAAAACTAGCTTTAGACCCACTGAAGCCATTGATCAATCGGCCGCCCTCTGCGTACTACCGGCCGGGGTCTACGTTTAAGTTGGTGCAAGCTTTAGTGGGCCAACAGCTCGGCATTATATCGGCGGGTTCTGTCTTTGGTCATGCCGGTGCTCCGGTGAAATGTCACGTTCACACTACCGCGCATAATGATTTACATAATGCCATTCAGTGGTCCTGTAACCCTTATTTTTACCATGCATTTCGAAAGATATTGTATGATGGGACAACGGGTGACACCTATGAGCGATCGGCTCAGGGTCTGAAAAGGTGGTCGGAGTTAGTGGCGAATTTTGGTTTTGGACGCAAGCTGGGTGTGGATGTGAGTAATGAAAAACGGGGCAATTTGCCTAATGTGGAGTATTACAACAAAGTGTATAAAGGGGAGAATACGTGGAAATTCTCGAATATTTATTCGTTAAGTATCGGGGAGGGAGAGCTGGTTGTTAGTCCGTTGAAGATGGCTAATTTTGCAGCGATCATTGCAAATCGCGGCTGGTACATTCCCCCACATTTAGTGAAGGGCGTTGGTCCTCGCCGGACGCTAGATCCGTTTTATAAAAATCCGGTGTCAGTTGGCGTAGACGCCAAGTACTTTCCTGTCGTCGTTCAAGGTATGCAAGATGCGGTTTTACATGGTACCGTAGGGGCGGATGGTCGCATTCCGGATATCACGATGTGTGGGAAAACGGGTACATCGCAGAATCAAAAAGGAAAAGATCACTCGGTGTTTATTGCCTTTGCTCCCAAGGATAATCCGAAGATTGCAATTGCGGTGTTTGTGGAGAATGCGGGTTATGGAGGTTTTGCTGCCGCGCCTATAGCTTCGTTGATTATTGAGAAATATTTGAAAGGACGTGTAGATCGCAAGGCGGTTGAGACGAAGTTTATGAATATGAGTTATTTGGCTAATGTGGTGTATAACCGACCAGCCAATCGCGTTAAAATGGATACTTTAAAAAAATGAGCGGATCGTCAGGACAATTAACGAGTCGGATTGATTGGATAAGCGTAGGGCTTTATGCCCTTTTTGTGCTGCTTGGCTGGATGAGTATTTATTCAGCGATATTCAATCCAGAATCGCCTTTAGGGCTGACGGATGCCGCTTTTTATACTTCCAATGCGGGAAAACAATTGATCTGGATAGGGACGAGTTTCGTCTTGATCATGTTTATTTTTGCGCTAGATTTTCGATTTTTTGAATCATTTGCTGTCTTCATTTATGGGTTTTTTATCCTAATGCTGATCGCGGTACCCTTTTTAGGGGTAACGATTAATGGGTCACATTCCTGGTTTAAGTTTGGTTCGGCGACGATCCAACCGGCCGAATTTGCCAAAACAGCAACAGCATTATTGTTAGCTAAATATCTAAATGATCCGCAGGTAAATTTGGGAAGATTTAAAGATCAATGGCGTGCCGCTCTTATTATTGCCTTGCCGATTTTATTAATTGTTGGTTCTAACGAAACGGGATCTGCTCTCGTTTTTGTATCCTTTATCATCTTGCTCTATCGGGAAGGCTTGCCTAGTGCCTATCCAAGTATTTTACTCGGGGGTATTTTTCTTTTTGTAAGTGCGTTGATGCTCGAGCCGCTCACCATCTTTTTGATTTTATTATTTTTTGCCATCATTTTGGTGGTACTCATGCCCATATACCTGCAGCGGATGTGGCAAACCTATGTGAAACTAGCGCTAGGTATTTCGGTTATCATGTCCTTGGCGATGGTTGTCGAGTGGGTGGTCAACCATGTGTTAAAGGAGCATCAGCGAAATAGAATTAAGGTTTTATTAGATCCTGGATTTGATCCGCGCGGCTTAGGGTACCAGGTAACTCAGTCTAAAATTGCGATTGGATCCGGTGGTTTTTGGGGTAAGGGATACCTTGGTGGTACGCAGACAAAATTTGACTTTGTACCGGAGCAAAGCACCGACTTTATTTTCTGTACGATTGGCGAAGAGTTTGGCTTTTTTGGGGTCTCCGTCGTGGTGATTTTGTTTATGGTGTTTTTATGGCGCTTGATGTATTTAGCCGATTTACAACGTTCTCGCTTTGCACGAGCCTATGGATTTGGTGTAGTTGGCATTCTCTTTTTTCACTTTTTGGTTAATATTGGCATGACGATTGGCCTCATGCCGATTATGGGAATTCCGCTACCTTTCTTGAGTTACGGGGGCTCATCGTTATGGTCATTCACCGTATTATTATTTATATTTTTGAAGCTCGATTCGCATCGATCAGACATGTTATCGCGTTAATATGGAAACAGAAAAACTTAGTTCCAAGTCTAAAATGCTGATTGCCGTTGCTGCGCTCGGTTATTTCGTTGATGTATACGATCTCATCTTGTTTTCCGTAGTTCGTAATCCTAGCTTGAAAAGTTTGGGTTTATCGGGTTCTGAATTATTGAGTGAAGGGCTAAACCTCATGAATGTCCAAATGGGTGGCATGCTGCTCGGTGGTATTTTGTGGGGGGTATACGGTGACAAAAAAGGCCGCAAATCGGTACTTTTTGGCTCTATTTTACTTTATTCTGTTGCCAATGCGCTGAATGGTTTTGTAACTGATTTAAATACCTATTGGGTGTTGCGCTTTATTGCTGGTATCGGTTTGGCGGGGGAATTGGGAGCTGGAATTACCTTGGTAAATGAAACATTACCAGCCTCTAAACGAGGAATAGGTACCTTAATTATCGCAGGGGTCGGGGCAGCTGGTGCCGTTTTTGCACCTATTGTCGCGGGGTTAAATCCCGATCCAGAATGGTGGCGAACCTGTTATTTTATTGGTGGAGGTATGGGATTGGCGTTACTTTTATTGCGCCTAGGAACTTTTGAATCATCGATGTATCAAGGCATGCACGTGGATGTACCTAAAGGGAATTTCTTTCAATTATTTACCTCATGGCCTACCTTTAAAAAGTACCTTTATTGTATTTTAATGGGCTTGCCTATTTGGTATATTATCGGCATTTTAGTTTTCTCTGCTCCTGAAATCACGCAGCTAATTGGCATTCAGGGAAGTGTTTCAGGTGGGGATGCAATTATGTATTGTTACATCGGGTTATCAGTTGGTGATTTCGTCAGTGGCGCATTAAGTCAATGGTTCAAGAGTAGGAACAAGGTCGTCCTCATGTACCTACTTTTAGCGTGGGCATTGACTTTATATTTCTTGTATGTGGCAACTGACGTTTCTCAGGTCTTCGCTAATACGCTTATTACAGCTTTGGGCTTTTTTGGTGGATATTGGGCCGTATTTTTGACGGCTTCATCCGAGCAATTTGGCACCAACATCCGCATGACGGTGACGACAACGGTACCTAATTTTGTACGTGGAGCCTTGATTCCCATCAGTTTGTTATTCAAATTCCTCATTCCATCGCTCGGTCTTATTGATGCAGCAGCGTGGGTTGGCGTGCTTTGTTTTAGTTTGGCCTTATTTGCCATCAGCCAACTGAAAGATACGTTTGGTAAATCGTTAGACTTCGTCGAATAATGGCTTTAATTTCTAAGAAGAAAATACTTTATCGGATTAACAATCAGCTTCGGCGGTATTTGCACAAATACAATCGGGAGCACGAGATGAATATTTCGTATCAGGATTTATTGCGTTACGATAATGCGATCGTACTCTACGATAAAAATGGGGCAGATACGCTCTGGGAGACAGTTTTTTACTCGCCAGCGGATCAGCCGGAAGTCTATGAGGCACTCAAGCAAATCTATGCGGATTTAAAAACAGATGGGAATGAGGAGGTGATTAAGCACTTAGTCATTGATCGAGTGGATTACTGTACCTATGGAAATACCCATCCGTTTCGGATTCGAATTGTGAATCGCGTGAACGATAATTTTGATTATTTCTACATCAAAATTGCGGATGCCTCGCGGGTTTATGGATTAGAACTTGAGCATATTTTATCGCCCAATCGCATCAACTACGTGACCTATGACAACACGTTGGTTGAGGAGCATATTGCGGGAATTCCAGGTGATACATTTTTAAAGCAAGACTTGGAGGCTGAATTGGAATCCCCGATTCGTTTAGCCAAAGAGTTTGTCAAGTTTAATGAGCGTTGTCTCGTTCAATTATTGGGCGATATGCATAGTGCCAATTTTGTGGTGATCACAAATCCGGATTTTGAGGAGATCTATTATCGGATTCGCCCTATTGATTTTGACCAACAGTGTTTTGAAGGAAAACGCTCGGTTTACATGCCACAGTACTTCAAACAGAATAATAATTTGATTGAATTAGGGATGAAATACATGACGCCGGAGTCTGTTTGGCAGTACCAAATCGAAGAGCGCTCCATGATTGCTAGTCGGCTTAAATCCGAAAGTCAGCGTGTTTCCGATTTAATGACGGTGATGGCGAAGGATGAAATTGCACCGCAGGAAAATGTCAATCAACTGAAAAGTGAATTAGCCAAACATTACGATGACCCACGTTTCTTGCAATGCAAGACAATGGGGGAGATTGTTTGGAATAGTTTAGAATTAGTGATGCGTCACTAAATTAGTGCTTCTGCGTGCCGTAGGCCATGAAGGCGAATCCGGTGATATAGGCTAGCCCACCGATTGGAGCTATCATTCCCCAAAACGTATTTTGTGTTAGGCAAATCAAATAAAGCGATCCCGGGAAAATTAGGCTTCCGCTAAAGATTAAATAACCGGCAGATTTCAGTAGTCTATTTGATGCTTGAATTTGCCAAATACCAAGTAGCAGCAATGTTAGTCCCCCATACATCTGGTATTGAGCGGCTGTTTCAAAGGTGTCAAGCCGATTTATAGTGCGTAAATAGTCTTTCCACGCATGTGCGCCGAATGCACCTATGGCAACCGACAATCCGGAAATAATTGAGCCAGTAAATAAGGAGAATTTCTTCATGTGTAGGAGCTAAAAAAAGGCCTTAATAACAAGGCCTTTCAATTAAGATGCTAATGAAACTTTTAGATCATTCAGCTTTCGCTTGATTGAATCATCGACTTGTTGGTCCCCCACCTTCAAAATGAATCCACCAATAAGGCTTTCGTCAATCTTTTCGATCAATTGTACTTCTTTACCTGTGTAATCTTTAACGATTTTGGAAACCGTTATTTTCTGGTCGGCCGTTAATGAAGAAGCCGTCGTAACAGTTGCTTTTTGGATTCCTTTGTAATCCGTATACATGGAAATGAATTCTTTAGCCACAGCAGGAAGAATCTTTTCGCGGTTTTTATTCGTGATAATGACGAATATACCGTAGGTAACGGGGTTGAATTTATCCTTAAATAACTTCGCAAGGATTGCTAGTTTGGTATAATGCTTAATGATTGGGCTCTTGAGTGCTAGGACTAATTCATAACTTCCTTCGCATGTATCTGCGAAATCAATCATGTCCTTTGCAACTGCTTCTACGGCATTTTTTTCAATGGCGAAGTCAAGCAAGGATTTAGCGTACCGGTGAGCTACAATTAATTCTGACATGGTTTATTCGATTATGATAATTTAACGTCAGCCATCCACTCAGTCACTAATTTTTCCTGAGCTGCTTTGTCTTTTAATTGGCTTTTCAATACTTTTTCAGCTAAGTCTAACGAAAGCGAAGCTGCTTCTCTACGGATAGATGCTACTGCGCTTGCTTTTTCTTGTTCAAAAGCGACGCGCGCCTTTTCGATTTCTTGGTTTGCAGCCGTCTGTGCGTCTAATTTCGCTTGGGCGATCATTGCATCTGACGCCTCTTTTGCTTGCTTGATTAATCCATCACGTTCAGCGCGTGCTGATGCGATTAGTTGCTCATTACCTGCTTTCAACTCAGCCATTTCAGCACGTGTTGTTTCAGATAATTTGATTGCTTCGTCAATGGATTGCTCCCGCTCTGCTAGTGATTGAATAATGGGTTTCCAAGCAAACTTAGCTAGTAAGAAGAACAAAATTCCAAAGACAAGTAATTGCCAAAAGATTAATCCTAAATCTGGGGTAATTAACTCCATGGTATATAAATATTTACAGTATTTCGTTTCTAGAAAACGCAATTTGGTGCCTAGTGCCTTCCAAATTGCGTTTTAAATTTTTTGAATAATGATTCTAAGGCTAATCCCTAGGTTTATTCGGTTGGTTTCTTATTTCAAAGTAACCAATAGACAAATTACAGCAGCGAATAACGCAACTGCCTCAACAAAGGCAGCAACGATCAACATCGCACCCTGAATTTTTCCAGAAGCTTCTGGTTGACGCGCAATAGCTTCCATAGCAGAACCACCGATGCGACCGATACCAACACCAGCTCCTAAAGCAGCTATACCAGCACCAACACCTGCTAGTCCAAGACCTACAGAAACTTCTAATAAAATCGATAAAATAGACATACGATTTGGGTTTATATAAATTAAAAAAATACAAATTAATGGTGATGCTCTTCGACCGCCGATCCGATGTAATTCGAAACTAACATCGTAAAGATGAAGGCTTGGATGAAGGCAACAATTAGTTCGATTACATTCATGAAAAGCGAGAAAGGAACTACTGCAAGTCCTAATGCCGCATTTTCAAATATGAAAATCAAGGATACTAAACTTAATAAAATGATATGGCCGGCCGTAATATTCGCGAACAAACGAACCATTAACGAGAATGGCTTCATAAATACGCCCACAATTTCTACCGGGGTTAAAATAATTAACATCCACTTAGGAACGCCTGGCATCGCAAAGATGTGTGTCCAATACGTAGAACGTCCATTTACGTTAGTAACAATGAATGCGATGATCGCTAAAACTAAAGTCACGGCGATATTTCCTGTCACGTTTGCTCCTCCTGGAATTAAGCCCAACATATTGTTAAACCAAATAAAGAAGAAGATCGTCAATAAATAAGGCATAAATCGACGGTAATGCTTTTCGCCAATGTTGTTCTTTGCAATTTCATCCCGAACGAAAATGATGATAGGTTCGAACATGGATTGAAGTCCTTTAGGTGCTCTATGCGGATTTTCTTGGTATTTTTTACCTATACCAATGAAGATTGTCAACAATAAAACGGCTGATATTAATAAGGAAGCCACGTTTTTCGTAATTGAAATATCGTATACTTTCTCGCCATTTTCAGCATGAATTTTTCCATGCTCTAAAACGAAACCATTGTAGGGAATCTCTTCGTGATGTTCGTTTTTGAAATTGGATGATGAAAATACCTGTAAACCTGCAGACGCTGTGTAAACAATACAAGGCAATGGTAAAGTAGCATGAAAATGGCCCACTGTAAAGAAATGCCATTCATGTTCGTCTGCAATGTGATGTAGGATTAATTTACCTGGATCGAATTTGGTTGATTCTGTTTTAGTAACTACTGGGGCAGTTGCATTCTCAGTTGCATTCGCTGAATCATTTGCAACTAACGAAAAGCTTGAAAAGCTGAATAATAATCCGAGGATTATATTTGAAAAGTACATTTTCTTTAAAAAAGTCTTAATCGGCATCGTAATTCTAGCTTTTACTATTTTGTGATAATTTATGTTGTTAATACGGCGATTAACGGTGTTTTGGGCACGAAATAAATATTGAAAAACTATTTATTTCCTAAAAACGTCGCAAGTTACGAAGCAAGGCTATTATTTCAAAATTTGCGCTACATAAATAGAGTACAAAAAAGTTGATTGTGAATAAGAATATTTCAGGTGTTCCGGTGTAGGCAAAAAAACCAACGAAAGAAAGGCTTGAAATAAAGCGTATAGTCAGATTAATGAGTTGAAAGTGGACAAATTTTTCTTTCCCACTTTTTGGACTGATTTGTGAAATGCCAATAGTTAAATAGGATTGAAAAATTAGAAACGCTAGAATATACGTTATCTGCGGGTGGATTAAATTTCCCCATGGACTGATGTGTACTAGGTACAAAATACCTATGAGTATGATGTAAAACAGAATTAGGCTTTTCATGCGGGTAAATATCACTAAAATTTTGGAAAATCCTGATTTCATGATTTACTTTGTCCCCTCATTCAGTGGCTGTACAGCATTGAATTATAAAGAAGAAGGGAGAGACTAGGCTCATTGATCTTCTGGCAACCCGTCAAAATTTGACCCCGGTGCTAATTCCTACCCCAGGCGAATGCCTGTTTAGGGAAATATAACGCTTTGACGATGCAAGCAGAATTTAGACACTATCACTATCCCCATACCTTTGCTTTAGAAAGCGGAACTTCGCTTCCCCAAATTGATTTGGCATACCAAACATGGGGGCAGATGAATGCATCTCGCGATAATGTGATATGGATTTGCCATGCATTCACGGGCAGTCAGGACGTTGCCGAATGGTGGCAGGGTCTGGTTGGGCCTGGTAAATTGTTTAATCCCGAGAATAATTTCATCGTTTGTGCCAATATTTTAGGCTCACATTATGGTTCTACGGGTCCTTTGTCTACGGATCCATCAACGGGTAAACCTTATTTTCATTCATTTCCAGATATAAGTATTCGGGATGTTGTTCATTCATTTGAGCTGTTACGAAATGAATTGGGGATTCATAAGATTAAAACGTGTATTGGTGGTTCGATGGGAGGCCAACAAGCCGTTGAGTGGGGAATAGTGAATCCAGATTTGATTCAAAATTTAATTTTAGTGGCGACAAATGCGGTACATTCTCCTTGGGGAGTAGCTTTTAATGAGTCCCAACGGATGGCGATCGAGGTAGATAAGACATGGGGAGAATCGCATCCAAAAGCAGGAATTGAGGGGATGAAAGCTGCTCGTGCCACTGCTCTGATTTCGTATCGTAACTACGAAACCTATCAAATTACCCAATCTCGCCAAGATCACTCGTTGGAAAAAACATTGCGCGCCGTTTCCTATCAACGCTACCAAGGAGAAAAATTAGCCCAGCGATTCAATGCGTATTCCTATTATATTTTGTCCAAAATGATGGATTCTCAAGATGTAGGTCGGAATCGTGGTGGAATTATTCCCGCTTTGAAAGAAATCAAATCCAATACCTTGGTGATTGGAATTAAATCCGATGCACTCTTCCCGATTGTTGAACAAGAATTTTTAGCCAAACATATTCCAGGTGCTTCTTTTCAAATGATTGATTCACTTTACGGGCACGATGGATTTTTAATCGAAAGTGGCTTGATGACAAAGGCGATTCGCTTGTGGCAGAAGTTGCAATTACTTGAGGTTAATCCGATGGCGGAGTTCTTTCGCGAGTTAGAAAGCAGGTAAGAAACGCGCTATTTCTTGTTTTTTGTTTTGTAGAGACGCGATACTTCGCGTCTTTGAGTATGAAGACGCGAGGTATCGCGTCTCTACAATTCTTTGGTATCGCGTCGCTACTTTTTTATATTTGGAGTATGGAATTCAAAAACAAAATCGTCTGGATTACAGGAGCATCTTCCGGAATCGGAGAGGCATTAGCCTATGAATTTGCTACCCAGGGGGCACATCTGGTCTTGTCTGCGCGCAGAGAAGGCGAATTACAACGGGTGGCTCAGTCCTGCGAAATACATGGTGGGAGCGTGTTAGTCTTGCCTTTTGATATGGTGGACCTTCCATCACATTCCAAACAAGTCAATCAAGTTTTGCAGACGTATGGTCGGATTGATGTGTTGGTTTTAAATGCAGGAGTGAGCCAACGGTCATTTGTATTAGATACCAAATTCGAAGTTTACCGAAGTTTGTTTGAAGTGAATTTCTTTTCGATTGTGCATTTGGTCCAACAAGTCATTCCGGTGTTTCAAAAACAGCATGCGGGCGTTTTTGTGCCAATTGCATCCGTGGCCGGCCGAATTTCGACCCCGCGTCGCGCGGCATATGGTGCCACAAAACATGCCTTAATTGGTTTTTTTGATTCCGTGCGTGCAGAATTACATGGACATGGTGTTCAGGTTTCCACCATCATGCCAGGCTATATCCGTACGGAAATTTCATTGCATGCGATGAATGAAGACGGCGAAAAATATGGGAAAATGGACCCAAATCAAGCCAAAGGACTTGATCCAAATATCACCGCCCAAAAAATAGTTCATGCCATTTCTCAGGGTAAAAACTACTTTTTTGTTGGTGGCGCATTAGAGAGATTCGGCTTGATTGTTCAGCGCCTCTTCCCATCCATCGTTCCTTGGATGCTCCGAAAAATTAAAAATACCTAGGCTGTTTGTTTTCGTTCGTTGAAAAATAGGATAAATAGCACGAGTACTAAAACAGCTATGCCCGCGGGTACCATCCAGACCGACTGCCAGTCATGGACGCCATTGGTGGTATACATGTCTAGAACAATACCTGAAAGTTTAGATCCGATGCCCATTCCCACACCATAGGTTGCTAAGGTAATTAGTCCCTGTGCGGAATTCTTAATATGGGGTCCAGCTTTTTGGTCCGTATAAATTTGTCCCGTCACGAAGAAGAAATCGTAGCAAACACCATGAAGAATGATGCCAATATACAAGATCCACTCACTAGAAAGTCCATCGCCGTAGCCAAAGCATACAAACCGTATAATCCAGGCAATTAATCCGACGATAAGCATTTTTTTGACTCCTAGGCGTGTAAATGCGAAGGGAATTAACAACATGAAAATTACCTCAGAAGCTTGACCCAAAGACATTTTGTTTTCTACATTGCTCATGTGGGAATCCGTTAATGAAGGATTCGCCATGGCGTAATAGAAAGAAAGTGGAATACAGATTAGGATCGAAGAAATGAAGAATATCAGGAACGAACGATCCTTGAAAAGTTTGAGGGCGTCTAGGCCAACAATCTGAGCGATAGATGCATTTTTATCGGCTTTCGGAGGGGTATCTGGCAAGAAAAATGCGTAGATTCCTAAGGCGAATGAACTGTACATGGCAATATGAAATATGGCTACATTATCTCCAAGGGCATAAAACCCGATGATATTGGTTACCACAATCCAAGCAACAGTCCCAGTTACCCGGATATTAGCAAATTCCTTTTCCGGATTTTGCATTTGCTTCATCGCAATGGAATTTGATAAGGCTAAATTTGGCGCGAAACACATGGTATAGGCTAAAATGTACCAAAAAAAGATTTCTGGATCCGATGTTTGACTTAATAAATACAACAATCCTCCACCAATAATATTTAAAACTCCCATTACTTTTTGTGCTGCGAAATAACGGTCTGCAATTAGGCCAACAAAAAATGGCGCCACAAATGAGGCAATAGAGAAGGTAAGGTAAGCATTGCCTACTTGATCGCCAGTAGCGTTTAAGGTACTCAATAGGTATTTACTCATTTGACCATACCAGGCTCCCCATCCGAAGAACATCAGGAACATCATGGTCATGAGTTGAATTTTAGTCGATTGCTTCATAGTTTTTGGTTTCTTTCGGGTCAAAAATACAAATTTGGAAGAAATATCAAATTTTAGGAAAATAAATTTTTCGAGCTTTTGGCTCAATTTCGAAAACCCATTTTCTGAAAATACGCCTATTTTTTCTATGAATGGGTCAAAATGAAATCCTGTTTTTCGGGAATTAGCAAAAAACATTAAAAAGTGATTGAATAGTGTACTTCACAGCTCTTTTTGCGCATGAGCTAAGTATTTGATTTTCAGTATTTTTTGTACGTCTTTTGATGAAAATATCAGATAGGGGTTCCCTGTCTGCGCAAATAGACGAATGAATTTAGTTGGCATTTTATTGATTTCTGGTCGGCCTACCGGTTCTTTTCAAGGATCGATGACACTCTTTTTGGTGTTATTTTCCTTTATCGCTTTTGCTTTGATTGGTGTGGGTGTTTATTTGTATAATAAGCGGAAAGATTGGATTGCACATTCAAAAACTACGTACGGTAAAATCGTAGAGATTTCTCGTCGGTACGCACGGGATGATCATTCAGGTAGATTTCCGATTTACTTCCCGATTGTATCCTATTATGTTAATGGTGCCGAGTTTCGCCGGGAGGCAGATAAGGGTTTGGCAAAGAATTGTGAGATAGGCCAGCAAATTCCGGTACGGTATTTAATGGATAATCCTTATGAGGCTTCTTTGAGTGAGTCTAGTTTGCCTGTGTTAAACCCAACTGTCTTTTTTGTGTTAGGTGTTTTGATGCTGATGAGTTCGATTATTCTATCACTCTTGCAGCATTAAAAATCATTCTGTAATTTCATCGTTCTAAACTTTAGTCCCGATGGAAACGATCAGCAAAGAAAAATCTGAATTTCGTAATTATGAGCAGGGTGATATCACCGTTGCCGTAAAAGAACATTACCGTAAGATGCGATCGCGTCAGACGTATGCATATGTTCTTCAAATGAAAAAGAAGTACTTGACTTTTGAGCGCCCTATGGACATCTGGGAAATGATGGAGCGCTTGAATGTCTTGGTTGACGTTTCTGATCCAGATTTAACGCTCCCTAATATCATTCATTTATTGCAATCAGCAGAAGGTCTTCGTGCCGAAGGGCGTCCAGATTGGATGCAGCTGGTGGGCTTAATTCATGATTTGGGTAAAGCCATGTATTTATTTGGTTCAGATGAAGATGGAACAAGCCAGGCTGAGCAGTGGGGATTAGTAGGGGATGTGTTTGTCGTAGGCTGTAAATTACCGGATTCGTGCGTGTATCCAGAGTTTAATGCGTTAAATCCAGATATGGCTGATTCGCGTTATAACACCGACTTAGGTGTATATACTGAAGGCTGCGGATTAGATAATGTGCACTTAGCTTGGGGGCATGATGAGTACTTGTATCAAGTGTTAAAAAATCATCCTGAAAATAAAATTCCGGAAGCGGGCATGGCGATGATTCGGTATCACTCGTTCTATCCGTGGCATTCGGGAGGAAGTTACCGTCAATTCATGACAGCCAAAGACGAACAATATCTTGAATGGATTCGTGATTTCAATAAATATGATTTATATACCAAATCTCCGGTAGTTCCTGTTTTCGAGGAATTGAAATCGTATTACAAGCCTATTGTGGAGAAATACTTAGGTAAAGGACCAATAAATTGGTAATTGTAGAGACGCGATACCTCGCGTCTCTTTATTTTAGACGCGAGGTATCGCGTCTCACAATTCTCTGGAATCGCGTCTCTACAACGTCTAAACTACCACCCGTCATCTTTTTTCGGTTTGCTATTCGCTGTGCTCTTTTTTGCAGGAGTGGCTGCTGCAGGGGTTTTGCTAGTAGCTTTAGTTGCTGTGCCGGCTGAACCTTTTAATTGGGTATCTAGATCCACGCGGCTGAACACACGTGCGACTATTTTCCATTCGTCATTGACTTGTAATAAGGAAAGTAGATCGATGTATTTAAATTCGTCGAACTGCATTTCGACAGCAGCTAAACCTGAAACTCCAGCATAGGAATAAGAAATTAATTTTGTGCTTGCTTTTACGCCGCCCGCAGGGGTTTTGCTAATAAAAGTTTTAACAGGGATGTCTTGAATTTTCCCACTTGCGGCGTTGAATGTCCGTAGGATGGCTGATTCGTGAAATGCTTTGTTCAATTTGGCTGCGTCTCCTGTGGTTACGCCTTCAAAATAATTGGCGACTGTAGCTTTGATGGCATCGTCAGCAGATTGTTGTCCCCAAGCAGCAATGCTCGCTAATAAGAACAAGGTAACAGAAAGTAGTTTTTTCATAGCTTTAATTAGTTTCCTCCTAAGGTAAATTCCGCAGGTAAGGGATCATCCTTCATAAATAAGGCTGATTTTTCTGGATATAAAATGGATTGTACAATATTTACTTTGGCTAAGGCATGATTGGCCATATTGCCTAAAATGATAATGGCCGAGTTATCTTTTGGGTTGTGGAGGTAATAGTTTTTGAATCCATGCCACCAACCGGTGTGATAGGTCAACCAATCTCCGTTTTCCAATTGGGTGAGTCTCCATCCGAAGCCATAGTTTTTAGGTAAGACCTTTGGAGTGGTATGCTGAGGGGTAAATGCTTCCTCCAGCGTACTATATTTGATTAATTTCTCTTCGTTCAAAGCCATATCCCAGTGATAAAGGTCCTCCACCGTTGAATATATGCCTTTATCGCCGGTTACCCCATCAAGGTGGTTAAACTCGGAAACGACTGGTCCTCCGCGCCGAGGTGTGTATCCAGTAGCTGCTGTTTTTAGCATTTCTGGATGCATGGGGTCGTAAACGAAGCTTTCCAACATGCCTGCCGGTTCGAAAATATTTTTCTTTAAGTATTCTCGGAAGCCCAATCCACTGAGTTTCTCAACGATGTAGGCCAGCAACATGTAGTTGGTGTTATTATAACTGAATTTGGCATTCGGACGGTAGTCAATGTGCGGCTTGAGGCGAATCATCATCTCGACTACTTTTTGATTTGTCAATGGTATTTTTTTATCGTACACCTTATCCATATTATAGGCGTAGTCGGAAAGTCCAGAACGGTGCGTAAGCAAACTGCGGATGGTTAAGCTAGAGTCGTATGGAAAACCTGGGATATGCTTATAGATTGCATCATCATAGTTCAGTAGCCCTTTTTCCTTTAATTGCATAATCGCTACAGCCGTAAATTGCTTGGAAACAGAAGCTAGTTGAAAGTGGGTATGTGTATTTATTGCACTTTTGGTGAAGTAATTTGAATAGCCAAAGCCCTTCTTATAAATGATTTTTCCGTACTGGGTAATCAATACGGCACCGTTAAAACCTGATTTTTCGCGCAGCTTAGTGAAAAAGGTATCCAGTTTAATGGATTTTTGTTGCGCTATTTCCGGATTATATAAGTTGGCCAAACTATCATTTCTTTTTTCCGTTATCGTTTTCACATAGAAAAAGCTCTGAGAAGGATGGGAGTTGGCCAGGAT
Source organism: Aquirufa sp. (assembly GCF_044377215.1). GTDB lineage: Bacteria > Bacteroidota > Bacteroidia > Cytophagales > Spirosomataceae > Aquirufa. Next base: position 25,791 of record NZ_JBILJM010000025.1, read on the forward strand.
TAGAATTCCGATGAAAAGGGTGATGCCAACAAGTCCGAGGACCTTTGATCGTTTGGGTAATTGATTCATGTATTCGATTAAGCGCTTCATTGAATAGCAATTTAAATCAATTAAGAAATTTAATCAATGAATTAGGGATCTTTTATTTAATTTGTTGTTTTACCGAAATTTGGCATGAAATATATATTCATTTTACTGATAAAATTGTACCAGTTGTTGGTTTCTCCCTTTTTGCCAAATTCCTGTAGGTATCAACCTACATGTTCTGAATACGCCAAACAAGCTTTTGAAAAATATGGATTCATCAAGGGTTTTCGCTTGATGGTTCGTCGGCTTGCCTCCTGTCACCCATGGGGTGGAAGTGGGTACGATCCGCTTCCTTGAATTGCCAACAGACTAGCACTGTCCAAATTTTCCAATTAATAGGATTATTCTAATGATAACTAATTAATATGGAAGTAATATATTGCTGAAAAATATTTCTCTTGAAAAATTATAATCGTTACTATGTCCATGTTTTAGACTCTATTTATAATTCTTTCTTAACTTGATTTGTTGTCAATTGTAGTCAACCTGTTTTTGGAAGACACAAAACAAGGCCTTTTTCGTATTTTGCAGTCTATTTTTCAACATTCCATGAAGCATTTTATACTCCTTTGTAGCTTTGCCATCCTTGTTTGTGCTTGCTCTACGAAAGAAGATACGCTCTTCGAAGAATTGCCAGCTTCCGAAACAGGCATCGACTTTGTTAATCGAAGTTTAGAGAAAAAGGAATTTAACATTTTCAACTACCGTAATTTCTACAACGGTGGTGGCGTGGCGATCGGTGATGTGAATAATGATGGGCTCTCCGACCTGTTTGTTACTTCTAATTTTGAGGATAATAAACTCTACCTGAATAAAGGGGGCATGCATTTTGAAGATATTACCGTTAAAGCTGGTATTGTTGGTAAGAAATTTTGGTCCACCGGAGTGACTTTTGCAGATGTCAACGGGGACGGATTAATGGATATTTATGTGTGTAATTCTGGTTCGCGCGATGCGCGTGGAAATCAATTATACATCAACCAAGGAATTAAAGGGGGTATTCCATCTTACAAGGAAATGGCCAAAGAAGCTGGGCTAGAGGACGGAGGTCTTTCTACGCATGCTGCGTTCTTCGATTATGATCGTGATGGTGATTTAGATATGTATCTGCTGAACAACAGCTTTACGCCAATAGACAAGTTGGGCTACACCAACTTACGTGATATGCGTGACAATTTAGGAGGGGATAAGTTGTTTCGTAACGACAGTCCCGACGGTAAGAGCATCAAGTTTACGGATGTATCCGAAAAAGCTGGTATTTATGGTAGCTTAATCGGTTTTGGTTTAGGTATTACGATTGGCGATGTCAACAATGACAATTGGCCAGATATTTATATTTCAAATGATTTCTACGAGCGTGATTATTTATACATCAATCAGCACGATGGAACATTTAAAGAAGACTTAGAAAATCAAATGCCACATATCTCCCTGAGTTCCATGGGAGCGGATATCGCAGATATTAATGACGATGGGAACCTGGATATATTCGTGACGGATATGCTTCCTGGTGATGACCGTCGTTTGAAAACAACCTCTATTTTTGAAGGCTATAACTTAGTGGATTTGAAATTGAAACGCGGTTTTTGGCATCAATACATGCGCAACAATTTGCAGCTGAATAACGGCGACGGGACCTTTAGTGAGGTTGGTCAGTTGGCCGGCGTACACGCCACCGACTGGTCATGGGGAGCGTTGATTTTTGATATGGATAATGATGGCCAAAAAGACATTTTTGTCGCCAATGGAATTGCCAAAGATTTAACGGATCAAGATTTTGTGGATTTCTTGGGAGACCGAAACACCATGCAACAAATGTTGAATGGAAAGAAATTCGATTATAAAGAGTTTACCGATAAGATTTCTTCGGTGCCCATTCCTAATTATGCCTATAAAAATGAAGGTGATTTGAAGTTTTCGAACCAAGCTAAATCATGGGGATTAGAAGGTCCAGGTTTCTCGAATGGATCCGCCTACGGGGATTTAGATAATGATGGGGATTTGGATTTAGTAGTCAATAACGTCAATGCCCCGCTTTCGGTGTATAAAAATAAGACCAACGAGAAGTTAAAAAACCACTATTTGACTATTCACCTAAAGGGAACTGGAAGGAATTTGAATGGGATTGGTGCGAAGGTTACCGTGTTCCAACAAGGCAAAATTAAAGTGTTACAACAAATGCCGAACCGCGGTTTTCAATCTTCAAGTGATCATCAAATGGTTTTTGGTTTAGGTCAAAATGGTCTAGTTGATTCCTTGCAGGTTATTTGGCCAGATGACAACATGCAAGTATTGAAATCAGTTAAGTCAGACCAATTATTAACACTTAATTATGCAGAGGCAAATCGCAAATTCGTGTTTGCACCTTCAATTACAAAACCGCTTTTCGCCGATGTCACTTCGAAATCATTGAATTATACCCATCAAGAAAGTTTGTTTAATGATTGGGATCGGGATGTTTTGTTGAAGCAAAAATTCTCTACGCAGGGGCCAGCCATGGCGGTAGGTGATGTGAATGGGGATGGTTTAGACGATGTTTATTTGGGAGGTGGTGCCGGACAGAAAAAGCAGTTGTTTGTCCAACAGGCAAGTGGTCAGTTTAAGGAAAGTGTGCAGTCCGATTTTAATTTCGATCAAACCACGGAAAATACGGATGCCATTTTCTTTGATGCTGATGGTGATAAAGATTTAGATCTGTTCGTCGTGACGGGTAGTAATGAGTTCGAAATTAATGCGCCTGAATTGCACGATTTATTGTATTTAAATGATGGAAAGGGGAATTTCAAACGCGACCTTCGCTTCCCAACGATCTATGAAAATGGCTCTTGTGCGACAGTAGCTGATATGGATCACGATGGAGATTTGGATTTGTTTGTTGGTTCCCGTATGCTTTCCACAAAATATGGCATGAGTCCGAGCAGTAATCTGTACATAAATGACGGCACAGGGGGTTTCAAAAACTACTCGAAACGTTTTATGCCTGAGATTGTGGAGTTGGGTATGGTAACTGATGCGGAATGGGTAGATGTCAACAAAGATGGCTATGCTGATTTAGTCGTTGCCCAAGACTGGGGTGGAATCGTGGTATTCAAAAACGAGCGTGGTCGGAAATTAGTGAAGCAAGAAATGGTTCCTGGATCAGAAGGTCTTTGGGGATGCTTGAAACCCGCTGATATTGATGGCGATGGTGATTTGGATTTCATTGCTGGGAACTTTGGCCTAAATTCAAAGATTAAAGCTTCCGCAGAATTTCCGGCAACATTATCCGTGAATGATTTTGATAAAAATGGTACCATTGAACAAATTATTTCCTGCGTAACTGAAGATGGGAATATCTATCCTATGGTCTTGAAGCGAGAATTGCAGCGTGCATTGCCTGCAGTCAAACAGAAATTTATAAAATATATGGATTATGCGAATAAGTCGGTAGAAGAATTATTTTCCGATGAACAGCGCGACGGTATGGTACTTCGCCAAATCACAACTACGGAGTCAGCCTTTTTAATCAATGATGGCAAAGGGAATTTTAGACTACAAGCCTTGCCTTACCAAGCACAATATTCACCCATTCGAGGAATTGAAGTAAGTGATTTCGACCGTGATGGGAAGGTAGATATTTTGTTGGCCGGGAATTTTTTTGACTCGCTCCCTGAGTGGGGACGTTTTGATGCCAATTACGGAGTTATGTTGCAAGGCCTTGGAAAAGGAAAATTTGCAGTCAAAACTTCGCAATTGACTGGTTTTAAAACAATGGGCCAAGTGCGCAAAATGGCTATTGCAAAAGGTAAAGGAGGGAATTTTGTTGTCCTCGCAAAAAACAATGACAAAGCACAAGTCTTTCAAGTAAATTGATAAGCATCTCGCATTTTAATCATCAAATTCCCTATAATATTGGTTTGAATTTACCAGTTTACTGATTTAAAATCGACTTTTTTTTCCTCATTCCTCCTTACCTTTGGCAATCCTCCAAGGTTTGCCAAAGGTAGGTGGGGAGGTCGAAAGTAGTATGCTTGCATAATAAATTTTTTCTCTGCAAATTTGTTTTCATCTAAACAGAACAAGTATGCCAAGAGAATACGATCGCCGCAACCTCGATTTTATCCTAAAAGAGGTTTTAAATTATGGTTCTTTATGTCAATATCCTCATTTCGCGGATTATACGCCAGAGATGTTCGATATGGTTTTGGACTCTGCAGAGCAAATAGCAGAACGTTACCTGCGACCTCATTTTGTAGATGCAGATCGCAAACAGGCTGAACTCGTAAACGGGACCGTCCAAGTACATCATTCCGTTGAGGCCTATGTAAAAGAAATGGGGGATTCAGGTATGATCGGGGCTACGTTCTCGTATGAAAAAGGGGGCCAACAACTCCCTTCGATCGTAGGTGGTGCAAATGAATTCATTCGCGGTGCGGCTAATAATTCCATTGTCATGTTTACCGGATTGAGTAACGGTGCGGCACATTTAATTGCGAGTTTTGGATCAGAAGAACTTAAGCAGGCCTATGTTCCCAACATGCTGAATGGTAAGTGGACAGGCACTATGTGTTTGACCGAACCGCAAGCAGGAAGTTCATTGAACGATGTGACGACAACTGCCAAAGATTTAGGAAACGGTTCCTACGCCATTAAAGGGCAAAAAATATTCATCTCGGGAGGTGATAATCACTTTTCAGAAAACATCATACACTTAGTTTTAGCCCGTTTAGAAGGAGCACCCAAAGGAACGAAAGGAATTTCATTGTTTGTGGTTCCCAAGCGCCGACAAGAAAACGGGAAATGGGTTTCCAACGAAGTTTTGTCGATGGGGCTCTATCATAAAATGGGCCAAAAGGCAACGCCGGCTTTACATTTATCCTTTGGCGATCAAGGCGATTCAATCGGATATCTGGTAGGTGAGCCCAATAAAGGCCTCATGTACATGTTCCAAATGATGAACGAAGCACGCTTAGGTGTAGGTATGGGCGGCGCCTACATCGCCTCAGCCGCATATCATTTCTCTAAACAATATGCATCAGAACGTAGTCAAGGAAGAAAGTTGACGAATAAAGATCCAGAGACTCCACCAACGCTCATTCAAAATCATCCCGATGTGCAACGTATGTTGTACTATCAAAAATCAATTGTTGAAGGAGCCATGGGAATACTTTTCCAATGTTTCCTTTGGGAGGATTTATCCAAATGTTTGGAAGGGGAAGCTCAAGTAGAAGCACAAATATTGTTAGATCTGATGACCCCCGTTGCGAAAACATATCCAGCAGAGCAAGGATTTTTAGCCGTCAACCAAGGACTTCAAGTGCTAGGAGGTTACGGATATACCGAGGATTTCCCGTTGGAGCAAATGTCACGTGATGCCCGGATTATGTCCATTTATGAGGGAACAACCGGTATTCACGGATTAACTTTATTGGGCCGTGGAATCCCAAGCGCCCAAGGAAAAGCAGTGCAAGCATTGGTGAAATTAATCCAAGCTGATATCCAAAAAGGAATGTCACTGGATAAGACGAAACCTTATGCGGAGATGTTGGCCAACGAATTAGCTAGTCTCAATCAGGTAACCATGCACAAATTAAGCAAAGCCGCTCAGCCGGATGTATTCCTTGCCGACTCTACCTTGTACATGGAATTGTTTGGCTTGATTGTTGTTGCTTGGCAATGGTTGAAGCAAGGAAATGTGGCAGCGGAGGCGTTAGCAAATAATAGCGGCGAGCAAGCTTTCTATCAAGATAAGATCCATACCATGAAGTTTTTCTACCATTATGAGGTTCCTAAGGCCTTAGGTTTGACAAAACGTTTGCTTGATGACGAGATTTTAACCATTTTTGAATAAAATTAATCGACTTTAAACTTCATCATTATGCTTAAAAAGCTCATTGCATTCGGATTGCTACTAGGCTCCTTGCAAGCTAACGCGCAATACAATGCGTACGAATTATTTCATCCACTTTGGAATTATGGCCCTGTTTCTTCCGCTCGCTCTGCAGCTGGAACACCTGGACCTGCTTATTGGCAAAATGTCGCCGATTATAAAATATCAGCTTCCTTAGACGATACCAAACGCAAGATTTCAGGGGATGTGGAGATTACCTACAAAAATAATTCTCCCGATAAATTGCCTTTTCTTTGGTTACAATTAGACCAAAATTCGTTTAACACGCAATCGCGCGGTGGCAAAACAACCCCTGTGTTGGGTGGCCGTTTTGGTAACGTCGCTTTTGATGGTGGTTATGCGATTGAAAGTGTGTTGGTTGATGGAAAACCGGCCAACTTTATTGTGGAAGATACGCGGATGCAAATTCGGTTAGCAACGCCATTAATTGAGAAAGCGGGTATCGCAAAAATCAAGATCGTTTATTCATTTACTTCCCCGAAAAACGGTTCAGACCGTATGGGAATTCAGGAAACAAAAAACGGCGATGTATACACGGTTGCTCAATGGTTTCCACGCATGTGTGTATATGATGACATTGAAGGATGGAATGTGTTACCGTATTTAGGTGCAGGTGAGTTCTATCTGGAATATGGAAATTTTGAGTATTCCATCAATGTGCCCGCTTCACATATTGTGGTAGGTTCGGGTGAATTGTTGAATCCAGCGGAGGTGTACACAGCAGAGCAAATGAAGCGTTGGGCTGCAGCAAAAACATCTGATAAAACGATTGTTATTCGTTCAGCTGCCGAGGTAACTGATGCGGCTTCTCGTCCGGCTAAAGATCGTTTGACTTGGAAATTTGCGATTAAGAATGCGCGTGATGTGGCTTTTGCTACCTCGAAAGCCTTTATTCAAGATGCAGCTATGATCAATTTGCCAAGTGGTAAAAAAGCTACCGCTGTTTCGGTTTATCCGATTGAATCAGACGGAGATAAAGCTTGGGCACGTTCAACTGAATACGTGAAGGCTTCCATCGAGCATTACTCGAATTGGTTATACGAATATACCTATCCAGTTGCTACGAATGTGGCGGGAATCGTTTCAGGTATGGAATATCCAGGAATTATTTTCTGCGGCTACCGCGACCAAACCGCTTCTTTGTGGGGTGTGACGGATCACGAATTTGGTCACAACTGGTTCCCGATGATCGTAGGAACAAACGAACGTAAGTTTGCTTGGATGGATGAAGGTTTTAATACGTTTATCAATTTCTACTCAACAGATGCCTTCAACAAAGGCGAGTACAAGAATCCAAAGTTTGATATGCATCAAATCGCTCCACGCATGTTTCGTGCAGAAGCTGATCCGATCATGTCGATACCAGATGTGATTCAAGCACGTAATTTAGGTTGGGAGGCATATAATAAACCAGGTTTTGGATTACGTATTTTACGTGAAAATATCTTAGGTGCAGATCGTTTTGATTACGCACTTAAGCAGTACATCAAAAATTGGGCTTTCAAACACCCAACACCACGTGATTTCTTCCGTGCGATGGAAGATGGTGCCGGCGAAGATTTAGGTTGGTTCTGGCGTGCTTGGTTCTACGAATTATGGAAACTTGATCAGTCGGTGAAAGATGTCGTTTATATTGATCAAGATCCTGCCAAAGGCGCTTTAATCACGATTGAAAACTTAGACAAGATGGCCATGCCTGCAATTGTTGAAGTGGAACTGGCGGGTGGAACGAAAGAACGTTTCACGTTCCCAGTAGAAATTTGGCAGCGTGGTGGTACTTGGACATTTAAGACGGCTACGAATCTTCCGATCAAATCAGTGACGATTGATCCAGACCATGTCTTCCCAGATATTAATGGTAAAAATAATGCTTGGAAGCCAATTGCTTACAAGGCTCCGAGAGGAAACTAATAAAAATGCCCCGATACAAATCGGGGCATTTTTTTATTGTTTATTCAGGATTCGGCCAATATCGTTTGCCTTACCCAGCTCATCCTTTAATTTATCATAGCTGCCCGACAGCATCAGCCCTTTGTATTTCAATAAGGTATTGATGTATTCATCTAATACATCCATCAGGTTCTCTTGATTTTGATGAAAAATCTGACTCCACGTTTCCGGCGAAGACTTCGCCAAACGTACCGTCGATTCAAAACCGGTCGAAGCTAATTCAAAAATACGCTCCTCATTTTTTTCTTTTTCCAATACCGTATTGGCTAATGCAAACGAACAAATATGCGATATATGTGAGATATAGGCCGTATGTACGTCATGGTCAATCGATTCCATGTAAATCAAGTTCATTCCCAATCCATCACGGTATAAACTTTCAATGGTCTCAATAGCTTCGGGCGAACTTAATTCCTTATCGCAAATAACACCTCGTTTCCCCATAAATAATCCATCCACTGCGGCTTCCGGTCCGGAAAATTCCGTTCCAGCCATCGGGTGGGTCGATACAAATTGCGCTCGTTTAGGGTGATTTTTTAATGCTTCATATACGGGTGTTTTGGTTGAGCCAACTTCAATTACGATTTGGCCCGGCTTTAACTGATCCAAAACATGTGGAATGATTTGTACCAAAATGTCTACCGGTGTTGCGCAAACAAAGATATCCACGCGGTCAATGGCTTCTGCTAAAGGTAAAACTTCGTCAACTAACCGCAGGGAAAGTGCCTTGATCGCATGAGCTGGATTAGCTTCAATTCCAATAAGTTCTGAAGCCCAACCAGATGCGCGCAAGCCTTTCGCGATGGATCCACCAATTAACCCAATCCCAATAATACCTACTTTTTTAGATTCCATTGCTTTGCGTTTTAATGCGATCTATCGCCGTTTGAAAAACCTCTTCTTTGGCACATAACGAAATCCGCACATACCCGTTGCCCTGTGTACCAAAAATCCCTCCAGGGGTGATAAACACCGCATTTTCATCCAATACCTGATCGGAGAGTGCATAGCCAGATTCAACGGATGCTGGCACGCGAGCCCAAACAAACATGCCGGTTTGCGCTGAATCATACACGCAATCCAATAAATCTAATAATTCAAATACCTTCTTTTGACGCGATAAGTATATTTCATTTTGACGCGCAAACCAGTGAGCATCTGCCGATAACGCTTTTACCGCCGCTTCTTGTAAAGGTAAAAACATACCAGAGTCCATGTTGGACTTGAATTTCAACACCGGCCCCAATAATTCCGCCCGACCGAATGCCGCACCGATGCGCCAACCGGCCATATTGTGGGATTTGGAAAGTGAATTTAATTCAATGGCTACGTCTTTCATGCCGGGAACGGCCAACATGCTCATGGGATTATCATTCAAGATAAAACTGTATGGATTATCATTAACTAATAGTATGGAATGGCGAATCGCGAAATCGCGCAGTTTAGTAAAAAACGGTACATCTGCTTTGGCACCCGTGGGCATGTGCGGATAATTTACCCATATGATTTTTACCCTAGACAAATCTTGTTTTTCCAAGGCATCTAAATCAGGCAGCCAACCATTCGCTTCGGTTAATTCGTATGCTTGAACGGTTGCCCCAGCCAGCGAACACGCCGCTTGGTAAGTTGGGTAGCCCGGATTCGGAATCAACGTCACATCCCCGGCCTCTAAATAGGCCATGGCGATGTGCATGATGCCTTCTTTGGAACCGATTAATGGCAATATTTCAGAAGCTGGATCTACCGTCACCCCGTAATGTTTGGCGTAAAATGCTGCAAATGCCTCACGTAACGCGGGAATTCCTTGATAGCCCTGGTAGGCGTGGTTGGCAGGATTAGCTGCGGACGCAGTCAATGCCTCGATTGTCTCCGTAGCAGGAGCGAGGTCTGGACTACCTATACCTAGGTTAATGACGGGAATACCGGCGGCGCGCAATGCTGCGATTTGCTTAAGTTTCGTGGAGAAATAGTATTCCTCTACGGACTGTAAACGCGAAGCGGGTGAAATAGAAAAGCTCATAAAATAAAAATGCCGACTCACAGGCCGGCGAAAATAAGTTAACATCAAAAACCTATCAAACCGGTTACGCGCAGACGTAGTATCCTGCGTAATAATAACCTGCGTAATAAGTAGTTGATTTGAAATCCATGTCCCAAAGGTATGA
>NZ_JBILJM010000004.1:0-113574 GCF_044377215.1 Aquirufa sp.
TCCCGTAAAATAAAAGAATCCACCCTTTTGAGGTGGATTCTGGTGGTCCCACTAGGATTCGAACCTAGGACCCCCTGCTTGTAAGGCAGGTGCTCTGAACCAGCTGAGCTATAGGACCAATGTGTTAAATTGGTTTGCAAATATCTGTCTTTTATTTTTTTTATGCAAGTCGGCACTTGAATAAACTTGATTTTTTTTATCTCTAAGGCCTATTTTTTGATTATCTGCCTGAAACACACCATCTTTGCAAGCAAATAAATTTACCATGGAATCGCTTTTTAGTCTACACAATCTCATTAGTCTTCTTACATTAACCTTTTTGGAAATCGTTTTGGGAATCGATAATATCATTTTCATTTCCATTACAGCTTCCCGACTACCCCAAGAAAGTCAAGCGAAAGCCCGAAACATCGGTTTGGTCTTAGCCATGGTATTCCGTGTCATCTTGCTTTTTGGTATTTCCATATTGATTTCGCTGCAAAAGCCCTTCATGCACATTGATACCACATACTTTAAAGTTGCACCCACCGGTCAAGGCGTGATTTTGTTCATCGGAGGATTATTTTTGTTGTACAAGGCTACCAATGAAATCTTTATGAAACTAGAAGGGGAGGAGGAGCACAGTACTAAAGCCGGTAAGGCGATAAACAGTGTCGCTAAAGTAGTGACTCAAATTGCACTGATTAACCTAGTATTTTCAATTGATTCCATCTTGACGGCCATAGGTCTTTCAGATAATATGTGGATTATGATCATCGCCGTTGTTGTGTCGGCTGTCATCATGATGGCTTTTTCGGGGCCTGTTGGCCGCTTTGTCAACAACCACCCGTCGCTTCAAGTACTCGGTTTATCTTTCTTGATCATGATTGGTTTTATGTTAATCGCTGAAGCTAGCCACGGTTCTGAACTAAGCATCCTTGGAAATAGTATCGGTGAGATCCCCAAAGGCTATCTATATTTCTCCATTGCATTTTCGCTCTTTGTAGAATTTATCAATATCAAAATGCGTAAGCGTTCTAAACCGGTGGAGCTTAAAAACTAAATGAAGTAAGAGATGAGAGGTAAATAAAAAAGCCCAGGAAAATTTCCCAGGCTCTCAATATCTCTCACCTCTTACCTCTTACTTCTTTATTGCCTTCGCTACGCCCAACAACTCCTTAGCGCCACCTTGTGGTAAACCCAATACCTTCTTTTTTACTTTGCCAGACGCATCCATAAAGAGTATCGTTGGGTAGCCTTCAATTGGATACATATTTGCCAAAGCAGGACCTTCACCTGCTTCCATGTCGACACCAATCGATACGAAATTCGCATTGATATAATCACCCAACTCTTTATTAGGGAATACTTTATTCTTCAATACTTTGCACGGTCCACACCATGTGGTGTAGGCGTCCAACATGATTAATTTGTTTTCCTTCTTTGCCTTCTCTTTCGCCTGGCGAAATGTTCCCTCAAAGAATCGAACCCCATCACCTTCCGCTGCGATAGCTGGGAGAGTTAAAAGGGCTAATGCAAGGATACTTAGTAGTTTTTTCATTATGTTTCAGTTGTCTGTGGTCAGTATTCAGTGGTCAGTTGGATGGGTTATGTATAATGATAAGAATTATACTGATTACTGACCACTGAATACTGGCTACTGTTTAATTGTAAGAATTTAACATCACCGGCATCACCAGCAACAACACATCTTCGTGCTCATCCTGGTCAGACGGTATAATTAAGCCAGCTTTATTTGGCTCACTTAATCTAATATCTACAAATTTCGAAGATAAATTACTTAGTAATTCAGAGATCAATTTGGCGTTGAAGCCGATTTCCATGTCCTTACCACCATATTCGCAGGCCAACGACTCATTCGCCTCATTGGAGTAATCTAAATCTTCCGCCGAAAGAGTCAATACATTCGCCGTTAACTTCAAGCGAATTTGGTGCGTCGTCTTATTCGAGTAAATCGAAATACGCTTAACCGAACTCAAGAATTCCAAGCGATTAATCGTCACAATCTCATTGTTCTCCTTCGGAATCGCATTCTCATACTCTGGGAAACGCTCATCGATAATCCGACAAATCAACTGGAAACTTTCAAAACTAAAGAATGCATTCGATGCACTAAACTCAACCGTCACCTGCGTGTCCGTCGTAGGCAATGTCGACTTCAACAATGACAACGCTTTCTTAGGTAAAATCAAGCTGCTTTGCGCCTCTGGACGAATGTCCGTTCTGCGGTAACGTACCAAACGATGTCCATCCGTCGCCACAAAATTCGTGTGATCACCCATCATTTGAATCAACACACCCGTCATCGCCGGACGCATATCGTCATTTGAAACAGCTAATAAGGTATTGGCAATCGCCTCACCCAATGTCAACGCAGATAATGAAATTGATTGGTTCTTAGCAACCTCTGGAATCCTCGGGAAATCAATTGGATTCTCCCCACTCAATTTAAACCGACCATTCTGTGTCGAAATCTCTGCTCCAAATGTGCCTTGATCCGCGCCAAATGTTACCGGTTGATCCGGTAAACTACGCAACGTCTCCAACAATAAACGTGCCGGCAACGCGATAGATCCATTCTCAAATCCTTCCACATCCAAGGTCGTAGTCATCACCGTCTGCAAATCAGACGCCGTTAATTTTAAGGTATTACCCTCCAATTCAACTAAAATGTTCTCCAAAATTGGGATGATTGGATTACTTGCGACAACCCCATTAATGGCGGAAATCTGCTTCAATAACACATTGGAGGCGACTAGAAATTTCATTGCTTATCGTTAATTTATGACGTACGTTTTCAAACCTCGAAGTTAAAAGAATTAAGCTACAAAGCCAAGCCCTTTAGCGATTGTATTTATTCCTGCGATAGAGCACCACCGCCAAACTAAACAAGCCACCAAACAAAATAGGTAGTAGCATATTTATGCCTTGCCAAAATCCCTTCTCCGCCTGAATCTTTCCTTTATCCAAAGGACGAAGTCGGATGTTTTTGCTGCGGGCCAACAAAGCCTTTTGGTCATCCAAAAGGTACTGTAATCCATTCAAGATAAAGTCCACATTCGCAAAGGTATGCTTGGAAAATGGATCAAACCCCAAAGCCAACAGTCCCTTCGTTTCCGGATCAATGCCATTCAATGCAATGTCACCGTCACCTACCAGAATCAACCCGCCCGCTTGATCGGATTCACCTACAAACCCTTTTTGTAAACTATCGTTTGGCAAAGGCCTATTTTGAAATACCGACTTAAATCGACCTTCCAATAAATAGGCTACCACCTGAACACCCGCTTTGTATTTTGCCGGATCAAAATCCTTACCCGTTGATGCAAACGGCAAGGTCGCCGGTGCCTGCTGCACTTGTGTATAGGTACTCGTCTGCAATAATGGGGTCTTTTTTAATGAATTAGCACTTGCTACCGTATCTATACTCGACACAAAACGGCCATAGACCGCATCTAAATTCTTAGTTATCAACGTTGCGGGATTACCACGCAATAACGGAAACGCAGGCCAAGGCATTAATTCGATACGTGGTTTATTTCCATAATTGCCTATGGCCAAAGGAATCGCCCCACACAATGACGCATCTTTCACCCAATTGCTATTCAAGCGTAATCCATATCGGTAGAAAAGAGCATTTAAGCCAACATCCATCACTGAACTTACCAAACCCTGATTCGCAATGGTATCCGTCCGTACACCCTCCATAAAAAAAATACCCTTACCTCCTTTGACCAAAAACTGATCAATCTTGTATTGATCCGACGGGCTGAAAACACGGTCTGGCTGAATCAAACAAATGGCATCCAATCCATCTAATGTCGCCGAAGCGCCTAAATCAACTGGATATAAATCGTATCGCTTGCGTAAAGCCGCAATCAGACTTAACTGATTTATTGCCGGGATGTGATTGTAATCCATCAGAAAACCGATCTTCTTACGCTCTGTTTCTGCCAGACTTTGTATGCCCTGCATAATCTCATACTCCAATCCCTCAATCGACTGATTCAATACCTCTTGCGGATTCGCTAATTGATTGCCTTTAAGTAATAAAACGCCTACCGATCTTTCCCCTTTTGTAATTACCAAGCCCGGAAAAGCCAATTGCTGCACCTGCTTCCCATCCTGCTTATTGACAATATTCGTCGGCGGTAACCCCAAGGAATCCAACTGAAAAATCATCCGCTCCCGTTCCTGCTCATCTGGGTACTCCGCGTATAAATCAATTTGCTCGATTTCGATAGTCTGAGGGCTTTGACTTTTTATATCTGCCAATATACTCATCGTCGCCTGCTCGAGGCGCTTAAAGCCACCCGGAAGTCCATCGCCACCTAAGTAAACTTGAACACGAATGGGCGCATCCAATGCTTGTAGGTTCGTCAGCGTAGATGCACTTAACGTAAATTTTTTATCCTCACTGATATCCCAACGCATACGAATGAATGGACTCGCAACTAGTAGCGCGATACCCAATCCAAGCCATAAGATCCAACGATTTTTTTTCATGTTTAGCTTTCAAAAAAGAAAAGCATTCCTTACAGAATGCTTTTCGATCTATCTTTTAACAAACGATCAATAAAATTTGTACCGCTTATCTTCAATTTTCGCATTTTCTTTAATCGCCTCATTAATGTAGAACGAAGTACGTTGCAAATTCATCGATTGAATTTGATTTTTGTAAACCGAATAATCAGCTAAAGCAGGTGCTACCATTGAACTGGTTTTCTCTGCGATAAACACGCCATTTTCGCCTACGAATACCGAACTACGTTTTCCATTTTTCAAACCTGCTATGCGGCCTAAGGCAATCGCATCTGGTCCAGCTGTATTTAACATACCTGTAGATAACGTAATATCTTGAACAGATTCAACCAATGCCCCTGCACCATATTTCTGTGCAATTTGCTCCAATGAACCTTTGATTCCCGCAAGCTTCGTTGAAATCTGCTCACCTTTCATTTGATTACGAACCATGGCAGTCAACTCCTCACGGAAGTCGTTCACTTTTACATTTTCTTTCTCTGTTTTTCCAGTTAAATAAGCCACAATGTATTGATTATCTTGTTCGAAAACTTTCTTCGAACCATCACCTATCGATGTGTTATCATCAAATGCCCAACGAACAATTTCACGTGCATTACTTAAATTATTGATCGCTGAGGAATTCTCTAATAAACGTTCAGCACGCATCATGATAATGTTTTTGTCTTTCTTTATCGCAACTTCAAATGCAGCTTGTGTTCCGTTTGCATTCGCAAAAGCATCTGCTTGTGTGAATATTTTATCCAATGTAGCCTGTGAAGGAGCAATCGTTTTGTTGATGGCTGCCAATTTATAGCTCGTATTTGTTTTGGCATCTGTTACTTTAACTACGTGGAATCCGAAATCAGTTTCAACAACACTAGGCATTAGACCAACACCATTATAGCCAAACAATTCTTTTTCAAATGATTTGACCATCGACCCGTTGTTTTTGAAATAACCTAAGTCACCACCATTTTGAGCAGTGCCATCCATGCCATTCATTTGAGCCAATGTCTCAAAACTTCCACCACCTTTAACTTGCGTTAAAATAGCCTCCGCACGTTGTCTTGCCTGTGCTTTGGCCGAATCAGATTTATTGGCAGGAGCAATCAAAATATGACTAGCACGCATCGTAAACAATGAGTCTTTCTTCACGCCACCATATTTATAGATCGAGTACGTTAACCCTTCTTTAAATGGACCATAGATTCCACCCACTTGGAAAGTACCTAGTTGAGTTTTAACCACTTCTGGAATTTCAGCGTATGGTAATAAGTATGGAGTCCGAACATCTGAATTTAACATTGCAAATGCTGAGTCATTCGGTGCAACCGCTAAATCTTTCGCTAATTTTTTGATTTGTGAATAGAATTCGGCTGTGTCTTGCTTCGTTGGAATAACAGGGAATGTCGCATACTGAATAGAGCGAGTATTTGTTCCCTTGTATTGATCTTTATGCTTAGCTAAATAATCTTCCAATTGCGAATCTGTCACTTTAAGAGTAGAGTCCGAAACAGAGAAGAACGGTACATATAAAAAACGTGCATTGAATTTAGATGTCTGCGCTTGGTATTCTTTCGCCGCATCTGCCTGTGTCACGTAGTTCGACATACGCATCAAATTCTCATACTTCGCGCGGATACGATCTTGTGCAATTGATTTCTCAAAACTCGCCCAGCCTTGTTGCTGTTGTACCGGCATTGTCTTCAAATTCTTTAAAAACTGAATGACAAAGGTCTTGTCAAATTGACCCGTTTGTGGATTAGTGAATTGTTGGCGCACCGAAGGATGAATGTAATTTCCTTGGACCATATCAATTAATTCTTCCTCTGAAACACGTAATCCCAACGCATCAAACTCTTTTTTATAAGCAATATCCAAAACGTATTGGTTCCAAACTTGATCGCGAATCATCGTCGCCTCTTGCTCGGACGGGCCTTTGCCTGTTTGTGCTGTGTAATTTGCCGTCGCCTCTTCTACCTTTTTTTGGAAATCTTGAATGAGAATACTTTCACCGGCAATATTGCCAACCTCCTGTGAGCTTCCACCGAACAAGGATGATTTTCCTTGGAAAATATCACTTCCTATGAGAAACAACACTAAACTGATCGCGATAGCCGCTGCTGCAACCCCTGATTTCTCTCTAATTTTTGTAATTAATGCCATTGGTATGAATAAATAATTGTTTTTAATTTCTCTTTAATTGCCGATAATTTCGTGAACAAAAGAAACGCAAAATAATCACATTTCTATTCAAAAAGCAAGTCGGAACTAAACTAATCTATGCCTTTAAGGTCTTTGCCAAACTTTCTAAGAACCGATCTGCAATGGATTGGTCTATGCCTAAACTTGGTAGTAACCGTAAGGTGTGTTTTCCAGCGTAGCCGCAAAAGATGCGATGGGTGTTCAATAACGTATCACGGACAGGTCCTACGGGGGCTTCAAGTTCAATTCCAATCATCAAACCACGGCCACGTACTTCCTTGATTCCGGAGATTCCTGCCAATTCTCCCATTAGATAATCCCCTAGTTGTGTGGCATTTTCCAGTAATTTTTCTTCCTGAATGATGTCTAATACCGCATTCGCTGCCGTACAGGCTAGGTGATTTCCACCAAAGGTCGTCCCCAATAAGCCATAACTTGCTTGAATATGTGGTGCGATTAAAACGCCACCGATCGGAAAACCATTTCCCATGCCTTTTGCTGTGGTCATCATATCGGGATGAATATCGGCGAATTGGTGTGAAAAGAATTTACCAGAACGTCCGTAACCACATTGCACGGAATCTAATATTAATTGTGCGCCCGTTTCATCACAACGTGTTCTTAACGCTTGTAAAAATGGGTTAGATGCTACTTGAATTCCACCTACGCCTTGAATTCCTTCAACAATTACTGCTGCTGTTTCTTCGGTAATTACCTGTGCCAAACCCTCAATTTGATTGAATGGGTGGAAGCTTACATGCGACGTGTCATTGATAGGAGCGACGATGCTTGGGTTGTCAGTGACTGCCACCGCACCCGCCGTTCTTCCATGAAATGCTTTGGTAAATGAAACTACTTTCTTGCGTCCTGTATGAAATGAGGCCAATTTTAAGGCGTTCTCATTGGATTCAGCACCTGAATTCGTTAAGAATAATTGGTAGCTTGGATAGCCTGAAACGCGACCTAATTTTTCGGCTAATTCTTCCTGACCTGAAATGATAATGGAGTTCGAATAAAAACCAATATTACGTAGTTGTTCCGTCATCTTCGCCACATAATGTGGGTGCGAATGCCCGATGGAAATCACGGCATGACCTCCATATAAATCTAGATATTCTTTCCCATCTTTGGCCCATACCGTACTTCCCTGTGCTTTCACAAGTTCGATCGGGTAAAGTGGGTAAACGTCGAATAGTTTCATAAATCAGTTGTCAGTGGTCAGTAGTCAGTTGTCAGTCGTCAGTTGTCAGTGGTCAGTAGTCAGTTGTCAGTCGCTAGTCACTAGTTTATTATTTAGTTCTTAATTCTTACCTCTTACCTCTTACCTCTCACCTCTTACCTCTCTAAAAGCTTGCTGCCTTCAGCCTCAACCCCGCCGTTTCGTCCCAGCCGAGCATTAAGTTCATATTTTGAACTGCTTGACCGGACGCACCTTTTAGTAGGTTGTCGATCACGGAGCTAATTAAAATTTGGCCTTCGTGAACTTCTAGGTGCAAAAAGCATTTGTTCGTGTTCACCACTTGTTTGACATCCACCGCTTGGGGGCTGACAAAAACAAAGGGTGAATCGCGGTAGTAATTTTCGAATAATTCCATCGCCTCTTCCTGAGTTCCCGCGAAATCCGTGTACACATTCGCCATGATGCCTCGAGTAAAATTACCGCGATATGGAATGAAGTTGACCTTAGGCGCAGGGTACTCAGACCCCAAAACCATGCCTATTTCTGTCAAATGCTGATGTGTGAAGGCTTTATAGATGCTAACATTGTTATTTCTCCAGGAGAAATGACTCGTTGGCGATAATGCCTGTCCTGCACCCGTGGAACCTGTAATCGCTGAAACATGCACGGCTGATTTGATCAATCCTGCGGCGGCTAATGGCATCAAGGCTAATTCAATCGACGTGGCAAAGCAACCCGGATTGGCAATTTTGTTCGCAGTACGGATTTTTTCCTTTTGAAATTCAGGTAGACCATAGACAAATCCCTCCGATTCATCCCGGAAATCTGTGCTCAAATCCACGATTTTGGTATGCCAAGGAACCTCGTTGGCAGCTAAAAATTTCTTCGATTCCCCATGTCCAGAACATAAAAACAATACATCCACAGGACATAGCTGATCGCAGAATCGCGCATGCGTCGAGCCTAGTAAGTCGGTGTGCACATCTGAAACCAATTTCCCAGCCTGTGAATTTGACATAATACACGTCAAAACTACATCGGGGTGGTTCACCAAAATGCGGAGTAATTCACCTCCCGTGTAACCTGCCGCACCTACGATTCCGATCTTTGCCATTAGTTTGATTCGTTAACTTTCCGGTGGATCATGGTTTGGTTCGAAACAATTTTCGAGAATCCACGTACATCATCGCCCGTCCAGGCTTTATTCATTTCGCCATATGCACCAAATGCGGATGACATTAAGTCAAATTTAGACTCAATTCCTGTTACTTGGAATTGGTACGGCGACAATACCACATGTACCGTTCCCGTCACATTATCTTGGGTATCTGCTAGGAATGTTTCAAAATTACGCATCACTGGCTCTAAGAATTGGCCTTCGTGCAACAAGGTTCCATACATATCACCAATGTTCTGCTTCCAGTATAATTGATGTTTGGTCAACACATGTTTCTCTAATAAATGATGTGCCTTGATGATGATCAATGGGGCAGGAGCCTCAAAACCAACACGGCCTTTGATGCCAATAATCGTATCGCCCACGTGAATGTCCCGACCAATCGCATAGGCACCCGCTCGTGCTGTTAACTCGCGAATCGCATCTACCGTGCTTGGGAAGGTGTTTCCGTCGATACCTACCAATTGGCCATATTCAAATTGTAATGAGATTTTAGTTGGCTTCGTTTCTGTCAACTGCGTTGGCCAGGCTTCTTCGGGTAAATAACCATCCGAAGTCAGGGTTTCTTTTCCGCCTACCGACGTTCCCCAAAGACCTTTGTTGATGGAATAGGTCGATTTATGCCATTCCTGAACGACACCTTTAGATTTCAAATATTCGATTTCAGCTTCTCTAGATAATTGCAAATCGCGAATTGGGGTAATAACCTCGCATTCAGGAGCAAGTATACGGAAGACCACATCGAAGCGCACTTGGTCATTTCCGGCACCTGTACTGCCATGCGCAATTGCTTTCGCACCAATCTTTGCTGCATATTTAGCTACGGCTGTGGCTTGAAAAACGCGCTCAGCAGATACAGAAAGTGGATATGTATTGTTTTTCAACACATTGCCAAACACTAAATATTTGATGCAGTCTTGATAATACGATTCAACGACATCCAAAGTTACATGGGATGTAACGCCTAAGGAATATGCTTTTTCTTCAATGGTTTTTAATTCTTCAGGAGAAAATCCGCCGGTGTCAACTAAGGCTGAATGCACTTCCATGCCGCGTTCCTCTGTTAAATACTTGACACAATAGGAGGTATCTAATCCGCCACTAAAGGCTAAAATTACTTTCGGCTTGCTCATATTTACTTCGTTTTTCCTTTCGAATGGAAAGGCATTAACAATTTTTCTTTCATTTTTTTCAGCTGCATGAAGTCGGCAATATTCTTCAAGAATATCCACTTCTCATCTTTTTCAATGTTAACGGCAGCTTGGTTTGGGTCGAAAATCATGCCCGTACACAAGCAGATTTTACGTTCCGTACGGGTCAAAATATCGTAGTTCACGCAGGATTGACAACCTTTCCAGAAATTATCATCTACGGGTAACTCGGAAAAGGTGGTGGGCTCATAGCCTAAGTCACTATTGATTTTCATCACAGCGAGCGAGGTGGTTATACCAATGATTTTTGCGTCCGGATAGCGTTCGCGTGACAATTCAAACGCTTTTTCTTTGACAGCTTTGGCTACGCCAAATTGCCTGTAGCTAGGTCTGACGATTAAACCAGAGTTAGCAACAAATTTACCGTGTTGCCAGGTTTCGATGTAGCAAAAGCCTACAAATTCGCCCGTAACATCATCGGTAGCGATGATTGCTTTGCCTTCCGACATCTTCTCTTGAAGGTAATCAGGGGTTCTTTTGGCGATTCCGGTGCCTCTTGCTTTGGCAGATTCCGCCATTTCGTGGCAGATTGATTCCGCTAAGTCATAATGGGATTGACTGGCGACTTGAACAGTGTATGAATTCATGAATGATAATCAGAAATAAATAATTTATTGAGTACGTGAAACTGCACAGGGTATCAAACCCTGAAAATAAACCTTCGTCGTCGGACGGAGGTAATGACGTATTTAATTGAATTATTTATCTTCATGTTCTTGTTAAACAGCGGATAAAGCCGCTAATTTGTCGCCAATTAAGCGCCAAATTTCACTAATTTGATGGGTAATTCCCAATAAACCTCCAATTATTTCATGGAAAATAATAATTCCTTGAGCACGGATCAGTTGATCTACGCATATGCCTCCGGTGTTTTTCCGATGGCGGATGCGGAATCGGGAGAGATAAATTGGTATCGACCTGATCCTCGGGCGATTATTCCTATCGAAACTTACCAGCCAGGACGTTCGCTCAAACCCATACTTAATAAGGGTATTTTTGAGATTCGGGTGGACCACCAATTTAGACGTGTGATGGAATTTTGTGCTGCGCCGCGCGCGCATGAGTCGGAGACATGGATTTCCGCTGAGATTATTGACGTATATACCGCATTGCATGAAATGGGTCTAGCTCATTCCGTTGAAGCCTATGTAGCGGGGGAGCTGGTGGGTGGATTGTATGGTGTACATATTGGCGCTGCTTTTTTTGGTGAATCGATGTTTACACGTGTTTCGAATGCCTCTAAAGTTTGTTTTCATAATTTGATTCTTATTTTACGTGCAAATCAGTTTGAATTGTTGGATTCTCAGTTTATGAACGATAATGTGCAGCGCTATGGGGCTATTGAAATTTCGCGGGGGGCCTACGAAAAACGGTTAGTCAAAGCGATTAATCGTTCGTGCAACTTTGTATTTAAACCTGTATAGAGCTCAAATTTCAGTCTAAAAGCCTAAATTGCATTTTTAATTTTTTCCTTATGTCAAAGCCAATTCTCGTTATCAAGTTCGGTTCGTCTTCCATCACCCATGCAAATGGGGAGGTTAATGAGCTGACATTAGCGAAAATTGCCGAGCAAGTGGCTTCGTTAAGTTCACAGTATTCCATCGTTTTAGTTTCATCAGGTGCTGTGGCTGCGGGTAAATCAGCGTTGCATAATTATAAGGCTACACTTTCAGAACGTAAGGCTGCGGCTGCCATAGGTAATCCAATTTTGATTGCGAAATACAGTCATTACTTCCAAAAGTATGGCATTTCTATTGCGCAAAGTTTGTGTGAACGCCATCATTTTTCGGAACGAGAATCCTTTCTACAATTGAAGGAGACGTATCAGGAATTATGGCGAAGTGGGGTAATTCCCATTGCGAATGAAAATGATGTAGTTAGTAATGTCGAATTAAAGTTTTCAGATAATGATGAATTAGCGACATTGATTGCGACGGGATTTGGGGCGGAGAAATTATTGATATCTACGTCGGTAGGTGGTTTATTAGACGCACAAGGTCAGATCATCCGTCATGTAGAACGCATTGATTCAGACATTTTAAATGTAGTAAATACCGAAACGTCGAGTACTGGTTTGGGAGGGATGATTTCCAAATTAACCTTTACGCGGTTAGCGACACGGATGGGAATTAAGGTCGTGATTTTCGGACTTGATCAGGGTCAGGGAATCGTAGATGCCCTCCATGAAGAAATAGGCACGGTTTTCGAGGCACAGGAGGCTTCATTTACGGCTCGCCAAAAATGGTTAGCCTCCGGAAGTCTAATTGCCGGCAAAGTAGTCTTAGACAAAGGTGCTGTAAAAGCCATCCAAAATCGCAAAAGCCTATTATCAGTGGGCGTCACTGAATACCTCGGCGAATTCGACAAAGGCGAAGTGATCGAAATCCTAGATGTCCAAAAAAATCCGATGGCTGTAGCTCGAGCCCGCTATTCTAAATCAGAATTGCAGCAGGCAAATCAGGGGATGGAAGTTGCGCATGCGGATGATATCGTTCTTTATTAGACGCTAGACTTTAGACGTTAGACGCTGGACGTTGCACTGATTTTGTATTAGACGCTAGACGCTGGACGTTAGACGCTGGACGTTGCACTGATTTTGTAGAGACGCGATTCCTCGCGTCTGGTTATCATCATATGAGTTTACTTATTTTAATTTCGCTTTATCAGTTTCTCAATAATTAATACTCTCTTATTTCTTTTCCTTTACTTCCCATGGAGAATCAAAGGAAATTCGAAAATCTGTTAGTCTGGCAACGCTCAGTACTTCTGACCCAAAAAATCTATTTTCATTTTAATGTATCAGACGATTTCGGATTTAGAAATCAGATTCAGCGTGCAGCCATTTCAATTTCCAATAACATAGCAGAAGGTTTTGATCGTAAATCAGACCGGGAGTTTAAGCGTTTTTTAGCGATTGCTTTAGGCTCCCTAAGTGAAGTTAAATCAATGGTTATTACTGCTTTTCACTTAAGTTACATTAATGAAGAGGATCAACAGGAACTAGTTGGTCATATCGATGCCATCGGTAAAATGACAAATTCCTTGATCAATTTCTTAACCAAGGAATTAGCGAAAAATAAATAATATTTTGTCCAACGTCTAACGTCTAGCGTCTAGCGTCCAGCGTCTAATGTCTAGTGAACGTCTAACGTCTAAGATATCACAATCGCTCTCCCACTCTCCACATCCGCCTCCACAGCCTTGTACTTTACATTTTCCTTAATACTACCATCTACGTATTGAACCGTCACGCGCTGATTTCTGTCCGCGATTTTAATCGCCTGACGTGGTGCGACACGCTCTTGAGTCGCTTCGGATGGATCGTAATATCCGGGATCTTCTTGTGCGCCAGATAGGCCGCCCAACAGCGATGATAATGCCTCATCTTTGCTCATCTGTAATTTAGGAGCCTTTTCTTTCGGTGCTTTTGCCGCCGATTGATTCGTCGACTGCACCGCCGGAATCTCCGCCTTAACCACAAAACTAATCGTGTCCATATTCACCCGAGCCACAAAACGCTGGAATAAATTCACCGCCTCAAATTTGTAAATCAACAAGGGATCTTTTTGCTCGAATACAGCATTTTGCACCGACTGCTTTAAGTCATCCATCTCACGCAAATGTTCTTTCCACTCTTGGTCAATTAAAGTCAACGTGATGAATTTCTCCATCTCTGTAATCACTTCCTTACCCTGTGAAAGAATTGTTTTATCTGCATCAACTACAATTCCAGTGACCATTTGGCCATTCGAAATAGGTACTTGAATGCCTGAAAAACCCTGACGTTTTGCCTCTTCCGCCACCTGAATCACCTGATTCGAAATCACCTCATTCTTCCCTTTATAGTGCTGCTCCGCCGCCAAGAACAATTGTTCCGTCTTGCGATCAGGTGCCAAACGACTAAATTCCTCCGCCGTAAACGGAGGCTCCATACCCAAAATCTCAATCACCTTTAATTCTAATTCGGTGTAGTCGGTGTAGTTTGCCGACAAATCTTGGCACACGTCAAATAAAATATTAACGATGTCCAACGATAAACGCTCGCCCAAAAGTGCATTTTGCCGACGCTTATATATAGCATTTCGTTGGTAATTCATTACGTCATCGTATTCCAATAAACGCTTACGAATACCAAAGTTATTCTCCTCCACTTTCTTCTGCGCACGCTCAATCGACGACGTAATCATCGAGTGCTGAATCACTTCTCCCTCTTCCATCCCCAAACGATCCATCACTTTCGCAATACGATCCGACCCAAACAAACGCATTAAATTATCCTCCAAAGACACAAAGAATTGTGACGAACCCACATCCCCTTGCCGTCCCGCACGACCACGTAACTGGCGATCGACGCGACGCGATTCATGTCGCTCCGTTCCTATAATGGCCAAACCTCCCGAAGCTTTCGATTCTGGACTTAACTTAATATCCGTTCCACGACCAGCCATGTTGGTGGCAATCGTAACCTTGCCCGATTGACCCGCTTCCGCCACAATCTCCGCCTCGCGCGCATGTTGTTTGGCATTCAATACATTGTGCTGAATCTTACGAATACTCAATAAACGACTTAATAATTCTGAGTTTTCAACAGACGTTGTACCCACTAAAACCGGTCGGCCTGCCGTAACTAATTCCTGAATCTCCTCCGCAACGGCATTGTATTTTTCGCGGACCGTACGGTATACTTTGTCCTCATGATCCTTTCGTTGAACCACACGATTGGTTGGGATGGATACGACGTCCAACTTATAAATCGTCCAAAACTCACCCGCCTCTGTTTCCGCTGTTCCTGTCATACCACCTAATTTATGGTACATCCGGAAATAATTTTGTAAGGTAATTGTCGCGTAAGTCTGCGATGCATCCTCCACATTTACGCCCTCCTTTGCCTCAATCGCCTGATGCAATCCATCTGAATAACGACGACCCTCCATCACACGACCTGTTTGCTCATCGACAATTTTCACTTTCCCTTCAACTAAAATATATTCAGTATCTTTTTCGAATAGGGCATAGGCTTTCAATAACTGGCTCACCGTATGAATACGGGATGCTTTTTCATTGTATTCGCCAATTAATTGTTCTTTTTGAGCCAAACGCTCACCATCACTTAAGTCTTTATTTTGTTCGATTTTGTTTAAATCAATCGACAAATGGGGCAACACGAAGAAATCAGGATTTTCTGTATTCCCACTCATAAAGGCCAAGCCTTTTTCAGTCAATTCAACCTGATTGTTTTTCTCCTCAATCGTAAACAATAAAGGCTCATCCGCTTGTGGCATCAGTTTTTGATTCTCTGCCAAATAGATTGATTCCGTCTCATTCATCAATTGCTTCATGCCGCTTTCCGACAAGAATTTAATTAATGGCTTCGACTTAGGAAGTCCGCGGTGAGCGCGAAATAATGCTAATCCACCTTCTTTGCGGTCTCCCGCAGCGATCAGTTTTTTAGCCTCAACTAAGAAATTTTGTACGATTTGTTTTTGGGCTTCAACCAATTTGTGAACGCGCGGTTGGAACGCCTCAAACTCCTGTTCATCACCTTTGGGAATTGGTCCCGAAATAATTAATGGAGTACGTGCATCGTCAATCAATACGGAATCGACCTCATCCACCATCGCAAAATGGTGTGGTCTTTGCACCTGATCTTCCAAACTTCGTGCCATATTATCGCGCAAATAATCGAAACCAAATTCGTTATTTGTGCCATACGTAATATCCGCCATATAGGCTTGTCGGCGCTCATCCGTATTCGGCTCATGCTTATCAATGCAATCCACTTTCAAGCCATGGAATTCAAACAAAGGTGCATTCCACTCGGAGTCACGCTTCGCTAAATAATCATTGACCGTTACAATATGCACGCCACGCCCAGCTATCGCATTTAGGTAAGTTGGCAGCGTAGAAACCAACGTCTTACCCTCACCCGTACCCATTTCAGAGATTTTTCCTTGATGCAAGACAATGCCACCGATCAACTGTACATCGTAATGTATCATCTCCCAAGTAATCTGATTGCCTGCCGCGAGCCATTGATTATGCCAAATTGCTTTTTCGCCCTCAATAACCACATTGGCTTTTTTGGATGCGATGAATTTATCTTCTATGGTTGCCGTAACGACTAATTTTTTATTCTCTGTAAATCGACGTGCCGTTTCCTTCACAACAGCAAAGGCTTCGGGCAAAATGTCTAGAAGTACAACCTCCAATTGCTTGTTGCGCTCTTCATTTAATTTATCAATTTGTTGGAAAAATGTCTCCTTCTCATCCACATCAGCCGTAGCCATTCCTTGTGTATGTAATTCAGTAATTTGCGTGTCGATTTCCGAGAGAAATTCGGCAATACGCTGTTTAAATTCGGAGGTTTTGCCACGAAGTGCATCATCTGAAATCTCATGCAGCTGGGCGTAGGCTTCTTTAATTTTATCAACAATCGGAAGAATTACTTTGATGTCGCGGTCCGATTTAGTACCAAATATCTTTGTAACGGTTTTGCTTAGTATCGAAAACATGTTTGACAGTGCCTACCTAGGCTTGGTGAAAATTTAAATTGCAATTTACCAATTTGAATTTTTATCCGTGCTATGTTCGAACAATTAATCCAGTTTTTTTGAGAATTTGAACCTATAATTGGTTTATTTTGTATTCCAAATTTCATTTTCCATGGCTGATTATCCCGTATCACCCCGCCGTACCCCGCGCAAAAAGTTAAAAATGCCAATATTTGGTGGCATGATGGGTGGATCCTCTTCAGGTCCTGCAGATACAGGAAAGAATTTCACCACCTATCTGATTGCCATTGTAGCTGTCGCATTAATCGCACAAATCTACTTGCCTCAATTCTGGGCTGAAAATTTATATGACTCTCCAGATGAACTGACTGAGATGACTTTAGATGGAGCGATTCGAAAGAAGTATGCGGACGCATCAAATAAAAATGAAATCCATTATATTTTAGTTGTTAAAGAAAAGGGCAATGCGCGAAAAAAAATTGATTTGTATTTAGCTGACCCTAATTTTTTCGATCAGGTAGCTGTTCCTTTTCGTGTCAAAAAAGAAGCCGGTAGCCTCGCAGTGCGTGTCACACGCTTCGCCAAACCCGATACTGTATTGAATATCAATCTGTTAAAAAAATAATCAATTAGTTGATTATTCGGTTATGACTTTTATATTTGCGTTATAACATACCTCTATGCCTGGCGCAACTGCATCAAACATTAGACATCTTTTATCTAGATCTTTATTCGGTTTTTCTGCTAATGACTATGAAAAAGCGATGGGATATGGGTCACTAACTTCTTTAGTGGACCAAGCTTTATTAGCCCCAGTTCCACTTCCTGCTGCTCCTAATGCGTGGGTTTCGCTCGTTCCTGCTCAGGCCCAACAAGATTCCGGCGATGCTGGACGCTGGTATACGGAATTAACGCAATGGTGGAATAAACGCATGTTTACTCAGGGTTTAAGCATGCAAGAAAAAGTCGTTTTATTTCTGCACAACCATTTTTCCTGTGAACGTGCCAAGGTGAATTATCCCCAACACATGTATCAGCAGAATCAATTGTTTCGGAAATTTGCCTTTGGCAATTTTAAACAGCTTGTAAAAGAAATAAGTGTAGATCCCACCATGCTGATTTATCTTGATGGTAATAATAGCCGCGGGGCAGCGCCAAATGAAAATTATGGTCGGGAATTATTGGAACTCTTTACGATCGGTATCGGTAATTATTCGGAGAATGATGTTAAACAAGCTGCTAAAGCTCTCTCTGGATACCAAGTGCGTGGCTTAACGGTTACCTATGATCCAGCCCGTTCCTACACAAATGCCTCACTTACCATTCTAGGTAAAACAGCCAAGTTTAATGTTAATTCGTTGGTCGACTTAATTTTCGAGCAAAAAGCAACGGCTGAATTTATATGCCGCAAGATTTATCAACATTTCGTATACTATAAAGCGGATGAAGTTTTTGTAAAGAAAATGGCAGACGTTTTTCGATCCAATAATTTTGAGTTGAAACCAGTATTTCGATTTTTGATGCTTTCGGATGAGTTTTACCAACCAAGTATTTTGGCTAGTCGGATAAAAAATCCACAAGAATTAATGATTGGGTCATTAAAGCTTCTGCAAATACCAGTGCCAGATTGGAACAATGTATTTGAGCTAGCAAGAACGTTGCAAATGCAATTATTTCAACCACCTGATGTCGCGGGCTGGCCCGGACAACGGGAGTGGATAAGCTCGACGACCTATTCGCACCGAGGCGGATTTACGGATTCGTTACTATCTGGAAAGCGGTTCAATGGCGCTAATGTTACGGGCAAATTGAATCCTTTGGTATATGCGCGAAGTTTTGCCAACTGCGAGAAAGCGGTGGCCTTTGTCAATCAACTCATTGACCTATTTATAGTATTTCCAATTTCGGATACTAAGCGTGCATTTTTGCTAGAAACGATGTTGGAAGGCACGATTGCGGCCAATTGGTCTACAAATACACCTCAAGCAGATGTGCGTATTGCTCGTTTAATTAAGGCCATGATGCGCATGCCCGAATATCAATTGAACTAAGGATGAAAAAGAAGATCAGTCGGCAATCATTTTTACAATCGATGGCAGTTTTGTCCGGAGGCGTTTCGTTTGGCATTGGTTCGATACCAGGTAAAGCCTTTGCACAGATTCCTTCTGCTCTTGCAGGTCAAGCAGAGCCCGGAAAAGTTTTAGTAATCATTCAGTTGGGTGGAGGAAACGATGGATTGAACACCGTGATTCCAGGTGAAGATGATAAATATTACTCAGCCCGTCCCAATATTGCTATACCAAAAGCAAGTGCCCTTAAGTTAGATCAAGACATGTATTTGCATCCCTCGATGGTAGGGATTAAAAAATTATATGATGCGGGCCAAGTAGCCATTGCCCAAAATATTGGGTACCCGAACCCGAATCGCTCGCACTTTAGAGCTACGGATATTTGGAATACAGGTTCTGCCTCAAATGTGGTTTTGGAGGAAGGTTGGGCTGGCCGTTATTTACTGACGCAGTACCCTAATTTCCCGATTCAAATGCCTAAGCATCCGATGGCGGTCCAATTGGGCTCTGTTGAATCCTTGGCTTTCCAGTCAGATCTTGGCCGTTTTGGCACTGTTTTTGAAGATCCGAACCTATTTTATCAATTGGTTAGTGGTTCCACTGCTGATATAGATGCTCCGCCGAAAACGCAGGCAGGAGAGGAGTTAGGTTTTTTAAATCAAGTGGCAGCAGCTTCGATTCAGTTTGCTACGGTCATTCAGTCCAGTGCGGCTAAGGGGAAAAATTCGTTAACCTACCCAAGTACAGGTTTAGGTAGGCAGTTGGGAATCGTGTCAAAGTTGGTGTCTGGAGGCTTAGCCACCCCCATTTATCTAGTTAATATAGGTGGATTTGATACGCATTCGAATCAATTAACGCAGCATGCCAATTTGTGGCGAACGATTTCAGAGGCTGTTTCTGCTTTTCAAACAGATTTGAAGAATCAAAATTTGGCTGACCGGGTAAGTGTGATGACATTCTCGGAGTTTGGTCGGCGCATTAATCAGAATGGATCATTAGGTACGGATCATGGAACGGCTGCGCCTATGTTTATTATTGGAAAAACGGTTCGTGGAGGTATTGTGGGTGCTAATCCGGATTTAACTTCCGTGGATGCAAATGGTGATTTGAAATTTAAATACGATTACCGTCAGGTATATAGTACAGTTTTACGGGATCACCTAGGCTTAGATAATGTGCGCACGGCGACGATTTTTCAATCTACTTTTGAGCGACTTCCTTTGTATAACAATTCGATCGAGGGAATGCCTGAGCAACATACGATGGAATTATTGGTGCCTTGGCCGAATCCGATTCGCCAAACTGGCTTAATTCAATATGGTATTTTTGTGGAGACGGATGTATTAGTAGCAGTTTACGATATTCAAGGCCGCTTAATTCTGAATTTGTTTGAAGGAAAGCGCGCGGTAGGTTCTTATTCTGTAACCTTGGAGGGTTCTTTGCTAGCCTCAGGTCATTACATTCTGAGTTTGCAAAATCTTCGTGGTGGCCGAATAACACGAAGTATCCAGATTCAAAACGATTAATTTTTTCCGGCCAAGCAATATTTGTTACCTTTGATGAATCAAATGCAGGCAACAATTCTACATTTTGGTCGTTATTCATCAAATTTTAACTAATGCGTTTATTTCTGCTAGCAAGTTTTTTGTTGACCGGGTTTACTTCAATAGCTCAAAATCCGTTTTGGTTTTTAGGTCAACGGTCTGGTGGGTATACCGATCGCTTTGATGCCCATTCTACCGTTTCGATCGGTATGGGATCTTCGAATTATATAGGAGATTTAGTTCCCTTAGGTGGTTTTACACAG
Organism: Aquirufa sp.; assembly: GCF_044377215.1. Classification (GTDB taxonomy): domain Bacteria; phylum Bacteroidota; class Bacteroidia; order Cytophagales; family Spirosomataceae; genus Aquirufa. Next base: position 20,686 of record NZ_JBILJM010000004.1, read on the forward strand.
GCCGGAATTCAGTCGATGCGCTGGAATCTAGGAGCTCAGTTTACACGTCATTTTTCAAAAAATTTCAGTGCTCGATTTGGTTTGTCGTATGTGCGACTTGCCGGGGACGATAATTATTTTGATCAAAATGGGGACTTTTCAGGCAGTTATTACCGCAATTTGCACTTTCAAAATGACTTAAAGGAGTTAACTGTTTTAGGTGTTTTTGAACTGATGGGTAATAAAGAATTCATTCGCAAAAGACCCCAATTTGCACCATATGTAATGGCGGGAATTGCGGCATTTTCACATGACCCCCGGGCTCGAAAAGATGCTGTTATGTCGAATGGGACATTAGTCAAAGGAAATTGGATTAGTTTACATGGTCAAAATACCCCATCCGAAGGAAATTCCTACAGTTTGGTGGGACTGGCCATTCCGGTGGGCGTAGGTTTTCGCTACCGTTTGACGGATGATTTTGATCTTGGTTTTGAAATCATGCACCGCGTGGCGTTTAGTGATTATTTGGATGATGTATCAGATAATCGGAGCAGTATTTCGCCAGCAACTAGTTTTTATACGAATCGCTCTACACTTAGCGTTGCCCCCAATACCTTAGCTGTTCGAAATACGACCAAACCCACTGTTGTGCCCGAATATTCATGGGGAGTAGATCAGTATTTTACCACCCAAATTCAGTTGGTATATCACATTCCTAAAAAGTAGTCTGTTGAACCGCTTCCTTTTTTTTGTTGGTTTATTTTTGAGCTGTCTGACGTTTGATACGCTAGCACAACGCTGGGCCTTATCGGCCACGACAGGAATGAATCTATATAAAGGAGATGTAAGTGATTGGAAGTTATTGCCAAATTTTGACCAAATTAAAAATTTAGGCTCTACAGTAAAATTTAATGTTCGTTATCAACGTACGCAGGCTTATGCATATCGGGCACAGGTAAGCATTGGTAGTATACGAGGTAATGGAGTGAATAATCCAGGACCCAATTCGACATTTAATTCGTCGACATTTACTTCGCCTTTAGTCGAAATTTCAGGTATTGTGGACTATAATTTTTTGGATTATCAGACTGATAAAAGGATTAAGAACTGGTCGCCTTATGTGTATGGTGGTTTGTCGTATGTATTTGCTAGCCCTAAAGGTGGAATACCATCAATGAATGCTTTAGGTAAAATCCCCTTTTTTACCTGGGCCATTCCGTATGGGGTGGGCGTTAAGTATCAATTAACTCCTCGGTTGGGATTGCAGTGGGAGTTTGGTTCGAGTAAAACTTTTACAGATGTATTGGACAATGCCCCCTCTGATATATTAAATCAGAGTCACTTTACGACCCAACAAACGGATCAGGTTTTACAGAGTTCAATTACCTTAACGTATGTGATCAAATCCGTTTTTTGTCCTCGCGAATAATCCCTACCTTTGCCACCTATGTGTAAGTTTAGTTCATTGTGAATCAGAATTTAAAAGAATCTATTGACCTGGGCAATCTGCCTGCTCACATTGCCGTTATTATGGATGGTAATGGTCGCTGGGCAAAACAGCAGGGATTTGCGGATCGAATTTTTGGTCACCGCAATGCGTTGACGGCTGTTCGGGAAACAATTGAAGGGTGTGGAGAGCTGGGAGTGGGGTATTTGACATTGTATGCATTTTCTACGGAGAACTGGAATCGTCCACAATCTGAAGTAAAGGCATTAATGAGTTTGTTGATAAGTACCATTCACGATGAATTACCATCGATGATGAAAAATAAAGTGCGTTTGCAAGCGATTGGTGATTTAAGTTCGTTGCCTGTGAACTCCCAAAAGGTTTTGCAGGATGCGATAAACCAAACGGCTGAAAATACGGGTTTGACTTTAGTTTTGGCCTTATCTTATTCAGGTAAATGGGATTTAGTCCAGGCAACTAAGCAGGTGGCGTTGAAAGTAGCTGCTGGTGAATTATCGGCTGATGCGGTGAATTCAGAAGTGATTGATCAGCATTTGGCTACGGCGGGAATGCCGGATCCGGATTTAATGATTCGGACGGGTGGGGATCATCGAATTAGTAATTTTATGTTGTGGCAATTAGCCTATGCAGAGTTATATATTTTTGAAGAGTTATTTTGGCCTGATTTCCGAAAAGAGCATTTACATCAGGCAATTTTAGATTTCCAAATGCGGGAACGTCGGTTTGGGAAAACGAGTGAACAAGTTAAACGCGAGGGCTAAGCCTATTCATGAAAAATATCAAGTGCATGCAGTTTCAAAAAGTGTCTAATCAATTTAAATTGTTCCGATTTATAGTTTTGGGATTATTTCTTTTAGGTAGTCAATTAGGTTTTGCTCAAATACGTGGGGGTAGATTATTTCCCTCTACTGCACCGTCAGGTCCCACATTTTCCTTTGCTGATCCTCAAGAATTAGAGATTGCGGGTATCGAGGTAACTGGTTCACAGTTTTATGATGGAAACTCGATGATTAATATTTCGGGTTTACAAGTTGGTGATAAAATCAAAGTTCCAGGAGATGCGATAGCGACAGCAATTCGCAAGATTATGGATCAAGGAATTTTGGATGATGTGGAGATTTATGTGGTTAAAACGGAAGAATCTAAAATTTGGTTAGGTATTCAATTAAAGGAGCGTCCTAGATTGTTTGCGTTAAAATATACGGGTATTCGTAAGGGGGAGACGGAGACTTTGAATGAAAAAGTCAAGACATATAAGGGTAAGATTATTACGGAAACGTTACGCAAAAATCTGGAACTAGTTATTCGAAAGTATTACCAAGAAAAAGGGCGATTGAATATCAAAACGAAGTCACAAATCGTAGTAGATACCTTACGTGGTAATAATGCTACGCTTGTAATTGCGGTAGACAAAGGTGCTAAAGTTAAGGTGAATAAGATTATTTTGAATGGAATTGAGGCTAAACAAAGAGCATTAATCCTACGAAAAATCAAGAATACCAAGCAGCAGCGATTTGGTCGTGTTTTTAAGCCTTCTAAATTTGTTCCTAAGAAATGGGATGAGGATAAGGAGACATTACTTGCGGCGATGAATAAGTTGGGTTTCCGTGATTTTCAAATTGAATCTGACTCAGTTTCTCGATTTAATGATGAGTCTGTTAACTTAACAATTAATTTAGTTCAGGGCAAAAAATACTTTTACCGGTCGATCATTTTTGATGGGAATTACATATATCCGGACTCGGTTTTGAATGATGTTCTGGGTATAAAAAAGGGAGATGTGTTTAACACGGAAGAGTTAGATAAGAAAATGGCTGGAAATCCAGGTGAAGACTTGAGCTCTGTTTACATGGATAATGGGTATTTGTATTATAATGCTGAGGCTGTAGAAACAGCTATTGTAGGTGACTCGATTGATTTAACGATTCGTATTAGTGAGGGAAAGCAGGCGACCATCAACAAGGTTGTGTTGAATGGTAATACCAAAACTTCTGACCATGTTGTTATGCGCGAAATTCGTACGCTTCCAGGTCAGAAATTTAATAAGTCGGCAATCATCCGTACTGTTCGTGAGTTATCGACCATTGGTTATTTTAACCCAGAAAAAATTACACCAAATCCAATTCCGAGACCGGATGGTACGGTGGATATTGAATATAATGTGGAGGAGAAACCTTCTGATCAGATTGAATTATCTGGTGGCTGGGGTGGATTCATTGGTTTTGTGGGAACATTGGGGGTTGTTTTTAATAACTTCTCTGCGAAAAATTTAACAAAATTGTCGGCATGGCGTCCTTTGCCAGCTGGAGATGGTCAAAAATTATCGGTTCGTTTTCAGGCGAATGGTGCGGCTTTTCAAAACTATAGCTTAACGTTTACGGAGCCTTGGTTAGGTGGTAAAAAACCTAATTCATTTTCTGTTTCGTTGAATCGAAGTGTATCGTATCCGTATCAGTTTCGGAATACGGGATTTGGTGGTCAAAATCAGTTTGGTGGAGGCGGTTTCGGTGGAGGCGGCTTTGGTGGTGGTGGTTTTGGCGGCGGTGGATTTGGCGGCGGCGGCTTCGGTGGTGGTGGTTTAGGAGGATTTAATGGTGGTTTGGGTGGATTTAATTCCTTTGCTGTTCCTGATTCATTACGTACGGCGCACTTTAATGTGACTAGCATTACGTTCAGTTTAGGAAAGCGCTTAAAATGGCCAGATGACTATTTTTCGTTAAGTAATTCCCTAGCGCTTTCTTCGTTTGATGTTGACCGTTATTACACATGGGCTTATCCACAGGGTATTTCTACTTCGATTACCTTCATGACTAACTTCTCTCGGAATAGTATTGATAACCCAACTTTTTCGCGAAATGGTTCTAGTTTTTCACTGACAGGTTCCTTGACTCCACCTTTTTCTTTATTGGGCGGGAATAAATCAGGAACCTTGATTGAATATCATAAATGGATGTTTGATGCTAGTTGGTTTACCCCTTTGATTGGCAAATTGGTACTTCATACCCGTGCCCACTTGGGTTTCTTGGGGGCTTATGGCAATCGGGAGACAACTCGTTTCGAGCGTTTTGATGTGGGTGGTTCCGGTATGGTGCAAGGATTTCAATTTAACCGCGATATCATCGGGTTAAGGGGTTATAAAGATAGGTCGATTGGGCCATCAGGTTCGTATGGTAATGGAGGTGTCGCGTACAATAAGTTTGTATTGGAAGCGCGTTATCCTGTTTCGTTGAATCCCTCGGCAACGATATTTGTTTTGGGATTTGCTGAGGGAGGAAATAATTTTTCTTCTTTAAAAGAGTATAGTCCGTTTAATTTGTATAAGTCGACAGGTATAGGCGCGCGTATTTTTATGCCTGCTTTTGGTATGATTGGTATCGATTATGGTTTTGCGTTGGATAAGCCGCGTCCTGGGGAATCGGATTTTGGCCGACAAGCATTTACGTTTTCGATTGGTCAGCAAATTAGATAAGCATGAAAAAGTCGATTTTTTTCTTAATTTTGGTGCTTGCATGTATAGGTCAACGGACCTTTGCGCAGAAATTTGGATATATCGACACGGAGTTTATTACATCTAAAATGCCAGAATATCAGAAGGTTCAAGTGAAAATTGACCAAATGACCGAGGCTTGGATGAAAGATATTGAGCTAAAAAACGAAGAAGTTCGGAAGTTGGAGAAAGACTATCATTTGGAGGAATTACTTCTTACAGATGAGTTGCGTCGGCAGCGATTAGAGCAGATTCGATTAAAAAATAAAGAGGCAACTGATTTTCAAAATATGATTTTCGGATCGGAAGGTGAATTATTCAAAGCCAAATTAAATGGATTTAAGCCCATTTTAGATGAAATTTCGAAGGCAGTTGAGCGTGTAGTGCGCCAAAAACGCTTGGATTTTGTCTTCGATAAGGCAAGTGAAGGTTTAGCAATGATCTACACGAATCCGGTACATGATTATTCTGATTATGTGTTGGAGGAACTAGGATTGGAATTAGACCCTAACATAAAAAAGTAGCGACTTGTACGTTGCGCAGTTAGTAGATAAAAAAAATAAAAAACAACTAGATTAAACTTTTATGAAAAACAAACTATTCTTAGCGATGAGCCTTGTGTTTGGTATGGCTATTTTACCAGCAAAAGCACAAGTTAAAATTGGATTTATTAATGCGGATTATATCCTAAGTCAAATGCCAGAAGCAAAGCAAGTGGAGGAAGATTTGAAAAATACGCAAAAACAATATGAGACCTTGTATCAAGGAAAGGTGAAAGATTTTCAAGATAAGTTAGCTGCGTTTGAAAAAATGAATGCAGATCCAAAAGCTGCTGACATCATTAAGCAGGACAAAGAAAAAGAATTGCAAAATTTACAAACGTCGATTCAAGAGTTTCAGCAAAACTCACAGTCTTCATTGCAAAAGAAGCAAGCGCAATTGTTGCAACCTCTATTGAAGAAAGTTGAAGAGAACATGCACGCAGTGGCTACTGAAAATCAATTTACATACGTATTTAACTACGATGCAGGTATGGGAACAGCGCCTATTTTATTGCACTACCCAACAGAAGCAAATATTTCAGATTTGGTATTGAAGAAAATGGGTATTACACCAAAGCCAGCTACGGCGGCAGCGGCTCCAGCAGCAGCACCAGCACCCAAGAAAAAATAAGTTGAGTTAGAATCATTTTAGAAAGCCCTGACGAAAGTCGGGGCTTTTTTTGTTTCGTAGAGACGCGATACTTCGCGTCTATTATGTCGCGTCTATTTTGATTTAGACGCGGGGTATCGCGTCTTTACATGTTACCAGAAAAATCGAATAGTTTGAACAATGGAAGTCAAAGCAATTACGCTTAAGACAACGAAATGAAAGCTTTTTTCGGGGATTCGCTTAAGTATTAATTTGCCTATATAAGATCCTGCGATACTGATTAAGATTAAAAATGGGATTAAGATAAGGTGATCCTTAGTAAAATACCCACTAGCGATGTAAACTGCTGCCCGACTAGAATCTACGCCTAGGTCAATAATAGCAGAGGTAGCTATAAATACATTTTTTTCAAGGCTGAATGCCGTTAAGATTATCCCGCGAACGGCTCCGCCTGTGCCAATTAAACCTGCTAGAAATCCTGAAATTGTTCCTCCTACATAAAGATTTGTTGATGTTTCCTTACGTGTTTTGGCGTGTCCAGAAATTAAATAAAGAGCAAGCAAGAGAATTAGTATATTCATCGCTAGTTCAATCGACTTTTGTGGGATGTAATTTGTCAATAAAGCCCCTATTGTCACGAAAATTACGGCCGGTATGCCCAATTTAAGAACGATTTTCTTGTCGATTCCTTCGTGGAAAAAATAGATTTTGGCTAAGTTACTGAACACATGAAAAACAGCGGTTATTCCAAGAACGACTTTAAAGTCAAGAAAAATGGATGCTATTGGTACGAAGAGAATGGATGATCCGAATGCGCTGACAGTACCAATGATTTCAGCGAGTAATGCCAATAAGAAAAAAAGCGAATAGTCGCCCATGTACCTTATTCTTCTTTTTGGAGAAGTTTATTTTGAAAGAGTAATATAATGACTACTCCACAAAAAATGGCGGCATCTGCAAAATTAAAAATGGGTGTCGAATAGTAACTACCGCCCCAAACAGGAATCCAAGATGGTAAAATACCTTCCCAAAAATCAAAGAAAAACATGTCAATAACTTGACCATGAAACAGGCGGAATGGCGATTCCAGTGGAGCATTGTCAAACCAAACGCCATAGAATACCGAATCAATCAGGTTACCTACAGCCCCGCCTAAAACAAGAGCTACACATGTTAAAAATAAGGGCTTGTTGTTTTTAACCGTTAATTGGTATAGGAAATAACCGATACCAAACATGGCTACAATTCGAAATAAAGTTAAAATCAATTTCCCATAAGCCGACCCTAATTGCATTCCAAATGCCATACCTGGATTAAGGGTATAGTGAAGTTTTACGTAGGATCCGATTAGCTCTATTTGGCCAAAATAGCCTGGCTCCATAAAAAAGTGGACGCTAATTTTAATGAGTTGATCCATGCAAATAATCAGCAAACTGAGCAAAAAATACCGGTAGTTAGATTTCATTAGGTAGTTTTTCTTCGACGAACTTCTTTTTGTAATAGGGCAAATTCTCTGGATGTTTGGCCAGCAATGGAACTGTTTTCATCTGCCCGACGGAATAGATACGGCATTACTGACTCGATTGGGCCATATGGCACATATTTAGCCACATTGTATCCTGCAGCTGCTAAGTTGTAACTGACATTATCCGACATCCCTAATAATTGCGCAAAATAAATATGTTTGTGATCATTCGAAACTTCGGCCGCATGCATTGCCTCTGTTAATTGCAAACAACTTGCTTCATTATGCGTTCCAATGCAGAAATTAACTTTATCGATGTGCTGGAGGCATACTAACATACCCTGATTAAAATCGTGGTCTGTTGCCGATTTTTCTTTATGTAGCGGTTCTGAATATTCATCTTCATGCGCCCTTTGTCTTTCTTTTTCCAAATAGGCACCACGCACGAGTTTAACCCCTAAATAGTATCCTTTCGTTTCAGCCGTAGCAATCGCTTCGGTGAGATTTGCCAACATATCTACGCGGTACATTTGGTACGTATTGAATATGATGGCTTCGTCTTTATTAAACTTTTCCATCATTTCGTACGCCAAAACATCGATCGTTGTTTGAATCCAACTTTCTTCCGCATCAATAAATAATTTCACATGTAGATCAGCGGCTAATTGGCATATATCAATGAGCAAATCTTTGCTATGCTGGTAAGCAGCCTCATTTTCTTCGGCAAGACCTACTTCTGTTTGAAATTCTTCTAATAGTTCAATTTGAAAAATACCGGTCATCTTAAAGACTGCAAATGGAATAGCGGAATCTATGTGCGCCTTCCGAATTGTTTCTTGGATTTCGTTTTTCGTTTTTTGGAAAGACTTTTCGCTTTCTTCACCTTCCACAGAGTAGTCCAGGATAGTTCCGATTTTTCCATTGTGAAGTTGTGTAATTATTTTTTGACATTCTTCAATGCTTTCACCCCCACAAAATTGTTCGAAAAGAGTTGATTTAATCAGTTTTTTGATGGGAAAGTGAAGGAAAAGGAGCAATTTGATAAAAAAAGTCCCTAACTTTACAATCCAAATTTGATTCATAGCAGCAAAAATCCAATAGGATTTACTGAGTTTGAAATCAGATTTTGATGAGAAGGCAATTTTTGTGTCTTCGAATGATAATTGATTCAAGGTCTTTGAATACGAAGGTTGATTCATTTATTTCAAAAGTAGGGTGCAAATATAAGAGAATATATCTTCCGTTTTTCGGAAATTTTATAAATTAATAAACAAAAATTAGGGGACGCGTGTCCTTGTTAATCCAATAAATATGAATGCCAATTTAGACATAGTACCGATGCAGGAGTGGATTCAGACTGGTGGAAAACCGTTAATTATTGCGGGTCCATGTTCTGCTGAAACTGAGGAGCAAGTGTTAGAAACTGCTCGCCGTATCAAAGCGGAAGGTTATGCACACATTATGCGTGCTGGTGTATGGAAGCCACGTACACGTCCAGGAAGTTTTGAAGGGATGGGAGAGCCTGCTTTAAAATGGTTGGTAGAAGCGAAGAAAGAAACAGGTTTGCCGCTTGCAATTGAAGTAGCAACTCCAGAGCACATTGAATTGGCATTGAAATATGGTGTAGATGTTTTGTGGATTGGTGCGCGTACGACAGTTAATCCATTTAATGTTCAGGATTTAGCTGATGCATTAAAAGGAGTAGATGTACCCGTTTTGGTAAAGAATCCAGTAAATCCTGATTTAGCTCTTTGGGTAGGTGCTTTTGAGCGTTTACAAGGTGCAGGAATTAAGAAATTAGGTGCTATTCACCGTGGTTTTTCGAATGCTCAAGAAACAAAATACCGTAACTCACCCATGTGGGCAATGGCTGTTGAATTGAAACGTTTATTTCCGCAAATGCCATTGATAGGTGATCCTTCACACATGGCGGGTAAGCGTGCGTTATTGATGGAATTATCTCAACGGATTTTGGATTTGAATTACGATGGTATGATTATCGAGACGCACCGTGATCCGGATGCTGCTTGGTCTGATGCTTCGCAGCAAGTAACTCCTGAGAAATTAGGCGAGATGTTGCGTGAATTAGAAGTTCGCAATGCAAATTATGGGGCTGATTTCTCTGATGAATTAGCGAGTCTTCGTGAGAAGATTGATAATATTGACCGTGAATTGTTAGAGGTTCTTGCAGCACGTATGTCGGTCGTTGAGAAATTAGGGGAATACAAGCGTGACAATAATGTAGCTGTTTTGCAATTAGATCGTTGGAAGCAATTGCACAATGATCGGGCTAACCAAGCAAAAGGCTTAGCCTTATATCCAGAATTTGTAGAAGAATTGTTTAAGTTGGTGCACCTAGAATCAATCCGTAAGCAAACGGAAGTAATGAATTCTGCAACAGCTTAACACATATTGAATTAAGAGGTAAGAGGTGAGAGGTAAGAGGTGAGAGGTAAGAGGTGAGAGGTGAGAGGTAAGAGGTGAGAGGTGAGAGGTAACATGGTTCACCTCTTACCTCTCACCTCTTACTTACCTGATAGCTCCCCCAAAACACAAGTCCCATCCCGATACATACAAGGAAAGATGGGAATCCGTGTCCTATAATGATTTCTATCAAGATAGAAAATAATACGGCGCTGTTGCCTACGGCACCAGCAATACTTGTCTTTTCATTGAGAAGGGCCTGTGTTGTGAAGTATTGAACACCAAGTGCCAATAAGCCCATAATCAACGCCCATGCCCATTCCGCTCCTTGAGGCGTCACCCATTTTCCAGTAAAAAAACTATTGGGATAATCTCCCCACGTACCTAAGGCCAATGAGACACTGGATGCAATAAATCCCGCCGCCATAAACGATACCACCACCCAACGCGAATCATAATATTTTTGAGCTTCTTTAATTGCTAAATAGCCTAATGCCGTTCCCATAGCATAAATAATCCCAGTAGCATGATGGAGTAGCTGGCCTTGTGCCTCTGGTTGAAAAATTAAAAGAATTCCCAAAAAGCCAATTATCAAATACAAAATCTGTCTAGACGTAAGTCGTTCATTGGGGAAAATAAAGAAGCTAAAGATTGCAATGAAAAGAGGGAAGGCTTGACCATAGGTATTTGTTAAGGAAAGGCCGAGGTGCTCCAACGTGAAAAATAGGCAATATAGGGTAAAAGCGCCCAATAAACCGCGCATTATGATGAAGTACAATTTACCCCCAGTTTGAATGGCTGGGGTACGGTATAAACTAGTCAATAAAAATGGTAGGCCCACAGCGCTGCGAAAAAATACGAGTTCAACAGATCCGAATCGGGTGCTCATGGATTTGGCGATTGCCGACATGAGGGCAAAACACAAAGAGGAAAGTAGCATATAGCCAATTCCCTTATTTAGAAATAGTAGTTTTTTGAAGTCTATTTGCATGAAAAATCAGTCACAGGCCCCACGGGGATTCGAGCAAATTTTGGTAACTTGCGTCTCAATTTCAAAGGTATGACAAAAAAGATTATTTTTTCTCCTGATGCTCCAGCGGCCATAGGTCCTTACTCGCAAGCCGTGGAAGTAAATGGCATGTTATTTGTATCTGGCCAGATCGCATTAGCTGCGTTTGAAGCAGGTGTTTCTATCGAGGATGAAACGGAGCAAGTGATGAAAAATTTGGGTCATATCTTAGCCTCTGCTGGATATACGTATCAAAATGTCGTAAAATGCACCATTTTCGTGAAAGATATGGGACATTTTGCTCAAATTAATGCCGTTTATGGCTCCTTTTTTAGTGAAAATTTTCCTGCACGTGAAACTGTTGAGGTAGCTCGTTTACCCAAAGATGTTCGTGTAGAAATTTCTTGTATTGCCCATAAATCATAAATCATGTCTCAAAAAGTTCGCGTTCGCTTTGCTCCAAGTCCTACAGGACCCTTGCACATTGGAGGTGTTCGAACAGCTTTATATAATTATTTATTCGCTCGTAAAACAGGTGGTACGTTTATTTTACGTATTGAGGATACAGATCAAGCACGTTTTGTGCCCGGTGCCGAACAATATATTTTAGATAGTTTAGCTTGGCTTGGCATTAGCCCAGATGAGGGCGTAGGAGCCGATGGGCCACATTCGCCTTATCGTCAAAGTGAACGCAAAGTGCTTTACAGGCAATATGCTGATCAATTATTAAAAGAAGAGAAAGCATATATTGCTTTTGATTCTTCCGAGGAGCTTGAAGCCATGCGTACGCTCTACGAAAGTAAAGGCTCTGCATTTCAGTACAATGCCCTAACACGGGTAAAACTGCGTAATTCGTTGGCTCTTTCAAAGGCCGAAGTTGACGCATTACTGGCCTCGGAGACTCCCTATGTAATCCGGCTAAAAGTTCCAGCGAAAGGCGAAATTCGATTTCAGGATAGCGTTCGGGATTGGGTGCACGTACATACTTCGAGCATGGATGATAAGGTTTTAATGAAATCAGACGGTATGCCTACCTATCATTTAGCCAATGTTGTGGATGATCACATCATGGAAATAACCCATGTTATTCGAGGTGAAGAATGGTTACCATCCGCTCCATTACATATTTTATTATACCAATCTTTTGGTTGGCAAGCACCCCAATTCGCTCATTTGCCTTTATTGTTAAAGCCTGAAGGGAATGGAAAATTATCAAAGCGCGATGCGGATTTAGGTGGATTTCCTGTTTTCCCAATGGAGTGGACCGACCCACAATCAAGTGCTATTTCAAAAGGGTTTAAGCAAGAAGGCTATTTGCCAGCAGCAACACTTAATTTTTTAGCTTTTTTGGGATGGAATCCCGGTACAGAACAAGAATTGTTTAGTTTGGATGAGTTGGTTGATGCTTTTTCATTGGAGCGCATCAATAAAGCAGGTGCTAAATTTGATGTTAATAAGGCGAAATGGTTTAACCAGCAATATTTAAAGCAATCGGATAGTAAGGAATTAGCGCAAGTCTATTTACCTAATTTGCCAGCGAAAGATGCTGATGCCTTTGTTCAGTTGTTTTTGGATCGTGTTACTTTTCCGCAGGAATTAGGCCAATTGGTTCATGAGTTTTCTCAAAAACCTCATGCGTATGATGAGGTTGTTTTAGCTACTAAGTGGAATTTAGAAGCGCAAAAAGGGCTACATGTGCTCGCTGCTTCATTACCTACCTGTTCCACTTGGGATGCCGATGGTATTAAACATGCGATTCATGTTGCTTTGGAGGAAACTGGAATTAAAATGGGAAAAGTGATGCAGATATTACGTGTTGCATTGAGTGGGAATGGTGCAGGTCCGGACTTGATGATCTCCATGCAATTATGGGGAAAGGACGAAGTAAATGAACGAATAAATGCGGCTTTGTCCGTTTTTCCTAAACTTGCGTCATGAAAGGTAAATTGAAATCCATTCCGAAAGTACCTAAAGTTCATCCCGATTTGGCTGGCTTTGAAATGAATATAGATTCATTTGGTCAGATAACGACGACGTTAAATCGAGATAAGTTGAATACCTTTTTAGATAAAGAAATGCCTGAGGATAAAAAAAGAAAGTCGAAAAAAGATGAAAGTAACGAAGGATGATGTAGTTAAGATTGCGCATCTAGCCCGTTTAGAGTTGAAAGATTCGCACGTGGGTGATATGCAGGATTCCATCAATAAAGTTTTGGACTGGATGGAAGCGTTAAATGCCGTAGATACAACGGGTGTGGCTCCTTTGGTGCACATGACATCTTCATTAAATCACTTTCGGGAGGATGTGGCTAAGGAGGGTTTGGATCGGAAGATGGCATTGGTATTGGGTCCCGATACAAATGAGAAATATTTTAAAGTTCCTCAGGTAATTGAATAATTAGCCGATGTAATAGGCAATTGCCTTTTTCATTTCGGATGTTGAAACCGGTATGTCATATCCGCAATCTCCGATACCTGTAAGTAATGAAAAACGAATTTCCCCTCCTCTGTTTTTTTTGTCTTGAGCCGTTAATTTGATGATGGCAGGAATTTCGTCTATAGTTAATTTCACTCGACCGTAGGTTTCAAAAAGATAAATCTCAATCGACTCAAGTTCTTCTTGACTAATTAAGCTGCGATGATAGGCAATAAATGCCTCCATGATCATGCCTACAGCAATCGCTTCTCCGTGTAAAATTCGTCGTTTACCTAAATTTAGTAAATACGTTTCCACAGCGTGGCCGAGGGTATGGCCAAAATTTAATATTTTGCGCAATCCTGCCTCTTTGGGATCTTCAGCAACGACCGCTTTCTTTATTTCTACTGAATGGCTAATAAGGTCAGCAAAGTTGATGTTTTCAAAACCTTTGTGGCTAATTTCTTCCCATTTTTCTTCATCACGAATCAAACAATGTTTGATGATTTCGGCATAACCAGACAGTTTTTCCCGTTCAGGAAGTGTTTGGATAAATTCAGGGTCTATCAGCACCATTTTGGGTAATTGAAAAACGCCAATGTGGTTTTTGTAATGTTGAAAGTCAATGCCTAATTTTCCACCAACACTTGCATCTACTTGGGCTAAAAGTGTAGTTGGGATTTGAATAAAATCGATACCTCGTTTATAGGTTGACGCACAAAAACCGCCCATATCGCCGATTACCCCACCACCTAGATTAATCACCAGGGCGTGTCGGTCCATATTAGCTTTCGTCATCGCATCCCAAATGCGCGCACACGTTTCAATGGTTTTATTCTCCTCGCCAGATTTTATGATGATTTTTGTGAATTTACTTGGCAGTAGTGATTTGATTTTGGGTAAGCAATATTTGTTTGTATGTTCGTCGGCAATCACCGCGATATGCGAATACGAGTTCTCGGCTAAATAGTGGTAGAGCGATGTGGAAATTGGGCCGATTTGAACAGACATGGATGAAAAATTTCGAATTAAATTCAAAAATACAAGGAATTTAGCAAAATGGGTGATTTGTAACCTGAATTTTGGTTTTGTGGAATGCTTTTTCTTGCCTAATTTTGTCACCGCTTGAGTAAGTCCACAACTTAGAACATATTATGAGAGAAATTCAATTTAGAGAAGCCTTGCGTGAGGCGATGCAAGAGGAAATGAGACGTGATGATACGGTCTTTTTGATGGGAGAGGAAGTTGCTGAATACAATGGTGCTTATAAAGTTTCTCAAGGCATGCTGGACGAATTTGGTCCTGATCGCGTGATTGATACGCCGATTGCTGAATTAGGTTTCGGTGGTATTGCGGTAGGAGCATCTGCGAATGGACTTCGCCCGATTGTTGAATTCATGACCTTCAATTTCTCGTTAGTTGCGATTGATCAAGTTATTAATTCAGCAGCAAAATTGATGTCTATGTCCGGAGGCCAATATTCTTGCCCAATTGTTTTTCGTGGTCCTACGGGAAATGCAGGTCAATTATCTTCACAGCATTCGTCTAATTTTGAAAATTGGTTTGCCAATACACCTGGTTTAAAAGTAGTTGTTCCTTCAAATCCTGCGGATGCAAAAGGTTTGATGAAATCAGCTATTCGTGATAATGATCCTGTTATTTTTATGGAGTCGGAAGTGATGTATGGTGACAAGGGTTTTGTTCCAGATGGTGAATATTTAATCCCAATAGGTAAAGCTTCTATTGTTAAGGAAGGAAAAGACGTTACGATCGTAACATTTGGAAAAATGCTTTCACGCGTGGTTATGCCTGCGGTAGAAGAATTGGAAAAACAAGGATTTAGTGTTGAAGTGATTGATTTACGAACTGTTCGTCCAATTGACTATGCAACTGTTGTTGAATCTGTCAAGAAAACGAATCGCTGTGTGGTTGTTGAAGAAGCAAATCCATTGGCAGCTATTTCTTCTGAAATCACCTACCATTTGCAACGCTGGGCCTTCGATTATTTAGATGCTCCAGTTGTGCGTGTTAACTCACGAGATTTGCCTTTACCTTATGCACCTACGTTGATCGATGAGATTTTACCAAGTGTTGAGCGTACGATTGCAGCCGTAAAAACGGTAACATATCGGAAGTAGTCTGCTAGTCGTCAGTCGTCAGTCATCAGTCGCTAGTCGTCAGTCATTAGAATAAAAATTTAATATAAAAAAGCCCTACCTGGATCTCCAAGTAGGGCTTTTATTTTGGTTTAAACTAGCGACTAGCGACTAGCGACTGATGACTAGCGACTGACGACTGACGACTAGCGACTATAGTACATAAATAAACCGGGATCCATCGACATCCACACCTTCAAGTTTTGTTCTCCCTTTGCGAGCCTCTAGTAATTCAGCGGCTTCTTTTGGATTGGTTACCACCTTATCGTTTATTTTGGTGATAATTGAACCTTTTGATAAGCCATACATTTCGAGGCGGCCATCTGGTAAAACATCAACAACCTTTACGCCTGAACTGACATTAAATTTCTCTTTATCGGCATTGGTAATCGGGCCAAATTTAGCTCCTAAGAATTCTGATTTATAGGATTCACTAGATTCGCCTTTTAGAATGGACGTATTACCATCCTTGTTTTTAAGCATTACGTTAAATTCCTTTGTTTGGCCATCACGGTTAACTGTGACACGCACGGCCTCACCTGGACGTTTGCTACCTACAATTTCCATTAATTTCGACGTTGTCTTTGTCTCTATTCCTTCCACTTTGGTAATGACATCGTTAATTTTCACTCCGGCATCCTTGGCTGCGGAATTCTCTGAAAAGCCACCTACGTAAATTCCCGTGGATATTTTAAGATCTTTTTCGTCTACTAATTTAGCGTTGACCTCTGAAATATTTACGCCAAGGAATCCACGTTGTACGTTGCCATATTTAATAAGATCCCCTGAAACTTTTTTGACAATGCTTACAGGGACAGCAAATGAATAACCGGCAAACTGGCCTGTGCGGGAATAAATGGCTGTATTTATTCCTATCAATTCCCCTTTCAGATTAACTAAAGCTCCACCGGAATTACCAGGATTTACGGCCGCATCTGTTTGAATAAAGGATTCTAATGGGTTTGCGGCTCCGTCGCCATCGCGATCGATAATATTTTGACGGCCTTTAGCTGATATGATTCCTGCCGTTACTGTTGACTCTAAATTGAAAGGATTTCCTACGGCAAGTACCCATTCGCCTACTTTTACATTGTCAGAGTCACCAAAATTCAAAAATGGCAATCCAGTTGCCTTAATTTGAATTACTGCCAAATCAGATGATGGATCTGTCGAGATAACCTTAGCTTTAAATTCGCGTTTGTCATTCAACATGACCGTGATTTCAGAAGATTCAGCTACTACGTGATTGTTTGTGACAATATATCCATCTGAACTTATGATTACTCCTGAACCCGATGCTTCTTGTGGCTGAGGTGATTGGCGGCGACCACCACCTCCAAATGGATCTCCATATCCGCCAAATAATTCTTCGAATGGGTTAGATGGCTGGCGTGATCGTTGTTGCATTTTAGTTTTAATGTGCACGACAGCAGGCGTTGTTTTTTCAGCTGCATAGGTGAACTCTCCAGGGTTCCCTGGTGCATTTATACTTGAAATATTACTTGTAAAGGCTGATGGCGCATTGCTTATAGAAGCCGACGAACCTAAATCGAATAATTGATAGGCCCCTAGTGTGGCTCCACTAGATAATAAGGCTATGACTACATAGGATTTTAACTGATTTTTCATTTCCATTTTTTGCTTTTTTTATTTGTTACGAATTTAACGTAAAAATGAATTGCTTATTGACTTATTAACAAGTTTTAAGAATTTGTAGAAAATTTTATTTGCCAATGGAAATGGCTATTTTTGTTGCTTTAATTTTACCCAACGAACATTCGAATGATTTTAAGTGAGCAAGAGCAATTAAGGCGTCAAAAACGGAATGAGTTAATCGCATTAGGTATTGATCCGTATCCAGCAGCTGAATATCCGGTTAATGTTCATTCGGATGAAATATTGGCTCAATATAAACCAGATGAAAATAACTATCAAGAAGTAGTTTTAGCTGGTCGCTTGATGGGTTTTCGAATCATGGGTAATGCCTCTTTTGCTGAGTTGCAAGATGCTGAAGGGCGTATTCAATTGTATTTTCGTCGAGATGATTTGTGTCCTGAGGAAGATAAAACCTTGTATAACACTGTTTTCAAGAAGTTATTAGATATTGGTGATATTATCGGTGTTAAAGGATATGCATTTACCACGCAGGTGGGTGAAATTTCCGTTCACGTGCGCGAGTTTACGATACTTTCCAAAGCCCTCCGCCCTTTACCTGTTGTCAAAGAAGCTGAAGGTCAAACGTATGATGCCTTCTCTGATCCAGAAATGCGTTATCGTCAACGTTACGTTGATTTGATTGTCAATCCACATGTAAAAGATATATTCATTAAGCGTGCCAAAATCGTTTCTACCATGCGCAGCATGTTTGATTCACGTGGCTGGCTTGAAGTTGAAACGCCCGTATTGCAAGCGGTTCATGGAGGAGCGGCTGCTCGTCCGTTTAATACACATCAT
Organism: Aquirufa sp.; assembly: GCF_044377215.1. Classification (GTDB taxonomy): domain Bacteria; phylum Bacteroidota; class Bacteroidia; order Cytophagales; family Spirosomataceae; genus Aquirufa. The sequence continues at coordinate 38,695 of NZ_JBILJM010000004.1, forward strand.
AATACGCTGGATATGCCGCTTTATTTGCGCATTGCAAATGAGTTGTATTTGAAGCGTTTGATTGTTGGCGGTTTTGACGGCGTATACGAGTTTGGGAAAATGTTCCGTAATGAAGGAATGGATCGGACACATAATCCAGAATTTACTTCATTGGAATTCTATGTGGCCTATAAGGACTATCATTGGATGATGGATCTTACTGAGACTATTTTCCAAACAGTTGCACAAACACTGCATGGCCAAACCAAAATACAAGTTGGCGAAAATCAAATCGAATTTGCCGGACCATACCCGCGTTTAACAATCTCAGGTGCAATCTTGCAGTATGGGGGAGTGGATGTAGATGCGATGTCTGAATCTGAATTGCGCGCACATTGCTTGAGTTTAGGAATGGACGTAGATAAGCAAATGGGTAAAGGGAAATTGATCGACGAGTTATTTGGGGAAAAGGTAGAGGCGAATTTAATTCAGCCTACGTTCATCACCGATTACCCCGTTGAAATGTCCCCATTAACCAAAAAACACCGTTCAAAGCCAGGCTTGGTTGAGCGATTTGAACTGTTTGTCAATGGAAAAGAGATTGCGAATGCCTACTCAGAATTAAATGATCCGATTGATCAGAAAGAGCGTTTTGAAGATCAATTACGTTTGGCTGAAAAAGGAGATGATGAGGCCATGGCGATGGATTTCGATTTTTTGCGCTCGTTGGAATATGCGATGCCACCTACATCTGGAATTGGTATTGGCATTGACCGTTTGACCATGTTGATGACCAATCAATCATCTATTCAAGAAGTATTGTTTTTCCCTCAAATGAGGCCAGAAGTAATTAAAGAAGTTTCTTCAGACAGTGATTTCGTACAAGCAGGTGTCCCTGAAGTTTGGATTCCGGCCTTGCAAAAAATGGGAATTTTAACATTAGCTATACTTAAAGAAGCTAATCCTAATAAATTATTTAATGACTTAGGAGGTATGCGCAAGAAGTTGAAGATTGATGTGGCATTGCCTTCCAAAGAAGAAATTATCGCCTGGATTGGATAGAACATAAAAAAAGCCTTCATGATGAAGGCTTTTTTTTCTCTTTAACTAGAGATCAATGGGGCAATAAATATATATTGAAATCTACTGATTTGCTCTAATCAAAAATCCGAAAGAAAAATTAGATTTTCTTTACGTTGATTGCGTTTGCTCCACGCTTTCCATCAGTAACTTCGTAAGATACTGAATCATTTTCGCGAATTGTAACACCTGAAAGGCCAGTTACGTGTACGAAAATGTCTTCACCTGTTTGATCGTCAACTACAAATCCAAATCCTTTGGTCTCGTTGAAAAATTTTACTTTACCAGTTTGCATAAAAAAAATGTTAAAAATTAATACCTAAATAAACCTTTCTGCGATCAAGTCGAACGTTGCGAAATCTAGAATCAAAAACTAATTAAAGAGGAAGATACTAGAGAGGGCAGGTCTGAGCTATGGCTGAATTAAATCTTTTAAGTGGTCAAATGTATAAAAAATTATATTGTATGCAAGCAATTTAAAATAAATTATCAGTTTATGAAAAATAATTTAGTATTTTATTTATAATTTATATAATATTTTTAATTATATGAATTTTAATTCTGTAAATACTTATTTTTCAAGTATTTTTGAAAGTTATTTTTTTTCACTTTATGAACAGAATAAAATACTTCGTTGAGAATCAAGCCTTTGGAGTCTGTACACATATCGGTGAAAAATTTAAAATCTCTACAAGTAGCATTCGCTTATATTTTATTTACACCTCATTCCTGACATTGGGTTCCCCAATCATCATCTATCTGTTTTTAGCTTTCTGGATGAATATCCGTCGGTATTTACGTCAGCGAAATAATCCTTCTGTTTGGGATATTTAGAATCGTATTGATTGAAAAGATTTTATTCCTTGAATGAAATATGCCCAAATGATTGATTTTGAATAGCTTTTTATCCAGTATTTTTGTTGGTGCGCAGCTAAATTATTCTTCTGATTCGACCACAAATAGCCATAAAAACTCTTGTGAGCCTTTAATATAGCTACTAGCTGGTTTATTTCGCCTTTTAGCAAAAATTGAATGCCTGCTATTCCATCTAATGCCATACGTCCAAAAATCGTTTGCCATTTCGTTTTTGGATCCCAATTTTTATAGAGTAAGATTAAGTTATTTCTAAAATTCAGGTAAGTTTTCTGCGGATTCCCTTGTGGCAGTGTTCCCCCACCCACATGTAGAACTTCACTCGTAGCTATGGCAGCTACTTGATAGCCGGTGCGTTGTAGGCGCCAACAAAAATCAATTTCTTCCATGTGGGCAAAGAAGTCTGCATCTAATCCACCAACTTCCCAATATGCTTTAGCCCGTACCACTAAACAAGCACCTGAAGCCCAATTGACTAAACTGGTTGGGTATTGATTTAAATTTTCCTCAACGGTATCAAACAGTCGTCCGCGGCAGAATGGGAAACCATAGTTGTCCCAATACCCACCCGCAGCACCTGCATATTCAAATTTAGTTGGATTGTCATAGGCAAGTATATAAGGTTGAGCAGCTGCTACTGTTGGGTTATCCTGCATGTAGGTCATTAATCCATTTAGCCAATTGGCTTTTGGTTCAATATCGGAATTCATTAATACATAATATTCAGTATCTACTTGCGCTAAGGCGGTGTTGTAACCACCTGCATATCCTTCATTTTTAGTCGATTGCAATAATCTAATTTGTGGATAATTTATTTTCATCCACTCGACTGAGTTATCCGTTGATCCATTGTCGGCAACAATTACCTCAGCCAGCACGCTTGTTTCAAGTACTTTGGGTAGGAATTTTGCCAAAAAATTTTGGCCATTAAAGTTTAGGATAACCACAGCGATCGACATGTCGCAAAGGTAAGTGTTTTCGTTTAATTAGAATTTCTTTGATAAAGATGTATTTTTGTTTCTTTGTCAATAAATGAAACGTATGTGGGAATCCTTATTTAGAAAGAAGTCAATCGATAAAATCATTTCGGATCAAGCGGAAATGGAAAATTTGGCTGGAAATCATCTAGTTCGCAATTTAGGTGTGCGCGATTTGACTTTTATGGGAATTGCGGCCATTATAGGTGCAAGTATTTTTTCTGCCATTGGGCAGGCATCTGCGAATGGCGGGCCTGCTGTTTCCATGTTATTTGTATTTACAGCCATGGCCTGTATGTTTACCGCTTTTTGTTATGCGCGTTTTGCTGCCACTGTACCTATTTCTGGTAGTGCCTACACCTACGCTTATACTAGTTTAGGTGAAATTGTAGCTTGGATTTTGGGTTGGAATTTATTGTTGGAATATGCTATTTCTAATGTAGCGGTCGCTATTTCGTGGTCCAAATACTTTGTTGACCTACTAGAAGGCTTAGGCTTCCATGTACCTGAATATTTAACCATGGATTATTTGTCCGCGAAACGTGCCTTTTCAGCAGCTGAAGTGGGTATGCAATCTGGCCAATCACTTGAATCAATGTCTGTCAATATTAGAGAAGGATATGCTGCTTTTGCATCTGCACCTACCATATTCGGTTGGCATTTTGTTGCCAACATCCCCGCATTGTTAATTACAGTTGCCATAACTTACTTAGTTTATATTGGAATTAAGGAATCGAAAAACACCAACAATGTTTTAGTTGTGTTGAAGTTGGCCGTCATCGCTCTCGTGGTAGGCGTAGGCGCCTTTTATGTTCAAGTTGAAAATTGGACTCCATTTGCGCCGAATGGCATTTCGGGTGTTTTAAAAAGCGTGGCTGCCGTTTGCTTTGCTTACATTGGTTTTGATTCTATTTCAACAACGGCAGAGGAGTGTAAAAATCCACAACGTGATATTCCCAAGGCCATGATGTGGGCTTTGTTGGTTTGCACGGTTCTCTATGTCATGGTGACGTTGGTACTTACGGGTATTGTGCCATCTCATTTATTGGCTGGAATTGAAGATCCTTTGGCATTTATGTTCATGAAGGTTAATCTACCTGGTGTCGCTGGTGTTGTCGCTGCAAGTGCAGTTATTGCCTTGACTTCGGCTTTGCTTGTCTACCAACTTGGTCAGCCACGGATTTGGATGACGATGTCACGTGATGGATTATTGCCAAAAGCTTTTGCGCGCATTCATCCAAAATATCACACGCCATCTTTTTCTACGATCATGACTGGAGTGTTGGTTGGAATTCCAGCGCTATTTGCGAATTTGGAGGAGGTAATTAACTTAAGCAGTATAGGTACATTATTTGCTTTTGTACTTGTTTGTGGCGGGGTTTTAGTCCTGGATTTGGATCCAGAAAATCAGAAAAAATCAAAGTTTAAGATTCCATATTTGAATGCAGGTATTTGGGTTGGTGCTACATGGCTTGTGGCCTTGTATCTTTCACTCCCAGATGGACAGTCGTGGTTATCGTGGATTCAAGGATATGTCGAAGGTGATTCCAAGGCAGATCATGTGATTATGTCTGGCTTTTTCCTGATTTGGTTAGTCTTGTCAATTTTTAGTTTTACCCATAAACTTTCGTTAATTCCAGTCCTAGGTTTATTGGTTAATTTATACCTGATGACTCAAATGGGCGCCACAAATTGGGAGCGCTTTTTATACTGGTGCTTGGCCGGGATTGTTATTTATTTTGGGTATAGTTATCGGAAGAGTAAACTTAGGGGAAGTGAGAACTAAGAGGTGAGAGGTAAGAGGTGAGAAGTAAGAGGTAGTTATTTTAGGCACACCTCTCACCTCTTACCTTATCTAGTCTTCTCTTCTCCCGCCCAACAAGTTAACGTAGTAAAGTAATTGAGCTAACATGCCTAGTGCTGCGACAACGTACGTCATTGCTGCCCACCAAAGTGCATCTTTGGACATGCTATATTCTGCCGGAGTAACAATGTTGTTTGCTTTAATCCAGGCTAATGCTCGATTAGAGGCATCAAATTCTACCGGTAGTGTGATAAAACTGAAAAGTGTAGCCATGGCGAAAAGGATTACACCAATTTGTAAAACGGTCGTATTTCCTGTTGAATACAACAGCATCATGCCGCCCATTAACAATAAGGGCATAAACCCATTTGCGAAGTTTAGCATGGGAACCATCGCACTGCGGAATTGTAAAAAACTGTAAGCGCGCGCATGCTGAACGGCGTGTCCACATTCGTGCGCAGCAACTGCCGCAGCGGCTGCATTTCGACCATGAAAGACATCCGCGCTCAAATTGACTGTTTTGTCTGCTGGGTTATAGTGGTCTGTCAACTTCCCATCTACGGTAATAACGCGCACGTCTGAAATGCCGTGGTCTGCAAGCATGCGATTCGCGATTTCTTCACCGGAAAGATTACTTTGCAAGCTTTGTTCTGAATACGTTTTAAACTTGGATTTTAAGCGCCATGAAATAAGCATGCCAAGTACACCAAAAATGATTGCTATTAAATACATATTTTTATTGTTTTAGTTTTTGAATAATTCCTGTTGTTGAATAACTAGGTACTAATGGAATAGTTTTAACCTGACCACCTGCCGCTATAACTTCTTTTGCCCCCACAATTGTTTCAAAGGAATAATCGTCTCCCTTGACCAATATATCAGGAAGTAGGATATTGATTAATTCCAATGGTGTTTCTTCGTGAAAAACGATCACAAGGTCAACAAATTGCAACGAGGCAATAATGCGCGCACGCGCATATTCATTGTTGACAGGTCGCTCTGGGCCTTTCAGTACTCGAACTGATGCATCTGAATTTACGCCAACAATCATTTTTGAGCCTGTTTGATGTGCTTTTTCAAGGTAATCAACATGGCCTAAATGTAAAATATCAAAGCAGCCGTTGGTGAAAACGACTTGCTCGCCCGCCGACTTCCAGTCGTCTCGGCGCTGCAATGCTTCTGCTAATTCGCAAATTTTATATTGAGTTGACACCGGCATGTTTCTTAGGTAAAAATAAGGTTAATAAGAAACTTAATCCGCCCAATAACAAGATGAGGGCCATTTGAGTTCCATGAAAAAAGGTGGCTAATAGGGTAGCCTCTTTAAGTGGAATTAAATAAAATCCAAGTGCCGAGGCCACCAAACTATGGTAAGCTCCAATACCTCCTTGTGTAGGTGTGGCCATGCCGAATGTTCCCATAACGAGAACAGTTAATGCAGCAGAAAATCCCAAAGAGGAACTAATTGGGAAGGCTAAAAATAAGGTGTACGTATTAGCAAAATAAGCAATCCAAATGGCTATCGAGTAAAAAACAAATTTACTCGGTTGGCTAACTTCTTGAATACTGGAAATTCCGAGCACCCAACCATGGATTTTTTTTCCAATACTTGAGTTGCTCGTAAACTTATTCCAGCGTTCCAAAATCACCGGTTTTTTAACCCAGAGTAGGGCTAAAATGGCAATTAATCCACTAGCTAATCCGGCTAACGTCAATATTGAGGGCAATTGAAAGTTTGGAAACAAGAATTGTTGGATCGGTTTCCACTCAACTAAAAAGGTTAGTCCAACCAGGATCAATAGTCCTAGTAAATCCACGATCCGCTCTGTTATTACTGTTCCAAATGATTTTTCAAATGGAATATCCGCCGTCTTTTGTAAGGACCCACAACGCGATACTTCGCCCATGCGGGGAACAAGAAAATTAGCAAAATAACCAATCAATACGGCTGATAAGGTTCGTGTCGTTCCTGGATAATAGTGCATGGCGCCAAGCAACTGCTCCCAACGTAATGCCCGAAAAATATGCGATATCAGTGCTATTAGTATCGATATACCCACCCAGGTGTAGTTGGCCTGCTGAAAAGTAACGTAAATATCATTCCAACGTAAATCACTTTTGTCTATGGCCCAATAGAGCAATGCGGCTGCTAGTAGGGTTGAGAAGGCGTATTTGAGGAATGATTTGATCATTAGGGCGTTTCGAATTCGGAATCAGATGCCAAAATAAAGACCTTTGGTGAATTAATGATGCGGATTTACGATTAATTTTTTATATTTTTGCATTTGTTTTTTGGGATAATCTCCCCTAACTAATTTTAGCATGTCTAAATTACGTATTCTTTACGTTTCCAGCGAGGTCGATCCGTTCCTCAATACTTCCAAAATAGCTGATTTTGTTCGCGCGTTACCTACTGCAATGCAAGAGCGTGGTATGGAAATTCGAATTTTGGTGCCTCGTTTTGGTTCCATCAATGAACGTAAAAATCGCTTACATGAGGTAGTTCGTCTTTCTGGAATTACAATTCCAATGGGAGATGAGGAGAAGCCGTTGACGATTAAAGTAGCAAGCATACCTGCTGCCAAACTTCAGGTATATTTTATTGATAATGAGGATTATTTCCAGCGGAAATATGTGCTGACCGACAAGGATGATGCTTTTTATGCTGATAATCATGAGCGTGCCATATTTTTCTGTAAGGGTGCATTAGAGACAGTTATCAAATTAGGTTGGTCGCCAGATGTAATTCATTGCAATGATTGGATGGCTAGTTTGGTGCCTTTATACATTTCAACATATTACCGCAGTCATCCGATATTTAAAGATTCAAAAACAATTTTCTCTCCACACAATTCGGGCTTTGATTTTACGTTTTCATCCGACGATTTGAACGAGAAAGTTAAAATAGGTGACATGGATGATTCCGGTTTATCTAGTTTACAGACAGCTGATTATGCTGCATTTATTAAAATTGGGGCAGAGTTTGCCGATAAAATAGTATCCTTAGAAAACGCGGATAATACCCGTATCCAATCGATTATTGATGAATTTCAAGATAAAACCTTCCAAAATATTGCCGATAATGACCTCGATTTCTTCGAAAAAGCCTACATTGAATTGGCTGGCAACTAAATGGTTGGGGATTTTTTCCCTTTTTCTAGCTTCATGTGACACACCAAAAGAAATTGGTGCTGACTTATTTAGCGTTGAGGTGGGTTTGAATTTTACGGATACCCTGCAGATTGAATCGTCTACTGTTCTGATAGATTCTATTCAAACGGGCGGGAGCAATTCATTTTTGATTGGTTCCTATCAGCATCCTGACTTAGGTACGTTCCAGTCTTCGTTCTTTGCGCAAATTTCAAATGCAGATACGTTGACTTCAAAAAGTACTTCCATCATGGATTCCGTTCGTATGAGTTTGGTTTATACGAGTTTTCAAGGAGATACATTGCAGCCCCAAACAATTTCGATTTATAAATTAAAGGACAGTTTAAGCCTTTCGACTAGCTACTTTACGAATTCCAATGTTGCTTATGATGCAAATCCAGTCGCTCTACATACGTTTAAACCACGTGTCGTTAAAGCGCGTTCGTTCAATGGAGATTCCTTAAAATTAGATACATTAACTTTTCGTATGTCGGCTGCATACGGGAGTGAATTGATTAAAAATTATACAGATAAATCATTATCAGGAGGAGGCAAATTATTTCGAGCTTCATTCCCCGGTTTGTATATTAAATCTTCGAGTGCCGCTAAAGCCGCTTTACTAGGTATCTCTCCAGCTTATTCTAAAATGACACTTTACTGGCATAATCCAGGTGATGAAACGAAGTATTATCTGAATTACTATTTTAGTTTGTCTACTGCGCGTTCAGATGAGGTTCAAGCAAGATTCAATAAGTTTGAAATTACTAGATCGGGAACATTAGCTGCTTTAGTAAAGCCAGGAGATATTATTTCTTCCAAGAAGACGAACAATACAACTTATGTACAGTCAGGTTCTGGAATTGTAACTCGGATTAATTTACCTACGTTATTGAATTTGAAGGGCAAGAACAATGTGGCGGTCAATAAAGCAGAATTGGTTCTGTCCGGGATAGATGGCTTAGATCTTAATAATACCTTGGGCCAGTTATCTTTGATATTAGTTGATGGTGCAAATAAACCCTTACGTAATTCCAGTGGCTTAGGTTTTGTAGTTTCAGAAGGTGGTGGTGGTATTCAAACAGCAACTTATAATGCAGCCTTTAATAACTATACGTTCAATATTACGACCGAATTGCAATCAGTTTTGGCAGGTCGTAAGTCAAACTTAGGTTATTTGGTAACGCCAACGTTAGCGAGTTCTTCCAATGGAATGACAAAATTGGTTAGTGAAAGTGCACGTTTCGTGCCACTCAATGCGCTAAAAGCTAAGGTTCGCTTGTATTATTCCTATATTGCCAAATAAATTTTCGGCAACATGTCTCTGTCTAGTTTAAGCTTACGTGTCAGTTTAGTTCAAACTGATTTAGTTTGGGATAGTCCAATTTCTAACTGCGGGCAGTTAGAGGAACAGTTAACTCATTTAATTGGCAAGACTGACCTAATCATCCTACCTGAAATGTTTACCACCGGATTTAGTATGTCGGCATTACATGCTGAAATACCTCAAGGTCCAAGCACGCAATGGATGATCATGCAAGCCAAACGTATCCATGCGGTTATCTTGGGTAGTTTAAAAATCAAAGATAAAAAAGGCTTGGTTAATCGGCTTGTAGTCGCTTTTCCGGATGGTTCTATTCAGACGTACGATAAAAAACATTTGTTTCGTATGGGTTTGGAGCACGAAAGTTATCAGTCGGGCACTGAAAAATTGGTGTTTTCCTATAAAAATTGGCGTATCGCCCCTTTTATTTGTTATGATTTACGTTTTCCTGTTTGGTCTCGAAATGTTGATTTGGGATATGATTTAGCAATTTACGTGGCTAATTGGCCCGCTGCTAGATCGCAAGCTTGGGATGTTTTGTTAAAAGCTAGAGCAATCGAAAATTTGGCTTTTGTGGCGGGTGTTAATCGAATTGGAATAGATGGGAATGGGCTTGAATATGCGGGCCATTCTGCCTTAATATCATTTAAAGGAGATGAATTAGTTCAATTGGGTTCGGAGGCAAATATCCAGCAATACAGTCTGAGCTTTGATGATTTAACGACATTTAGGAATACTTTCCCTGCCCATTTAGACGCAGATGCGTTTGAGCTTATTTAGTTTTGTCTTGAAAAAAAGAAGTTAAGCCTCCAGGGTATGCCTTCGCTTCGCTGATGCTACAGTCCGCCATTAATTTCCCCTGATTGATCAAAAGAATTCGATCGCAAATGCTTTCTACTTCACTTAGCAAGTGACTCGAAAATAAAATGGTTTTGTTTGATTTTAATGAAAGGATCAACTGTCGTATTTCCTCCATTTGATTTGGATCGAGTCCGCTAGTAGGTTCATCCAGAATTAGGATGTCGGGATTATGAAAAATAGCTTGAGCAATACCGACGCGTTGTTGGTACCCTTTTGATAATTCGCCTATTTTTTTGGATTGTTCGCGGGAAAGACCTACTAGTTCAACGACCTCCTGGATGCGTTTTTGGCAATTTTTGTTGGTGTATCCATGTAATTTCCCAATAATCTCTAAAAATTCTTTGACATACATTTCGGGATAAATAGGGTTATTTTCCGCTAAATAGCCGATTTGTTTTTTAAGAGCGAGGGTATTTGATTGAATATCAATTCCCTGAATTTGTGCCGATCCTTCGGTTGGCGGTAGTAAGCCGACGAGCATTTTTAGGGTACTTGATTTTCCTGCACCATTGGGTCCCAAGAATCCTATAATTTCTCCTGGTTGTGCCTGGAAATTCAAACCTTGTACAGCCCATTGTTGGCCATATTTTTTACCTAAATTTGAAACGAAAATTGGCATAGCTGTTAAGGCATATTTTATCTGACAAAGGTAGGAAAATGGGAACTAATTCTGATTACCTTTGTGTTTTCGTTTCAAAATCAAATTCATGCAAGAGGAAAGTATACGTTTAGATCGTATTGAGGATGCCATTGAGGATATTCGTCAAGGTAAAATGATTATTGTTGCTGATGATGAAAATCGGGAAAATGAGGGTGATTTGATTTGTGCTTCGGAAGCCATCACACCAGAGATCGTAAATTTCATGATCCGTGAAGCGCGTGGACTGATGTGCGTTTCGTTGACTAATGAGCGTTGTGCTGAGTTGGGACTCGAAATGATGGTTGATCAAAATACAACTTCGCACGAAACTCCGTTTACGGTCTCCGTTGATTTATTAGGCCATGGCTGCACGACGGGTATTTCTGCACAAGATCGATCCAAAACAATCAAAGCTTTAGTTGACCCAGCTACAAAACCTACTGATTTAGGTCGACCGGGTCATATATTCCCACTTAAGAGTAGATCAGAAGGCGTATTGCGCCGCACTGGTCACACGGAGGCTTCCATGGATTTTGCCAAATTAGCCGGATTTAAACCCTCAGGCGTTTTAATTGAAATCCTAAATGAGGATGGTTCCATGGCGCGCCTACCTGATTTGCGCATAATTGCTGATAAGTTCAATCTTAAGTTGGTGACCATCAAAGATTTAATCGAATATCGATTAAGTACAGAATCGTTAATCCAGCGTGAAATTGGCGTAGATATGCCTACTGAATGGGGTCATTTTGATTTGATAGCATTTAAGCAAAAAAATACGGATGATACACATTTAGCTTTAATTAAAGGTACGTGGGAGAAAGACGAACCTGTATTAGTTCGTGTACACAGTTCGTGTGTAACTGGTGATATCTTTGGGTCTTGTCGGTGCGATTGCGGTGGTCAGCTCCATAAAGCCATGGAAATGGTTGAAAAAGCGGGTAAAGGCGTTGTCTTATATATGTTTCAAGAAGGTCGGGGAATTGGTTTGTTGAACAAACTTAAAGCATATAAATTACAGGAATTGGGCCGTGATACCGTGGAAGCTAATCTAGAATTAGGCTTTGCGATGGATGAGCGCGATTATGGGGTAGGGGCTCAAATTCTGCGCGATTTAGGCGTACAGAAAATCCGATTGATTTCGAATAATCCTAAAAAACGGGCTGGACTTTTAGGATATGGTTTAGAGATTGTTGAAAGTCTCCCAATTGAAATTGCTTCAAATCCACACAATGAAGCTTACTTAACCACCAAGCGAGATAAGATGGGTCACACCATTTTGAAAGCATAAAAAAAGCTCCTGATGATTATCAGGAGCTTTTTTTGTTAATTATTTCCAAGTATGATTGGGGTTGATTTTCCACCTCCCATGATGATTACCTTGGCATTGGGTGATTTAGCTAATTCTTTTTGAGCAATGATAGCTTCATATTGCAATTGTTTGTCGCTAAGACCTGTAGAAAGAATTTTTTGATAATCCGCGATACCTTGCGCTTCTACTCGTTTACGTTCTGCTTCTTGCTTCTCTTTTTGTAAGACAAATTGCATCTTTTGAGCATCCTGCTCCGCATTAATTTTAGATTCAATCGTTTGCTTAACGGAGTTAGGTAAATTGATATTGCGAATTAGCAATTGTTCAAGAACCAGTCCACGCTTTTTAAAATTCTTTTCTATATCGGCATAAATTCTGTTTTGGAATTCATTCCGTTTTAACGAATATAATCCCACGGCATCATAATAGACAGCATTGTCACGAATCATGGTACGTGTTACCGGTCTTACAATTTTATCACGATAATCTTCGCCAATTTCCCTAAGTATACGTGGAGTTTCAGATGGCAAAATACGGTATAGAATGGTTAGATCTACAACAACCTCAAGTCCATCTGCCGTTAATACGCGAATAGCGTCATCTCCGCTTTTATCTCCTTCATCATGTACACCAGACATCGTATAATTCTGCGTTTTGGTATCAAAAATAGTGACTGTGGCAATTGGGTTGATAAAGTTTAGTCCACTAGTAAGTGTCTGGTTTTGAACTTTACCAAAGATACTTTGTACGCCCACTTCCCCCGCGTTCACTTGTTTGATTACGGAGGTTGAAATACCTAACAAAAAAAGAACAATTGCGACGATCCGTAAAGAATTCGCATACTTTGAGAAAACTAAATTAGGGTTTGAGATGGCGCGACTTGCTATGAACAAAATAACGCCAATAAATATAAAAAACATAGGTTAGTGATTTAGGTTTTGTCTCTGAGAGAACACAATAGTACAAATAATTTGCTTGTAAAGATAGGAGTAAAATTAGTTTATAAGTTTTTGGGACTCTTATTTTGCCAACGATTATTTGGCAAAAAATCCCTAATTTTGGGCATGATTGAGATCAAAAATATTCATAAAGAATTTGATGGCCGCATAGTTTTGGATGACATTAGCGCTGTTTTTAAGCAGGGTAAAGTTAATATGGTGATTGGAGGTAGCGGGACAGGTAAATCAGTTCTTTTGAAATGTATGATTGGGATTTTAACACCTGAGCGAGGTGCTGTCATGTACGACGGGCGAGACTTTATCAAATCTGACCTAGATCAAGTGAAGGAAATTAGGCGCGAAATGGGTGTTTTATTTCAAGGTGGGGCTCTTTTTGATTCCAAGACTGTTCTCGAAAATGTTCGTTTTCCCTTAGATATATTGACTTCCCAAACCCCAGAGGAAAAAAATACACAAGCCATGTTATGTTTGCAGCGTGTTGGCTTAGAAGCATCTGCTCATCAGATGCCCTCAGATATTTCGGGTGGAATGAAAAAACGGGTTGGCATTGCTCGGGCTATCGTCATGAATCCGAAATACCTTTTTTGTGATGAACCCAACTCGGGGTTAGACCCATTAACGGCCGTAAAAATTGATTTATTAATCCAAGAAATTACGAAAGAATTTAATATTACTACGATTGTGATCTCTCATGATATGAATTCAGTCATGCGTATGGGTGAGTATATTATTTTTTTAAAGGATGGCAAAAAGTGTTGGGAGGGTAATTCAACTAATATTCTTCAAACGGAGACTCCAGATTTACAAGAATTTTTATCTACGAAATTAACCTAATATGCCTCAAGTTTATTCGGCACCGCTTGTCGTAGAAAATGTATCGTTGAAGCAATACAATACCTTTGGGATTGATGTATCAGCTCGCTATTTTGTTGAAATCAATCATTTGCAAGAATACGTGCAGTTAATTCACGAACAAAAATATGCGCATATTGACCACATGTTTGTAGGTGGAGGAAGTAATTTGCTGTTGACTCAGGATGTGAATGCCTTAGTTGTTAAAATTTCATTTGCAGGAATTGAGGTACTTGACGAATCAGCTGATTTTGTGTGGGTTCGTGCAGGTTCAGGTGTTAATTGGCATGATTTTGTTCAATATGCAGTTGATCATAAGTGGGCAGGTATTGAAAATTTATCGCTCATTCCAGGTACGGTTGGTGCAGCACCTATGCAAAATATTGGCGCCTATGGGGTAGAAATTAAAGATACATTTGATCATTTGGAAGCCCTAAATTTAGAAACATTACTCATTGAGCGATTTGATTCGGAGGCATGCCAATTTGGTTACCGAGAAAGTTATTTTAAACATGCCGGTAAAGGACGTTATTTGATCGCCTCTGTATGTTTTAAATTAGCCAAAAAGCCAACACTCCATATTTCGTATGGCGCTATAAAAGATGTTTTAACTACAAATGGTATTGTCAATCCAGGGATTCGCGAGGTTGCTGATGCGGTGATTTCGATCCGAAAAAGCAAATTGCCTGATCCAAAAGACATAGGTAATTCTGGGAGCTTTTTTAAAAACCCTACGGTTTCAGCTGCCGAATCAATCCGATTGCAGCATGATTTTCCAGGTATTCCGCATTATGCTGTACCGGAAAGTACGGATATAAAGTTTCCAGCTGGCTGGTTTATTGAACAAGCTGGGTGGAAAGGTTACCGCTCAGGGGATGCCGGTGTCCATGTAAATCAAGCTTTGGTACTTGTGAATTATGGTCAAGCAACAGGCGTTGAGATTAAAGAATTATCGGAGCAAATAAAAGCGTCCGTATTAGCTAAATTTGGTGTTCCTCTGGAAACCGAAGTAAACATCATATGATATGCAATTACCTAGTGTAGCCTCCATTGAAAAAGGACCTTTTTTTTTAATGGCTGGAAGTTGTGCGATTGAAAGTAACGATTTAGCTTTTGAAATAGCGGAACGTATTCATGTTATTACCAAATCGATGGGGATTCCCTATATTTTTAAAGGTTCCTACCGCAAGGCTAATCGAACGAAAATCGATTCATTTACAGGGATTGGGGATATTAAGGCACTCGAAATTTTAAAAGCAGTTGGTGATCATTACGACATTCCTACCGTCACTGACATTCACGAAAGTGGCGAAGCGGCCATGGCAGCTGCTTATGTGGATGTACTTCAAATTCCAGCTTTTTTATGCCGACAAACAGATTTGTTGGCCGCCGCAGCCCAAACCGGTAAAGCTGTCAATATAAAGAAAGGGCAATTTATGTCGGGAGCTTCGATGAAATTTGCCGTTGAAAAAGTGCTCCATGAAAATCCCAACGCACTTGTTTACCTGACAGACCGCGGGAATTCATTTGGTTATGGTGATTTAATAGTTGATTACCGTAATCTGCCCGAAATGGCTTCCTTAGGTGTACCTGTTATCATGGATTGCACACACTCGTTACAGCGTCCCAATCAAGGGAATGGGGTGACGGGTGGCCAACCAGCCTTAATTGAAACGATAGCTAAAGCGGCCATTGCCGTGGGTGCTGATGGTATTTTTATAGAGACTCATCCAAATCCCGCAGTCGCAAAGTCAGATGGAGCTAATATGCTTCCGTTGGACCAACTAGAACGATTACTTGAAAAATTAATGAAAGTGCGTGAAGCTATTGTTTAATATCCATAAATGAGTTGAAGTCCAATATCTGTTTTATGCGATTTTGGTATTAAGTCTAGGCCAGATCCACTAGTTTCTTTTTCGAAATATTGGGTTCTGGCTATTTTTATGCCTAATTCCCAATGTTTGGAGAGTGTATAACTTAGCAAAGCCAAATTTCGCATGCTAGGGTCGTAATAGGCAGGAAGGCTGAATGAATAGGCTAGTGTAGGTTCAAATGCGTATAAACGTGTATCGTAACTCGGCGTGTGTACCCAAGCGATGCGTGTTTGAAGTTTCCAATTTCGATGTGAATATTGAATGTCATGTAGCCACATGGCACCCAATTCATTTTGGTCTGGAGAGACTAGGTAGCTGAGCATCAGTCGGCTATGCCATTTGACATGACTTATTAAATCCCGATGAAGATCAAAACTGGCTTGTAAATGATTTTTTCGCTGGTTAGACTCAATGGATTGATTAGTCCATTTTAACTGAGAAAAATAGTGCCCCTTTTTTTTGCGATCCCATTGAAATCGCGTAAGTATTTCAACGCCCCAAGCACGATTAAATGCATACGTAAAATTTTGTTTAGGAAAATAGAAATAGTCAATGTAAGATGAGAGTCGTTGATATTTTGAAATTTGGAATTGGTTTCCTACGAATATGCCGACTTCATTTTTTGTTTGCGAACCTTCCCCAAGCGATTGAGCCATTGGACTGAAATATCCTGTGCCATAATATCGAAGTAAAGTGGAAAAATCTAGTTTTTGTGAAATAGGGAATGCGATTGATTCAATACATGCAATGGCTTTTGAATTAGTCGAAGCGAATTCACCAGCCAAGAATACGTTTTTCCAAGGGATATGATGAGCGATTGCATAATTTGTCAACTGGTCCCCTTGCCATTCTGTTTGATTATAAACTTGTGTATTACGCTTTGGAATGTCCCATTGATGTTGTGTGGAAGAAAAACTGACGTAGCCTTGTGCAATAGGAACTAACGCTTGGAAGCCCCAAGCGTATTCAGTAAGGCTAGATTTGTTCTTTAATTCGGTACTTGTTCGGTGATTTCCGTCCACATCTATACTCCGGTAAAATGGACGGTTTAAACTGTCTTTGGATATGGATGCATCTAGATTTCTAGTTGATTGAAATATGGCAAAAGTGACGGGTCCCCAATGAGCTTGAAGATTCATGCCTCGGTAAAAAGCGGATTCGCCGCTAGATGAATAGGGGAGACCACCTAAATTGAATTTTTGGGTGGCACGAATACTTTCATAAGTCTTTCCAAGGGAAAAGCCGCCAGATTGGATTAGCCCTTGTCCCCATTGATTGATGAAGTCGCCTAAGATTAATTTATCCACCCATTTTTGGGGCTTGACCTCCAGGTAAAAACTTTTAAAATTGGTTAAATCAGATTCTCCCGCATCTTTTTGTAGCGTGAATCCAGCTCGAATAGTACGATTTAGTTTACCTCGATAACGAATATTTTGTGCCCAAGGATTTCCGACATATCTGATTTTGCCTCTTGCGGTGGGTGGACTAAATCCCACTTTTTCTTCAAGCGTTCGTTCGAATTTCACGAGGAGTTGTTCGCTTACTTGCTCGCCCTGATACCATTTTTTTTGTGGAGTTTCACATATAAGTATCCCTACTGTTTTTTGCAGTGTTTCTAGGTCCCACCCCGCAATAATCTGTAGTTCGTGCATGGATATAAATGGCCCGTGGGAATTTCGATAAGCCCAAAACGACTGTAATTGACTTTCTGAAAAGAGATGTAAGCCTTGCATCTCCTCTGATGTCACGAAGTTAATGTCAAATGGATTTTGTTGGAAGAATTGTAGGCGTGTTTCCTCCACTTCGCGTACTGCGTCATGAACTTGCGTTTGCGCACGGGCGCCAAAAGAAAAGAAGAGTAATAGAATACAATACCTCACGAACTAGTTTTTACGAAACTAGGCGATACGTATTGAAATTGAGGGTAAAAAACTGATAATGAAAATCAACTAATTGAATTTTCGGTCAACTAGAATGTAGAATTCGTTCCACGTATCTTCATTTTCTGGATGTAAGTATTGACCGAACCGACTCTCAATTTCTGATTTCCACTGAGTTGCAGTGGCATCTGAGTCGACAAATTCGATGAGTCGTTGGAATTCATCTGCATTCCCATTAAACAAGTCTTGAATGAAATTCAATTTTTGAAAAAGGGAAATACTCTCCCAAAGGGAATTTGTCATGTTAATCTCCACCATATTTTTTAATGACGGGTCTGTCACTTGAATGGTGTCTATTACTTTTTCTTCACTCGATTCCGCATGGATTTCATTGATGGATTTCGATTTTTCCAGTTCAATTGGCGCCTCTGTAATTTCAGGTTCTTCTACTTGCTCTATTGGAAGAATGATTTCAGGAAGCTCATCTTTTGCTTCGAAATAATCAGGAATCGTTTCTGCTTGGTTTACGCTTATGTCTTTCTCTTCAATATCTGGAAGTGAATCAATCGGTGAAGCATAATATACCTCAGAGCTTAGTAACTCAGCAAAGCTTGGTACTTCTGTTTGGGTAACGGGGGATTGTTGGCCCAGCGAGTCAATCCATCCTTGCCAAATGAAGTTTGGTAAAATGACATGGGGTAGGAGTAGGTTCACTGCCGACTGCCATTTTTCTTGCATGCGGGCATTTTGCCAGTCGAAATTCGGTAATTTTTCAGCCAAACCAGCGCCCGATAACTGATGTACTAATTCTTCTTGAATGACTGTTAATATTTCAGGTGCAACATCAGATTGCATGATTTCCAGAAAAGAGACAACCGCTTCGTCGCTGTTGTAGTAATGAAGAAAAATATTGGGCGTTTGCATAGGTACCGTTATTTAATTGCTAAGGCTTCGCAGGCTTTCATGGCTGCATTTTGTTCTGCTTTTTTCTTAGAATATCCTTTGCCGCTACTGATTTTTTCTCCTTCAAGTAAAACGAGCGCAGTAAATTCTTTGTCGTGGTGTGTTCCTTCTTCATCCAAGGTAAATTGTATTTTTTTACCTTCTTTTTGAGCCCACTCGATGAGTAACGATTTAAAATTGGGATTATTTTGAACGACTGTATCTAAATCAAAATATTGGGTCAAAATCTTTTTGACGATGAATTTTTGCGTAAATGCAAATCCTTTATCGAGGTAAACAGCACCAATAAATGCCTCTAATGCATCGCCATGCATACTTGAACGTGACATGGAACTACGCTTTAAGCTTTCGTATTCGATGACTTCTTCTAAACCCAATTTGCGGCCAAGCACATTTAATGATTCTCTGCTTACCATACGTGAGCGTATTTCCGTTAAGAATCCTTCGTCTTTAAAAGGGAATTTTTGGAATAGATAACTGGCTGTAATCATGCCAAGTACGGAGTCGCCTAAAAATTCAAGGCGTTCATTTGACTCTTTGTATGATTTAGCAACAGATTCTTTTGAGGCCGAGGCGTGTAAAAATGCCAGTCGGTATAAATTCAAATTTGTGGGACTAGCCCCAATAAGATGTTTGACTGATTTATAAAGGTGCTTCTCACGTTCGTCTTTAGCTTTTTGAAAGAACAACGAGAACGATGAAAAAATCGTCATAAATTAGATTTTTCTAAAGATAACGGTCGCATTATGTCCTCCAAATCCAAAGCCATTACTTAAAGCAACATTGATTTCACGCGATTTTCCTACATTTTCTGTCAAATCGATGCGCTGGTCAATTTCAGGATCACGATTAAATACGTTGATTGTTGGCGGTACAAACTGATGTTTTATCGCTAATACAGAAGCAACAGCTTCCACGGCTCCAGCTCCACCTAATAAGTGGCCTGTCATGGATTTCGTCGAGGAAATAGATAACTTATAGGCATGTTCCCCAAAGCAATCTACGATTGCTTTGATCTCTTGTGGATCACCAATTGGAGTAGATGTTCCGTGGGTATTAATGTAATCTACTTCTTCAGGTTTGATTTGAGCATCTTCCAATGCGTCAATCATGGATAATAAGGCACCATATCCATCTGGATGTGGGGCTGTTATGTGATGGGCATCTGAGGAGAATCCACCGCCGATTAACTCTGCGTAAATTTTGGCACCACGCGCTTTTGCGTGCTCATATTCTTCCAATATCAGTGCACCAGCTCCTTCACCTACGACAAAACCATCACGGTCAACATCATAGGGACGTGAAGCGGTAGTTGGATCGTCATTACGCGTAGACATCGCGTGCATCGCTGTAAATCCACCAACAGACGCAATTGTTACGGGTGCCTCGGAACCTCCTGTGACACAAACGTTTATACGTCCTGTTCGGATGTAATTAAATGCATCAATTATAGCGTTGTTTGCGGATGAACAGGCAGAAACAGTTACATAGTTAGGTCCACGAAATCCATTACGAATGGAAATTTGGCCTGAACTAGAGTCTGCAATCATTTTAGGAATGAAGAATGGATTGATTTTTGGTGTCCCATCTCCTTGTCCGAAATAAATCATTTCGTCCTCAAAGGTTTTAAGTCCACCAATCCCTGATCCCCAAATTACGCCTACTTTATTTTTATTTAAAGTTTCCATATCAAATGCAGCATCTGCAATTGCTTCATCTGCTGCAATCACCGCATACTGCGTGAATGGATCCATTTTTCTAGCTTCTTTGGTATTGATGTAATCTTCTACCTTGAAGTCTTTTAATTCACAAGCAAAACGAGTCTTGAATTTTTCAGCATCAAATCGGGTGATAGGAGCACAACCACTTTTTCCGGCAGCTAAGCCTTCCCAAAATGTGTCTACCGTATTTCCAATCGGTGTTAGAGCCCCTAGGCCCGTTACTACTACACGTTTTAACTCCATAATTTGGTATAACTAGATTTGTTGCAATAAAAAATGTCAATTAGTATAGGGCATTAACCTAGGAATATATCCGAAGGAATTACCATGTACCAATTGACATCATTTTTTATCGTAAATCGATTACTTTGCGTTTTCTTCCAAATAAGTAACTGCTTGAGCTACTGTCTGGATGTTTTCAGCTTGGTCATCTGGGATAGAAACATTGAATTCTTTTTCAAATTCCATGATCAATTCTACCGTGTCTAAGGAGTCAGCTCCCAAATCGTTTGTGAAAGATGCCTCAGGAGTAACTTCTGATGCTTCTACACCTAACTTCTCAACGATGATGCTCTTAACTTTTTCTGCAATATCTGACATTTTATAAAAATTTTGGGGTTCAAAAACGTTGCAAAGATTAGAATTAAATGTTACAATATCAAACAAATTTTATTCCATTTTGCACTTTAAAAATATATAATATAATTCAACTAATTCTTTTTGGAAAATATTCAATTGGAAGTGGCTCTTTCAATTAAAAACAAAGTGATGCTGCACCTAATAAGCCTGCATCATTCCCTAATAGCGCCTTTTTTATCGTCAACTTTTCTAGGTAGGCAGGTGTAAGCCAGTAGTTTAGTTGCTTCTCCATACTTGGTAAAATAAAATCATATGATGCCGATAAACCTCCGCCAATAAATATGTTTTTAATGTCTAAAATTCGAATTAAAGAAACGAGCATATCGCCTAAAAGGGTTCCTATTTCGTTCCAAATGGCTAAGGCTAATTCATCCCCTTCTTCCGCGGCCACGACCAAAGCCGTAGTTGAAATTGTTCCATCTGAGGTCAACAATGTTTTGCCTGTATAGGAAGCGCGCATTTCGGTTGCCAGTTGCAATATTTCTTTTTTACCTACATTTCGTTCTAATACCTTTCCATTTTTAGAGGGTACATGTCCAGGTTCCATGGCATTGCCATCACCTCCTAAGAATATTTTACGATCAATAACTGCTGCGCCACCCACACCTGTACCTAAGGTGATGAAGACAAAATCTTCCGGCATCGTAGCCTTCTCAGGTGAGAAGTAAAACTCGCCTAATGCCGCCGCATTGGCATCATTTTCCATAAAAAATGCATGCTCGGGAAATCTTTTTTCTAGCATATCAATCATGGGAGATCCATCGATTTCAGGTATTGCCGTGATTTCAATTAATGTCCGAC
Source organism: Aquirufa sp. (assembly GCF_044377215.1). Lineage (GTDB taxonomy): Bacteria > Bacteroidota > Bacteroidia > Cytophagales > Spirosomataceae > Aquirufa. The sequence goes on from NZ_JBILJM010000004.1 coordinate 60,378, forward strand.
GGTTTTTAGTTAGGATACCAGGTAGGCCGATGCCTATTTTTTTAACGTTTTTATGTTGGTACAATTGCAATGCAATCGCATCTGCCAAACGCTCTAAAAAGTGATTTGATTCTCTCCAGGTCGCTGTATCATAACTTTGAAAATTGTTGATTTGGCCGGTGTCCGAATGAACGATTCCCATTTTAACGCCGGTACCTCCTACGTCTATTCCTAAGTATTCTACTGCTGCCATAGTTTTGATTTATTGAGTTACGAAATTGTCGAATTTTGCCGTGAATTTCAAATCAAAAGTGGCTCAAGGGTAAATTAGCTCGATTTTTTCTAGTATTTGAGTAACGGCAGGGCAGATGAGGGCATTCTTTTGCGTTAAAGATAAAATCCCCATGATATTCTTGCGATTCGTATGTGGATATTCTCGGCACGCTTTGGGGCGGTGATCGTAGATCCCACATTTGTTGTCTGCAAGATCTAAAAATGGGCAAGGAGCTGCCGGGTAAACCCAATCTCCATCGGAATCCTGAACTAAATATTCATCCAAAAATGCGGATGTCTTCATCTTAAAAAGATGTGAAACCCGTTGAATGTCCGTTTCATTCCACATGGGACTTGTCGTTCGGCAGCAGTTGCCACAAGTCAAGCAATCCGTTTTCTTGAAAACTTCTGTGTGAGCCTGAAAAAATTGTTGATCTAAATTCTTAGGTTTTCTAGCGACTAGTCGCTGCATTAATTTCCGGTAGGAGGGGTCTTTTTTGTCCTTGGGCATACTTAAATCGAGGCTTGAAAACAGGCTCTGCAGCGCGCTTGATAGGATTCCGTTTCCCCCAATAGAACGGTTTCTTCTTTGTCAACAATCCTATACGAGTAATTTGCGACGGCACCACATTGAACGCAAACCGCATGTACTTTGGTCACATATTCTGCGATGGCCATTAAATGAGGCATAGGACCAAATGGAATTCCTTTAAAGTCCATATCCAACCCAGCAATGACAACACGCTTACCTTGATTCGCTAAGGAATTAGCTACTTCAATAATGGATTCATCAAAAAATTGCACCTCATCAAGGCCTACGACATCACAATCTCCAGCTAGTAATAGGATTTCACTGGCACTTAGAACGGGAGTGGAGCGAATGGAATTTTGATTATGAGAGACGATATCTTCATCATGATACCGGGTATCAGAAGCTGGTTTAAAGATTTCTACCCGTAATTTTGCGATTTTAGCCCGCTTTAGGCGGCGGATTAGTTCCTCCGTTTTGCCCGAAAACATAGAGCCACAAATAATTTCAATCCATCCGAGCGATGGATTATTTTGGGCAGATCTAGCATGTGTAGGTTCTAAAAACAAGGGCGCAAAAAGCCCTTGAATGAAATTTCAAGGGCCATTATATGAAAATTATTTTGAACTAAATGTTGATGAGAAATATTCACGATTCATACGCGCGATATTTTCTAGCGAAATGCCTTTAGGACACTCAGCTTCGCAAGCACCGGTGTTCGAACATGCACCAAATCCTTCCTCATCCATTTGGGCAACCATTGCCTCAGCTCTTTTTCCTGCCTCTACTTGTCCTTGCGGCAATAAAGCTAATTGTGAAATTTTAGCTGAAGTAAATAGCATGGCGGAAGCATTTTTGCAAGCTGCAACACATGCGCCACAGCCGATACAAGCTGCCGCAGCAAAAGCTTGATCTGCATTTTCTTTTGGTATAGGCAATGAGTTGGCATCTTGTGCATTTCCCGTATTTACGGAAACGAAGCCACCAGCTGCAATAATACGATCAAAAGCTGAACGGTTAACAACTAAATCTTTAATGACAGGGAATGCACTTGATCTCCAAGGTTCCACGGTGATTGTTTGACCATCTTGAAATGAGCGCATGTGCAATTGACAAGTTGTTACACCGCGGTTTGGACCATGTGGTCGGCCATTAATGTACATCGAGCACATACCACAAATACCTTCTCGGCAATCATGGTCAAATGCTACCGGATCATCTCCTTCTTCGATCAAACGGTTGTTTAACACGTCAATCATTTCCAAAAATGACATATCTGTGGAGATGCCGCTTACCTGGTATGTTTCAAATTTACCAGCTACGCTTGCATTTTTTTGTCTCCAAATTTTGAGTGTCAGGTTTAAATTTCCTTCCATTGTATCGAATTATTTATAAGATCTTTGAGCAATTTTGATGTTTTCGTATTTCAATTCTTCTTTGTGAAGTTTGAAAGTCGATTGTTTTTGGTATTCCCAGGCGGCTACATAGGCGTAGTTCTCGTCATCACGAAGGGCTTCCCCGTCTTCTGTTTGGTATTCCGTACGGAAGTGACCTCCACAACTCTCGTTGCGATCTAAGGCATCAATACACATTAACTCGCCTAATTCAAGGAAGTCGGCCACACGACCCGCTTTCTCTAATTCAGGGTTTAAATTATCGATTTCACCAGGAATTTTGACGTCCGACCAGAATTCTTTCTGTAGGGCTTGAATCTCTTTAATGGATGCTTTTAGGCCTTTTTCGCTACGTGCCATTCCGCATTCGTCCCACATGATTTTTCCTAAACGCTTGTGGAAATAATCAACGGGTTTATTTCCTTTGATGTTCATCAAGGTTTCTAGACGATCACGTACTTCTTTTTCAGCTGTCACAAACGGCGCTGAATCAGTTGACATAGCCGGCGTACGAATTTCAGATGCCAAGTAATTCCCAATCGTGTATGGAATCACGAAATAGCCATCTGCTAAACCTTGCATTAAGGCCGATGCTCCTAAACGGTTAGCACCGTGATCAGAGAAGTTGGCTTCGCCCAGCGCATATAAACCTGGCACTGTTGTCATTAAGTTATAATCAACCCAAAGTCCACCCATCGTGTAGTGAACTGCTGGATAAATACGCATCGGCACTGTATATGGATCTTCACCTGTAATTTGCTTGTACATATCAAACAAATTGCCATATTTCTCTTTGACGACTGCTTTACCCATTGCTTGAATTTCTTCATCTGATGGATTGTGCATGTTATGCTTGTTAGCTTCTCCTTGGCCGTAGCGAATAATTGCCGCAGCATAGTCTAAATAAACAGCCATTTTAGATGCGCCTACGCCAAAACCCGCATCACAACGCTCTTTGGCTGCACGTGATGCAATGTCACGAGGCACTAGGTTTCCGAATGCAGGATAACGACGCTCTAAATAATAATCTCTTTCCTCTTCTGGAATCTCATTGGCTTTACGGGTATCGTTTTCCTTTTTAGGAACCCAAATACGACCGTCATTACGTAGTGACTCCGACATTAACGTTAACTTCGATTGGTGATCACCTGAAACTGGTATACAAGTGGGGTGAATCTGAGTGTAACATGGATTTGCAATGAAAGCACCTTTTTTGTGCGCTTTCCAAGCGGCTGTTACGTTCGATCCCATTGCATTGGTGGATAAGTAGAAAACGTTTCCGTAACCGCCCGTACAAAGCAATACAGCATGTCCAAAATGACGCTCTAATGCACCTGTAACTGAATCACGCGCGATAATACCACGCGCTTTCCCGTCGATGGTAACAACATCAAGCATCTCATGGCGTGTGTACATTTTTACATTTCCCATTCCCACTTGGCGTTGCAAGGAAGAATAAGCACCTAATAACAATTGCTGCCCAGTTTGCCCAGCCGCGTAAAATGTCCGTTGAACTTGCGTTCCACCGAAAGAACGGTTAGAAAGCAATCCGCCGTATTCACGTGCAAATGGTACACCTTGTGCCACACATTGATCTATTATACTACCAGACACCTCGGCTAAACGGTGAACGTTTGCTTCTCGCGAGCGGTAGTCACCGCCTTTGATGGTATCATAGAATAAGCGGTAAACGGAGTCCCCGTCATTTTGGTAGTTCTTTGCTGCATTAATACCTCCTTGTGCTGCAATTGAGTGCGCACGGCGTGGAGAATCTTGGAAGCAAAATACTTTTACTTTATATCCTAGTTCAGCTAACGAGGCTGCGGCAGATGCACCAGCCAAACCTGAACCAACAATGACGATTTCTAACGAACGTTTGTTGGCAGGATTAACTAATGGCACGCTTGAGCGGTACTTGGTCCATTTTTCAGCCAGCGAACCTTCTGGAATTTTAGCATCTAATTTTGTCATAATCGTATCGGCTGAGGAATTATTGAATCAAATTAAAATAGAAGGCGATTGGCATTGCAGCAAATAATGCGGCAATAATGATCGAATAGATTGCGCCAATGGTCTTAATTGTAGGTGTGTACTTAGGGTGATTCCATCCCATCGTTTGGAATGCGCTTTGAAAACCGTGCAATAAATGATAGCCTAAAGAAATGCAACCTAATACATAAATGAGCACAACGATTGGACTTTGAAATACTATTTGCATTTCATTATATAGGGTATGTGTTTCGGTTAAGTCATTTGTCAAACGGGAGAAATACCAGAAATGTCTTAAGTGTACGATAAGAAATATCAATAATAATGTCCCTAACAAACCCATTGATCGCGAGTACCATTTACTATTGGCTGCTCCATCTACAACCGCATAGGCTACGGGACGTTTCTTTTTATTAGCTAGCCAAAGACGAAGGCCATCAAAAATGTGTAGCAATAAACCGCCAAATAAAACAATTTCCATCGTTCGTATAATCGGGTTATGTGCCATAAATTCGGCCCCTTCGTTAAATGCGGCACCCCCATCATTCAAGAAAATCGTTGCATTTAAACCGCAATGTACAAGTAGGAAACTGATCAAAAACAGGCCGGTGATGGCCATGATGAGCTTTTTGCCTAGTGAAGAATTAAGTGATTTTGCTAGCCAAGCCATAAATAAGGTTGTTAGATTTAAGTAAAAACAATCAAAGCGATTGTTGATTTCAACAATGCTGCTGAATTTTAGCCTCCAAAACTACATTCCAATCGCTTCTCAATCAAATTAATCGCTTAAAAAATCTATTTTTTTTAATTATTAAATTTCGCCTTGTTAACTTGCTCATCTTCTCATTTGTTTTATGCGGAAATATATTTTTTTCTTCTTTTTGTTCTTCATTTCGGGCAGCCGCTTACTAGCTACGCACCTAAAGGGTGGGGAGATCACAGTTAAACGTATTTCGGATAAATCGCTGACCTATGAGTTTACGTTAACAACCTATACGGAAAGTAATGCTGCGAATGATCAGCAGGAAGATGTCAACTTTTGTTTCGGGGATGGTTCGGGTATTTTTAAGGCTAAACGTTGCTGTGGGACACCCATAAATTTGGGCAATGGGACATTGAAGAATATCTACAAGATTGAATATACGTATCCCGCACCCTCGCTCGTTTACCGTGTTTCAGCAGCTATCCCAAATCGGAATGATGGCGTTCGAAATATGACGAGATCTGTTGATGTTGCTTTTTATGTGGAAACAAGTTTCTCCATTAATTCCGGACTTGGTTTAAATTCCACGCCTTTACTGTTAAATCCAGCTATTGACCTCACGGCTATTGTTGGTCAAAAATTCATTCATAATGCGAATGCGGTCGATGCTGAGGGTGACAGTTTAGCTTACCGATTGTCTGTTTCAAAGACTGGCGAAAGTGAAACATGTAATTCGGCTAGTCGTGGGATTACAACACCTAATTTTAGGCAACCAAACGAGGTATCTTCGATCAAATCTAGTTTTGATATAAATCCGCTTACGGGTGATTTAGTGTGGGATACTCCACAAGAACTTGGACTTTATAACTGTGCATTTATAGTTGAAGAATGGCGAAATGGGGTTAAAATCTCCGAAACTGTTCGCGATATGCAAATCGAAGTGAAGGATGCGGATAACAGGGCACCCAAGTTAACGGTTCCCGCTGATGTATGTGTGTTAGCTGGAACGAACATTGTTCAAACGATAACGGCAGATGATGTGGCCTCCAAAACTGGACGTCTCGACCCATTGACCATCTTTAGTTCGGGTAATGTATATGCGAATGTTGATCCAATTTATGCCGTATTACAACCATTTGCCTCATTTAATTCGATTCCTAGGCAAACTTCACCTGCAAGGGCAACGTTTTCGTGGCAGACGGCGTGCCAACATATCCGAAAGGAGCCGTATGATGTTTTGTTTAAAGTTGAAGATAATCCGCCAACGGCCATTGGAAATGCCATCAAATTGGTTGATAGTAAAATTTGGAAAATACGTGTTTTTGCACCTGTGGTTCAAGGATTAAAAGTAGTCACTGGAGCTTCCAGTGCTACATTGTCTTGGACTCCATATACCTGTTTATTGCCCAATACCTCATTGATTATTTATCGAAAAACAGGGCCTTGTGTTACGGTTGTCAATAAGTCGTGTGGGACGGGAATGACATTACCTGGTTTTGTGGAGATTGGACGTTTGAAGGCTACTGAAACCAGTTTTGAGGATAAGTCACTACAAAAGAATACCAATTATACGTATGTCATTGTCGTTGCATTTACAAATTCAAAGGGTTTAGAGGATTTTAGTCCGATGTCATCTGGTGTATGCGCATTGATAGCTACTGCGGCGCCTGTAATGACGCAAGTATCTGTATTGAAAACATCGAAGACACAGGGTGAAATCAGTGTTCGGTGGTCGAAACCGCTAAATTTAGACACACTTTCATTTCCAGGTCCATATCAATATCAGCTAAAGCGTGCAGAAAGTATTTCAGCTGTCGAATTCAAAGCAGTGGGCTCGCCGATAACCGATACCGTTTTTGTGGATAAGGGATTGAATACCTTGGAACGGGGTTATCGATATCAAGTGGATGTATTTTATGTTAAAAATCAAAAATTAGAGTTGTTGGATTCGCCCACTCCCGCGAGTTCGGTTCGTTTACAAGGAGTGGCTGCAGGTAAGACCATTAAATTAAGTTGGGAAGCCAATGTGCCTTGGAATAATAGTTTTCAGGTACATCGCATTTACCGCGCTCGTGGCAACGGAGTTTTCAATCAAATTAATGAGATCTCGGTAGGTGACCCAGCTACGTTTCAGTACACGGATTTAGGTGTGGATTTTGTGACAACAGATGGGAAATTTGATGTAGCGATTTTGCCGGATTCAACCTATACTTATTTTGTTGAGACTGTTGGCGAATACGCTCGTCCTACATGGGCTAAAGGACTCGTCAATGCGTCTCAATCGCTAGCAATAAAATCATTTATTGAACTTAATCCATGCCCCCCGGTGCTGAAAATAGGGTCTAATCCATGTGATTCGCCGGGTGGAGATTGTTTGCCAACTAGTTTTACAAATACGTTAACGTGGACGCCAACTGTGACGAATTTGTGTGATCCTCAAATTGATTTTTACCGGGTTTATTTTTCAAAGACGGTGGATGGGAAGTATGGGTTTGTGGGGGAGAAAAAGGGTTTATCTTTTTTACATAGTCAGTCAAGTTCATTTGTGGGCTGTTATTATGTGACCGCAGTCAATTTTGATGGGAAAGAAAGTGCGAAGAGTAATACAGTTTGTCAAGATAATTGTCCTGCATTTGATTTGCCTAATTTATTTAGTCCCAATGGAGATCAAAAAAATGATCTGTTCTTACCTATGCGATGCCCAAGTTTTGTCAACCAAGTCACTTGCACGATAGTTGACCGATTCGGTCAAGTCGTTTACAACTACGATGGACCATTACTTGGTTTTGGTTGGAATGGTAAAGGATTGAATGGTCGGGATGTGCCACCGGGATCATATTTTTATACCTGTGATGTCCAGTTTGAGGTAGTTGATGAATCGAAGAAAAAGAAATCACTGAAGGGATGGGTGGAGCTAATTCGTTAGTCGTTTTTATTGATGGGGATTGTGGTTTTTGTCAATGGGCCAGTGGTATCCTTCGTCGGATTTCAGCTGAGGAGTTGGCTATTTATCCGCAATCCACGGCGCTATGTAAGTCCTATCAAGAAAAAATCCCAGATTCTCGGTGGTCGTTAGCTACTGTTCAGGTGGTTACAAACGGTCGATTGTATATCAAATCTGCGGCGATTGCCGAGGTACTCAAGCATGCAAAATGGCCATTTTTGCCCCTCAGGGTGTTATTTGTATTGCCTGAAAGGCTTTTGGATCGAATGTATGATTTCGTCGCCAAACATCGGTACTTTTTCAACGGGAAAGAAGCGTGTGAAATTAATTCGCAGGGATAAAAGGTTTCGAAACCTGGAAGAAAAGTGGAGTAAGAACTTCTTTCCACTGGATGGCGGCGATTTCTAAGGCGGCAAAATTGTAGTGAACACCATCCCAACGCATGCCACCGTCTTTAATAAATTCAAGATTTGCACCTTCGAAGGTATTGGGTATTTCCTGAAGCATTCTTTTTTGCGCACGCCTTACCTTAATTTGCTCTGGTATATTTTGTCCGGCATTTGATTTCGAAATCAGAAATGGTAATTGAGGATGATTTAATAATTCGCGCGTTTTTTGAATGTAACGACCAGTGAAATAAACGATATCATTTTCTGCAGTCCAATAATCATTTTCACCATGAACGACAAATATTGCTCGTAGACCAGTTTGTTTAATTTCATTAACTAATCTCTGTTCAAACCTTGCATAGGGTTGGCGTTGCCTCCATGGATAAAAATCATGTTCTTCAAATTGTTCTCCATAAGCTGATTTGCCCCATTGAACTGAAGTAGATCCTCCTTGACCCGTATTGAAAATCATGACTGGTACATTGAACCTTTTTTTTGTGTATTCCGCTACTCTTCCCCAAAAACTTGGATTAAAATATATTTTTTTTTCCGTCAATGGAGGCCATAATTTAATTTGGCACCACGTTCTGTCGTAATCCAAAATGACATAGGGTTCCTGACCTTCTGAAATAGAATGGCCAATCACAGCAAAGACTTCACCTACATTTATTGTCGTAGGCAATAGACCATCAGTTACTACTTTTCCGTCTGTAATAAGTTGAATTTGAGGATAGTAACCGCCGCCAACTAATTTAAATTTACCCGAAAATTGTTTGTTGGCCACATCCACAGTCAAATTCTGCCAATCAGTCGCTTGGCCACCTAGTCTGTTTATGAATTTAATTTTGGCTGTTTGGAATGTTGCTCCTGCTTGTCCTTTAATGATAATTTCTCCTTCGTTGCTGTTCGATCTTTGCACAAAAGTTTTACTTTTTTCGAGGTCAATGCTTGCTGTCGCTGGTGCGAGAAAGGTGTCGTTAGGTGAAATCGGCTCTTGGTCTGAGGTACATGCTCCTAAGACAAAAATGCTGATAAAAAGAATGCTTACGGTTAATAATCGTTTGTGCATTTGATGGCCTTGTTTTTAAAACCGACTAGAAAAAATTATCTTTGCCGAGCTAAAATTTAGTCCAAATTTAATAAATATAATATGAAAGCATATATTTTTCCGGGTCAAGGTTCTCAATTTCCGGGCATGGCGAAGGATTTGTACGAGCAATTTGATTTAGCTCGTTCGATTGTGGATGAGGCGGATTCAATTTTAGGATTTTCGTTAGCGAAGGTAATGTTTGAGGGGACGGATGGGGAATTGAAGCAAACGCGCGTGACCCAGCCAGCTATTTTTTTGCATTCTGTTTTGGTTGCTAAGTTGGGCAAAGATTTTAATCCCGGCATGGTTGCAGGGCATTCGTTGGGTGAATTTTCAGCCTTGGTTGCTGCCGGAGGATTGGCTTGGCAGGATGGCTTACAGTTAGTATATAAGCGTGCATTAGCCATGCAAAAGGCATGTGAAATTCAGCCGAGTACCATGGCGGCAGTTTTAGGATTGCCAGATTCAACAATTGAAGAGATTTGTGCAGCTTATGGTTCATCGGTTGTTGCCGCGAATTATAACTGCCCGGGCCAAGTAGTAATCTCGGGTTCTGTAGAAGGAATTGAGGCGGTTGGAATTCAGTTAAAAGAAGCGGGGGCAAAGCGCGTATTGCCCTTACCAGTGGGAGGAGCGTTTCATTCCCCTTTTATGGAGCCAGCGCGAATTGAGTTAGCGGCAGCTATTGAGGCAACGGCAATTGCGAATCCGGTTTGTCCGATTTTTCAAAATGTCAACGCGCAGTCATCACAAGATTCAGGTCAAATTAAGGCTAATTTAATCGCGCAATTGACCGGTGCGGTTCGTTGGACGCAATCAATAGAAGCGATGGTTTCCGGTGGTGCCAGTGAATTTATTGAATGTGGCCCTGGCAAAGTTTTACAAGGCTTAGTTCGTAAGATTCACGCGGAGGCCGTAGTATCGTCAATGGAATTGGCTGATTTATAAGAAGTAGTCCCGTCAGTGCTCAAATAAATCATTTTTTTTTAAGCGATATTTGATTATTTCCTAGATAGACCTTACTTTTGCATCACATTTTGGTATTGACCTATGGTGTAATGGTAACACACCAGTTTTTGGTTCTGGTTTTCTAGGTTCGAATCCTGGTAGGTCAACAGAATAACAAATTAAAGCCTTCTACAGCAATGTGGAAGGCTTTTTGTTTGTTCAATTTTTGAGTAGACGCTTTAAAATTTCATCACTTTCTGATTTTTTAAATTCCTTACTTTGTTTCCCCCATGTCCAAATCGTTAAAGGAAGCGTAATACCGCGCTGCAATTCCTCCGAGATGCCTGGTGTTGCATCACCTTTAATCGTACTTATGACAACTACGCCATTTGCTCCACGTACTCCATACATAGCGGTTTGAGATGGATCTTTTAAAACTGTCACCGAAGCAATGTCATTGGGATTTATGGAATTAATATTTCCGCTGATTGGGACTCCATCGACGACATATAAAGGGCTATTTGCATTTATCGAACCAATTCCTCGAACACGAACCATAGCTCCTCCGCCAGGTGAATTATCATTCCCAATCGTCACTCCGGACACTTGACCTTGTAATTTTTGATTGACTGTGGCTACATTTACTTGGTTTAATGTTTGATTGTCAACCTCATTAAGCGATTTTGATGTTATTTTTTCTTTTGAATTTGAGGGAATTAATTGCATTCCAATACCAGGCTCACCTTGGGCATTTCTACCATTTATAAACTTTACCTCATGAATTTGTTTTAATGGAATCGCAGAAGTATCCCTAAACTCTTGCCGATTTACTTTGTCGGCAGGCTCATGCCAAATAACCCACATGGTGTCTTTGCGGATTGTGATTTGTTGGCGTTCAGCATGAAAGTATTTTTTAAGAATGCTTTCCGCTGTTTCAGATTGTCCGAACGTTTGGTAGCCCAGTAGCATAAAAATTAAGATTTTTTTCATTTGTTTAATTCGCCTAGTTTCTCATACGAGAGAATCATCGAACGAACGTTATGGTAGTTGATTTTCCAATTATGGGACATGTGACGCCAGATAGGCTCACCTTCACGCGTCATGAGTGGCCACCATTCACCTGTGAGTTGATTAATCATTTTGTCAAAAACAAAACGGTGAACTTGTTTATGCGCTTCTAAAAATCTAGGATCTTTAGTTAGTTGGAATGCGTCTAACATGCCGATTAGCATTTCGGCTTGTTGCCAAAATTCCTTCTCGAAATCCGATGCTTCACCTGTATGTGAACCTTCCACGTAAACGCCACCAAATTCCCAATCAATGCCGTGGTCTAAGGCATGATAAAAAGCTTTTTCTATGTTTGGACGATATTTCTCCAGATCAAATCCACCGATTTTGATGGCATGCATGAGGAGCCAACCGAATTCCGCGTTGTGTCCGTAGGAGGTATTGTCTGTTGATGATGCTTTTTGGCCTCCATCCGCAAAACGGTCCCAGCCCCAAACAATGTCAAATTTGATTTGTGGGGCTACGTCCCAATTTGCCCAAAACTGCGGAATACCTGTTCCAGTAACCGGATGCATGATTTTGTGAATCAAAATTTCGATCACTTCTTCTAATTTTCGACGATGGAGTGATTTGCCGCTCGCCTCATATAAGGTGGTAAAGGCTTCCATTAAATGCATGTGGACATCTAGCGTTTTGCGATCTCCTCCGGGCGATCCTGGTCCCATAAGTGACCAATCTGCCGCAAAAAATTCCCAGTAACCACCGTGATATGTGTCTACTGCATGTTTTTGTAATAGATCAAAAACTTTCTCTGCATATTCCAAGCCGATGGGGTCACCCGTTGCAAGCGTATACTCACTTAAGGCATAAATAGCAAAACTATGTCCATAGCCTATTTTTTGTTTGTTTGTGGCCTTACCCGCCCGATCCGTCATCCAATAAAATCCACCATGTTCTGCATCCCACATTTTTTCGAGAAGAAATTTGACTCCATGTTCTGCCATTTCTTTCATGATTGGTCCCCCAAAACCATGTCGGTACGCTTGCGCATACGTGAAGACGGATCGCGTTTGTGCAATTAAAGATTTTTCATCATCTCCGGCATCGTTCCCAAATTCATCAAAATGGGTGAGGAAGCCTCCTTGATTTTTATCGATTGTTCTCGATGTCCAAAAGGGTAGTAATTGATTTTCCGTGTAGGTTTTAATTTCCGATTGCATCATGAAGTTGTTTAATTTCGTGTGGGCTTGCACTGCCCGTTTCTCCTATTTTTTGAATGCTAATGTGAACAGCTAAACTCGCGAATTTACATGATTCTGCGATGCTAGCTCCCGTTGCTTTTGCCGCACTAAATGCAGCGACGACCATGTCACCTGCGCCCACGGTATCGATCGGGCCTAGCACAGGTATTGCTTTTTCCCAGTGAAATTCTGTCGGACTCGCATAGATCATACCTTGCTCTCCTAAGGTTACAAGGGCTGGTTTATTGCGTTGAACAACCCATTGCTTAATTTGAAATTCGAGGTCAGTTACCTCGCCAATTATGTTTTTAAATTCCTCTTCATTAACCTTCAAAAGGGTATTTTGGGCTTCATTTCCCAAGCTACGAAGGTCGGCAATAGCCTTTTCGTTGGTAATGTTTTGTAGTAGGTTTAAGCTTTCCTTATTCAGTAATGGGTACTTGAATTGTTCGTTGATAATCACCCAATGATACGTATCGATTCGTTTTTCAAGTGTGTCAATTAATTGTTTTGCATACGTGTGAAATTGCAGATTGCGCGTGCCAAAATCCAATCGATTTTGTTCATCATACACCCGCATAGGCTTGGTGTATGTGGGTGTATCTAATTCGTCAATCACTGAGAGGTGTTTCGTTGAAATGTGCCATTTTCCGGCCTCATGACTCATTTCGCGCCCAAATAAGTCGTTGCCTCGAACGCCAAAAGCATCTACTTGAACACCAAGGCTAGCTAAATTTTTTGCCACATTACCTGCTCCACCTAAATATGCCTGCGGTTTTTGGCAGATATGCACTTCTTTGCCTGTTTCGACTGAAATTTCTGAACTATCTGGGTTGATATCAAAATAGAAATCCAACGCATAATCACCGATGACGGCCATCTTAAGCTGGCTGATTTGCGCTAAAAGAGCGTCTAATCGATTGGAATTCATGAATTTAAATTTGTTGATTTGAAATTACACAAAATAAGTTTTGAAGTCAATTTATTATCTTCCCACTTACCTTTGGCAATCCTCCAAGGTTTGCCAAAGGTATGGGGCAGATTGATTTTTTCAAGCTGAAAAACTGATAAATCGCCACTTAATAATTGATAATATTCTGCGTGGAATTTATTATTTTTGGGCTTTTATTTACCTTATCTTCTTTGTTTTGGCATTAATTAAATCTATTTCAGGCATCCGTGGAACGATCGGAGGAAAACCTGGTGAAGGCCTGAGTCCAATTGATATTGTTACGTTTGCCGCCGCTTATGGCGCTTGGTTAAAAGGAACCAAACCCATATCGAACCAAATTGTACTTGGTCGTGATGCGCGGATTTCGGGTTCCATGGTTTCTTCATTGGTAGCAAATACGCTTATTGGGCTTGGTTGGGATGTTTTGGATATTGGTTTATCGACAACCCCTACGGTTGAGCTTGCTGTCCCATGGACGAAATCTGCAGGTGGAATTATTATTACCGCCAGCCATAATCCAGCCCAATGGAATGCACTTAAATTGCTCAACGATGCTGGAGAATTTATTTCAGATGCAGATGGGAAAGCGATGCTCGAATTAGCTGAAAATCTTGATTTTGTTTTCGCAGAAGTAACTCAGTTGGGTAAAATCACGCACGATGATTCGTTTTTGCAACAACACATTGATCATGTCTTAGGACTTCGTTGGGTAGATAAATCAGCGATTCAAGCGAAGAATTTTCGCGTTTTAGTGGATGCTGTTAATTCAACCGGAGGAATCGTGGTGCCTCAGCTTCTTAATGCGTTAGGTGTGATGGATGTGGATGTGATATTTGGAGAACCTAATGGACATTTTGGTCATAATCCGGAACCGTTACCAGAGAATTTGACTGAAATGATTGCCAAAATGAAGGCTGGCTCATACGATTTAGGTATCGTTGTTGACCCCGATGTAGATCGTTTATGTTTCATCTCGGAAGATGGAAGTGCATTTGGTGAGGAATATACATTAGTTGCTATTGCGGATTATATTTTGTCGATTGTAAAAGGGAATACAGTTTCCAATCTGTCTTCAACTCGGGCTTTGGCAGATGTGACGCAAAAACATAATGGAATTTATTTTGCTGCTGCTGTAGGTGAAGTTAATGTGGTGACAAAAATGAAAGCTGAAAATGCAATTATTGGCGGTGAAGGTAACGGTGGGGTTATTTTCCCAGAGTCGCATTATGGACGCGATGCATTAGTTGGCATTGGATTGTTTTTAACACATTTAGCCCGTAAAAATAAAAAAGTTAGTGACTTGCGCGCTGAATATCCTGCCTACATTATGTCGAAAAACAAAATTGAACTTTCGGCAAATTTGAATGTTGATTTAATCTTGGCGACTGTCGCCGAACAATTTAAAGAAGAACGTGTAAACACCATTGATGGTGTTAAAATAGATTTTGCTGATCGCTGGGTCCATTTACGCAAATCTAATACGGAACCAATTATAAGAATTTATTCTGAGGCACCAACGGAGTCCGAAGCGAATGGGTTAGCCCAACAAATTATGCAGGTAATCAAAGCGATTGCCAGCAAATAAGAATGACATGACATCAACAACTAAAACACCAATTTACCTCGATAACGCGGCAACTACTCCGGTGGACCCAGCTGTTTGGGCCGAAATGCAGCCTTTGTTTGAGCAATTTACCGCAAATCCATCGTCTATTCATGCGCATGGCCGACAAGCCAAAGTTGTCGTAGAAAAAGCAAGGAAGGCCGTAGCTGCTTTGTTAAATACGTCACCAGCTGAAATATTTTTCACGTCCGGAGGTACAGAAGCGGATAATACGGTGATTCAATCGGCAGTTTTATACGGCGGTGTCAAGACGATTATTACATCGCCCCTAGAACATCATGCGGTTTTACATACAGCTGAGGCATGGGGAAAATTAGGTGTAGCAGAGGTGAAATTGGTTCAAATTAATTCTCAAGGTGACATTGATTTAGCTCATTTGGAGGAACTATTGGCTGGAAGTTCAAAGGCTTTGGTTAGCCTCATGCAGGGTAATAATGAAATTGGAAATCTATTGGATCTGCATGCGGTTGGTACATTATGCCAAAAATACGGAGCTCTTTTTCATTCGGATACGGTTCAAACAATGGGGCATTTTTCACACGATTTACAAGCTTTACCTGTTGACTTTATCGTAGGTGCCGCCCATAAGTTTCATGGACCTAAAGGTATTGGATTCTTGTATGCACGTGCTGGGGTAGGTTTTCACCCATTGATGCACGGGGGTGCACAAGAGCGAAATCAGCGAGGCGGAACGGAAAATGTATATGGTATGGTGGGTTTAGCAAAAGCATTAACGATGGCTTATGAATCCATGGACGCGCACATGTCTCATATTAAATCCATTAAATCTTATTTTATTGAAGGGCTTAAAGTGCGTTTTCCGGGAGTTGAATTTAATGGTCGGTCAGGCGAAGTAGATAATAGTTTATATACTGTTTTGAATGTGCGCTTTCCAAGCGTTCCAGATGGTGATATGCTCTTGTTTCAATTAGACATTGAAAAAATTTCTGCTTCGGGTGGTAGCGCCTGTTCTAGCGGAACGTCGGTGGGGTCGCACGTACTTTCAGCCTTAAATCCAACGGCAACCGGAGCCGCAGTACGCTTCTCGTTTTCGAAGAATAATACCAAAGAGGAGATTGATCGCGTACTTGAGGTGCTGGAAAGTTTGGTCAAATAGATTAAAAATAGACGCGAAACTTGAACTGTACCCAAAAAGTTGGACAACTTATTGGATGCAGTTCACACTCCGCGTCTTTTTTGTTTTAGACGCAAGGTATTGCGTCTCTACGATTAATAAGCACGCGCAAACATCACACGTTTATTAGACGGATTACCTGTCAAAATACATTTGCCAACTTCCTCTTTTGCATCTAATGGAATACAACGAATCGTTGCTTTCGTTAAATCCTTTATTTTTTCTTCCGTTTCAGATGTACCATCCCAGTGGGCTGAAATGAATCCACCGATGTCTAATTTGGCATTAAATTCATCCCACGAGTTCACCTCAAATGTATTTTCGGTACGGAATGCCAATGCCTTCGCATAAATTTTTTCCTGAATATCCGCTAATGTGTCAACCACCACCTGCTCAATTCCTTCGAATGCCATGGATGTTTTTTCACGGGTATCTCGACGAGCTAATTCAATGGTCCCATTTTCCATATCTCGGTTTCCAATCGCTAAGCGAATAGGCACACCTTTTAATTCATATTCGGCAAATTTAAAACCTGGGCTTTGGTTTTCCGATACATCAAATTTAACCGAAACCCCTTGCTTACGTAGCGTTTTTACAAGTGGATTTACTTTATCCTTGATTGCATTTAATTGGTCTTCTCCCTTATAAATAGGCACAATTACTACCTGAATTGGGGCTAATTTAGGTGGTAAAACCAATCCTTGATCATCCGAATGAGCCATAATTAAGGCACCCATTAAACGTGTAGAAACGCCCCACGAAGTTCCCCAAACATAGTCTAATTGGTTTTCTTTACTTAAGAATTTCACGTCAAATGCCTTGGCGAAATTCTGACCTAAAAAGTGAGACGTTCCGGCTTGTAAAGCTTTTCCATCTTGCATAAGTGCCTCGATACAATAGGTTTCATCTGCTCCAGCAAAGCGCTCATTAGCTGTTTTAATTCCCTTGACCACGGGCAAAGCCATGAAATTTTCGGCGAATTCGGCATACACATCTAACATCCGCTCCGTTTCTTCAATGGCCTCTTGCTTGGTTGCATGTGCCGTGTGCCCTTCTTGCCAAAGAAATTCTGCGGTACGTAAGAAAAGGCGCGTACGCATTTCCCAGCGAACAACATTTGCCCATTGATTGATCAATAATGGTAAATCTCGATAGGATTGAATCCAATTTTTGTAAGATGACCAAATTACTGTTTCGGACGTAGGCCGCACGATTAATTCCTCCTCCAGTTTGGCATCTGGATCCACAATAACACCACCTCCATTGGGGTCATTTTTTAGTCGGTAATGGGTAACAACAGCGCATTCTTTGGCAAAACCTTCCACGTGTGAAGCTTCTTTTGAAAGAAAAGATTTAGGTATAAACAAGGGAAAATAGGCATTTTCGTGACCAGTTTCCTTGAACATATCATCCAGAGCACGTTGCATTTTTTCCCAAATGGAATAGCCATAGGGTTTAATGATCATACATCCGCGAACGGCCGAATTTTCAGCCAAATCAGCCCGCTTTACTAATTCATTATACCATTCTGAATAATTTTCGGAACGACTAGGTAGGGATTTACTCATAAGATTTATTTCGCAATTTTATATTCTCGTTTCATTGTTCTGCTAGTAAGTGTTTAGGTTCTACCATTTTTGTTCTATAACTTAGACTAAAATTCCTAGACCTAGCGTTAATACGTATAAATAATCGAACTTTGAGCGCCAAAGATACGTTATTGTCTGTAGTTTTAACTTATAATTTAATCACTTTAGCCATGAAAAATTATTGGAATGCCTTCGTAGTTGTGGCCAGTTTATTTATTTTTTCCGCGTGTTCGCTCTCGCAACCCGGAAGCCAGCAGTCTTTAGTGGCTGATGATTTATATGATTCTTTTCAAAAACCTGCTTCCGCATATACCCCTAAAAAAAGTTCACATTACCTTAATCCAGAAGAAGACGCTACCTTAATTCAAGAAGAAGAGGGAGTTATGATTCGTGAGGATGAAACTAATTTTTTGAATTCGCGCAGTGTTTATGCGAATTCGTATGCAGACGGGTTTAATTCCGGTTTTCAGTCAGGAATGTTTTCCGCCAATCCTTGGAATAATTGGTACAATAATCCCTTCATTTCATTTGGTATGGGAGGATTCTATGGTTCGCGCATTATTGCGCCAATCAACGCATGGGGAATGTATGATCCATTTTTAAATCCTTTTGCGTTCAATCGTTTCTCCGGGTTCTACGACCCTTATTTTGGATTTAATGGATTTCGTAACCCGTATGCGTTCAATGGTTTTGGCATGGGTGGCTTTGGTATGGGCGGTTTTGGTATGGTAGGCTTCGGTAACGTGGGAAGCTTTGGAGGTATTAATGGCTATGGGAATACAAATTATTATAGCACCCCTTCATCTATCAATACAACGCGTGAACCTGCCATGCGACCAAATCGTGGCCCAAGAGAAGAGCGCTCAACGAATCGATACGGTGATGGAAATATGAATAACTCACCTAGAGGAGGTAATAATTCGTATAATACGCAAAGTACGAACCAACCACGCGTAACGAGTGGCCAATCTAGTAATGCTCCAGTTCAGGCCGCACCGCGACGTAATTCTAATTTTGAATATAGATCTGCGCAGCCTCAAACAAACTACAGCCAACCGCAGCAGAATTATTCAGCTCCATCCTCAAATTATAATTCAGGAGGGTCTTATTCAGGTGGTAGTGGTGGCGGTTCTTCACGTGGTCCAAGATAAGGTATTCATGAAAAAGCTTCTTTTATTCTATGTATCTGTGCTCACAGTGACACAGATGCACGCGCAGATTTATTCCTATCCGAATTTAGCCAGACAATTTAGTTCCAGTTATGCGACAGGATCTGCCCGTATGCAAGGTCTAGGGGGTAGTTTTGGCGTTCTAGGTGCCGACTTGAGTTCCATAGCCGGTAATCCTGCTGGATTAGGGTTTTATACCCGTTCTGAAGTTGGAATGAATGTTGGTGTTCTAGATGCACAGACTACATCAAATTACTTTGACCAATCAACCCAAGAGTCAAATACAAGTTTACATATACCCAATTTTGGTGTTGTTATTACCGGAGATTACATGAATCGGTCGGATTGGCGAGGAACTTTTGGTTTTAGTTATTCCCAACGTACCGTATTTACGCAACCTCTAAAAGTTGAGGGATTAAATAATCGCAGTTCATACTTAGATTTTTTAATTGAAAAAGCGAATAGTCGGTATAATTATGCTGGAGGTGGTGATATCGATGGCAACGTAATCGATGATGAATATGATTCTTTTAGTAAAGCTGCTAATACCCTTGAAGGCGTTGCCTATCAAACATTTTTAATCAACAATTCAAGTACTGGTGGTGCTCCTTTTAATCGATTTGAGCCGAATTTGCCAACGAACCAATTTGGTGTTGCTACAAATTCAGGTGTAGTTTCGCAATGGAATTTTAGTTACGGGGCTAATTACAAGGAGCGTTTATTTATAGGAATTGGTCTACATTTTTCGAAATTAAAGTCCATCAATGATTTTAGTTGGACCGAAGAATTTATCGGAGCCAATTACATTGCCGGTTTTGAAACGAATGAAAAACTGGAGACTTCAGGTTCAGGCATATCGGCAACTCTAGGCTTAATTTACAAATTAACACCAAGTTTACGCATTTCGCTAGCTGCTGAGTCGCCTATGTATTACGATCAAATGGCAGAACGATTGACTGGAATTACATTTCCACGCGTTTTTGGTGTTCCTTCCGAGTTAAATGGTAATCCCATAACGATTACAAAAGTTAATCCCGTTCGACTATTGCCAAACGAGTTTAATTACCAAATGACAACCCCACTAAAGTTTTCAGCGGGAGCTGCCTATTTTTTCGGTAAGCGTGCTCTAGTAAGTTTTGATGCTGAATATATGAACTACCCTGGAATTCGTCTTGCTGCGGTTGAATTGGGCGCGTTTGCCAATCAGCAATTTAAAGATAAATATAATGGACAAGTTAAGGCCAATTTTCAGTCAGCACTTAACCTTAAAGTAGGCGCTGAAATTCGAGTTAGTTCCGCGTGGAGCGTTCGTGGGGGAGTGGCAACGTATGGACAAATTTACGCTTCAGATTATGATTTAATTGATCGAAGCCAGTTTCAAATTTCAGCCGGGTTGGGTTATCGTTCCAATGCCTTTTATCTAGACTTGGGTGTTTGGCAACGTACCGGGAAGGATGCTTACACGCCATATGTATTAAAAAATGCAGCTGATTATGGTTCAGCTGCATTGCAAATTTTGAATACCCAAGTAGTAATCGGGGGCGGTGTCTATTTTTAGACAGGAATGTATTGTTCTAAAAGCCAAAGGATCTGACTTACTGTTATTTCTCCGTCTACTTGAATATCAGATTTTTGATATTCAGGAAGGCGTTCCTGAAATGTTTTCTTAATCGTTTCAATGACTACTTCCTCACTTTGCGTTTTGTCCAATAATGGACGATTATTTCCTTGAGCCTTATAAAGTCGTTTTGCCAAATCGTTAACATCCACATTTAAAAAGATACTTACGCCATTTTGCTTTATGAATTCCATGTTATTATTAAAGCAAGGAACGCCGCCACCTGTTGCAATAACCATCGATTGATCCGGCTGAAAGCCATGCAATGTCTTCTTTTCTAATTCCCTAAAGTGGGCTTCGCCATAATTTGAAAATATTTCTGATACAGTTTTTTGTTCCCTTGTTTCAATCAATTTGTCCATATCAGTAAAGCTGTATCCCAAATTCCGCGCTAATTCTTTCCCTAATGTGCTTTTTCCTGATGAGGGCATTCCGACTAAATAAATATTTTTCATTCCTGTACTAGTTTAAACTTTGATGAATTTGATCCGCGGTAGGAAGGCTATAGGCCGACCATTTTCCTTTGACGGTTCCTTGGCTAATAAGCCAAAGACCGGGACTTGAGCGAATGATTGTTTTTAAAACTTTGGTATCTGCTGATAAGGCAGGGAAGGCCAATTGGTATTGATGTCTCAATGCATTCACCTCTTCATCTGTAGACGCACTGATTAACCAAATAGGTACTTTAAGTTCTTTCGCTAGGGTTGCTATGGTTGAAAACACTTTTTCATGTGTGTGATGTACATTAGGGACGATGACTAAAACATGATTGCCATTGAATAGCTTTTGTGTATAATTTGTGGTGTCACCGTCCACCCAGAGCTGGTAATCCGTAATCAATGGCCTAGCTTCTTTTTCATTAATAGCTCGCATGGAAACATATTCTGCCTTAGGATCTGTGGGCATCTCCGATAATTCGGTTTCCTTCCCATTAATCTTGTAGATGTAACTAAATTTCAGTTCCTCCCGGTTTTTCATGTTTTTGGGAATGTTTTCTCCAATGGCATAGGGTAAACTATCCCAAATAGGTAGAAAAAAGTAGGAATATACACCAAAACCAATGCTGAGTAGGGCACTCAATAAAACCCATTTGCCGCTTTTTGAGCGAAGAGTAGGCTTATCTGTAGCAAATAATAAACCTGTCAAGACTAATAAAAAGATATCTTTACCAAATGACGTCCATGGAGTCAATTTGATGGCTTCCCCAAAACACCCACAGTCGGTGACTTTATTAAAATAAGCCGAATAAAACGTTAGAAAGCTAAATAATAGAATTAATCCAATAAAGCTGTAGAGGATTTTTTTCGTTTGGAAATTGAGCCATAAAGCAATCGCGAGCACTACTTCGGCGCTACTTAACAGAATGGAAAGGAGTAAGGCTTGAGGAATAAGTAATTTCCAAAACCCAGACATCCACGGAAAGTCAACAGAAAAGACGTCAAAGTATTCCTCCAACTTAAGTTGAGTTCCTATGGGGTCATTAAGTTTAATGAGCCCAGAGAAAAGAAATAGTCCTGCCAGTAGGAATGTGGCAATTTGACGGGTTAGTTTCATGTAATTTATTGTTGCTGCTGAGCCATTTGAATTTGCCCTTGTTTCAATTGAATTAGGCAGAAAACAGCATAATTCAACATGTCTTGGTAATTGGCTTCCACTCCCTCTGAAACGAGTGTAACTCCTTGATTGTTTTCAATTTGCTTAGTCCGGAAAATTTTCATGAGGATCAAATCGGTCATGCTGCTGATGCGCATATCGCGCCACGCTTCACCGTAATCATGGTTTTTATTTCGCAATAATTCCAGGGTTATTTCGACTTGTTGGTCATAATGCTGGCCAATTTCTGATGGGCTAAATTCCATTTGATCCGAATTTTCAAGCGATTTTTGAATTAATGCAATAATACAATAATTGATGATGCCTATGAATTCACCTTCGATGCCGTCCTCAATTTTTTGAAGACCCTTATCTTGGATACTGCGAATGCGTTGGGCTTTAATGAAAATCTGGTCAGTTAGACTTGGCAAGCGTAAAATTCGCCAGGATGTACCGTAATCTTTGTTCTTTTTATCGAACAAGGCTTTGCAGTATGCAATTACTTGGCGATATTCGATTTCGGTTTGGGAAGGCGATGAGTCCCTATTCATACGGTCTTAATTTTTACGATGCTCGTTTTCTTTTAGCCTACAAAAATATTTAAATTATCCTAAATTTCAGCTGATTTGAAATCTCTTTTTCCATCTTTTCAAACTATTCGATTGCAAGATCGAATTTTGTCGTTTGAGCGCCCGGTGATCATGGGGATTTTAAATAGTACACCGGATTCTTTTTATACAGAAAGTCGGGTGGCTAATCTTGAAATTTGTCGAGAACGCGCGGCGAATATGGTTGCGCTCGGAGCTACTTTTTTGGATGTTGGTGGCCACTCAACACGCCCAGGAGCTGCACCTGTCAGCACTCAGGAGGAAATTGATCGCGTAATTCCTGTAATTTCTATGCTTCGAGAAGCGTTTCCTGATGTCTTTATTTCTGTTGATACATATCGTTTGGCTGTTGCCCAAGCTGCGTTTGCTGTTGGCGCCCATCTATTTAATGACATTGGAGCCGGTCAAATGGACGATGGTATTTTCGAATGGGTGGCAGCACATAAAATTCCTTATGTCTTGACACACAGTGTAGGTAAGTTTACTGAGGTACATGATGTGCCAAATTACAAGCAAGTTGTTGAAGATGTCTGGTCTGATTTGGCTTTGAAATTACAGGAATTACGCCAATTAGGTGCTGTGGATATTTTTATTGATCCTGGTTTTGGATTCTCCAAATCGTTAGAACACAATTATGAGTTAGTAGCACACTTAGAAAACTTTACAAATTTGGGTGCTCCGGTGCTAGTTGGCTTATCGCGCAAAACCATGATTTATAAAGAATTAGGCATTTCAGCGGCAGAATCTTTAAATGGAACGAGTGTGTTACATACGATCGCCTTGCAAAAGGGAGTATCTGTTTTGCGCGTACATGACGTTGCGGAGGCTGCTGAAGTCATTCATTTGGTTGAAAAAATAAAACAATATGGAATATCCGATTTGGTTTAATGGTTCTTGGAAAAAGGCCTCCGAAGTACATGTTTCGGTGAAGGATGTTGGCTTTTTAAGGGGCTATGGCATTTTTGATTTTTTCCGAATTATGGATGGGAAACCGGTGTTTTTGTCTGACCATCTTGATCGATTTATGCGCTCAGCAGACTTGATGGGGTTGAAGTATAGTTATTCGAAAGAGGAATTAGCTGCATGTATTCATGAATTAGCGGCTTTGTCTACGGATGCTTGTTTGGGCGTAAAAATGGTGCTGACAGGCGGAGAAAGTAGTAATGGTTTTGAGCCTGCTGAAACTTCTAATTTGTGGATATTACCTGGTGTTTTTCAATTTGCGGATCCAATCAAAGGCATGCGTTTGATTAGTCAGGTGTATGTACGGGAAATGGCTGAAATCAAGTCGTTAAATTATGCGTTTGCGATACGGAATTGGGCACAAGTAAAAGCCTCCGGGGCGGATGATTTAATTTATTATACCATGGAACACGGTGTGTCAGAATCTTCGCGGAGTAATTTGTTCTATGTCAAAGATGGTGTTATTCATACGCCTAATGTCCATATTTTGGAAGGGATTACGCGTAAGCATGTGATTGATTTGGCTTCTGAAATGTATCAAGTCAACATTGGGCCATGTTCATTGGCAGATTTTCTTCAAGCTGATGAGGTATTTACGACAGGTAGTACGAAACGTGTTGTTCCCATTTTAGCCATTGATGGCAAAGAAATAGGCAACGGAGCGCGTGGACCAGTGACGAAGCAGTTGTATGATTTATTAGTTGAGTCCGAAGGGAAATAGTCCGAAGTCTAACGTCTAGCGTCTAACGTCCAGCGTCTAACTTTTGGGCCTAAACGCCTTCATATTTTCCTCATTGCATTCCAAATAAGGCCCACCTATCAGATCAATGCAATAGGGGATGGCAGGGAAAACGACTTCTAAACATTGGCGAATTGCCTTTGGTTTTCCCGGTAGATTGACAATCAGAGTTTGATTCAAAATCCCAGCGGTTTGTCGGCTTAGTATCGCCGTAGGTACATATTGCAGGCTTACTGACCGCATTAATTCACCAAAACCAGGGAGCATTTTTTGGCAAACTGCCTCAGTGGCCTCCGGTGTAACATCGCGTAAGGCTGGACCTGTACCTCCAGTGGTCACCAACAAGCAAACTTCTTTACTCATTTCAATCATTTTGGCTTCCAACAATGATTGCTCATCTGGAATAACGGCATAAACGACTTCGAATTTTGAGGTCAAATATTCGTTTAATAATTCAACAACTGCCTTGCCCGGGATATCTTCATAGATACCCGCACTCGCTCGGTCAGACACATTGATGACGCCTATTTTGATCATTTTCGTTTCGATTTAAGTTTCTTCTCCATCGGGATGGGCTCGTCGAGTAAATCTCGAATGACAATGGATGCCATGACGCCTCCAAAAGCAGCTGGAAGATAGGAGATGGTGCCGTAGGCCGACTTCTTAAAGTTGCTCCCATCGGTCAAAATAAGGGATTCATCTTTTACTTTTTCGAGTGAAAATACGGTTTTGATGCCTTTCCCGACACCCATTTTTCGGATACGCTTACGAACTAATGACGCTAAATAACACTGACGTGTATCAAATAAATCTCCTGTACGCAATTGTGTTGGATCCATCTTTCCACCTGCTCCCATCGAACTAGCAATTCGGTAACCTAAATCATAGGCCGTTTTTAAAAGCGTAATTTTAGGCGTAACCGAATCAATGCAATCCATGACGTAATCAAACTTGGTATTCTCTAGAATTTCCTTTGCCGCATCTGGACTCAGAAATGTTTCATGGGTAGTTAAGTGCAGGGCAGGGTTGATGGCCAACAACCGTTCTTCCATAATCTGTGCTTTTGATACGCCATGATTGGTAGACAAGGCCGGTAATTGTCTATTTCGATTGGTCGGATCCACCACATCACCATCCACAATGGTCATGGTTCCTACGCCCGATCGAGCGATAAATTCGGCCGCAAATGAACCGACGCCCCCTAGGCCAACGACCAATACGTGCGCTTTTTGTAATGTTTGAATTCCAGTTGAGCCAATTAATAGCTCAGAGCGACTGAGCCAGCTAAGATCATTCGTTTGCATACTTAGGCAATTTCTTCCTTGATTTGGTATTGAGTTGTTTTGTCTGAATTCGTTATGAGCAATTCACCTAAGAATCCAGCAACAAACAATTGCACGCCTAGAATGATGGCCACCAAGGCTAAAAAGAATAGCGGATTATCCGTGACGTTCCGGTATTTCAGTTGGTTTGCAATGTTATATAATTTTTCGCCGATTAACCAGATGGTAATCAGGGATCCAGAAAAGAACGATAAGATCCCCAAGCTACCGAAAAGGTGCATCGGTCTTTTACCAAAAGTTTGGACAAACGTGATAGATAAAAGGTCCAAGAAGCCATATAAAAAGCGCTCTAAACCGAATTTAGTCACACCGTATTTTCTTGATTGATGTTGGACTACTTTCTCTCCAATATTTGTAAATCCATTCCATTTGGCTTGAACCGGAATATAGCGATGCATTTCACCGTATAATTTAATGGTCTTGACTACTTCAAGTTTATAGGCCTTCAAGCCGCAATTGAAATCATTCAATTTTACTCCTGAAAGTGCGCGGGTAGCGGCATTGTATAATTTGGTGGGAATTGTTTTAGAAATTGGATCAAAACGTTTTTGCTTCCAACCAGAAACTAAATCCAATCCATCCTCCTTGATCATTCGATATAATTCCGGGATTTCATCTGGAGAATCCTGCAAATCAGCATCCATGGTAATAACTACTTCGCCACTGGCTAGTTGGAAACCTTCGTGTAGTGCTGCCGATTTGCCATAATTTCTGGCAAACGATATTCCTTTTAGGGACTTATATTCTTTGGATAATGATTGTAGGACAGACCAAGATGTGTCCCGACTTCCATCATTCACAAAGATCATTTCGTATTGAAATGAATTTGCCTGCATCACGCGGTCGATCCATGCGCATAGCTCGGGCAAGGATTCGGCTTCGTTATAAAGGGGCACTACGATGGATATCTGCAACATATTGTGGTGTCAAACGGACAAAAATACGAATTCTCGTGGATATTGTTTAGTCGAAAATTAAATAGTAGGGTTTCAGCAGGTGGATGAATTCAGCGGTATAGCTTTGGTCGGGATTTTTGATGCAAATCATTTCTCTTTTTTGCACGCCAATATGGCGTGAACCTAAAGCCATGACGCGTAAAGTTTCTCGGTCTTTTTGATGTTTTACTTCTACCAAATGATTGATAAAAAGCCCTAGTTTTTTCGCCTCAACTTCGAATTGTTTCATGCCAAATGGCGGATACAATACAGCAAATTGACCATCCGGATTTAGGTTTTTTGAAATTCCCTCCGCAAGTTCTGCCGGACTTAGGTGGTCCGTGTGCATAGCAATTTGCTTGCTTGCATTCGGATTCGCCAGGTGATCCATGAAAAAGGGTGGGTTGCTAATAATGAAGTCGAAGTGATCTACGAACCTTTGAATGGATTCGGTGATAATTTCGATGGAATAAGGCAAATTGACCACATTTTCGCGTGCGAGTACCGCCAAGTCTGCTTGAATCTCTAATCCCGTCAATGTGTAATTAGGATTTTCTTGAGCGATCATGCAAGCTAACAATCCACATCCAGTACCAATATCGAGCACTTTTCCTGAAGCAAATTGCTGGGCCCATGCGCCGAACAAACAGGCCTCCGTTGTGATTTTAAGACCTGGATTTCCATGTGCCAGTTGAAATTTTTTGAATTGAAAGATTGATCTACTTTCGGCCATAATCCGCTGGATTTTCACCCCAATCTTCCGTTTCCCATTTCAGGATTTGTGTGGTTGTTGGGTTGTTTTTTAGCCAAGAAATAGCCTTGTCAACTAAATCGAATAGCTCCTCTGTTTGTGCATTTCGCTCTAGATTAGTCTTTATCGCTTTATTTCGAACCCAGGCAATAGCTGTTCTTGAATCGGAATAGAGTGGGTATGGACAATTGATTTTTTTCAAATACGAAAGGCCGTGAACGATGGCAAGGAATTCACCAAGGTTTACAGTACCCACTGGGAAAGGCCCACGTTTAAATAACACTTCTTTAGTTTCTGTATTGACACCTTGATACTCTAAAACACCTGGATTTCCTGCGCAAGCAGCGTCCACCGATATGCTTGGTTTAATGCAAGGAGCTGTGTTTGCCGTACGTAAAACAGATTTGGCTTTCGGGTTTACACTCGCCCAATAATTCTTTTTTGAAGCGGCATAGGCTTCATCCCGTGTATCGAAGGATTTATATTGTGCCCCAGCAAAACCTTTAATATGCTTTTCTGTCTCAGCCCATGAATCAAAAATACCTTTTTGATGGCCTTCCCAAATCACATAATATTTTTGCTTTTTTGCCATGTTAGAACATTCGTGTCTTGAATATCTTAATTGCAATGGCAATTAAGATAACGCCAAAAACCTTGCGTAAAACCTGTGTGCCTGCATTGCCCAGTTTCTTCTCAATCCAAACGCTGGAACGTAAAACGAGGTAAATGAATATCAAGTTGATAAATATACTCACCATGATATTCTCTTCCTCAAATTGCGATTTCAATGAAATAAGCGTTGTCATCGTCCCTGCTCCGGCAATGATTGGAAATGCCAATGGGACAATACTATGCGATGCTCCTTCTTGAAGTTCTTCTGATTTGAAAATATTACGCCCTAAGGTCATTTCAAGGCCGATTAAGAAGATGATTAATGCACCTGCCATGGCAAATGAATTCGTATCAACTCCCAGAAAACGTAAGATTAATTTACCTGCAAAGAAAAAGCCAACCATTATGAGGCCTGAAACCAAGGTTGCTTGTTCTGCATGAATGTTGCCATTTTTCTTCCGCAAATCAATGATGATTGGAATAGATCCCAAAATATCGATTACTGAAAATAGAATCAAAGATGAGGAAAGGATTTCTTTGAGGTCGAATTTCATAATGTTAATATGTTGATGAGTTGACGAATATCTGCTTCTGTATGACTTGGGAAATTGGCTATTCGAACGGTATTGGATTTCCATTCGCCATAGCCTTTGCCTAATTCTATGCCATGTTGTAGGCAGGTTGATTGAATTCGGTCTATTTCCGTGGCAGGACCCGTTAAGGCAAGAACCGTTGGTAGGCGCAATGCTTTTTCAGGAACTAAGAAGCGTAAATCCCACGCTGGTTGGGTATTCCAAAAATTCTCCCAGAGGGCTACTTTTCGATATGTCTCTTGTTCGATTTCACGTAAACTAGGCAGTGTTTGGGTGAGTCTGCACATTAAATATATGCTCAACACGTTGGGTGTATAATGTGTTTGGAAGCTTTTTCGATTGTCTTCCATGAGCAAAATATCATTGTAATGTATGCGATGGTTCAAGCTATGTGCGCGCTGCAAGGCTTTCGGCGAACAAATCATAATACCAAGGCCAGCCGGAATTCCAAGACATTTTTGTACCGAAGCAAACCATACATCGGCCTCTTCCCAAGGCAGAACTATTCCTCCCATGGAAGAAGTAGCATCCACCGCAATGAGTACATCGGTTGGGTAATCTGCTCGACAAATTTGTTGGCCAGTCCCATTCGACGTTTCACTTTGGACTAAACAAACTGTGTCGACATCTGACGCTAATTTTCCAGCGTTTTCAGCCAACGATTCATGTAAGCCAAAGGAAATCAATTGGGTATTCGGATTGATTTGCGAGGCATATTGGCCCCATTTTTTCCCAAAAGCGCCATTGTAGAAATGAGCGCTTTTTGAACCAACAAGCGATTGAGCCACAATTTCCCATGCTTCCGTAGCTGAGGAAACAAAATAAATCGTATAATCGGCTGGAATTTCCCAAGAAGCGGTCATAGCTTCCATGGTTTCTTTTAATAATATTTCGAAGCGTTTGCTTCGGTGATTGATGCTAACAATACCTTGGTCAAAGGCCTCTTGAATGAAATCAAGCGCCTGAGGATAAACCTTAGATGGACCCGGGTAAAATGAAAGCATCTTTTTATACGAAAGAGTATAAACCTAACTCGTATCCACGTAAGCCAAAACCCACGATTATACCTTTGCAATTTGGGCTTAAATAACTGTGTCCTCTAAATGATTCTCGAGCATGTACATTTGAAATATGTACTTCAATGACCGGTGTTTTAATCGATGAAACGGCGTCAGCAATCGCTATAGAGGTATGCGTGTATCCACCCGCATTTAATAAAATGCCTTCATACGTGAAGCCCACTTCATGGAGTTTATTGATGATGGCACCCTCTTCATTGGACTGAAAATACTCGATGTCCAATTGTTTTTCGAATTTCTCTCTCAAGATATCCAAGAACTGTTCAAATGTTTGATGCCCATAAATTTCTGGCTCGCGGGTGCCTAATAAATTTAAGTTGGGCCCATTCAGGATGAGTATTTTTTTACGTACCATGGTCTACAAATAAAAGCGAAACAGTTTTCAAATTTCTCCTAAATTTACGGGATAGTTTGAATATTATGTCCATGTGGGAAAAGGAAATCCAATTGTTTGGTAATTATCTGAAAATTGAACGTGGCCTTTCCGGACATTCACATGAAGCCTATTTGCGAGATGTGCGCAAATTTGCCCATTACTTGGCACCCTTGGTGGGTGAAGAATTCCCGATTAATCAAGTTGTAGAAGATCACATTCTTGATTTTTTTAATGCATTGCATGGCTTGGGAATTGAGGCTAGTACGCAAGCACGTTGCTTGTCGGGATTGCGGAGTTTTTTTCAATTTGTAGGCACTGAAAATCCATTGATTTCAGATCCGACTACCCATATGAAGTCCCCGCAAAAAGGACGTCATTTGCCTGATACCTTATCATATGATGAGATTGAATTGATTTTGCAGGCGAATGATTTGTCGACAAATGAGGGTGTGCGTAATCGTGCGATGTTTGAATTACTGTATGGATCTGGGTTGCGGGTGTCTGAGCTGGTTGGCCTGAAATTATCGGATATTTATGCAGATTTAGGCCTATTAAAAGTACGCGGAAAGGGTGATAAGGAGCGTTTGGTGCCCATCGGACGTGAGGCATTTCATTATTTAACTTTATACCGTGAGCAAGTTAGACCGCGTATTTCGTTGAAAAAGGATGCACACAATGTCCTATTTTTAAATAGGCGTGGCGCGATGCTGAGTCGGGTGATGGTCTTTTTGATTTGTAAGGATTTGTCAGCAAAAGCGGGAATTCAAAAATCCATTAGCCCGCATACCTTTAGACATTCATTTGCAACCCACTTGATTGAGGGTGGGGCAGATTTACGGGCGGTACAAGAGTTGCTCGGTCATGAGTCCATTTTGACAACTGAAATTTATACCCATTTAGATCGAGCATACCTAAGTCAAATGGTTCAGGATTTTCATCCAATGAATCGAAAAAATTAAGCCTCGTCGGGATAAGGAATAAATACAAAATTGGTGAATTGACCATCCACCACAAATAAGCAGGCGAACTCCTCGACGTCTTTGTAGTTTTGCTCAAACAGTTCGCGATTTTCTTCAGCAACTAACTTGCGTTGGATAAATTCCTCGAGTAAGGACGCATGGTAATTCCATTTGTTTTCATTCAATTCAGCGACGCCAATTAGCTTTTGACCAATTTCGATTTCCCGCTGCGAACAAACAAAAATTGGAAAATCTGAAAAGCCACGTTTTTTGATTTGGTATGCAGCCTCCTTCAGTGAGTCAGCCACTTTGATGAAATCACTAGAAATAAGTCCTAAATATTTGCCATTTAACTCGGGTGAATTAGGCGCGTTTGATAGGGCGGTGTAGTCTTCGATCATGGAATTAGCTTCTACTTAGTAATAATAACTGAATGTCTTTCACTGCTTTTTTAAATAACTTACCCATGTGGCCGTTGGTCACATGGCCTTGATAGCAATAAATCCCCTTCATAAAGGATTTTCCTTGCCAAAGCATCTCCTCAATTCCCCCTGTTTTACCCGCTTTTAAAATAAATGAGGTCAATAAATTACTCATGGCTAAGCTAGCGGTCTGGGCAACTAAGGAAGGGATGTTGGGAACGCAATAGTGCGTGATGCCATATTTGGTAAATGTAGGTTTGCCCAAATGGCTTAATTCGGATGTCTCAAAACAGCCTCCTTGGTCGATACAAACGTCCATAATCAACGTTCCCGGCTTTAATTTGCTAACCATTTCTTCTGTGATGATGCAAGGAGTAACACCTGAATCGGAACGGAGGGCACCAACGATTAAATTAGCCTCCTTTAGGGCATTCGGGAGGTTTTCGGAATCAATTACTTGCGTGACCAATGGGAACCCGAGGCTTTGTTTCAAGCGTTGCAGCTTATAAATATCTTTATCAAAAACTTGAACTTGAATGCCCGCATGCCAGGCTGCACGAGCGACTTGCTCCACTACATTTCCGGAGCCTAATAAGACGATCCGACAAGGCGAAACGCCGGTTACATTCCCTACTAAAATGCCACCACCTTGAGAGGCGCTTAGTATTTGACTGGCTATGGGCATGACCATTTGGCCAGCGATTTCTGCCATGCTTTTGACAAAAGGCAATCCTCCACCATTATCTTCCACATATTCCAACCCAATAGCCATGACTTTTTTGGCATTGATTTGATCAATTGCCTCTGCGCTTAGCTGATACTTGGCTGCACTCGCAACAAAAGCTTGACCGGGTTTCATGTAACTAATCTCTTCGATAGTCGGCGCATTAATTTTTAACACGAGGCCACATTGCCAAACTTCTTGAATTTGATCCGTTACCGAGGCGCCTGCCAATAAATAATCAGCATCACTGAATCCCGCCCGATCCGCCGCTCCTCTTTCCATGATGAGCTCGTGTCCATTGGCCACCAGTAATTGAACTGCCTGCGGACTTAGACTAATGCGATTTTCGTAGGTGGAGCTTTCTTTTGGTAGACCTATTTGAATGCTTTTTGCATTCTGCTTCGTCCAAGACATCGCCTCCTTGGGCATAATACCCTGTTGCGCAAGTAGTTCGTGAAAAGGATTAATGGTGCTCATGGAGTGTCAGACTTCGTGTATTTTCGTTAATGGGTGTTATGTCAAATTCCACATGAGGAATATTCCAAAGTTCTTCTGCTTGTTCAGGCCATTCGATTAGGCAAATTTTCCCTGAATCTAAATAATCTTCGATGCCAATGTCTAAAGCCTCTTGTGCATTTTTCAATCGATATAAATCGAAATGGTAGATGTCCGAATCATTTGCGCGTGCATATTCGTTGACCAATGCAAACGTTGGGCTTTGCACATGACCGGTAACGCCTAATTGACGTGTGATTTCTTTGACAAGCGTTGTCTTTCCAGCTCCCATTTGGCCTCGAAATAACCAGATAGAGCTATGGGCTAAGGCGACTGGAATTAATTCCGATGCCACCTGAGCCAAATCCGTTAACGCGTATGCTTGCCAAGTTCTCATAAATCAATATCGCCCAATTGTGGTCTAATGAGGATTTCTTCCAATACAGTCGATGGGTTCATTTGATAAGCTGCCCATATCGTGGACGCAATATCATCCGCGGGTATAAATCTTTCCGTGGGTAATTCCACGCCATCCCAAGACGGGGTTAATGTGGCACCTGGTAATATAGCTGTCACCCGAATTCCTTGTGTTTTAGTCTCCTCGCGCAAGACTTTAGTCATACCCAATAAGGCAAATTTGCTAATGCAATAGGAGCCACCTAAGGTGTATGCCGTTATTGAAGCTGTTGAACACATATTAAAAATATGCCCTGATTTTTTAGCCTGAAACGTAGGCAACAAGGCACGTGTCAAATGATATGCACTATATAAATTGGTCTCAATTTGCTTTTCCAATACCCCATCTTCTTCATTTTGAATTTGACCTGGAAGAAAAACTCCCGTGTTATTCACTAAGATGTCGATGGATGAAGAGATGTTAAGTACCCATGCCGCAAAGGCTTGAACTTGTTTTTTGTCACTCAAATCTGCCGCATAGGTGTGCAAGCGTGGATTGTTGTATTCGTGTGCTAAGGCATTTAACTTCTCCTGACTCCGTGAACAAGTAAAAACTTGGAAACCTTCTTGAAGGAATTTTTTTACTAATGCCTTGCCAATTCCCTGACTTCCGCCACTAATTACTATCGATTTATCCATTATCTTTGGTGCTCATTGTTTGTGCAACACATGTCAAAATTAGGCAAATATTTACTCTTCCTAGGTAAGCTTTTTACAAATCCTGAAAAATTTCGGGTGAATTGGAAATTGATTATGCAGGAATCAAAGGATATCGGCATTGATTCTATGTTGATCGTCACGATCGTTGCCAGTTTTTTAGGAGCCGTAACTTGTGTTCAAACAGCGGCCAACATGGAAAATCCATTTGTGCCCAGATACATCATCAGTTTAATTGTACGTGATTCGACCATTTTAGAATTGGGACCTACGATTACGTGTGTGGTTTTAGCGGGTAAGG
Source organism: Aquirufa sp. (assembly GCF_044377215.1). GTDB lineage: Bacteria > Bacteroidota > Bacteroidia > Cytophagales > Spirosomataceae > Aquirufa. The sequence goes on from NZ_JBILJM010000004.1 coordinate 94,558, forward strand.
TGGGGTCTAATATTGCGGGCCAACTAGGCACGATGCGGATTACGGAGCAAATTGATGCACTTGAGGTCATGGGAATTAATTCTTCGTCTTATTTGGTGCTGCCCAAAATGATTGCGGCCATGTTGACCTTTCCCATGCTCGTGACCATGGCTTGTTTTTTGGGAATCTATGGTGGTTATTTGGCGGGATGGTTAACGGGATCAGTGACTCCACAAGATTATATTTACGGTTTACAATTCGATTTCAAGCCCAATTATGTGCTTTTTGCCCTGATCAAATCGTTGGTTTTTGGCTTTTTGGTTGTCTCTATTTCAGCTTTCCAAGGGTTCTACACGAAAGGTGGTGCATATGAAGTGGGCAAAGCCGGAACCGCCGCAGTGACGAATGCATGTATTGCCATCTTGGTTGCAGATTATCTATTGGCCCAATTACTCGTGGGCTAAACGCGTTGAATAAACACTTCAGTCAGTAATGTCGATGTCGCCGCTCCTCGATACGTTCCATAAACCGGTGTGATTTCCTCTGGAAGGCACGAAGCTGCCAAAGGGATATGATTGCCTGCTACGACTTCGTGTTGCGTTGGATCATATCCACGCCAACCGCCACCTGGCAAATAAACCTCTACCCAAGCATGTAAATGGTGCGTTTGATTCGGTACATCGACCGGAGCAATGCCTGTGTAATATCCAGAAACGAATCTGGTGGCTAATCCCATGGCGCGGCAAAGTGCTGAAAATAGTACCGCATAATCCCGACATGAACCTTTGCGGTTCATTAATGTAAATTCTGGGGTATTAGGTGCTCCTTCTTCGCGAATTTCGTAGGCAAATTGTTTGTAGATAAACGCATTAACATCACTTAAGAATTCAGAAGTACTCCACTGTACTTGAGATGCTAGGTGACGAGCTGTTTGTTCAATCACAGGTGTGACTCCGTCTAAACCTAAGTAGGGAGCAAGTGTCTTCACATAAGCGTCTGAATAGCGCATGGGAAGTCGTTTGCTTTCGAAAGGGAAATACACAAAATCAAATGGATTGAATTCTGTAGTCTCAACAACAGCATTTATTTTAATGGCTAAGCTGCTGGTGGGCTCCTTAAAGAATAAGATATTTTGGATATTCCCCTCAGGATCTAAATTTTTTGAAATTTGGACGGGTGTTGGGGAGATACTTAGGTCAAATGCTTTGACCGTTAGTAATGAACTTTTACGGGGATGAACATATAACACATGCGGCTCCAAATAAACAGGTTCGCTGTACGTATAAGCTAAACTGTGGTGGATGTTAGCGATCATTTCGGGAGCGAAATTAGGTCTTTCATCCAATTTTCCTCAATGCCTTCCAGTGACTTGCGCAAGGCTTGATTCCAGTCATCTGAAATTTTCTGCATGTCCTCTTTGTATAAACGCACTTCTTTGGCCTTAAAGGTGCCTTTTTCGTATACGACTACGTCAATGGGGAAATCGACATCATTGGTACTGACTTGCGTGGCATCAAACGAAAGAAACCCCATTTTTAACGCATCCTTTAGTGGCGTATCGAAATGTAGGTTTCGATTTAGCAGAGGTTTACCATAATTAGAATTACCTATAATCTGGTATTTCAGTCCATCGTTTATCTCGATCCAATTACCCTCTGGAAAAATGAGGAATAACTTATGGGTGTCATCTTTGGGCATTTGGCCACCTACGATGGCATGTAGGTTAAACTGATAACCTTCTTTTTCTAATGCTTCTCGATCTTCTTGAGCTACTTTTTTAAGCATTTGGCCAAACGCTGTGGCTGCTTGAAACATATAATCATAACTCGCTTCTTCTTCGTCGACAGTCTGATTAAAGTACGTCACAGCTTTATCACGTACGGAGCGTAAGCCGGCAGTCATGATGAATAAGCTGTGATTTTTAATCTCGTGAATGGAGATTTTTTTATTGGAATACATCTCATTTCCTGCCGTGATACGTGTATCCGCAATGGCAATGAGTCCTTCTTTAACGGTGATTCCTAAGCAATAAGTCATATATTCAATAGTGGCAAAAGGGAGCGCAATATTACAAATTTTTCTGGTATGCCACGGTTAGTTGACAGGCTTCAGGTCGAAATAGGTATTGAAAATGGTTTGGCCTATTTCGTTATTTTTCGTTTGGAAATTATCTAGAAATTGGTGTAATCCAGTTAATAAGATATCGTCAATTTCAGTGAATTGAACTTCTGAAAGCAATTTGGAAACCTTTTTTTCGGCCAAATTTGAATAGCCATGTTCAAAAGAAGTTCCAGAAATCGCATATAATGACAATTCAGATTCTTGCAAGCAATGTACCACGGATCTTGGAAAGCTTTTTTCTAAAATCAAGAATTCCACGATGTTACGCGGGTTAATGACTTTGTACTGTTGGCGAAACATATTGTATGCGGAATTCGACTTTAATACGGCTGACCACATGAGTAAGTCCAACGGCGAACCGATGGCCTCTATGTCAGGCAAAAGCGTGAAGTATTTGACATCTAGAAATCGGGTTGTTTTATCTGCCCGTTCAAGCAATTTGCCTAGTTGGCCAAAATGCCAACCTTCCCCACGGGTTATCGTAGAATCCACAATCCCGTAGAATAATTGGCTACCTGATTTAATTTCTTCCAGGAATCCTTGATAACGCGAAATTTCCCATTGCTTACTTCCTTCTACGCGGTCTTTTACTTTCCAGTAAACTTGGTTGACATACTCCCACATCTCCCGAGAAATACTTTCGCGAATGGTACGTGCATTTTCACGTGCGCTGTACAGGCAAGAAAGAATCGAGTTAGGATTTAGTTCATCGAAGGTCATAAAATACAAGACATTTTCGCGATTGGCCTTGGGGTAATGTTCAAAGAAATTGTAGTGATCTGCCGTGGCGACAATAAGTGGTTCCCATTGTTCGGGAACATTTGGAGGTAAATCAAGCGCTAAATTAAAATTCACTGAGATAAAGCGGGCATAGTTGTCGGCTCTCTCAATGTAGCGATTCATCCAATAAATGGAATTGGCAACACGACTTAACATAGGCTTACTAATTTTTTAAATGCTTGATTACCAAAAAGGTTGATTTAAAATTAGCCTTTTTCAGTAAAGTGTCATCATGTCAAAAAGATTTTTTTAAAATGTCTCAGGAATCTTCAGATAATCCTTGATTTATTTCCATTATCTAGGGGGCATTTTGTATTTTTGTTGCTTCGTTAAAATTGCAAGCATTTTATGATTTATCAAAAGCTAATTAAGCCATTCTTCTTTTTGTTTGACCCAGAACGCGCACATTATTTATTGGCTGATTTGCTTACATTCTCAATGAAAATACCAGGTGTTTCTAGCCTTTTTCGTGCCATTTACGGGTACGAGCACCCTAGCCTTCGTCGAACTGTTTTTGGTATTGAATTTCCGAATCCGGTAGGTTTAGCGGCAGGCTTTGATAAAAATGCTGTTTTGGTAGATCAGTTGGCCACCTTAGGTTTTGGATTTATAGAGGTTGGAACGGTTACCCCCAAGCCACAAGATGGAAATGAGAAACCACGTTTATTTCGTTTGCCAGAAGATTCGGCCATTATTAATCGCATGGGATTCAATAATGATGGGTTGGCTCAAATGAAAAAACGTTTAGAGGCTAGGCAGGCTCCTGTGATTATTGGGGGTAATTTGGGAAAAAATAAAGTGACGCCCAATGAATTAGCAGATGATGATTATTGCCAAGGATTTGAAACCTTATACCCCGTGGTGGATTATTTTGTGGTGAATGTGAGTTCACCTAATACGCCTAATTTACGTGCATTACAGGAAAAAGAGCCTTTGAAGCAATTGCTTTCCCGCTTACAGGATTTGAATCAACGCAAACCTAAATGGAAACCTATCTTATTGAAAATTGCACCAGATTTGACGAATGAGCAATTGGATGATGTCGTTGACATTGTATTGGAGACAGGAATAGCAGGTTTGATCGCTACAAATACGACACTTTCGCGGGAGGGTTTACGGGCTAATCCTATGTTAACGGCGGAAGCTGGGGGATTAAGTGGAAAGCCGGTAGGAGATAGGTCTACGGAGGTGATTGCCTACATACATAAGAAGTCAAAAGGAAAGATTCCGATGATTGGTGTAGGTGGGATTCATTCAGCCAAAGATGCGATTGAAAAATTACGCGCAGGCGCATCATTAGTTCAAATATATACCGGTTTTATTTATGAAGGGCCAGGATTAATTCAAGAAATTAATCGTGCCATTGTTTCTGAAGGACTTTAATATTTGATTTTGTAAATCAAATCAAAAAGTCGAAATTTATACGTTATTAATACTCCTGCATTAAATGGCCAAAAAGATTGTTAATCCTACCAGTACGCTTCAAATTAATTTTGACAAGGAATCGAAAAAAGACCGTGTCCCAGGTGAAGTGACTTATCGCATTCGATTGATTTTAGGTTGGTTTTTATTTTTTATTGGAACATTATTGACTCTTTCTTTTGTATCCAGTTTTGTTGTAGGCGTGGCTGATCAAAGTGAAGTTGAACTAGGGGCTGCCGATGTTATTGCTGGGTCTGATATTCCTGTGAAAAATTGGGCCGGATTGTTGGGTGCCAAAATTGCACATTTCTTTATTTTTCGCACATTCGGGTGGTCGTCGTTTTTATTGATTCCGTTGTTCTTCTTGTCGGGTCTTAAACTTGCTTACAAAAGAGAAATTTACTCGGTCGATCGCTTGTCGTGGCAAGTATTATTCTACATTATTTGGGGGAGTTTAATTGCTGGATTTGTGGTTTATCAATTGGATTTACCACATTCTTTTGGCGGGGGCGTTGGTTTTTTTGTTACCGAGAAATTGACCCAGCTGCTTGGTTATTTATCAATTTTTCTAGTGCTATTCCTAGGTTTGGTATTTTTTGTTCTTTTCTATCAATGGAATCCTTCCAAGCCGAAAGCTGCCTCAGCTGTTTTAAATAAGGAAAATGAGCTAATTCCTGTGGAAGATGAGGCGTTTTTGGATGATGATGAAAGTTTTCGTGTTGACAATGAAGATTTGGAGACGTATCGTCCGCATGTTCCCCCTGTTAAAGTGGGAGATGAAGTGGATGGTGTATTACCAGCAGATTTGCCAATTATAGAACAACAGCTAGCTGAAAATGCTTTAGAGGAAGTAGACGAAACTCCTTTTACTTTCAAAGTTGCTGACGAAGATGATGCAGCCATTGAGGAAGTAGAAGAGGCTCCGATGAACTCGGCTGTGCAGGCGAATGATTTAGTAGCACAGTTTGGTTTATACGATCCTACTGCGGATCTACCCAAGTATGTGTATCCTACGTTAGATTTATTGAAGGAATACGATCAAAAGAATCAAACAACTCAGGTGACGATGGATGAGTTGAAGGAGAATAAAGAGAAGATTGTCGAGACACTTTTGAACTATGGAATTGGTATTCAGAAGATTGAGGCAACGATTGGACCCACAGTTACGTTGTATGAGATTGTTCCCAAAGCAGGTGTTCGTGTGAGCAAAATTACTTCATTAGAAGATGATTTGTCGCTGTCGTTAGCCGCTATGGGCGTTCGAATCATTGGTCAAATGCCTGGTAAAGGAACGATTGGTATTGAAGTTGCCAACAAGAACCGTGAAATGGTTCCAGTTCGTGCGGTGATCGGTTCTGAGAAGTTTCAAAAGTCTACATTTGATTTGCCAATTACCTTAGGTAAGACTATTTCCAACGAAATATTTGTAGCTGATTTAGCCAAAATGCCTCACTTATTGATGGCAGGGGCCACAGGACAAGGGAAGTCGGTGGGCCTAAACATGTTACTGACTTCGTTAATTTACAAGAAGCACCCAGCAACGTTGAAGTTTGTGTTGGTGGATCCTAAAAAGGTGGAGCTTTCTTTATTTAATAAATTGGAACGCCACTTTTTAGCATGTTTGCCAGATTCAGCGGAGGCCATTATTACCGATACAAAAAAGGTTGTTGCCACCTTGAATTCCCTTTGTAAGGAGATGGACATGCGTTATGACAAGTTGAAAATAGCGGGTTGTCGGAATATCAAAGAGTATAATCAAAAATTCATTAATCGTCGGTTGAATCCGAATGAGCATGATTTCATGCCTTATATCGTGTTGGTGATTGATGAGTTGGCCGACTTGATGTTGACCGCCGGAAAAGAAGTAGAGCATCCAATTGCCCGTTTGGCGCAGTTGGCTCGTGCGATTGGTATTCACTTAGTGGTTGCCACGCAACGTCCTTCCGTCAATGTCATTACCGGTACCATCAAGGCAAACTTTCCAGCGCGTTTATCGTTTAAAGTTATGTCTAAAATAGACTCGCGTACGATTTTGGATGCAGGTGGTGCGGATCAATTGGTTGGCATGGGAGACATGCTATTATCGATGGGTTCGGAAGTAATCCGTTTGCAATGCGCGTTTGTGGATACACCTGAGGTAGAAGAGATTTGTGATTTTATTGGGAACCAACAAGGCTATACGACGGCTTATTTGTTGCCAGAACCAGACTCCGATGAGATGGGAGGTCAAGATCGTGGGGATATCGATTTAGGAGATCGCGATGCTTATTTTGATGAGGCAGCACGTTTGGTGGTAATGCATCAGCAGGGGAGTACTTCGCTGATTCAACGCAAGTTGAAATTGGGATATAACCGGGCTGGACGATTAATCGATCAGTTAGAGATCGCTGGTATTGTTGGTTCATTTGGGGGGTCTAAAGCACGTGAGGTATTAGTCAAGTCCGAAACTGAATTGGAAGAAATTTTGAAAAATTTATAAATATGAAACAGGTAATTGTATTCGTTTTACTTAGTTTAACGGCCTTTGGGCAATCGAATTCTGCGGTTAGTTTGATTGACAAGATGCAGCAGAAATACAAGGGAATGGGTTCGTTCTCGGCTAATTTTAGTTATCAAACAGACGGTAGTGCAAACATGACTGGATCGATTACAGTTAAGGGGACAAAGTTTCGTTTGAAGACGGCGGGGCAGGAGATCTTTAATAATGGTAAGGAAGTTGCTACCTACATCAAGGAAATTAATGAAGTGAATATCTCTTCTTTTGATCCTGCTGATGGAGACTTAAATCCTGCAAAAATTTACACATTTGATAAGAAAGGCTACAAGTTTAAATTAGTGTCCCAAGTTGGCGGTATCGCGACGGTAGACATGGCACCCGGTGCTAAATCGACTCAAGTCAAACAGATTACGCTCAAGATAAACACCGCGGATTACACCGTCAAAGAATGGACGATTGTAAATAAGGCAGGTAAAAAACAAGTATTCAAGGTGACTAAATTAAATCCAAAAGCGGGTGTAGATGATGCTTATTTTACGTTTAGTAAAAAGGCATTTCCAGGGGTAGAGATTAATGATTTACGTTAGAAAATACATGTATAGACGCGAGGGTATCGCGTCTATACAATTAAACCAATTGAAGCACCAATTGCTTCATGATTTCCAAGCCATCCGTGTTATTCAAATCTGGATCAGCTGCGCGTTCTGGGTGTGGCATTAATCCAAATACATTCCGTCCTTCATTACAAATTCCAGCAATGTTTAATAAGCTGCCATTTGGGTTAGCGGCATCAGTCACTTGGCCTACCTCATCGCAATAGTAAAACAATATTTGATCATTTGCCTGCAAGGAAGCTAAGGTAGTGTCATCAGCAAAATAGCGGCCTTCTGCGTGCGCAATTGGTATTTTATAGGCTTTTTTTAGATCTAATTCTTGGGTTAAAAGGGCGTTGTTTGTGGCCGCTTTTAGGTAAATATTCTTCGAGATGAATTTCTGTGAATTGTTACGCAATAAAACACCAGGTAATAAGTGCGCTTCTACTAAGACTTGGAATCCATTGCAAATCCCCATTAAATAGCCTCCGTTATTTGCAAACTCGATGACATGTTCCATAATGGGTGAAAAACGCGCAATGGCACCAGAACGTAAGTAGTCGCCATAAGAAAAACCGCCCGGAACGATAATGAAATCACAACCTTGTAAATCCGTGTCTTTATGCCATAATTTAATAGCTTCATGACCTAAGCTTTGAATAACACCTACGGTATCATCGTCACAATTTGAACCCGGGAATACAATTACACCAAATTTCATATCTTTTTCTTTCTTAATTTGAGGCAAATTTAGGGCTTTTCGCCGATTTATTTTAGCAAAATTTGCATAAAAAAAGCTGCACTTTCGGTGCAGCTTTTCAAGTTAAGTAAACCTTATTTCTAGTAACGGTAGTGTTCAGGCTTGTATGGTCCCGCTTGAGGAACACCAATATAATCAGCCTGCTCTTTCTCTAGTTTCTCTAATTTAGCACCGATGTGCGCTAAGTGCAAGAAAGCTACTTTCTCATCTAAATGTTTAGGTAAGATATATACTTTGTTCTCGTAATTTTTTGCATTTGCCCAAAGCTCCAATTGAGCCAATGTTTGATTACAGAATGAGTTCGACATCACGAAAGATGGGTGACCCATCGCGCAACCTAAGTTAACCAAACGGCCTTCAGCTAAAACGATTACGTTTTTGCCATCGATCGTGTACATATCCACTTGTGGTTTGATTTGGTCTTTAGTAGAACCGTAATTTCCATTCAACCACTCCATGTCGATTTCGTTATCGAAGTGACCGATGTTACAAACGATCGCTTTGTCTTTCATCGCTTTGAAGTGTCGATCACGGATGATCTTCACGTTACCAGTCGCTGTAACAAAGATGTTTGCGCGTGTTGCTGCTTCGTCCATTGGAACTACTTCGTAACCATCCATCGCTGCTTGTAATGCACAAATAGGATCGATTTCAGTTACTAAAACACGGCAGCCCGCACCACGTAATGAATCTGCAGAACCTTTTCCTACATCACCATAACCTGCTACTACGGCTACTTTGCCTGCCAACATTAAGTCGGTGGCGCGACGGATCGCATCAACTAATGACTCTTTGCAACCATATTTGTTATCGAATTTCGACTTCGTAACTGAGTCGTTTACGTTGATTGCTGGCAAGAATAAAGTGCCATTTTTCATACGCTCATATAGACGGTGAACACCAGTCGTAGTTTCTTCTGATAAGCCTTTGATGCCTTCGATTAACTCAGGATATTCGTCAAAAACCATATTCGTTAAGTCACCACCATCATCCAATATCATGTTCAATGGTTGCTTTCCTTCACCAAAAAATAACGTTTGCTCGATACACCAGTTGAATTCTTCTTCGTTCATGCCCTTCCAAGCATAAACTGGAATTCCTGCTGCTGCAATCGCAGCAGCAGCGTGATCTTGTGTAGAGAAAATGTTACATGATGACCAAGTAACTTCTGCTCCTAAGGCTGTTAATGTCTCAATCAAAACGGCTGTTTGGATTGTCATGTGCAAACATCCTGCGATACGCGCTCCCTTCAAAGGTTGTGCTGCGCCGAATTCTGCACGCAATGCCATTAAGCCTGGCATCTCTGCTTCCGCTAGTTGAATTTCTTTACGACCCCAATCGGCCAATGCAATGTCTTTTACTTTGAACGGTACATACGTACCAGCTTGTGATGCCATTATGTGTAGAATTATATTTCGAAATCTTATTAAAGTGCAAATTTACTTCTTTCTTGTAGACCAACAAATTTTTGTTTGCCGTAAGGGCGAATTCTTATCTATTGGTTACTCATTGGCTAAAAAAGGCAATACACTTTCCAACTGAATTCCACGTGAGCCCTTGACTAATAAGAAACTTGATTTAATTGGTTGATCTTGTAACCAGTTATGAAGTCCAAATTTATCAGGAAAGTAAAATGCTTTGGGTAAATGAGTTAGGGCGTGTTGCATATGCTCGCCGATTAAAAGAACTTTTTCAAATGAAAAAGAGGCAATTAGTTTACCAAGAGCCTTATGTTCAACTGCGGATAAATCACCTAATTCAAACATGTCTCCTAAAATCAGAATTTTGGGTTCGTTATCTGTTTCCGCAAAATGACTGATTGCTGCTTGCATCGAGGATGGATTCGCATTGTATGCATCCATTAAAACTTGGTTAGATCCAATTTTAATGTACTGAGATCGATGATTTGTTGGCTGGTAAGTCTCTATACCCTCCCGACATTGCGCGTCGGATAAATTAAAAAACTTGCCCACCGCGATAGCCATTTGAATATTTTCAAAGTTGTATATACCTGGTAAGTGTGACTGAACAACTGTTTTGTCTGCACATGAAAATCGAATATAAGGTTTCGCTTCAAGTAAATCAGTGGGCATCGCTGAATTGGCTAAAACCACTTCCGTGATTTGGCGCTCTTCAGACATTTGATGTACGATGTTTTTTTCTTTGGGTAAAAAGACGATTCCACCATGTGCGGAGACATAGTCAAATAATTCCCCCTTGCCTTTAATGACACCTGCTTCACCGCCGAACCCCTCTAAATGCGCTTTACCTATATTGGTTATTAAGCTATGTGTAGGTTGAGCTATATCCACAAGTTCTTTGATATCTCCTTGCTTATTTGCACCCATTTCAATGACTGCGATTTCATGTGTAGGTAAAATGGAAAGGATGGAAAGTGGTACCCCAATGTGATTATTCAAATTACCTGATGTGGCGAAGCAATGGAATTGTTGAGATAATACAGAGAAAATCAATTCCTTCGTGGTTGTTTTTCCATTGGATCCTGTCAGGCCAATAATCGGTATGGATAAAGTATTTCGATAGGCTGTGGCTAAATCTTGAAGAGCCTTGAGTCCATCTGAAACGAGTAGTGTGTTTGCTCCTGTTTCATAGGCTGCGTCGTCAATGACCGCGCAAGATGCTCCTTTGGCTAAGGCTTCTTCTGCTAATGCATTGGCATTGAAATTTGGCCCTTTTAAGGCAAAAAACATATTTCCTTTTTGTATTTTCCGGGTATCCGTACAAACGCCGGTCGCGGATTGGAAATGTGCTAATAAAGATGAGTTTGATATCTTCATATGGATAATCGTCTGCCATTTTGCATATTGCGACTACAAATATCGAATGAAAAATCTTTTAATCCTTTATTTAGCGCTGATTCCTCTGCAATTCATGGGGCAAGGGATCAAATTGACGCAAAATTCACGGTTAGCTGTTCAGAAATCAGGCCAAAATTTGTTGAATGCGCTAGCAGGAGGCATGAATGCGACCCAGTTTGAATCGGTCGATTTGACTCTAGATGGTCGGGAAGATATCGTTACTTTTGATCGTACCACGGAGCAGCGGGCTGTTTTTGTGAACCAACAATCAGGCTTTGTGTATGATCCAGTTTTGTCGAGTCAGTTGCCTAAATTCACCCATTGGATGCGTTTTGTTGATTACGACAATGATGGTAGAAAAGATTTGTTTTGTGCCGCACCTGCAGGTATTCAAGTATTTAGAAATACCAGTACGCGTGGTAATCTTTCATTTGAATCGATTGCAAATCCACTATATACGGAAGGTTTTTCTGGTCGGATAAATCTCTATGTTTCCAATGTGGATATTCCAGCCATTGCTGATATCGATGGCGATGGGGATGTGGATGTACTCGCATTTGACCCCAGTGGACACTATGTGGAGTTTCACCAAAACCAGTCTAAACAATCAGGTAAGGTTCTAGATTTTAAGAAAATTGGGGATTGTTGGGGTGACTTTGTCGTTCGTTCATGTGGAGATATTGTTTTAGGAACGCCATGTTCTGCGGATATTGCCTTGGAGTCTGTCCAACAGCCCAACCGAACCTTTCATGCGGGTAATTCGCTCAGTGTGCTATTTCGCAATGGAATTCCTGATTTGGTTTATGGGCATATTGGCTGTCGAGATCTTATTTATCTAACAAATGAGGGGACTCGAAACTCCCCCAAGTTTACCAAATTTACCGTTGGATTTCCTAATTCAGTAAATCTTGGGACATTTCTACACGCATCCGTGATAGATGTGACGGGTGATGCCCAACCTGAACTGATCGCTTCCTTGTTTTCAACGGACAACAATGGATATATGCAGGACTTCCAGCAGTCAAATGTTCTTTTTTCGAATGTTAATGGTACCTGGGTGGCATCAGCAAAGACTTTTTTACAAGCTGAGATGATTGATGTAGGGGAGCAGGCGAGCCCATGTTTTTGGGATGCTGATCAAGACGGCGATTTGGATTTACTAGTTGCTAATGCTGGAATTAGGGAAGGAAACGAGGTGAAAGCTTCCATTAGTTTTTTTGAGAATAAGGCTGGCGTATTTGTATTTATTACTTCGGATTATTTGAAGTTAAAAGATCAGTTAAATGCAACCAATTTAATGCTGCAAACCATTGATTATAATTATGATGGAACTAAAGATTTAATTCTATCGGGTCAAACAAGTCTAGGACCACGTGTTTTTGTCTTATTCAAGTCGGGTTTAAAGGCGGTAGATATTCCTGAGTTGGGATTCAATGAGGTGCCTATTTTTACGGATTGGAATCAGGATTCCCAGATTGATTTGCTCATTGTTAATCGAGCGGGCAAAGTTAGAACCAATGGAAATTCGGATTGGGGGAAGTTAGGTGCGCTAACGGATTGGCGTTTACGCAGTTTTTCGATGGCTGATTTGGATGGTGATGGTTCAATTGAATTTATAGGACTAGATCAAGATGGGGCAGTGCACATAGGAAATTTTGATACCGTGAAAAATGAATTAGTTTGGAAAACACAGGATTTTGCAGGGATATCAGTAGGTCGCAATGCGCGAATTTTGTGTGAAGATTATAATTCCGACGGTAAGAAAGATTTGATTTTTGGTACCGGTGCTGGCGGTGTCCTCATCTATGATAATCAATCAAGTTCACCTGTTTGGGATAATCTGAAGACATCTATTTTTCAAATTTGGCCTAATCCGGCCGAGGATTTTAGCTATGTTCTCTCCAATGTGGCAGGTACAATACATTGGGTTGATATGACGGGAAAAATTATTGAGCAACGAAATACCAAGCCGAGTGAAGTAATTCGATTTGACACCAAAGGGCTTAGTAGAGGTGTTTATTTACTCCGATTTGTTTCAGATACTGGCCAAACAGAAACGCAAAAGTTTGTGCTGAATTAGAAAAACTTTCCTGCACCTAAGACAATTTGACGCAGGCTGACGACGATAATGACGATGCCAACTAATATCATCATGCTTTTTACGGGAAGTTTGTTGGCTAATCGGGCTGCAATGGGTGCAGCAACAACTCCACCTAGAATTAATCCAGCAATTACTTGCCAGTAGCCGAGACCAATGACCGTGAAAAAGGTTAGTGATGAGGCTAGTGAAACGAAAAATTCGGTCAAATTAACGCTACCAATCGTATATTTTGGATGACGTCCCGATGCAATTAATGTGGAGGAAACGATTGGTCCCCAGCCACCTCCGCCGATTGAGTCTAGGTAACCCCCGAAAAGTGCTAACCATCCCACACGTTTTAGTTGACGTTTTTCTTGTCGTTTAACCAATGCTTTCCGGATGATAATCGCTCCTAAAAATAAGGTATAAATGGATACGATCGGTTTAATGTATCCTGAATAATCTTCTAAGGACGAAAGGACGTATGCGCCTAAAATTGCGCCTATTATGCCGGGTATCACGAGCGTCCTGAAAAGTTTCGAATTTACGTTGCCGAATTTCAAATGCATATAGCCTGAAACGCCCGAAGTAAATACTTCAGATGCATGCACACTGGCTGAAGCAGCGGCGGGGGTAATACCCACCGACATTAAGAATGTGGTTGCAGTCACGCCATAAGCCATTCCCAAGGCGCCATCAATCATTTGAGCAATGAATCCACCTAAGATGTAGTATAAAATTTCTGAATTGACAGTGCTAAATACGGCAATTACGTTTTCGGCAGTTAGGTAACTGAAAATTAAATGCCCTACAATCATGAGGGCTAAGGCATTGCTAATGTGAATGATTACTTCCGTAAGGCTACGTTCTCGTTTCCAAATGATGTTTATCGCTTTTAATAAACTAGGAAATTTTGGCTTGTTGGGCGTGGAGTCAGTTTGTAATGACATACGGTTAAATGATTATCCTACAAAACTAATAGACTTTATTTAATCTACCAATAAAGTAGAGTAAATATTTTTCACAAAAATTCCCGTAAATTGCATGCCCTTTTGAAAAACAAATAGTTATATGCGTTCAGAGTATCAATTTCGTGACATCGAAAAAGCTTGGCAAGGATTTTGGGAGCAAAACCAAACATTCAAAGCACAAGTAAATCCCAATAAACCTAAGTATTATGTGCTAGACATGTTTCCTTATCCTTCGGGTGCTGGATTGCATGTTGGCCATCCACTCGGGTACATTGCATCAGATATCATGGCGCGTTATAAGCGTTTGAAAGGGTATGAAGTGTTGCACCCGATGGGATTTGATTCCTTTGGTTTACCTGCGGAGCAATATGCAATCCAAACAGGCCAGCATCCCGCGATAACAACTGAACAAAACATTACGCGTTATATTGAGCAATTGAAAAACATGGGTTTTTCATTCGATTGGTCACGAGAGGTGCGTACATCTGATGCTTCTTACTATAAATGGACGCAATGGATATTTATGCAATTATTCAATTCTTGGTATAATCAAGAGTCGGATAAAGCGGAGTCGATTGAATCCTTAAAGGACATTTTGAATGTTAAAGGTTCTGTTGGCCTGAAAGCAGTTTGCGAAGATGATGTTGAGCGTATTTCAGCTGAGGTTTGGAATGCAATGGGTGAGGATGAGCAGTATGCCTATTTATTGAATTTTCGTTTGGCTTATTTGGATGATTCGGTTGTCAACTGGTGTCCACAATTAGGTACAGTTTTAGCGAATGATGAAGTGAAAGATGGCCTTTCTGAGCGTGGAGGATATCCTGTTGAGCAGAAAAAAATGCGTCAATGGTCCATGCGCATTACAGCATATGCGGATCGTTTATTACGTGGCTTGGAGGAGGTAGATTGGTCGGATTCATTGAAAGAACAACAGCGTAACTGGATAGGAAAGTCGATTGGTACGGATGTTGAATTTGCGATTGAAGGTATTTCAGATAAGAAAATCAAAGTTTTTACAACACGTGTAGATACCATTTACGGGGTTTCATTTATGGTTTTGGCACCAGAGCATGAGTGGGTGGCGGAATTAACGAAGCCAGGCCAACAAGCTGATGTGGATGCTTACATTACCTGGACAAAGTCACGTTCTGAATTAGATCGTGTTTCGGAGGTTAAAACAGTTTCTGGTGTATTCACGGGATCGTATGTGATTAACCCATTAAATAATGAGCGCGTGCCATTGTTCTTGGCTGATTATGTATTGGCGGGTTATGGAACGGGTGCGGTTATGGGTGTGCCTTCAGGTGATCAACGTGATTGGAATTTTGCCAAACATTTTGATTTGCCTATTCCAACTATTTTGGATGGACAAAAAGATATAGATAAGCAGGCTGATAATACCAAAGAGGGAAAATACATTAACTCGGGTATTATTAATGGCATGGGGTATAAAGAGGCTACGGATACATTAATTCAGTGGTTGGAGGAACGAGGAATTGGAAAGGGAAAAGTGCAGTATCGGATGCGCAATGCGGTATTTTCACGCCAACGGTATTGGGGAGAGCCGGTGCCGGTTTATTTCAAGCCTACTGCTACTGGCCAACTATTACCTTATTTGATTCAGGAATCTGAGTTGCCTTTGGAATTGCCTAAAATCGACACGTATTTACCTACAGAAACAGGGGAGCCACCTTTAGGGCGAGCTGCGGATTCATGGAAATACCAAGGTCAGTATGATTACGAGTGGTCGACAATGCCAGGTTGGGCAGGATCTTCTTGGTACTGGTATCGCTACATGGATGCTCAGAATGGTTCTGAGTTTGCCTCTAAAGATGCTGTCAATTACTGGAAAGCCGTCGATTTATATATCGGTGGTTCAGAACATGCGACCGGACACTTGTTATATTCTCGTTTTTGGAATAAGTTCTTGAAGGATTTAGGCTATGTAGCTGAGGAAGAATTTGCCAAGAAATTGATCAACCAAGGAATGATTCAAGGTCGGTCAAATTTCGTTTATCGTTTGAAAAATTCAGATAAGGTGACTTTTGTTTCTCATGGTTTGAAAGATCAATATGATGTAGCTGCGTTGCACGTGGATGTGAATATTGTGGAGAATGACATATTAGACGTAGAAGAATTTAAGCGTTCTCGAAATGATGTTCCTTCAGATGCGCAATTTATCTTGGAGGATGGCAAATATATCTGCGGTTGGGAAGTCGAGAAAATGTCCAAATCGAAATTTAACGTGGTTAATCCGGATGATTTAATTGCCAAATACGGTGCGGATACCTTACGTGTATATGAGATGTTTTTGGGGCCATTGGAGCAATTCAAGCCTTGGAATACGAATTCGATTTCAGGATCACATAACTTCTTACGCAAGGTATGGCGTTTATTCTTTGATGAGCAGGCTCAAAAATCGGTTTTGGTGGATTCACCTGCAACGCCTGAAGAATTAAAAGTATTGCATACGGCAATTCGTAAGGTGCAAGATGATTTGGAGCGTTATTCATTTAATACGGTCGTTTCAACTTTGATGATTTGTGTGAATGATTTAGGCCAATTGAAATGTCATAAGAAATCGGTTCTTCGTGAACTAGTCTTATTGCTTTCCCCTTATGCACCACATGTGGCAGAAGAATTATGGTTGGCCTTAGGCGAAGAGGCTGGTAGTATTTCCCACGCCAAATTCCCTGTATTTAATCCGGAGTTCTTGGTGGAAAACGAATTTAATTATCCCATTTCATTCAATGGTAAGGTGAAGTTGACCTTAGCCTTTTCAGCCACAGCAAGTCCTGCGGAAGTGGAGGCGGCGGTGCTGGCTAATGAGCAAGTCCAGAAACATTTGGATGGGAAAGCCCCATCCAAGGTGATTGTTGTACCGAAACGGATTGTCAATATTGTTTTAGGAAAATAGATCGAAGGGGCTGAGGAATCAGCCCTTTTTAGTTTTGGACGACTAAATCAATGATTTTAAATAGCGTGAGGCAAAAGGTCATCAAGCCGAGTGTCCATTTTATGTTTGATTTCATTGTCTTTTCAATGGTGGCCTCCATTCTTGACTCAAAAGAAATGAATCTCGCCTCTAAGGTTTCGAATCTCGCTTCGAGCGTTTGAAACTTACCTTCAAGTGCATGAAATTTGCCTTCAAGGGCATAGAATCTACTTTCAAGATGATGGAATTTTACCTCAAGTTCAGAAAAGTCTAATCGTAGCTGTGCTACATCCGCGGCCAACTCATCCAATCGCATTTCGAAATGATTGATGTGATTGAATGCTGATTTCAATAAAAGTGTATTGACATCTTGATCTGACAACGCTTCTCCATTTGAAAATTTGTTTTCAATCAGCTGTATTCGAGGCTGAATCATTTCTAGGAGCTGATTCTCAATTTTGGTATTCTTTCTCATTATCCGGGCTAGGTTTGATAAATCAAATTTCCCACGATAAAATCCCGTTTCCTATTCAATAAATGACTAATCGAAAGATTATTAGTTTAATGATTTAATCCACTCACGGATGAGCGCGACGCCCTCTTGATGTATAATAGACCGACCGAGTTCCGGCATCATGACGCCCGGATCATGTGAATTCATGCGGTAATGTAGAATGCTTTCGGCAGGTTTTCCTGCAACAATATCATATTGTAATCCACCCGAACCCCGGCCCGCCGCCACAGGTGATTTCATCATCCCATATGCCGTTGTGCCATAATAGCGGTAATCAAGAAATAAGCCAGAGCTTTTTGCAGGCCCTTTCGGGTTGTGGCAATGCGCACAATTGATATCTAAATAAGCTTTAACGCGTTCATTTAATGATGCACTTTCGTCTATATACGAAACAAATTGTGGACGGGATGTTGCAACGTCACGCATTTGATTCGTCCGACTCCAATAGTCCAATTGGTTTTCATTCCCGTGCGCATACTGCATCGATGCATTCATCTGCCGCGCTGAAGGACCTATCGGAGTCATCGTGCCATCGCGCTCGTGACATCCCTTACATTGATTAACATTGGGTACAACATAATTCACCTGCTGCTTTTTGCCTTGTTGGTTCTTAAACTCCACCAAACTTGTTCCTCCAGCCACCTCTAAATACGCCTCCGTTTGCTCCTCATTCCAAATATAAGGTAAGGCCACCCAGCCCGTTGGTTCATGGCTGAGGATACGTGTTTCCATGAGGCGCCGACTGCCATTAGGTTTGCGCTCATCCATGGGAAAATAAAAGGTTTTAGCAATACGGGTACCTACTGGAAATTGGAATACCGAATCGGGATTGTAAGCCACAGATTTGCCCGATGGCAATTGTATAAAACGTAATTTATGTGCGTAATCTGAAAATAAAGGAGATATTAACTCATAGGGAGTCACACCGGAATGGGGGAATTGATTTTTCAATTCCCCTTCAAACAAGCCATAATCCGATAATTTACTCGGAAATTTCGGCCCCGGTTGATAAGAAAATAAGCCCAATAACAAGATAAATCCTAGGTATCGCATCGCTAAAATTGATTCGATTTGACATATTCCTGTACACAATCAAGCTCCTTGGGATTGCGACGCACGTTCTTAAAATCATGTTCCGCATCCATATTAGCCACAGATTGGTTTAAATTTTGATGCACGCAAATCCGATGCTGAGGTAAATATTGCCCATCACTTCCACAGCGCGTTGAATCCAATACGCCATCATAAACGATATGTGGTACATCACGACCAAAACGTAGTTTGAATCGGTAGATCTGTGCAAAGCGTCCCTCTAACGGAACGCGTCCAAGCCTACGCTCAAAGGTGTTTTTGTATACCGAAATGGCGGTCGGGTAGGGGTCATATTCTTTATCTTTAATGGCTATTTCTGCCATGAAATAAGAAATGATACCTACGCCGACAGTGCGATGATTTAAGATTTTATTGTCGAAAATGTCCACGTTGCTCGTCGCAAGAATTAACATGCCAGTTCCGCGGGGAACTTTGCCAACAATATTGCCTTTTG
>NZ_JBILJM010000053.1:0-7350 GCF_044377215.1 Aquirufa sp.
TTCAACAAGGGTAATTCAGAAAGACGAGCTCCCACAGAGAATGCAGGGAATACACCATAACGATAAGCTGGAGAGAAACGAGATGATCCGTCTCTACGTATCGTAAAATCCGCTAATAAGAATTCTTTGTATGAATAATTTGCTTTTCCAAACTGAGAAAACAAAGCCGTAATCGTGGCACCTGCACCCGCATTAGCTAGACCTGCGGCAGATCCATTGTTTAGGTAACGATAAGTAAAATCATCAAAAGCAAAACCACTTCGCTGCGCTCCAAAGCCAACTCCATAAGTTGACACAGCTTCCGTACCTACTAATACATTAAAATTATGATCTCCTATTGTTTTTGCATAA
Organism: Aquirufa sp.; assembly: GCF_044377215.1. Lineage (GTDB taxonomy): Bacteria > Bacteroidota > Bacteroidia > Cytophagales > Spirosomataceae > Aquirufa. Next base: position 352 of record NZ_JBILJM010000053.1, read on the forward strand.
TTCAAGGTATTATAAAAAGTAATTGCACGGTCAAAGTTATTGCTAACCGTTAAGCTGCTCACATTTCGCGCTTCGGCAGCTTCAATATCACGATTATAAAACTCCGATCTATTAAAGTTATTGTATTCAAAACCTAAACTTGTACGCGCTTTCAAATCTTTAATGATTTCTACTTCAGCAAATACATTACCAAAGATATGTGTCGCTGTAACAGGGTTATCTTTTTCTCTATACTGGCGAGCCAATGGATTAGGTGCATTTCCTAAGTTTGAACCACGTGGACCAGCAAAACCATTTAAAAATGAAGTATTTGTTCCTCCTAATGCTACTGGACCTCCTGTAATATCAAAAACGGGGATAATAGGCTGAATACGAATAGCAAACATGATTGGATTCGATTCACTATTGTTTCCACTAGGTACACCTTGACGCTCGTCGTATGAAACCGTAAAGTTCTCACCAAACGTGATAGCTCCTTTTTTGAATTCTGTATTCGCACGAACTGAGTAACGCTTGTATCCTGTATATTTCAAGATACCTTCTTGGTCGAAATAACTAGCAGAAATTGCATACTTACCATACTTTGATCCTCCTGTTGCTCCTAACTGATAGTTAGAAATTTTAGCAGGGCCAAAGATTTCACGCTGCCAATCCGTACCTTCTTTGTTGGCTTTCGTAATGTTCCAAGCAGTTTTTCCCAATTCTGGGTTAGCGATGTCATTTGTATACGTAAAGTTAGCTGGCAATGCTCCGTACACGTTCGGATAAATGTAATCCGCGATCGTTTGCGTTCCATCTGGTGCAAATCGGTATTGAGCAGAAGGAGAAAAACCTGCTGGTCTGCCTGCGCCAATTGATGACTCGTAGAAATATTGACCTAATTCTTTCGTATTCATTAAATTCAAAAGCTTGCCCACTTGCTGAGTACCCGTGTACATGTCAAAATTAATTTTTGGCTCACCTTCTCCACCACGTTTTGTTGTGATGATAACAACACCATTCGCAGCACGTGCTCCGTAGATAGAAGCCGCAGATGCATCTTTCAATACCTGCATTGACTCAATATCATTTGGGTTGATTTGGTTTAGTGTACCTTGTGTAGGTACGCCATCAATTACATATAATGGTGAGTTGTTGTTTGTAGATCCAAATCCACGAACACGTACCATCGTTCCTCCACCAGGGGAGTTGTCATTACCAACGGTAACACCCGCTGCACGTCCTTGTAACATTTGCGTTACGGATGCTGCTGGTACCGCTAATAATTCTTTGGCACTTACTACCGCTACCGCTCCCGTAATATCTTTTTTACGTTGGGAGGTGTAACCAGTAACAACTACTTCACTTAATTGGCTTACATCTTCATCCAAGACAATGTTCAAAGTTGAACGATTCGCTACAGATGATGTTTTCGTCACAAATCCTACCGAACTAAATACGAGTTCCGCATTATTTGTCTTAACTGAAATGGAGTAGGCTCCATTTACGTCCGTTGTTGTTCCAGTCGTCGTACCTTTGACTGCAACAGATACTCCGGGAATTCCCCCGCCTTTGGCGTCTTGGACTGAACCCGTAATTTTTCGGTCTTGAGCTAATGCTGTCCATGTTACGGATAACATCAACACCATCGCAAAGACCACTCGGCTTAGGTAGAAATTGTTTTTCATAAATTATGTTAGTTTAAGTGTTTGCCGACCAATTAGCCTAATGTGCCGACGTATTAAGAAGTCAAAGTAAAATAATAAATTAGTTAATGCAAAATGTTTTATATAATTATTTTGATAAATTTTATTTATATAAATAATAAACACGTAATCAATTGATAATCTTATTGTTTTCGGTTTCCTGATAAATAGTATAATCTGAATCCTTTGTTTACCTTTGTGGTTCTACGATTTTTTCACTTAATCAAAGGAATTTTCCGCGCATTTTTTATGTTAAATTTAGTTTTATTCGGGCCTCCAGGGGCAGGCAAAGGAACTCAATCGGCCAAAATCATTGAAAAATACGGTTTAATACACCTATCCACAGGTGATTTGTTGCGCGCAGAGATTTCTGCTGGCACCACATTAGGATTAGAAGCTAAAAAACTAATGGATCAAGGTATTTTGGTTCCTGACGCTGTTGTTATCGGCATGATCGAAAATAAATTGAACGAGAATAAGGCTGCTGCTGGATTTATATTCGACGGTTTTCCGCGTACAGTCGCGCAGGCGGAAGCGCTAGATTCGCTTTTGGCGAGCCACTCGTTGAACATCACGCAAATGATCGCGTTAGAGGTTGCTGAGGAGGAATTAACCCAAAGACTTTTAGAACGTGGTAAATCATCTGGTAGACCAGATGATCAAAACGAATCATTAATTCGCAAGCGGGTGCAAGAATATATGGAAAAAACTGCCCCTGTTGCTGGCTATTATGCCAACCAAGGGAAATTTACGGGTATTAATGGGGTAGGTGAGATTGAGGTGATTTTTGGGCAGATTCTTTCCATTATTGAAAGTAAAAAGTAAAGAGTAGAGTGAAGAGATTATAGAGCATACCTGCGGACTCATTCACTTCGGACTAACTGACCACTGATTACTGACTACTGACTAACAACTAACTAATGACTTCAAATTTCATCGATTACGTCAAAATAAACCTGCGTTCTGGACGCGGAGGAAGTGGCTCATCCCATTTTCGTCGTGAAAAGCACGTGCCCAAAGGTGGGCCAGACGGAGGCGATGGCGGTCGTGGTGGTCACGTTTATATAGTTGGCAATTCCCAACATTGGACCTTACTGCATCTGAAATTTCAAAAACATGTCATTGCCGATAATGGTAAAGGTGGCGAAGGTGGTCGTCGTTCAGGCCTTGAAGGAGAAGATATTTTTGTTGAGGTGCCCTTAGGTACCATTGTTAAAGATGCAGAAACAAACGAGTTTCTTGCTGAAGTAACCGAAGAAGGTCAAAAAGTATTATTGTTGGCCGGCGGACGTGGAGGTTTAGGAAATACGCATTTTAAATCATCTACCAATCAGTCTCCGCGCCATGCACAACCAGGCGAAGCAGGACTAGATCGCTGGGTGGTTATGGAATTGAAAGTTTTAGCAGACGTTGGATTAGTTGGCTTTCCTAATGCTGGAAAATCAACCTTACTTTCTGTCCTTTCGTCAGCAAAACCAGAAATTGCTGATTATCCATTTACCACCCTAGTACCCAATTTAGGTGTGGTTGCGTACCGTGATTACAAATCATTTGTTGTCGCCGATATTCCCGGTATTATCGAAGGTGCTGCTGAAGGGAAAGGCCTTGGATTGCGTTTTTTACGCCATATTGAGCGTAACTCTATCCTATGTTTTCTGATTCCATCAGACGCAGCGAACTGGGGAAAAGAATACGAAATTCTTGTTGGCGAATTAACTAAATTCAATCCCGAATTATTACATAAACGCCGCGTTTTAGTTGTTTCTAAGATGGATTTATCTATTCCTGAAATGGAGCCTGAAATGCGCGAAAGTCTGCCTAAAGATCTTCCATTGGTATTTATTTCTTCCATTACACAAACAGGAATTCAAGAGCTAAAAGACCTTCTTTGGGAAACCTTGCAAGAAGAAAATAAAGAAGTTGCTACCCAAGTGCCAAGCAGCATCGAATAAACTATTTGGTGATTTGTTGCGACATCAATGCAATCCCCTCATCAAAAGTGCGTGGTCGGTAACCCAATTCCCGTTTTGCCTTATCAAGGATAAAACCAGTTCTCGGTGGGCGTTTCGCCGGTTGTGAAAAGGTAGACGAATCAGCTTGTTGGATTAAGTCAGTAGGCAGTCCATAAAAGTGGGCCGTTTTAATTGCCATCTCATACGGTGTTAAAAAGTCAGAGCCTGAGATGTTAAATATTCCTTGTGCTTCTTTTTGGGCGATGAGCCAACACCCCATCGCGAGATCTTCAGCCAGGGTAGGTGTGCGAAATTGATCTGTCACTACATTAATTTGTTTCCCCTCTTCTAATGACTTTTTAACCCACAAAATGATATTGGTACGGCTCATATCTGCGACAATTCCAAATACCAAGACGGTACGGGCAATCGCGCAACGGATAGATGAGGCTTCAATTAATTTTTCTGCGCGCAATTTACTCGCCCCATATACGGAGATTGGATTAGGTGTTGCCTCCTCTGTATACGGCCCATCTGCTCCATCAAAAATAAAGTCGGTCGACAAATGACATAGAAACGTGTCGTGCTTTTGACAAGCTTCAATTAAATAAGCTACAGCGGTTACATTTAATAACTCACAGCCTTCTTGATCCGTTTCGCAAGTATCTACATTCGTCATCGCCGCCGTATGTATGACCACATTGGGTTTAAAGTTTTCAAATATGGCGTTGATTTCTTCCGCATTCGTAATATCGAGGGAAACATACCGATACCCCGTTGCATCGGGTAGTCGATTTTCGCCTTTTGCTGTAGCCAGTAAGTTTACATTAGGTTGCTGAACCAACAATTCAACAAGTTTTTGTCCCAAAAGACCATTTGAACCCGTGATTAGAATCGTTTTTTTCATGATTGAGAAGCTAATTGTACGCGTATTTCTTTTAATAATGTTTGTGCTCCTTTGTTAATTAAATCGTTTGCTACTTGATTTCCCGTTGACACAGGGTCTATCCCCGAAGCATCCGACTCAATTTGCTGATCTCCGGACAAGCTCAGTACACCCGCTTGAAGTTTAATTTGACCATTAACAAGTTTGGCATGACCATAAACGGGAACACTGCACCCTCCATCTAGTTGAGCTAATACACTGCGTTCTGCCAAAATGCAACGTTCCGTGTCCATATGGTTACATGCCTCGCGAATTGCATGGCGAGTATCTGCATTAAGCTGAGTTGAGCACTGAATCGCAACACTTCCTTGACCTACAGCAGGAACGAAATTTGTCAAAGACAAATGTTCCACAATGAAGTCCTCCATATCCATCCGATGTACACCGGCATAAGCAAGTAACATGGCATCACATTCCCCAATTTTTAGTTTTTCAAGTCGCGTTTGTAAATTTCCACGCATCTCTACCGCTACATGCTGTGGAAAATGATGGGCCAAAAATGCCCGTCGGCGCGTAGACGAAGTTCCAATCCGCAAAGGGGCTAATTGCCCCAAGCGAATAGATGGGTTCATACTCATTACCACATCATGTGCCGCCTCACGTTCCGTGAATGCGATGAGTGGAAGATCATCGGCTAATGTGGAAGGAAGATCTTTGGCAGAATGTTGCGCAATGTCGATTTCCCCTGCTCGTAACATGGTTTCTAATTCTTCTGTAAATACACCTTTTGCGCCAATTTTAGCCAATGAGCGATCGAGAATTTTATCACCAATGGTGCGAATAGCGATAAGTTCATAGGTCATACCTACAGCTTCGAGTAACTGACCAATGTGGTTTGCTTGCCACAGGGCTAACGCGGAATTTCGCGTTCCGATACGGATGTTATTTTTTGGCTGCATTCGCAATTCGGATAATTTGCAAAGATAAATCGAGGTGAATCATTTTCGCACGACCATTCCTTTCTAAATGATAATATGCAGTAGACAATTGTTCACTGATGTGTTCAATCGCCTCACGGTTTAAGATTTTTGAAAAATTGGTAATAAAGCTTCGTTCTTTTTCCAGTGCCTTAATTAAGGTAGGCGCATCCGCAATTTGATACAAACACTGCCTGAAAATATGTAATGCATACTCGAGTAGCCCTTTTTGTTCTTCTTTTTGCAAACCATCATATTGGTCGGCAAGCGAAGCTAATTTGCTTAAATTTTTACTGTATACGGCGCGCATCCAATCGGCAAACCAGGTAGATGTACTGAGATTTTCTGTTTTTGCTTTATCCAATGCCCAGGCAATATTTCCTTCGGCGCTGTACGCTAAATTTTGTGCACGATCCGTATCGACACCTTCTTTTTCAATTAAATAAGTGACCAAATCTGCTTCGTCAACGGCCTGAATCGAAACGCGTTGGGTGCGTGAAAGAATGGTCGTTAGTAGTTTTTGAGCATCAGCGCAGACCAACAAAAATAAGGTGGATTTGGGCGGTTCCTCTAGTGTTTTTAATAATGCGTTTCCAGAGGATAAATTTAATGATTCGGGGTTCCAAATGAGCACGACCTTAAAATCTGCTTCAAATGGTTTAAGGCTGATTTTAGGGATTAATTTCCGGGTTTCCTCAACGGGAATATTACCTTGTTTGTTGCCCTCTGCGCCCATGGCGGCAAGCCAGTCGGGTAAGGTTCGGTAAGGCGAATCCAATAGAAATTTCCGCCATTCGGGAAGAAAAACATCAGATTCAGCTTCTTTCACTTTTTTAGTAGTGACCGTTGGAAACATAAAAACAAGGTCCGGGTGGATACCACGATGTACTTTTTGGCAACTAGGACATTGTCCGCATGCATCATCACCTTGTTTGCTGGTGCAAAATAAAAACGAAGTAAACGCCAAGGCCATGGCTAATTGCGCACCCCCGTTTGGTCCATGAAACAGTTGGGCATGTGCGATATGTTGCGTTAACACCGCTTGGCTTAATTGTCTTTTGGTCGTATGAAGTCCGGGAATATCCTGAAAACGCATCCTCTAATTTCGGTCTTTTGATTCCGCTTTCCAAATAGCGTGCATGTTCGATTCCAGATTTTCTGGAATTTCTTGATTTTTGGCACTTATCCATGCCTGAGCACTTCGCTTCGCCTCCTCTAAACGGTATGTCTGCACCGCAGGAAATTCACCCCACGTAAATGCAGGAATAAATCTGGGAAGAAAGTCGGGTCCACTAATATTGCAATGGCAGCTGACGACAGTTCCTGTATTGAATTTTGTACTAATACCTGTTGTGACAAAATCCCCCATGTATACGCCGAATGATTTGATCGTAGTTGCACGCATACCCATTTTCGTATAATCATATACGTTTACTTTCTGTAAGTCATTTCGTACGTTGGACGTGGTGGTCATGGCACCCCAATTACAGTAGGAGCCG